>NZ_UNRI01000003.1:0-576244 GCF_900537145.1 Dietzia sp. Alg238-R159 | reverse complement strand
CGCGTTCTCCGGCGGCGCCAGGTACAGGCCGCAGATGTCGGTGACTTTGCCGACCAGCTCAGGATCGGTGGAGAACCGGAACGACTCCGAGCGCCACGGCTTGATCCCGTAGGCACGCCACGCCGTGACCACCGTCGAGGCCGAGACCTTCAACCGGGACGCCAGCAGCCGCGACGACCAGTGGGTCACGCCCAGAGACTTCGGCGGCGGCATCAAGGTCGCCGTCACGATCTCCGCGTGATCGATCGTGCGCGGCCGACCAGAACGCTTCTCATCAGCCAGGCCCCCGATGCCCTTGTCCTCGTACCTGGACCGCCAGAGGTTCACCTTCGGCCGCGACGCCCCGGCCAACTCGGCGATCTCCGCATTACGCCGGCCCTCCGAAGCCAGCAGCACGATGCGAGCTCGCTGCACCATGCCTGCCGACATCGACTGCGAGCGCGTCATTCTCTCAAGCTTCTCGCGATCGCCGGGACGCAACATCAATGCCGGGGCAGGTCGATTCGCCATGCCCCATGATTTCACAAACCCAACTGTAAAACTACTTCACACGCACGACACTAGAACTTCAGTGGCGCCCGAGCGACCTGCTTCGCCCAGGGCTGAAGTTCGAATGGCCACAGTTGATCATCTGCAGTCATCCTGACGCCGGAGCCAAGTGCCGGCAGGAGGTGCAACAAGCCACCCACGAAATCGCTACTTCTCGAGGCATGGCGCTCGACCCCAACCGGTGGTGGATCTGGCGAGCTCCCTTGGCACCCGAGAAGTCGATAACTGACCTCGACGAGTACGCCGGAGACTGCGTCAGGCACCTACTAGAGCTTTGGGAATCCGTCGGACCTGCGATCGCGGAAGCTCACTCGAGGCTGGCGACTACTCCCCGCTGACGGCCACAGCACGGGCTTCGGCCTGCTTCCCAGGAGGCGCCGAGCACGACCGACACAAAGACCGCGGCCGACTCAGGCCGACTTCTTGGCCGGTGTCTTGCGGGCCGTCGACTTCTTCGCCGGGGCCTTCTTGGCCGTGGACTTTGAGGCTGTCGACTTCTTGGCCGTGCCCGAGCCGGAGCCGCCGGAGTCCGACTTGGAGGACGTCGACTTCTTGGCAGTCGACTTCTTTGCCGCGGCCTTCTTGGCGGGCGCCTTCTTCGCGGCAGTCTTCTTGGCCGGGGCCTTCTTTGCCGAGCTGCTTCCGCTCTTCTTGCTGGCGGTTTTCTTGGCGGAGCCGGCGTCCTCGTCGTCGTCGTCCTCGTCGTTGTCCTGGTCGTCGGCGTCGTCGGCCTTGCCGCCCCGGTCCTTCACACTCGCCCGCAGCGCCGCGAGCAGATCGGCCACCTCGTCGTCGCCGTCATCGTCGCTAGAGGTGTCCTTCTCCTCCACCGTGAACGCCTCACCGCCGGCCGCCTTGGCCTCGATCAACTCCTTGAGCTGATTCTGGTAGTCGTCCTCGTACTTCTCCGGCTCGAAGTCCGCGGCCATGGTTTCGATGAGCGACGCCGCCATCTTGACCTCCTGCGGCCGGACCTTCGCCTCCTTGTCCAACCCCTCGAGGATCGCCGGGCGGATCTCGTCGGGCCACAACAGCGTCTGCAGCATGAGCACGTCCTTGTACACCCGCAGGGCGCAGAGGCGAGTGCGGTTGCGCAGCGTGAACGTGCAGATGGCCAGCTGGTCGACTTCACCGCCGTCCTAGAACAGCTTGGCGGGTATGAGCTTGCCTGGAGTTCGCCCGTGACCGCGGAGAGCGTCTTAGGCTCGTTCAGGTACTCCAGTCGACGCGGGCTCGCATTCTGCGCCGCGCAACCGCCGGTCGCCGGCACAAGAGAAGAGGTCACGGTGTCGAACGCCGAAGAGCAGCGCGCCCGCAAACTCGCCCGCGAGGAGCAGGGCCGTCAGGCTGACCTGCGAAAGCGAGATCAGCGGATCGACCGGGCGGCCGAGGACCTGCCCGAGTTCGGGATAGACCTCAGTCGTGACGAGATCGGAGCGTGGTTGGACTTCGCGATGAAGCTGCGTGAGGTCGAAGCAAAGAAGGCGCCGACGAACCACTATCCGCTCACGGCTCGTTTGTGGGACGAGGGGTGGGTGCTCGCCATCGCCATGCTCTACCGTATGAACCCCGATCAGGATCTGACTAAGCCCCCGAAACCTTCCCTGACCGGGCCTTCTTTCAACCGTTTCGCAAAACAAAGGCGCGGAACGCTTTACCTCGCGTACAAGTACGCAGCCGAAGCTATGGGCGCGACGATGTCGATCGAGGGCGAACGCATAGTGCAGGAGAACCTCGATGAGGCCTTCCCCGCCCTCGAGGCGTTCGTCGTCGACGAGTGGCCCGACACCCTCCGCTTCGATAACGAGGCGGTCTACCAAATGGGCCACGATGACTACAAACTGTTTCAAGGGATGCTCGGGGCCCTGTCCGGCCTGGGCGAGGCACTCAGATCCAGGGCATGGCGCGACGAAGTGACCGCAATGTGCGACCAGTTGAGCAATTCTTGGCTGAAGATCCACGACGACTTGCAGGACCTGTCTTTTCCCTGCGATGAACCCGATGAGGGCATGTTCGTCGCGGGGGTCTACCTCAACAGCCTCGATCACTGTTTCAGTCTCAAGCAGGGTCACTTCGCCTATTCGATGCAGATTCTCAACCTTTTGCGCGGCCAAGGCACCGACGTCAGTAGCCTCACCGGCAGCCTGGTAGGAGCGTTCACCTCCATGACCGGCATGCTCGACCTGTTTGTCGACGCCGACTTCACGGACGCAGAGTCGCCGGCCCATGCCTGAGACCGTGGACGTAGTTGTCGTCGTTTGAACGAAAGTGACCACTCGGCGGGCGCGGTCAGGGATTCAGGCGGACTTCTTGGCCGGCGTCTTGCGGGCCGTCGACTTCTTCGCCGGCGCCTTCTTGGCCGTGGACTTTGAGGCTGTCGACTTCTTAGCGGCGCCCGAGCCGGAGCTGGCGGAGTCCGACTTGGAGGACGTCGACTTCTTGGCAGTCGACTTCTTGGCCGCGGCCTTTTTGGCCGGCGCCTTCTTCGCCGCAGTCTTCTTGGCCGGGGTCTTCTTTGCCGAGCTACTCCCGCTCTTCTTGCTGGCGGTCTTCTTGGCGGAGCCGGAGTCCTCGTCGTCGTCCTCGTCGTCGTCCTCGTCGTCGTCCTCGTCGTCCTGGTCGTCGGCGTCGTCCGCCTTACCGCCCCGGTCCTTCACGCTCGCGCGTAGGGCCGCGAGCAGATCGGCCACCTCGTCGTCGCCGTCATCGTCGCCCGAGGTGTCCTTCTCCTCCACCGTGAACGCCTCGCCGCCGGCCGCCTTGGCCTCAATCAACTCCTTGAGCTGATTCTGGTAGTCGTCCTCGTACTTCTCCGGCTCGAAATCCGCCGCCATGGTCTCGATGAGCGACGCCGCCATCTTGACCTCCTGCGGCCGGACCTTGGCCTCCTCGTCCAGCCCCTCGAGGATCGCCGGGCGGATCTCGTCGGGCCACAGCAGCGTCTGCAGCATCAGCACGTCCTTGTACACCCTGAGTGCGCAGAGGCGGGTGCGATTGCGCAGCGTGAACGTGCAGATGGCGAGGCGGTCCGTCTGCTGCAGGGCCTCCCGCATCAGCACGTACGCCCGGTTGGACCGCGACGCCGGCTCCAGGAAGTACGCGTTGTCGAACGCCACCGGATCCACCTGGTCCGCCGGGACGAATTCCGTCACCTCGATCTCGTGGTTCTGCTCCACCGGCAGGCTCGCGAGATCCTCCTTGGTGAGGATGACCATCTCGCCCTCTTCGGACTCATACGCCTTGGCGATGTCGGAGAACTCGACCTCCTCGCCGTTGTCGTCCCGCACCTTCTTGTAGCGGATCCGGACGCCGTCCTTCTTGTCCACCTGCCGCGCGTGCAGGTCGTGGTCCTCCGTCGCCGCGTACACCTTGACCGGCACGTTGACCAGACCGAACGAGACCTCGCCCTTCCAGATGGATCGCATATAGGGAGTATGCGATATCGGGGCGTGTGGCGCCGCCGGTCGCAGGCAGGCGCACCTGGAATGCTGTGGTGCATGCCCGCCGACGTCGGTCCCCTCCTCCTGCTGGTCGCGGCGGCGTCCGTGATCCTCGGGACGGTCCTGCAGCGGGTCAGCGGGATGGGGGTCGGGCTCGTGGTCTCTCCGACGTTGGCGCTACTGCTGGGGCCCGTCGCCGGCGTGCTTCTCACCAACATCACGACCACCGTCTCCGCGGCCCTCATCGCGATCACGCTGTGGCGCGACATCGACTGGCGCCGCTATCTCCACCTGGCACCGCTGATCGTCGTGGGGTCCGTGCCCGGCGCGCTCCTCGTGGGCGCTGCCGACCGCAGCTGGCTCGAGGTGGTGATCGGTGCTGCTCTGCTGGGCACCCTCGTCTTCACCGCGCTCGTGCGCATCCCGCAGGTGGGCGGTCGGTGGCCGGCCGCAGTCGCCGGGACGGCCGGAGGGTTCCTCAACACCGCGGTGGGTGTGGCCGCGCCCGCAATGCTCGTCTACGCCCAGGCGACGGGATGGAACCAGCGGTCCTTCGCCGCCACCCTGCAGCCGATCTTCTTCACCATGGGCGCGACCTCCGTCATCACCAAGGTCGGCCTCGGTGCCGCGCCGATCTCCGGATTGCCGCCGATCGGCGTGATCGGGCTCGTCGTGGCGATGGTTCCGATCGGCATTCTCCTGGGCGGCGTGGTGGCCACGCGAGTGTCCGCGACGGTGGGGCGACGGGTTGCCGTCGTCGTCGTCACCCTCGGGGCGGTGACGTTGCTCGGGCGAGGGATCGGGGGGTTGGCCGGGGTCCTCTGAACGGTGGGCCGGCCTCGCCGTGACGGCCGATGCGCCGCGGGCCTGTTCGCGCCGAGGGGACACAATGGGGCCATGGCATCCCCGGAACAGCGCGCACAGTACGAACGATTCGCCCCGCTCCTGGTCCGAGAGGGCGTCGACGTGCAGACCGCGACCGTCGCTGACCTCCAGGCCGGAATGGAACGCGCACAGCAGCGCCACAAGGCCGCCGTCGAGCAGGTCCGGGCCGTTCTCTACGCCCACGAACGGGGCGACACCTCTGCCGCCGGCGAGCTCCTCGAAGCCCTGGAGCTGACCGCCGATGCCTCTCCCCCGCCGATCCCCGACGCCCTGACCGTGGCCTCCCGCTTCGCCCAGCTCGCCCAGTCGGTGGCACCGGAGCTGCCCGCCGCCGTCATCGCCACGGTCCGCGACAGCGCACGGCTTCCTGACGCCCCGGACGGCATGGCCGGCCTGTGCGACGCGGTCCTGCTCGACTGCGACGCAACCTCCGGCATGCGCACCGCGATCGGCGAGCACGGACTGGCCTCCGCCCTCTACGCGGCCGCGGCCATGACCAGCGCGGCATTCAGCCTGTGGTCGAAGCAGTCCGGGGAGTCGATGGACGAGCTGATCAGTAGCCACGCCTGACCGGCGGGACGGCCACGCGGGCGTCGGCGACGGTCGGGACCACGGGTTGCCGTCGTCGTCGTCACCCTCGGGGCTCTCACCCTCCTGGGGCGAGGGCTGGGGGGCCCGGCCGGAATGTTCAACACGGGCACGTGGTTACTCGGCGGGGAAGCAGTCACTCGTACCACCAATCCAGCGGAGCCGTCCGGACTCACGGGGCCCGCGGGAAAGAGGAACAATGACCGTCTCGACCGCCTCCGTCCGCGCCGTCGGAGTGACGACCTACGGTGGCCCCGACGCCCTGCAGGTCGTCGACGTCCCCGCCCAGGAACTCGGGCCGACCGACGTTCGCGTCCGCGTCACGGCCGCCACCATCAACCCCACCGACACCTACACGCGCAACGGTTCTCGCTCGAAGACCGGAACACCGCGCGGAGCCGCGGACGTCCCCGGCATGGACATCGCCGGAACGCTCATCGAGATCGGCGAGGACGCCGACACCTCGCTTGCGGTCGGAGACCGGGTCATGGGCATCGTGGTCCCCCGCGACGACCACGGTGCGTACCGCGAGGACATCGTCCTGCCCGCCCGGTCGATCACCGCCGCACCCCGCGATGCCGACGACATCGCCGCATCGACGCTTCCGATGAACGGCCTCACCGCCCGGCGCGCTCTCGACCTGCTGGGGTTGAAGCCCGGTGAGGTGCTTGCGGTCACCGGCGCGGCCGGATCGACCGGTGGCTACGTCGTGCAGCTGGCCAAGCATGCCGGGCTGGTTGTGGTGGCCGATGCGTCCGAAGCCGACGAGGAACTGGTCCGGTCGCTCGGCGCCGATCAGATCGTGCGGCGAGGAGACGGCGTCGCCGACCGCATCCTCAAGCGCTACCCCGACGGCGTCGACGGACTCTTCGACGGAGCCGTGCAGGACGCCGTCGTGCTCCCCGCGGTCAAGACCGGCGGCGGAGTCGCGACGGTGCGGTGGTATCAGGGCGACGGCAGCCGCGACCTCAAGGTCCACGCCGTGAGCGTTGCGGATATGGCCGAGGAGCAGGACAGGCTCGACGAGTTGCGGCGGTTGGCGGAAGACGGCGTGGTCACCCTCCGTGTTGCGGACAGCTACGCGCCCGAGGACGCGTGGCGGGCCCACGAGCGGCTCGAGGCCGGCGGGACGCGGGGGCGGTTGGTGATTGATTTCAGGCGGTGACTTACGTGCGGTGAGGCGGGGCGACCCGGGCGGGGCGCGGCGGTGGCCCTGGCTGCCGACCGCCCATAACGCCACTTACGCCCTCAAGTCGGAGGCGGGGCAGGTCGACACCGACGCCTACCCGCCGATCCGGGCACGGCTGGCGATGAGGCCCCAGCCGGTCATGCCGGTCGTGTTCTTCGGCTCGTCGAACACCCAGAACGCGGCCGTGGACGCGGACAAGCGGTGGATCAACATCCTGGCGGCGATGTTCACCGACACCCCGACCGCCGGGTGGTCGTGGACCACGGCCACGACCACCATCCAGAACGCCCCACCCGGCCTGATCTTCGTCAACATGGGCCGGTCGGGCACCGAGACGCACAACTACATCGACCCCGCCTACATCACCTCGCATCTGCCGCTGTGGAAACCGGCGCTGATCTTCCACCTGGCCAGCGAAAACGACGCGACGAGAGGTGGCACTCCGGCGAACGCGGCAGCCAATATCGCCGCGAACATCGCCGCCATCGACGCCGCCTGCGCCCTGCCGGTCGGCAATGTGTACGTGCACGTGCGCGAACGGTTCGACCGGCCCCTCAGCTACCCGTGGGGGGACTACCCGTCGGCGATGCGCAGCATGGCCGCGTCCCGACCGAACGTCTCGGTGGTCGACCTGTCGGGCAGTTCCGCGCCATCGGCATCCCCAACCAGGACCCGTTCGACATCGTCGACCCGGACCAGGTCCACCTCACCCCGGCAGGCAACGTCTTCTAAGCCGAGACGATGGCAGCCGTGCTCAAGTCGGCCCTGCCGTCGCTGACCGTCACCCCGATCCCGCCCCCGCCGGAGCCGCAGGTGCTGGTCTCGGACGACTTCAACCGACCCGACGGTGACCTGAACGGCTCTGTGGCCCAGACCGGACAGGCATGGACCGTCTCTCAGGCGGCGGTCACCGTCGCCGGGAACAAGATGACACCCGGCACCGGCTCGGGACGCACGGCGATCATTGAGGCCGGGCAGTCCGATGTGGACATCACCGTCGACGTGAACTACGTCCCCGGCGGCGCGGCTGGTGTGATCTTCCGGGTGCTGGCCCCGACCACCGACCGGTGGGGCATCTTCCTCCAGAGTGGGCTGGAGATGCGCCTGTACCGGCTGGTTGGCAGCGCGAGCAGCATCGCGACCAGCGCCAATTCCACCACCGTGCCGTCGATGTCGACGCTCACGGGCAGCCACGTGCTGCGGGTCCGCGTCAAGGGCCAGGTCATCAAGGTGTGGGTGGACGGGATCGAGTGCCTGACCCACACCATGTCACCGGAGGACGCCGCCGCGTCGGCGGCGTGGACGAAGGTCGGCACGCTTACCTCGGCCGCGTCGGCGATGTGGGACAACTTCGTCGTTAAGGAGGCCCTGTAGCGGTTCGACCGTGACGGCCGGCACCGGCGCACGGTGCCACTCGGATCGGCAGCGGCAGGGCACGAAGTCGTTGAACATCTCGTCGAACTCGCGGTGCCCGCACCGAGGCTTCGTCGAGTTCTGCGAGTGCCCGCACCCGGGGTACGCCGTGAGGTGCTGCCCACCTGCTTCCATAAACGTTCCCACATGTTAACCGCCCGAATTTGACGACGGTGGTGGATACGGGAAGTCGGGTCGGTGGGCGGCGCTCGGGCTGAAGCCGTCACTGTGCCGGCCGTGGTCGGCGCAGTAGGGGCGCAGGCCGTTGACTACACCGAACTGGTGGCCGGGTGGGGCGAGGGCGTGCTCTATCGGCGGCCCGGTCCCCGCGGCGTGGGCGGTGCAGCCGCCGGCCGCGCAGACGGTCTCGCTGGTGATAGGCGGGCGGTGGACGGTCAGGGCGGGCGGGGCTCGAAGTGCATACGCCCAGCATCCCCCGGCTGTCCGACCCCACCGGCATCAGCTCGCCGCGGTCGATGCTGGCCGACTGTCGGCTAATACTGGCGCGTGTCCTTAGACGCCAGATAGCCCCGAATGTCCAGCAGGGTGGACCAGAGGGGATCGCCCTTAAGCCTCAGCCTGCTCGCGTCCTTCCACATCGCGGTTTCCACTCGGACGCCGAGCTCACGCGCCATCTCCAAGGCCGGCAAAAGGTCCGTATCTCTCGACGCGAGGATGAGCGTATCCGCCCGCTTCTCGATCGCGTGCCTGACAAAGTGACAAGCGAGCATGACATCAACGCCCTTCTCTCGGGCTCGCTCTTCCGGCCAGTCACGGGGGTACCGCAGGGCGCGGCTATGAACCGTGACGCGTCGATCTCTAGTCCATTCGGCAGCTTGCGCCTTGTTCTTCGAGGCGGGCATCTTCTGTCGAGTTGAATCCGGCTGACCGCGATATACGTGAATCTCGGTCAACTCTTCTTCGGCCGCCGCTGGCCACGCGTTGGTTCGTAACCCCGGAAGCACCTCGCGTCGCACCTTCATCACTTCTTCGGCGAACCGGGCGGGATGGATGAGGTAGGTGTCGGGTGGGGTGCCCTGCGGGGGGTTAAACGCCTCGCGCACTGAGAGGTGGAGGTTCTGGTAGTCGATGAAGAAGTGAACGCTGGGCACTGGAACCTCACGAAATAAAAAAGCCCCGCCAGGCCCGGAGGACGGCGGGGAGCTACGGGAATGAATATAGACAGACCGTCTGGCTGCGGTCAACTATGCCACCCCTGAAGGCTCGGAACCGGACGATCAGTTCGGCCTAGTCACCGACTATGTGCGGCCCGGCAGGAAGCGTTCGAGGACACGACACTCGCTGCCGCCACTTACGAGGCGGCGGAGGCGGAGTACCGCAACGACACCGACGTCGTGGAGTTTGAGGTCGTCTTAGTTGGCGCCGACAGCATCGAGACCGTGGAGCAAACTCACGGGCACTACTTCCAGGACGCCGACGAGGCGATGTTCGCCGAACTGCTTGCACGCCACTGACCTCACTCAGCTCCAGGCCTGCCTCGTCCGCAGGACACTATTGAACTTCCTCGCACGCCGGGAACCGCATCGCAGCCGGTCGCCGATGTCCGACCCAAGTGCCAGAGTGGACCCATGGCGAGTAAGGGGACTGAAGAGTCGGTCGAGGTCGACGGGCGGACCATCCGGTTCACTCACGCCGACAAGGTGCTCTACGAGGCCACCGGCACCACCAAGGCCGATGTGCTGGAGTACTACCTGGCCGCCGCGCCGCTGCTGCTGACGTATGCGGGCCGGCGGCCGGTGACGCGCAAGCGCTGGCCCGACGGCACCGAGGACAAGTCCTTCTTCGAGAAGAACCTCCCTTCCCACGCGCCCGACTGGGTGCCGCGGGTGGCGATCGAGCACTCCTCGCGAACCGTCCGCTACCCGGTGCTGGACTCCCCCGCCACGCTCGCGTGGTTCGCGCAGCAGGCCGCGCTCGAGCTACACGTGCCGCAGTGGACCCTGGAGAACGACGAGCCGGGCCGGACGCGCCGGATCGTGATCGACCTCGATCCGGGCCAGGACGTGGATCTGGATACGACGGCGAAAGTGGCCCTCCGCGTCCGCGACCTGCTGTCCGAGGCGGGACTCGACTCCTTCCCGGTGACCTCCGGGTCCAAGGGGATCCACCTCTACGCCCGCCTGGACAAAGCCGTCACCGCCGCCAGCGCCTCCAAGGTCGCCAAGCAGATCGCGCAGTCGCTCGCCAAGCAGACCCCCGACCTGGTCACTGCCACCATGAAGCGCTCCATCCGCGAGGGCAAGGTGTTCGTCGACTGGAGCCAGAACAGCGGCGCCAAGACCACCGTCGCCCCCTACTCCTTGCGCGGGCGGGCCGAACCGTGGGTCGCCGCCCCGCGCTCGTGGGAGGAGCTCGGCGACGGCGGGCTCGCTCACCTGCACTGGGACGAGGTGCTCAAGCGCCTGGACTCCGACGGCGACTTCCTCGACGGGCTCGAAGGCACAGCCCAGAAGAAGGCCACCAAGAAGAAGTCGACCTCCTCCACCGGTTCGGCATCGCGGGCGAAGAAATCGGGAAGCGGCAAGAAGAGCTCGTCGTCGTCCGATGACGAGGACCCCGAGCCCGCCGCCACAGCCTCCACCGACGGCTCCGATGCCGCTCACTCCACAGAAGTGGAGGGCTGCGACGCCGAGCCCACCAGCGAGGACGCGGTGGTCACCAGCCTGGCCGAGTACCGGCGCAAGCGGGATCGCCGGAAGACGCCGGAGCCGTTCGACGGTGAGGTCGAGACCGATCGCGACGACGTCGACGGGCCGATTTTCGTGATCCAGGAGCATCATGCCCGGCGCCTGCACTTCGACCTGCGGCTCGAGCACCACGGGGTACTGACGTCGTGGGCCGTGCCCAAGAACCTGCCGACCGAGCCCAAGGACCGGCGGCTGGCCGTCAGCACCGAGGACCACCCGCTCGGTTACGAGACGTTCGAGGGCACCATCCCCAAGGGCGAATACGGCGCCGGCCACATGACCATCTGGGATCAGGGCTGGTACGAGTGCGAGAAGTGGCGCTCCGACGAGATCATCGTGTGGCTGCACGGCGACAAGGTCTCCGGCCGCTACGTGCTCGTGCGCACCAGCGCGGAGAAGAACCAGTGGATCGTGCAATACATGAAGGACCAGTCGCCGGACTCCTTCTACGGCGGGCGCGACAACCCGAAGTCGCGGTACCCGGAGGGCGACAAGCGGGCGAAGGGGTCCGGCGCGAAGCGCTCTGGGGCGAAGAGCTCCGGGGCGAAGCGTTCCGGCGGGTCGGCCAAGGCCTCCGACTCCGGCTCGAACTCGGGCACCGACTCCGGCGGCCGTCCCGACACTCCCCCGCTGCCGATGATCCCCACCGCCGCCGAGGTCACAGCGCTGCCGGAGGACAAATGGGCCTTTGAGGGCAAGTGGGACGGCTACCGGGTGACGGTGGCGACCAGCGGGGCCGGCGGGCAGGCACGCCTGGTCAGCCGCAACGGCAACTCCATGGACTGGCTCTCCGACGGGTTCCCCGGGCTGGCCGACGCCCTGGAGCGGCCGGCGGTGATCGACGCCGAGCTCGTGGTGCTGGGCTCCGACGGCGTCCCGGACTTCGCCTCGCTCGCCAAGCAGGCAGCCGCCGAGGGCGGCGATTCCTCGCTGCCGCCGGTCGAGCTGTTCGTCTTTGACGTGCTGCAGGTCGACGGCGTGGATCTGCAGTCGCAGGCATGGGAGCGTCGTCGCGAAGTGCTGGAGCTGCTCACCCCGGCGCTGGAGGGCGTGGACCGGGTGCACGTTCCCGCCGTGCTCGACGGCCCCGGTGACCGCGCCCTGGCCGAGGCGGAGGAGTTCGGCTGGGAGGGCATCGTCGCCAAACGCCGGAACTCCCGGTACGAGTCGGGCCGACGGTCCAAGGCGTGGCTCAAGGAGAAGCTGCTCACCACCACAGAGGCCGTCGTGGGCGGCTGGAAGCCGGGCAAGGGCGGACGCTCCGGCTCCCTCGGCTCGCTGCTGCTGGGCCTTCCCGCCGAGAAGGGTCTGACCTACATCGGCCGCGTGGGCACCGGCTTCACCGACAAGCAGGCCCGCGCGCTGCTCGAGGAGCTCGAGCCGCTCAAGCGCAAGACCAGCCCGTTCGTCGAGCAACTGCCCGCCGACGCCCGCCGCGACGCCAACTGGGTCCTGCCCAAGCTCGTCGTGGAGGTCCGCCACCAGGGCTTCACAGACGACGGCCACATGCGCCAGTCCTCCTGGCGCGACATCCGCCGCGACAAGCTGCCCGGGGATCTGTAGGCACCGGTGCGCACCCTACGGCGGCTCTCACCGGCCGTCCGGTACTGACGGGGGCTCCCGCTGAGCCCTACCTAAGGGCGGGTAGCGCTACCGCTCCGTCGCGCTCCTTCCGCGCGCTCCAGATCCGTCAATCAGGACGATCGTCCAGACCGGTCTGTTCACCCCCGCGAAAGCCGAGGGCCGCCTCAGATGCGGTGCAAATCAACGGTTGTCCCAGGTTCTGGCGGAATGTGACTTTCTGAACACTTCCCCACGCAACGGTTGCTACCCGACGGTAGATAAGCAACACTAAATGAGATGCATCAACAAGTTGAGTTGGTGCCCCAGTCGCTCTCTCAGAAAGGCTCGCCATGAGCACTGCGCCCCAGACCCCCCAGCCCGCCGCCAAGAACCAGAACCGCCGCAAGAAGGCCCGCGCCATCATGGCGTCCGGTCTCGTGCTGGGCGTCGGCGCCGCCGTCACCCTGGCCGCGTGGTCGGACACCGTGTGGGGCGCGGGCACCTTTGGTACCGCGGGCAGCGACTTCAACATCCAGGGCAACTTCACCGGCACCGAGGAAGGCTGGGATGAGTTCGTGACCGCTGATGACGCGGGCCCCATGACCTTCACCCAGAACGCCAATGCCCTCATCCCGGGCGTGCCCGTCTATCAGCTGGTCGGCCTCCGCGAGACCAAGGAGAACCTCGGCGCGGACATCACGCTGACCCGCACGACCTCCGACGCCGGCAAGCTCGCGAACCTCGTCAAGGTGGCCGTCGCCGACGCCGGCACCGCGCTCACTGCGCCCACATGCGATGCAACCGCCACCTTCGGCACAGCGACGGCCATCGGCGCAGCGATGACCGATCCCGTGCTGACAACCGACGTCGAGGCGGGCGGTTACCGCTGGCTCTGCTTCTCCGCGACCCTTGACGCCGGAGCCACCCTCGATGTCGCGAATGTGACTTCCGAGAAGATCCAGTGGCAGTTCGCCGCGACCTCCCAGGATCCCGTCTGATCCACTCGCATTGCCGTGGTGGGCGCATCGAGCCCACCACCGCAATGACTGAACACTCTTGTTCACGTTCCGGTTAGGAGACCGCATGAGCACGCCGACCGCGCCGACGCCGTCTGAGGCCCCCGCCGTTGCCACTTCGCACCGGGCCCCGCGAGGCCGGTCGGTGTGGTCGTACATCGGGGCAGGCATCGGCAATGTCCTGGCCGCCGGCGGCGTCCTCTGCGTGGTGCTGGTGATCCTCGCGATCACGATGAACATCTCCCTGATCATGTTCAAGACCGGGTCGATGTCCCCGACGATCCCCACCGGGTCAGTGGCTGTGGTCAAGGAGATCTCCGCCGACGAGATCCGGGTGGGCGACGTCATCACCGTCGATCGCGGAGAGGGCCAGCTCCCGGTCACCCACCGGGTGGTCGAGGTGTTTCCCCAGACGCCGGGCGAGGCGCTCGTGCAGATGAAGGGTGATGCCAACCCCGACGTCGACCCTGGCATGTACCGGGTAGAGACGGTGCGCAAGGTGCTGTGGTCGGTGCCCGAGTTGGCGAACGTCATCGTCTGGTTCAGCAACCCGTTTGTTCTGGGCGGGATCACCTTGCTCGCCGCGCTGGGCGTGCTGTGGGCCTTCTGGCCGAGGGACGAGAGTGATGACGAGGTCGAGAGGACGAACGCAGATGCGTAAGTTTCACCCGCAACTGCGGACCTCCTTAACGATCGCCGGAGTGTTCCTCCTCGTCGCCAGCGTTGCCCTGGTCGTCGGCTCCGTGCGTCCGACAGAGGCCAGCTGGCAGGACACCGTAACCGGAACGTCGTCATTTACGACCCACAAGGACGTCGGCAGAAACAGTGCTCGCGCGACTGCGGCGTACGGGAGCATGACCTACCGGATCGCTGACCAGGAAAACCTTCGCAAGGTCGAGGCGCTCGGCAAGTCCGATAGTGCGGAGCTCGGGCTCTCTACCGGCCCGACCACACGTAGTGTCCGGGGCGCGCTCCTCAGCATTCCCGCATCGGTCGCCGGAACCGTCTGTGCGCGTTCCACAACGACCGGTTTGATCTGTTCCGAAGACCCGCAGTCGACAGCCACCGCCTTCGCCCAGGCGCAGTCGTCCAAACTGGAAGTGTCGAGTCTGGGCCTACCACTCGTTCGCTACGCCACCGCGGACGACGCCAGGCCTTCCATCGCAACGGCAGCATGTACGCCGGGAAAGCCGGGAGTGACAGGGTTTACAAAGAACGGTTCCGTATATGAGTCCGTGTATCTCGGACGCGGGAACAGCCTTGTAGAAGTGCCAATGCCGGGTCGGAACAGCGAGACGCGAAAGCAACGGACGTACGGGAGCGTCACTTACACCGCCCGCCTACAACGCACTGAAGTGAGCGGACTCGGGTACGCCAGAGCTGAGCTCAGACTCCACGTGACCGCAGATGGTGCTACGGGTGATCCCTGGACTCTCCACCTCATCCTGGCCAACGCCGAGTGTGGTGTCTCGCGGGGGATTGAAGAGAACCTTGCACAACCGACCGCCACGAACTTCCAGTCTTTGGCACCGTCAGTTGCGTCCTTCCGCACCGCTCAGGCACTCACTGCGCTCGAGCCGATCATCGATATCGTCGACGAGGATGCGCCCGAAGGCCCTGACGACGGGAACTCCCTCCCGTCACTCGACGACGCCGCGAACGACTCGGCCACCGGTGCCACTACGAGTGCGACCACATCCGCCGAATCCCCGGGTCCGCTCGACGCCGAGACCGCGGATCTTGATCCCCGAGCCGAGTCAGGCGAGTCCGCCGGCGCGGAGACCGCAGTCCCGACAGAGAACGCTGCGCCCACAACCAGCGAGCCGACTACAGCCCTCACCGCCCCCACCGGCCCCCAGGAGCCTGAGTCAGTGCGCGTCGGGCGAGAATTCGCAGTCGTGAACCGCGACGGCGTCGAACTGGGCACCGCGAAGGTCGACGACATCGTGCGGACGCCCGGCTGCGGAGTCGAGCTCACGCTGAGCATCACCACCTCCGCCGAGGCGGGCCCGGACCGGTGGGCGTCCGTCGCCCCGGACGACTTCGCCGAGGTTCGCCCCGGCGGGTCTACCCGCGAGGCCTCACGGATCAGCTCGGACTGCGAGCGAGCCGCGCGTTCGACGACCACTTCCCTGTCACCGGGACGGGACTACGAGATCGTCATCGCCTTCCAGCTCGACGACTCCGCCGACCAGGCCATGCTCCGGCCCGACGGCACCGCCGGGTGGATCTTCGACCTACCGTCGCTGACCACTGTCGCCGTGACGACCAGCCCGACGGCCGCCACCGCCACCGAGCAGGCCCCCGGCGCGAGTACCGACACCGGCACCGAGCTGACGAGCGCGGTCGAGACAACCGAAGCGTAGGAGCCCCGCACGGAAAGCTGCCCCGGCCACGGAAGGATCGTGGTCGGGGCCGAGCCCGTCCGCCGGTTCCGCACACCGGGTGGCGGCGAACGGCGGCCGGAGCTGACCTCGTCGTCGTACTCTCCGGCGACGCACCCACAGCCCCGAACCAGGACCGCTCTCGCGGACGAGTAGTCACCCACAAGTCGCTGACCTGCGGCGCCCTGCACGGGCCCTTCACGGCACCGCAGGTCAGGGCAGTGTTCAGGGGGCGTCGTGTGCCGCGGTCCGGCTCGGCGGTCAGTCAGAGACGTACGGATTCGTCGCGGCATGACGGCCGACACGGACCGGGACCGCGAACAACATGACCGCGACGAACGCGGCCATCACGGCCGCCGCGACGAGGCCCCACGCGGTGCCCAGAACCAACGGGAACACCAGCGCCACCAGACCCACCAGCGCGATGGCCAGGATCGCCAACCCGGTACGGGCCAGCCTCGCCGACAGCCGCAGCACCCGATCCTTGCGGTGGGAGCGGAACACCGCGCGGTGGATCATCACCGGCGCCAGCAGGAGCACCGTCGACGCCAGCGTCAGCGAGAGCACCGCCAGGTAGAGGGCGCGAGCGCCGTCGCCGATCTCAGCGAAACGATCCTGGAACGGCAACACCAGCAAGAAGCCGGTGAGCACCTGGCCGCCGGTCTGGACGATGCGCAACTCCTGCAGCAGCTCGATCCAGTTGCGGTCGATGCGCTGCGCTTCGGTCTCGTTGCGTTCAGAGGCCTCGTGGTGTTCGGTGGCCCGTCCGGGCTCGTCGGCTCCTTCGATGTCCATGCCGCTCCCCTCCCTCCTACGCGTGCCCTCGATGATCGTCCGGTTGCCGCGGCGGTGGGGTCCAACCGGCGATTCGCCCGGCCGGGCCGCTGACCTGGGGTGCCCTGAACGGGGTCTGCAGGGCACCCCAGGTCAGCGCGGTTGTCGGTCGCGGCTGGCGGCGTGGCAGTGGGTGGCGACGGCAATCGACGACCGCGGGCCCGGTGGTGCGGCACGATGAGCGCATGGTCAAGCCGTCCAACACCGCCGCCATCGCCTCCGCCACCGGCCGCCCGTGGGACGAGTGGGTCGAACTGCTCGAGCAAGCCGGGGCGCGGGAGAAGAACCACACCGCGATCGCCCAGCTGACGCTCGAGCACATGCCCGGGTCGGTGGAACGGGCCGAGTGGTGGGCGCAGGGCACGGCCATCGCCTACGAACAGCACGCCGGCCTGCGCGTTCCGGGGCAGTCCTGCGACGGCGACTTCCAGCTCTCCACCTCGCGGACCGTCGCCGGAGACAAGGACTCTGCACTGCAGGCGTGGACCGAGCTCGTCGCCGGGCGCGAAGAGTTCGGCGGGATCCCGGTGGACGGCGAGGCGTCGGTGACGCGGTCGGAAAAGTGGCGCTACTGGCGCGTCCCGCTGGCCGACGGCACGCGCGTGGCGGTCAACTTCAGCGACAAGGCCGGCGGCAAGGCCAGCGTGGGGCTGGCGCACACCAAGCTCGACTCGGCCGAGGCGATCGCCTACTGGCGGCCGGTGTGGAAGGAGCTGTTGGCGCAGCTCAGCTGACCGCCCGGCCGGTTCGGCGGGAGCGAGCGACTGCGTGCGGGGGCGGCGGTGGCGGCCGTTGTCGTCGTCGTACTCCCCCGATGGCTACGCGCTGCTGTTCAGTGAGGTCGACCGCGAGTTCGTCACGCAGTTCATCGAGCGCAACCTCGGCCCGGTGCGCGACTTCGACCGCACCCGCGGCACCGCGCTACTCGACACCCTCGAGGCGTGGTTCGGCGCCGACGGCAGCCCCTCCGCCACCGCCGAGCGACTGTTCGTGCACGTCAACACGGTGTACCAGCGGCTCGACCGGCTCGATTCCGTACTGGGCACCGGCTGGCGCCGCGGCGACCGCGCGCTGGAGCTGCGGCTGGCGCTGCGCTTGGCGGAGTTGCGGGGGGCGTGAGGCGCGGGGTGTTAGGGCCGCGGCCGGCTCCCAGTGATCCACGCACCCGCCCCCTCACGAGCGACGGATGGTCTTGGCATGGGCGCTCGCCTGCCGTACGCTTGCGTCATCTGCGACATGTACGACACGTGCAACATCTGCATTCAACGAAATTCCGCCTTGTCAGCGGCGAGCAGGAGTGACCTCTAATGCATGCTCTCGCGACCGAGAACGTTCCCGTCGACCAACTCGACGCCCTCGAAGATTTCGCGCGATCCGACGCTGGCCCTGAACTGCGCGACCTTCTCCTCGACCTGACCCGCCGGGTGCGTGACGGCGATGAAGTCATCACAATTGACGCTGATTCCACGCTCACCCCGAACCAGGCGGCCGAGCGACTCGGGATGAGCCGCTCCCACCTCTACAAACTGCTGGACCGCGGGGAGATCCTCTTCCATCGAGTGGGCCGCGACCGACGCATTCGCGTGCGCGACCTTCTCGAATTCCAGTCACGCCATAACCGCGATCAGCGCGAGCTCGCCGAGCGCTTCGCGCACCAGCAGAAGACCGCCGCCTCTGTCGAGGACGAAATCGCCGACCTGCTCTGACGAAGACCTCGCCCTGGGTTCTCTTCAGAACGACGCTGATGTGCGACTTCTCAAGCAGGAGACTGCAGCACGCCTCCGCACCGAGTGGGAACTGGAGGCCCAGCGAACAGTTCTTGACGCACTGCGCAGTGTTCACTCCGGTGGGGAGTACCGAGCCCGAGTCCACCATCCGATCCCCGGAGTAGGCGATCTCGCTCACGTGAGCTTCAGCGTGGAGGCCGTGCGCGAAGATGACTATCGAGCGGACGAAATCACCGTGGAGATCACGCCTGAGCCACGCTTCGCTGCGAGTGATCTCTTATGGCAATTGACGATTCGAATTTTGATCTCGATTGATCCACCAGAGCAGGGCTGGGATCGCTACGGGGATATCTACTCCAACATCGCGGACCCGGGGGCATGGGCGAAGCGACGGGAGGCGCTGGCGACTTTGGTGACAGCGGGCGACCTGGCTCTCTCTGAGCCGGGGTCGATGAGCCACTACACCCATCGTGAGCACCTTGCGGGCAAGACGATTAACGGGGAAGCCGTACGCGCACTCTGCGGCCCTTTTTTCGTCCCGCGGCAAGACCATCACTCTTTGCCCCTCTGTCCGAAGTGCGCGGAGAGATACGCGGCACTCTGAGTAGGCATCAGGGCATCAGGATAGTGACACACGCTGAGGTGGCCTCATGGCCCTGCGCCGCCGACCCCCAGTGGACAACCAGCGAACCGATTGGAGACGCGGGCCCCGCTCTCCCGGAGGCGCTGACCTGCAATGCCCTGAACGGGCCCTGCAGGGCACCGCAGTTCAGCGGTGGTTTCGACGCAACGCGGCAGGGGGGGGCCGACTGTCAGACGGCAGGCTCAGACCACAGTGCCCGGCACGACCACCGGGTCAACTGCCGGGAAGTTGCTCTTCGCGTAGCCGGCGATCGATCGGATGCCCGCGATGTTGATCGTCCCGCCGACGGCCGCGCCCGCCACGGGCACGACCTTGACCAGGTTGATGGACCCCGTGGTGCCGAACTTGGTGACCAGACGGAAGCCCACCGCCTTGTTGATCTTGGTCAGGACGGTGCCCGGCACCCTCTTCAGGGCCGCGACGGCCGTCTTGGTGCCGATCTCGACGCCGGCCTTGGACATCGCCTCCACACCGGCGGATCCGATCAGCGACACCGCGATGACACTGCGGACCTCGTCGCTGTCGACGTCATATCCGCGTAGGTGCGCAACGGCCGCGATCATCCGGGTGGCGCGGGTGTAGAAGACGGTGACATCCGTGGGAATGGCCACCGCCATCGTGGCAAGCCCGCCAAGCCCGGAAACGAACCCCGACGCGCCCACGACCCTGGTGTGCGTGGCGATGATCCGCTTGATGGCCTTCTCGGCGTCGCCACCGGAGTGCTTGAGCGCCTCGTCGGCGATGGTCTCCGCACCCTTGACCGGTCCGAAGCCGTTCACTCACGAATCGAGGATGAAGTTGATGGTGGACGTGGCCGCCGCTTCCATATCGCCTTCGGAGATCGACTTGGTGATCTCCTTGACACGCTTGGGTTGGGCAATCGCCATGAGGGGGCGCCTTTCGCACAGGCCTGAGGGAACGGTTCGCTCTCACTGCGGCCGATCAGTGAGCCCGCGGCGCCGGGGAGGGAGTCTCGGCGCCGAGAAGAGAACAAGCAGTCTTTGCCCCGAGCGGTTAACGGTGTCGACAATTCGGTGTGGGACGCGCGCCCGCGGCGTGGCCGGTCCGACCCCTCTAACCTGGGGCGCCCTGAACGGGCTGAGCAGGGCACTCCAGGTCAGAGGCGGTATCGGCGGGCGGCGGTCCGGATGCAGGCGCCGGCGCAGGCGCGCGGGCGCGGTGTCAGATCGCCAGTGCCGACGAGACGTCGTGGGCGGCGGTCGCATCAGAGGCGCCTGAGTGCGAGATCCGCCCGGACTCCATGACGTAGTAGACGTCCGAGGCCCGCAGCGAGAAACCCACGTGCTGTTCGACGAGCAGGACCGAGAGGTCGCCGCGAGATGCGAGATCCACGATGATGCGCTCGATCTCGGCGACGACGTTCGGCTGGATGCCCTCGGTGGGTTCGTCCAGCACCAGCATCCGGGGTTCGGTGATGAGCGTCCGGGCGATCGCCAACTGCTGCCGCTGGCCGCCGGAGAGCAGGCCGGCCTTGCGGTCGAGCAGCTCCTTCAGCGCCGGGAACAGGTCCAGCGACTCGTCGATCAGCGCCTTGCCGCGCTTGCGCCCATCGGCGACGAGCTGCAGGTTCTCGGCCGTGGTGAGCTGGGTGAACGACTGCTGCCCCTGCGGGACGTAGCCGATCCCGCGGGCCACCCGCGCGTGCGGACGCAGGGAGGTGATGTCCTCGCCGTCGAACTCGATCGTGCCGCCCTTGCACGGCAACAGTCCCACCGCGGTCCGCAGCAGCGTCGTCTTGCCCGCGCCGTTGTGACCGAGGATCGCAGCCACTCCCCCGGCCGGAACCTCGAGGTCGACACCGTGGACGACCTCCGAGCCGCCGTAGCCCGCGCGGACGCCGGTCATCTTGAGCAGTGCGGTCATCGTGGGGTCTCCTCGGTCTCGTCTGCCAGCTCGGTGCCGGTCGCGGCGGCGGTGCCCAGGTAGACCTGCTGCACCTTGGGGTCGGCCTGGATCTCGGCGACGGTGCCCTCGGCGAGCACCTTGCCCGCGGCCAGGACGGTGACGGTGGTGGCGAAGGCCCGCATGAAATCCATGTCGTGCTCCACCACCACGACGGTGCGGTCGGCGGCGATCCGCTGCAGCAGTTCCCCGGTGGCCTGCCGCTCCTCGGCGCCCATCCCGGCGACGGGCTCGTCGAGCAGCATGACGTCGGAGTCCTGCACCAGCAGCATGCCGATCTCCAGCCACTGCTTCTGCCCGTGCGCCAGCACCCCGGCTTTGGTGCCGGCCAGGTGCTCGAGCCCGATGGTCTCCAGCGCCTCGGTCACCTTGTCCTCCCGGCCGTGGCGGCGCCGCAGCAGGGTGAGCGGGCCGCGGCGGGCGCCGGCGGCGATGTCGAGGTTCTGCTCGACGGTGAGGTCCTCGAACACCGACGCCGTCTGGAACGTGCGGCCGATGCCCATCTTGGCGATCTTGTGCGTCTTGAGCCCCAGCACCGGCTGGCCGGACTTGTCGACGGTGCCGGTGGCGGGCACGAGCCCGGTGATCGCGTCGACGACGGTCGTCTTGCCGGCGCCGTTCGGGCCGATGAGGAAGCGCAGGTCGCCCTGGATCAGGGTGAGGTCGACACCGTCCACGGCCTTGAATCCGTCGAACGTCACCGTCAGGTCGCGGACCTCGAGGTAGGTGCCTGCGCCTCCTTCACCGGAGCGAGTGCGGGCGGACGCGCGGGCGGCGGAGCCGGGCAGGCCGATCTCGGCACCGGTCAGGGTGCCGGCGGACAGCGCGGCACCGATGCCGAAGGCGGTGGACGGGGTCATCGGGACTCCTCGGGGGAAGCGGCAGCGGTGTTGGCGGCGGGACCGGAAGGTTCAGCGGTGCCGGTAGTGGCGGGCCGGTCAGAGGTGGCGGCGCTCGTCGTCGTCGTTGTCGTCGTCGTTGTCGTTGTCATTGCGGGGGTGCCCTTCGCGCGGGGACGTCGCATCACGAACAGCGACGCCAGGCCGCCGGGCAGGAACCCCACCACCACGATGAACAAGATGCCCTGCAGGTAGGTCCACTGCGACGGGTAGGCCTCGGAGAACGCGGTCTGCGCCCACGCCACCCCGATCGCGCCGAGCACCGGGCCGAGCAGGGTGGCGCGGCCGCCGATCGCGACGCCGATGAGGAACGCGATCGAGGGCGCGATACCGATCGCCGACGGCGAGATGATCCCCACGATCGGCACGAACAGCGCCCCGGCGAGCCCCGCGGCGAAGGCGGCCACGGCGTAGGCGAACGACTTGACCATCGCCGGGTCGTAGCCGAGGAACCGCACGCGCTCCTCCTGGTCGCGGACGGCCACGAGCAACTCGCCGAACCGGGAATTCATGAGCTGGCGCACCAGCAGCACCACGAGAAGCAGCGCGCCGCCGGCGAGGAAGTACAGCATCCGCCGGTTGGCCGGGTCGGACAGCGCGAACCCGAAGAACCCGGTGAAGCGGTTGAGCCCGTTGGACCCGCCCAGCTCCGGCCGGCTCACGAGGAAGATCGCGGCGGCCGCCGCCAGGGCCTGCGAGAGGATCGCGAAGTAGGCGCCCTTGACCTTGCGGTTGAATACCAGGTAGCCGAACCCGAACGCCAGCAGCGGCGGGACCAGCAGGATCACCGCGAGCGTGAACCCGGGCGAGGCGAACGGCACCCAGTACCCGGGCATCTCGCGCATCCCGGCGATCTGCATGAAGTCGGGCAGCGCGTCGGCGCCTCCGCGGTCGCGGGCGTCGGAGATCTTGAGGAACATCGCCATCGCGTAGGCGCCCACGCCGAAGTACACGCCCTGGCCGAGGGTCAGCATGCCGCCGCGCCCCCACGCCAGACCGATGCCACTGGCGACGATCGCGTAGCAGAAGAACTTGGCCAGCAGGCTCAGCCGGAAGTCGCTGAGCAGCGCGGGCGCGAGGCCGAAGATGATCAGCGCGGCCACCGCGAGCGCGGCCCAGAACATCCACCGTGGCCGCTCGGCGTCGCCGGTGAGCAGGCGTCGGGCGCGGGTGCGCCGGGGCGGCGAGGCCGCGGGATCGGGGGCGGTGGTGGCAGCGGAGTCGGCGGAGTCGGCGCCGCCAGCCGCTCGGGTGACGGAGATGGTCTTGGTCATGCCAGGCTCCTGGTCTTGACGGCGAACAGGCCCTGCGGGCGCACCTGCAGGAAGATGATGATGGCGACAAACACGAGCACCTTGGCCACCGACGCGGTGGTGGAGTACTCGAAGAACGAGTGCAGGACCCCGAGCGCGAACGCCGCGATCACGGCGCCCCGCAGCTGGCCGAGACCACCCACGACCACCACGAGGAACGCGTCGATGAGATACGACTGGCCGATCGTCGGGCTCGTTGAGCCTATGAGCGTGAGCGCCACCCCGGCGACGCCGGCCAGGCCGGAGCCGATGAAGAACGTGGTGATGTCGGTGCGGCGGGAGCTGATGCCCGACGACTCGGCGAGGTCACGGTTGAGCGTGACCGCCCGGATGCGGCGGCCCATGGGCGTGAACTTCATCGCGGCCATGACCGCGGCGACGCAGGTGATCGCCAGGACGAAGATGAACACGCGAGTCAGAGGCACCGACGCACCGAGCAGTTCGACGCTGCCGCGCAGGAACTCCGGCACCGCCACGTTGACGGCCGGCGCGCCCCAGATGTCTCGGGCGATCTGCTGCAGGACCAGGCCCACACCGAACGTGACGAGCAGGGTGTCCAGTGGACGGGCGTAGAGGCGCCGGATGAGCGTCACCTCGAGCAGCACGCCGAGCAGGCCGCCGACGACGAAACCCAGGGCCAGGGACAACAGCAGGCTCATCCCAGAGGCGGCGGTGATCTGCTGGACGACGTAGGCGGTGTAGCAGCCGGCCATGATGAACTCGCCGTGGGCCATGTTGATGACGCCCATCTGGCCGAACGTCAGGCTCAGGCCGAGGGCGGCGAGCAGGAGGATGGAGCCGATGCTCAATCCGGTCGCGAGTTGTCCGATGAGGATGTCCACATCGGCTCCTTTCTCCGGGTCCCGCCCTCCCCCTCCCCCGCTCCCGACTGACGGGCCGGGAGCGGGGTGGGTCGGGCGGGGTGGGCGGGGCTGGGTGATCCGGGCTGACGGTCGGGCGTCAGTTCCCGGACAGGTCGCCGGCCCAGTCGTAGGACTCGAGGAACGGGTCGGGCTCGATCGCCTCGCCGGAGCTCCACACCTCGTAGATCAGGCCGTCGGGGCGGATCTCGCCGACGATCGCGGTCTTGGAGATGTGGTTGTTCTCGCCGTTGATGGTGACGGTGCCCTCGGGGGCGTCGAAGCTGACGCCGTCGGCGGCGTCCTGGATGGCGTCGACGGCGAAGGAGTCCGCCTTCTCGACCGTGTTCTTCCACAGGTAGACCGACGTGTACGCGGCTTCCATCGGATCGGAGGTGACGCGGTTCGCGCCGTACTTCGCCTTGAACGCGTCGACGAACGCGGTGTTCTCCGGCGAGTCGATCGTCTGGTAGTAGTTCCACGAGGTCAGCTGGCCGTCAATATTCGCGGCGCCGATGCCCTGGACCTCCTCCTCGGCGATCGACACGCTCACCACCGGGGTGTCCTCGGCGGACAGGCCGGCGTTGGAGTACTCGCGGAAGAACGCCACGTTGGAGTCGCCGTTGAGCGTGTTGAACACGGCGTCCGGGTTGGCGGTGCGCACCTTGTTGACGATGGTCGAGAAGTCGGTCGAGCCGAGCGGGGTGTAGTCCTCGCCGAGGATCTCGACCTCGTTGGCCTCGGCCCACGCCTTGATGACGCGATTGGCGGTCTGCGGGAAGACGTAGTCCGAGCCCACGAGGTACATGGACTCCACGCCCTGCTCCTTGAGGTACTCCAGGGCGGGGACGATCTGCTGGTTGGTGGTGGCGCCGGTGTAGAAGATGTTCTCCGACGCCTCGAGGCCCTCGTACTGCACCGGGTAGTAGAGCAACGCGTTGGCGTCCTCGACCACGGGCAGCATCGCCTTGCGGGAGGACGAGGTCCAGCCGCCGAAGATCGCGGCCACGCAGTCACTGGTGATGAGCTTCTGCGCCTTCTCCGCGAACACGGCCGGGTCGGAGGCGCCGTCCTCCACCACGGGTTCGATCTGCTTGCCCAGCACCCCGCCCTCGGCGTTGATCTGCTCGATCGCCAGCGCCACCGAGTGACGCACGGTCTTCTCGGAGATGGCCATGGTGCCCGACAGCGAATGCAACGAGCCCACCTTGATCGTGTCGCCGGAGGTGTCCACGCAGGACTCGGCGGCGGCCGCGGCGGTGTCGCCGGTCCGGCTTCCGCAGGCGGTGAGCGCACCCGCACCCAGGATCACGAGGCCGGCGGTGGCCAGTGCACGCCGGGTGCGGATCGAGCGCGGCGTCTGGCTCGCGCGAGCTGTCTTCCCAGAGGAGATGGAGGTGGAGTTCACGTGGTTGACCTGACCTTCACTGACCGGCTGTCGAGTGCTCCCGCGGGCTGCGGGGCTCGAAGCGCGATGTGGATAAAGGTAAGGACATGATGTGAGTCAGCTGAGTCGCCGGTGTTTCGCCACCGTTGCCTCTACCGGCGTTGTGTGAACGCTGTGTTTCTCGTCCACCCCGCGATACAAGTGCGCGGGCGCGGCCGGCTGAGCCCGCACGCCGCTCCTGCGCGGGGTTACGCGTCCCCTTCGGCTTGTGATGCCTCTATGTACGCGTACGCGCGGGATGTGCTGGCGGAACGGTCCATAGAGGGCGCATACCTGGGCGTCGGCGGGCTGGGCGGCGGCCGTCGTCTCTCGGGGCCGGCCCGGCTCTCAGCTCTTGCGCAGGTCCGGCGCCGGCGCACCGAGGAGATGCACTCGCGCGGCGGACCAGACCGCGCGCACCGCTGCCTCCACGTTCTCCTGCCCGCGGCCGAGCACCCGCAGCCAGGCGCCGCAGCCGTCGGGCAGGGTGCTCACCCCGCACCGCACCGCATCAAGGCCATCCGAGTTCGGGGTCGCGGACCCGATCGCCTCGGCCGCGTCGCGCATGACCGCCGCGAGCTCCTCCGCCGGGCCGGGCGCCACGACGAACAGGGTCCCGATCGCGTCGGCGTCTCCTGTGACCAGCGGGTGGCCGGCCTCGTCGCGAGTGATGTGGGTGGTGTCCACGGCGAGCAGGGTGCCGTCGGGGCGGGAGATCTCCACGGCCGAGACGTAGGCGGCCACGTCCCAGCTCTCCCCGCGGGCCACGCGTCCGGCGGTGAGGACGTCGCCGGCGATGAGCACGGCGTCCTCGGGCACCTCGGCCCGCAGCCGCTGCTGGAACCTGCTGCCGCCGTACGGAATGAGCGGGTCCGGCAGCCACTCGCACACCGCGCCCTCGCCCAGCGTCAGGGAGACGGTCTGCGTGGCGTAGCCGACGTCCATCCGGTGCACCCGGTTCGCGGCCTGCGTGGTGACCAGCGCCTGCGCGCCCTCGGCCAGACGGACCTCCATGTCCAGCCGGTCGCCGCCGACGATCCCGCCGCCGGTCGACATCACGTACACCGTCGGCATCTCGCGGAGGACCGGGTCGATGTACAGCGACCGCATCACCTGCAGCGGCGACTTCTGGAACCGTTCGGCCAGTACCGTGCGGCCGCGGCCGTCCCGGCGGAAGGCCAGGTCCAGCACGCCGACCTTGCCGGGCGAGCCGACGGGCAGCGCGCCGGGCCCGGACTGCGGTCCGGCGGCGACGGCGGGCCACACGAACCCCGGGTCGGCGGCCCGGGTCAGCCGGTCGCTCACCGTGCGGGCAGCAGTTCCACCCGGCGGGACTCGAAGTAGTCGAGCACCTCGGCGATGCCGGTCCCGGAGAGGCAGTCGGTGAGCGCGACGGGCTTGCCCGAGCGGACGCGGTCAGCGTCCGAGGACATGATTCCCAGATCGCAGCGCACGTACTGGGCGATGTCGATCTTGTTGATCACCAGCAGGTCGCACTCGGTGATGCCGGGCCCGCGCTTGCGGGGCATCTTCTCGCCTTCGGCGGTGTCCAGGACGAAGACGAACAGGTCGACCAGTGCCGGCGAGAACGTCAGGGTGAGATTGTCGCCGCCGGACTCGTAGATGAGGGTGTCGACGTCCGGGTGGTCCTCGAGCATCTCCGCCCCCACCGCGAGGTTCATGGTGGGGTCGTCGCGCACGGCGGTGTGCGGGCACGAGCCTGTCTCCACGCCCACCACCCGGGCGGGATCGAGGACTCCGGCCAGGGTGCGGCGGACGTGCTCGGCGTCCTCCTGCGTGTAGATGTCGTTGGTGATGACGGCCGGGGTGCGTCCCCGGGCGATCAACTCTGGGACCAGCGCCTCGATGAGAGCGGTCTTGCCTGAGCCCACCGGCCCACCGATCCCGATCCGCAACACCTGCTGTGCCTCTGCCATGCAACGAACGCTAGTGCAGCCGTGTTTCGGCAGTGTTGCGCGGCGTACGCAGCGCGGCCCTGCCCTCGGCGGGATCCGCCCTGACCTGCGATGCCCTGCAGCGCACGTTCAGGGCACCCCAGGTCAGAGCGCTACCGGGTACGCAGGTACTCCGGTCAGGAGGGTGGAGGCCGGGTCACGAGGCGAACAGCCGGGCGTCGGCGCGTTCGTGGTGGCAGGACGCCAGGTCCAGCACTGGCGCGAACCCGCCGAGTTCCTCCAGCGACCGGCCCACCGCGGCGTCGGCGACCTCGGCGATCACCGGAGCCGCCCCGCGCACCAGCGCCTGCGCGGTGCGGTGATCGGCCAGTCGTAGTCGCAGCGCGGCGCCGGACAGGCTGATGACCAACGCTGTGAGGTCTGCGGCCACGGCCTCCCGCCGGCTCAGCCCGCCGCGGGCGTAGACCACGCCCATGACCACCGACTGCGACCCCGGCGACCGGCGGGCCCGGACGTGGTCGTTCCATGCGGACACCACCGGGTCGTCGAGTAGCTCGGCGGCCAGGTCGAGCACCTGTTTGCCGGTGCGGGTGGCGCCGTCGCGGAACTCGCGGGTCAAGCGGGTGGCGTGCAGCCGCCGGTCGATGCGGGTCAGCGCGGCGAGCAGAGCAGCAGTGTCAGTGCAAGCAGGATTGGCGGCCGGCGGCGGGGCGAGCTCGTGGGTCGCCGCCCAGGCGAGGGCCAGCGCGGTCGCCTCGGCCGGGCCAGCGGAATACCGCAGGATCCCGTGCACGGCCTCGGCCACGGACCGCGCCCCGGCCCCGGCGCCGCCCTTGACAGCGCCTCCCTCCACAGCGCCCAACTGCCGGAGCCCCTCGAGCCCGTGCGAGAGCGTGTACATGCCCGAGGGGAACGAGGAGTCGGTGAACTGCAGCGCTAACAGCAGAGTCGCCAGTTCGGCACGACCCGCATCCGGCACACCATCCGGGACGCGGCGGCCCTCGTCGTCGTGGTCGTCGTGGTCGTCGTGGTCGTGGTGGTCGTCGTGGTCGGTCATCACGCGAGGTAGTGGAGCTGGGCCAGCGGCAACGTGGTGGCGGGGGCAATGGTGGCGGGCTCGCCGTCGACGGTCACCACGTAGGTCTCGGGATCCACCTCGATCGTCGGGCAGCGGTCGTTGCGGACCATGTCCTTCTTGCCGATCCCCCGGCAGCCACGCACGGGCAGGCACGGCGAGGTCAGGCCCAGCTCCTCGGGCACGCCGGCCTCGATCGCGGCGGCGGACAGGAACGTCACCCGCGTGGACTGCAGCGCCCCGCCGTACGCGCCGAACATCGGGCGGTAGATCACCGGCTGCGGCGTGGGCAGCGACGCGTTGGGATCGCCCATCGGCGCCCACACGATCATCCCGCCCTTGATGATCAACGACGGCTTGGCGGCAAACGAGTCGACCGGCCACAACACGAGATCGGCGAGCTTGCCGGGTTCGATCGAGCCGAGGTGGTCGGCGATGCCCGCGGCGATGGCGGGGTTGATGGTCATCTTGGCGACGTAGCGCAGGACGCGCTCGTTGTCGTTGCGGTCGCTGTCCTCCGGCAGCGGGCCCCGCTCGACGCGGCAGTGGTGGGCGGTCTGGAACGCGCGCTGCCACGACTCCCCGATCCGGCCCATGGCCTGCGAGTCCGACGAGAAGATCGAGATGATCCCCTCGTCGTGCAGGACGGTCTCGGCGGCGATCGTCTCGGCGCGCACGCGGGAGTCGGCGAAGCTCACGTCCTCCGGGATGTCGTGCGACAGGTGGTGGCACACCATGACCATGTCCAGCAGTTCGTCCACCGAGTTCACGGTGTACGGCAGCGTCGGGTTGGTCGAGGCGGGCAGGACGTTGGGCTCGCCGCACACCCGCAGGATGTCGGGGGCGTGGCCGCCGCCTGCGCCCTCGGAGTGGAACGTGTGGATGGTGGAATCGCCGAACGCGGCACGCGTGTCCTCGTAGAAGCCCGACTCGTTGAGGGTGTCGGTGTGAATCGCGACCTGCACGTCGTAGGAGTCCGCGACCTCCTGCACGCAGCGGATCGCCGCGGGCGTGGTCCCCCAGTCCTCGTGGATCTTCAACCCCGCCGCGCCGGCCACGATCTGCTCGACCGCCGACTCCGGCTGCGACGTGTTGCCCTTGCCCAGCACCCCGATGTTCACCGGCAGCCCGTCGGCGGCCTGCAGCATCCGCCCGATGTTCCACGCGCCCGGGGTGCAGGTGGTGCCCTTGGTGCCCTCGGCGGGGCCGGTGCCGCCGCCGAACAGGGTGGTCACGCCGTTGCTCAAGGCTTCCTCGACCTGCTGTGGCGCGATGTAGTGGATGTGGGTGTCCACGCCGCCGGCGGTGACGATCTTGTGCTCACCCGCCACCACCTCGGTGCCGGGCCCGATCACCAGCTCCGGATGCACCCCGTCCTGCAGGTGCGGGTTGCCTGCCTTGCCCACGGCCACGATCCGCCCGTCGCGCACACCGATGTCGCCCTTGACCACACCGAGCACCGCGTCGACGATGATCGCGCCCGTGATCACCAGGTCCAACGCGCCCGACGCCCGCGTGCCCGCCGGGTCCTGCGCCATCCCGTCGCGGATCGCCTTGCCGCCGCCGTAGACGGCCTCGTCGCCGTAGCCGCTGCTGCCGTCGGTGGTCACCGCGTTGTGGTCGGTGGCGATCTCGATCACCAGGTCGGTGTCGGCCAACTGAAGTCGGTCGCCGACCGTGGGTCCGTAGATATCGGTATAGGTGGCGCGCGAGAGCACGGTCGGCGGGCCCTCGGCTGCGGGCACAGCGTCCGGGGCGGGCGCGACCTCGTCGTCGTCGTTGTTGTCAGGGCTGTCGCCGCCCCCGCCGCTGTGCAGGAACCCCCCGGCGACCATCCGCTCCAGCGCGCGCTCGCGCACGGCCGGGTCGTCGAGCGGGCCGTCGACCAACCCGGAGAACCCGTGGCACACGCGCTCGCCCGCGAAGTCGACCAGTCGCACCGTCCGCGTCTGGCCCGGTTCGAAGCGCACCGCCAGGCCCGCGCCGATCGCCAGGTGCCGCCCGTACGCCGCGATCCGGTCGAAGCGCAGCTCCCGGTTGGCCTCGAAGAAGTGATAGTGCGAACCCACCTGGACGGCGCGGTCGCCGGTGTTGGTCACGCGCACCTCGAGGGTCGCGCGGCCGGCGCCCAGCTCGATGTCCCCGTCGCCGTAGAGGTAGTGCACCGAACCGGACATATGTGGCTCCTGGGGTCGTCGGGGTGGGGTGAGGTCGGGGTGTAGTGGCTGGGGCGGCTAGTGGGAGTGGGTGTAGACGGTGCCGTCGGCGGCGACGTGCGAGTGGGCGTAACCGTGGCCGTCCTCGGCGTCGAGGGCGGCGTCGATGCCGTCGTCGCCGTGGTCGAGCCGGTGCACGGCCTCGCGGACGCGGGTGTCGATCACGCTGCGCAGCACGGCCGGGCCGAACAGGTACTCGCCCTCGCCGGGCAGGTCGAGTCCGGTGACCGGCGCGGGGGCGAGGGTCGCCGAGACCACCACCGGCCGTCGGCCACCGAGGGCGTGGACGCGCTCGAGCCCCTCGGGGAGGTCGGGGTCGGGTTCGTCGCCGCCGTGGAACGCCACCTCGACCAGCCCGGGCTGCCCGTACTGCCGCGCGAGCCGGGCGAGGCGGTACAGCTCGGCGTCGGCGAACGGGTCGATCGCGCGGCTCACCAGAAGCGCCGAGCACACCGCGCCGTGCCGCCGGATCACCGCGCGCAGGCGGGTGACGAGCATGGTCGCGTCGCCGAGCGGAGCGGCCAATGCCACCGGGCCCATGGAACCAGCGGAGCCCGGGGCGAGCCGTGCGCGGTCGGTGCTGCCCCGGACGTCGCGCAACGTCCGGGAGCAGTCGGCGACCATCGCGGGCGCGCGGCCGAACGTCATGGGGACGACGACGACACCGGCACCCTCTCCCGCCGAATCCGGTCCCCCGGGCCTTCGCGCCTGCTCCTCCACCAGGTCGGCCAGGTCGCGGCCCGGCCGTGCGGCGGGGATGTCCAGGTCCGGCATCTGCTCGGACTCCGGGCCCAACGCGAGGACGATCCGGGCGGTCGCCGGGTCGGTGTGCCCGTGGCTGTGTTCGTGGGCGTCGCCGTGCCCGTGGGCGTCGCCGTGCCCGTGGCCGCTCACGCGCTCTGCTCCACCGGCCCGATGGGGTCGTGCACGGTGACGAGCTTGGTCCCGTCGGGGAACGTGGCCTCGACCTGGATCATCGCCAGCCGCTCGACCACGCCGTCCATCACCCGGCCGGCGTCGAGCACCTGCCGACCGAGGTCCATGCACTCGGCGACCGTGCGGCCGTCGCGGGCGTGCTCGACGATCTCCCACGAGATGAGCGCGGTGGCCTCGGGGACGTTGAGCAGCACCCCGCGCTCGAGCCTGCGGCGCGCGACCTCGGCCGCGGTGAACAGGGTGAGCTTGTCCAACTCGCGGGGGGTGAGCTTCATCCTGGGGTCCTCTCGTGCTCGGGCGACGGCGCGTCGACGCTTCTGAACGCTAGCGACGTTGTGTGTCGGCAGTGTTACTTGCCTCCGGTCCGGCCCTTCCTCCCGCCGTGCCCTCGCCGCGCCCTCGCCGCGCGAGCCCCTGACCTGCGGTGCCCTGCGGGCGGCGTGCAGGGCACCGCAGGTCAGGGCGCCGGGGCCGATTGTTACGCCGTGTTACGACTGCCGCGTCGGCGGTGTTCCGGGCCCCTGCCGCTGCGATGATGAGCCCGTGCCCGAGACCACCACACCCCCCGTTTCCTCTGATTCTGCCGAGACCGTCGATCCCGCCGTGAGCGGATTCGATGCCGCGCGCGCAGAGGAACTGATGCCGGTCCTGACCGAACTCTCCGGGTCGAAGACCTGGGCGCGCGCGGTGTTGGAGGGGCGGCCGTACGGCTCCCGCGACGCGCTACATGCGGCGGCCCGGCGGGTGCTCGACGAGCAGAAAGACGCCGAGGTGCTGGCCGCGGTCGACGCGCATCCGCCGATCGGCGCGGGCTCGGGCGGCGCGGGCGGCGGCGCAGACACGGGCGCGCCCCGGGAGGTCGGTCAGGCCTCGGCGCGGGAGCAGAGCGCAGCCGCCACCGCGGACGCCGAGCTCGCGCGCCGGCTCGCCGAGGGGCAACGTCGGCACGCCGAGCACTTCGGCCACGCGTTCCTCGTGTGCGCGACCGGGCTGTCGGCCCGGGACATCGTGGCCGAACTCGACCGGCGGATCGACCTCACCCCGGCAGAGGAGCTCGCGACCACCCGTGACCACCTGGCCGCCATCAACGCCCTGCGGCTGGACCGACTGCTCGAGACCGGAGCCCTCTGATGTCGCTGAGCACCCACGCCCTGGACACCGCCACCGGCACCCCGGCGGTCGGCCTGGGCTACCGGCTCACCGACTCCGCTGGCACTGACCTCGCCTCCGGGGTCACCGACGTCGACGGCCGGGGCCCCGATCTGGCGCAGGTCGAGGTCGGGGCCGGGGTGTACCGACTGGCCTTCGACACGGGCGACTATCACCGGGCCGCCGGAGTGAGCGGCTTCTACCCGGAGGCGGTGGTGTGCTTCGAGGTGACGGACCCGGCCGCGCACCACCACGTGCCGCTGATCCTGTCGCCGTTCGGGTACAGCACCTACCGCGGATCCTGAGGCGCGGGGCTCTCCGACGCTCTGACCTGCGGCGCCCTGCACCGGGCCTGCAGGGCACCCCAGGTCAGCGCCGGTCAGCGTCCGATGCCCCGCCGGGCGCACTGCTCGCGCAGATCCGCGGCCAGGGCCCGCTCGTCGGCGGTGACGAGCTCGAAGTCCCGCACCACCACCTGGCCGCCCACCACCACGTGGCGGGGCCGGCGCCCGGGTGCGGCCCACAACAGTCCTCGGATCGGATCCGCGACGCCGGCGTCCGCGACCCCGCTGACGTCCCACACCACCAGATCCGCCGCCGACCCCGGGGTGAGCCGGCCCAATTCGGGGCGCCCCAGGCCGTCGGCGCCGCCGGCGGTGATCATCTCCAGCACCTCGAGCGCGTCCAGAGGCCTACCGGCGAGCGGGGCGACCTGTATCGCCAGGCGCGCGTCGGCCAGGAGGTGTCCGGCGTCGTTGCTGCCACCGCCCGAGGTCCCGAGTCCCACGGTCACCCCGGCGTCGCGCAGTCGGGCCACCGGCGCCACGCCCCACCCCATCGGAAGATCGCAGGCCGGGGCATGGGTCGCGGTGACCCCGCTCCCGGCGATCGACGCGATCTCGGGGTCGGTGATGTCGCAGAGGTGGGCGAGGGTGACGTCGGGGGCGAGCCAGCCCCACTCCTCCAGCAGGTCCAGGGGGCGACGGCCGTACAGTTCGGCGGCCCGGGCCACGTCGACCTGCTCGTTGGCCTGGGTGCGCCGCCGCAGACCGAGCCGGCGCGCGACCTCCCCCATGGCGGCGAAGGTCGCGGGCCCGTCTGCGTGCACACCCGACGGCCCCACGGCCAGCTGGCGCATCCCGTCGGCGGTGGTCCCGCCGGACGCGCCGGGCAGGTGCGCAGCGTGGATCGCCTCGACCGACGCCGCTGCGGCATCCGGGTCGTCTCCGGCGGTGCCGCGGACGAAGGCCAGTCGCGATCCCAGCGCCTGCGCGCCGGCGTACGCAGCACCGGCGATCTGCATGGGGTCCGCGCCCGCCGGCCAGGTGAGGTGGTGGTCGGCCACGGTGGTGACGCCGCACAGCAGTGACTCGGCCAGCGCCACGCGGGCGGACAGTTCGACCAGCTCATCGTCGACCCGCGCGGCGACGTAGGCCTCGCGCATCCGGGCCAGCCACACGGCCATCTCCACCCCGCGGGTCCCGGGCAGGGTGCGGAACGCGCTCTGCAGCAGGTGATGGTGGGCGTTGACCAGGCCCGGGGTGACGACGCCGCCGTCGGCGTCGAGGGTCTCGACCACGGCAGCGCCGTCGGGCGCGGCGGCAGCATCGTCCGGCGCGGCGGCGATCCGCCCGTCCACGCACTCCACCGTGGAGACGTCCGCCGACTCGAGCCCCGGCGACCAGACCGCCGAGGCACCGGTCACCCGCAACACCCGCGCGCTCACGCCTGGCCCGTCGCCGTGAGAGCCCGGCCGTCGCGACGCGCGAACGACCTCATCCACACCAGGTCCGGGGTCAGGGGGATGAGGTCCTGCCGCACGCCGGTGGCCCGCCGGACGGCGATCCCCACGGCCGCGGCGACCGGGCAGTACGGGGCCTCGGACATGGACTTGGCGCCCAGGACGCCCTCGGGCTCGACGGTGTCGGCGAAGAACACCTCGGTGCGCGGGACGTCGCCCATGCGGGGTGGGTGGTAGTGCCGCAGGGTCGCGTTGGTGACCGCGCCGGTCTCGTCGAGCATCACCTGCTCGTACAGCGCCGCCCCGAGGGCCTGGGCGACGCCGCCCTCCACCTGTCCCCGCAGTTGCTGCGGGTTGAGGACCCGCCCGGCGTCGACGGCGTGGACGCTGTGCAGGACCTTCACCGTCCCGGTGTCGGGGCACACGGCCACCCGCACGCCCTGCACGGTGAACGCGGCCTGCCGACCCAGCCCGTCGGCGCACCCCTCGGCGGACGCCGGCAGGTGGGCTCCGGCGCGGAGCAGCTCGGCGACCCGGGTCGCCGCGCGGTGCAGGGCGCGCCCACCGACCACGGTGCCGGCCGAGCCGAACGCGCCGGTGTCGTGGGTGAGCAGGGCGGTGTCGGAGGCGTGCAGGACCACCGAGTCGGACGGCACGCCCAGCGCCTCGGCGACGATCTGGGTGTGCACGGTCGCGGTGCCGTTGCCGAACTCGGCCGTGCCCACGTAGGCGTGCACGGTGCCGTCGGCGGTGATCTCGACGCGGGCCGAACCGTGGTGCCCCCCGGGCGGATTGGTGGCGATCATGCACAGCGCGATCCCGGTCCCCTCCGCCCACCCGGGCGGCGCGGTCTCCCCGCGACCGGAGGCCAGGGCACCTGCCACCAGGTCCAGGCAGTGGTCGACTCCGTAGGAGGACAGGGCCAGCTCGTCGTCGTCGCCCGCGGAGCTCACCAACGCGTCACCCGGGCGCACCACGTTGCGCCGCCGCAGCTCCACGGGGTCCAGCCCGGCGGCGTCGGCGAGTTCGTCCAGCGCGCTCTCCAGGGCGAACCCCACCTCCCCCAGCCCGTACCCGCGGAAGGCCCCCGACGGCACGGTGGTCGTGTAGACGGCCTCGGCGGTCACCCGCTTGGCCGGGCAGCGGTACAGCTCCACGGACTCGGTGATGGAGTGGAACATCACGCCCGCGGAGTGGCCCCCGTAGGCGCCGGCGTCGGACAGCACGTCCAGCTCGAGAGCGGTGAGCCGGCCGTCGTCGTCGCAGGCCACGGTGACGGTGGTGCGGTACGGGTGGCGCACGGTGGCGGAGGTGAACTGCTCCGCGCGCGAGTACTCCCACACCACGTCGCGGCCGGTGCGCAGGGCCGCGAGCACGGCCAGGTCCTCGACGATCATCTCCTGCTTGGCGCCGAACCCGCCGCCCACCCGCGCGGCGTGGACTCGCAGCTCATCGCGGTCGAGGCCGAAGATCCACGCCAACTCGTCGCGCACGAGAAACGGCACCTGGGTAGAGGAGCGGATGTCGAGCGACCCACCGACCCGGGGCCCGCCGTCGACGTGCCGCACGATCACCGCGTGGGTCTCCAGGTGCGTGTGCTGGACCCGCGAGGTGCTCCACGTGCCGGTCACCGTGTGCGCCGCGCGGGCGATCCCGGCGTCGACGTCGCCCACCTCGCCGGACCAGTCGGCCACCACGTTGCGCGCGGGGTCGGCGATCCGGGAGTCCGGCCCCTTGTCGCCGTGGATCGCCGGCGCTCCGGGAGCACGCGCCGCCCGCGGGTCGAGGACCGACGGCAACACCTCGTAGCGCACCTCGATCAGCTGGCAGGCACGCCGGGCTAGTGCCTCCGACTCGGCGACCACCGCCGCCACGCGCTGACCGTGGTAGCGCACGACCGGGTCGAGCACGCGGGTGTCGTCGGGATCGTCGGTACGCCGCTGGTGGCGGGCGGTGGAGAACAGGACGTCGGGGTCGTCGTGGTGGGTGAGCACGGCGACCACGCCGTCCATCGCGAGGGCGCGGGAGGCGTCGATCGACACGATGCGGGCGTGCGCGTGCGGGGAGCGGAGCACCGCGAGATGCGCGCAGCCCGTCAGGTCGGTGTCCAGGGTGAAGGGTTCGGCGCCGCGCACCACGCGCTCGGTGGCCGGGGCTGCGACCGGGCTCCCGATCCCCCCGGCGGCGCACGCATTCCGGGCGCCGTCGAGGGCGTCCTCGACCGCCCGGTAGCCCGTGCAACGGCACAGGTTGCCCTTCATGGCGGCGATCCTCGGCGCCGGCCCGCCGTCCCGGGCGCACGGCGCGTGCCCCAGCCCGGTGACCGTGGTGACCATCCCCGCCGTGCAGAACCCGCACTGGAACCCGGCGGCGCGGGCGAACGCGGCCGGCACCTCGTCGGGCACCCCGGCGGCGGTGCGGACGTCGGCGCCCTCGGCGCGGTGCGCGGGCAGCACGCAGGAATGGGTGGGCACGCCGTCGACCAGCACGGAACACGCGCCGCAGTCGCCGGTGTCGCAGCCCTTCTTCACCGCGTGCACCCCCGACTCGCGCAGCAGCGTCCGCAGGCACTGTCCGGGGCGCGGGTCGGTCTCCAGCGCGCGTCCGTCGACGGTGATCAGCATGGTGCCTCCCGGTAGATGGGGTGGGTGAGTTCGGCGACGACGGCGAGGGCCGCGATTCCCGCCACGTGACGCCGCCAGCCCGGGTCGCCCTGGGGGTCGTCGTGCCAGCGGGGCAGGTCGCGCACGGCGGCCTCGGCCTCGTCGGGCGTGGGGGGCCGGTCCCAGGTGAGCACCTCCGGGGCGGGCACGGCGGCGGTCACGACGAGCGTGCAACGGCCGCCGGGGTCCAGTCGCCCGGTGACCAGCGAGCCGGAGCGGCCGCTGGGCACCAGCGAGTGCCGCCGGACCGCGTAGCGCGCCCGGCTCGCCGCCGCGGGGATGACGAGCGCGCGCAGGATCTCGCCCGGGGCCAGGCAGGTGCGACCCGGACCCACCACCACCTCGGCGGCGGGGACGGTGCGGGTGCCGCCGTCGGGGGTCCAGATCTCGGTGGTCGCGTCGAGCGTGCAGGCCGCGGCCGTCCCGGCGCCGGCCGGCAGGGCTGCGCAGAGGTTGCCTCCCCAGGTGCCGCGGCCCCAGATCTTCCACGAGGCGAGCAGGCAGGAGAACGCGTCGTGGAGGAACGGGCGCAGGGGCGCGGTGAGCGGGTGGTCGAGCACGGTCCGCAGCGTGGCGGTAGCGGCGACCCGCAGTCCGCCGTCGGGCAGCGGTTCGACGTCGGGCCAGCGCAGGTCGAGCAGGTCCACGAGCGCGGTGAGCGGGGTGGTCTCCCCCGGCGGGGCCGCGGCGCCGGCCGGGTGCAGGTGCGCCTCCCCGTGCAGGGCGGTCCCGCCGGCCAGGGCCGTGGCGCCGGCGAGCAGGGCCGCGTGCGCCTCGCCCCGGCTGCGCGGTCGGTGGAGTGCGGTGACGCTGACCAGGTCCACCGCCCTCACCCCGCCCGGGCCAGCAGCCGCCGGCGGGCGGCCACCACGTCGCGGGCCACGGCGTCGGTGTCGACGGTGAGCACGCGCCCGTTTGCCACCACCCGGCGGCCCTGCACCCACACCCCGGCCATCGGCGGGCGGGACCCCAGGACGAGCGCGGCCACCGGGTCGTCGATCCCCGCGTGGGCCGGGGTGTCCAGGCGCCACAACGCGACATCGGCCTGGTATCCGACGGCCAGCCGCCCGATCTCACCCTCCCGCCCGAGCGCGCGGGCACCGTCCACGGTGGCCATCCGCAGCGCCGTCCGCACGTCCATCGCCCGGGGCCCGCGGGTGGCGCGGGCGAGCAGGAGCGCGGTGTGCATCTCTTCCCACAGCACGCCCGACTCGTTGCTCGCCGAGCCGTCCACGCCCAGCCCCACCGGGATCCCCGCGGCGAGCATGTCCGGGACGCGGGCGATGCCGGCGCCCAGGCGGCCGTTGGAGACGGGGCAGTGCGCGGCCGCCATCCCGCCGGCGGCCATCGCGGCGATCGCCGGGTCGTCGAGGTGCACGGTGTGGGCGAACCATACGTCCGGGCCCACCCAGCCCACCGACTCCATGTACTCCATCGGCGTGCTGCCGAAGCGTTCGCGGCAGAATTCCTCTTCGTCGTCGGTCTCGGCCAGATGGGTGTGCAGGCGCACGCCCCGCTCGCGGGCGAGCTCGGCGCTGGTGCGCAGCAGGTCGCCGGTCACGGAGAACGGTGAGCACGGCGCCACGGCGATGCGGCACATCGAGTCGGGGCCCGCGTCGTGGAACCGATCGATCACGTCGGCGGTGCCAGCGAGGACCGCGTCGATGCCCTCCACCACCGAGTCCGGCGGCAGCCCGCCCGAGCTGCGGCCCAGATCCATCGACCCGCGGCCGGGGTGGAAGCGCAGGCCGACGGCGGCGGCCGCCTCGATCTCGGCGGCGAACACGTCCCCGGCGTCGGCGGGCACCACGTAGTGGTGGTCCGTGGTGGTGGTGCAGCCGCCGAGGGCCAGGTGCGCGAGCCCGCCCAGCGCGGCGGTGCGGACGTCGTCGGCGTCGATGCCCGCCCACACCGGGTACGAGGCGGTGAGCCACTCGAAGAGCGTCGCGTCGGCCGCGAGCCCCCGGGTGAGCCACTGGTACAGGTGGTGATGGGTGTTGATCAGGCCCGGGGTGGCCAGACAACCCGTGCCGTCGACACGTTCCGCGCCGTCCGGAACGAGCGCCGGATCGCACGGCCCCTCCCCCACCGCGGTGATCCGGCCGCCTTCGAGCAGCACGTGGCCGGCGGTGTACTCGGCGCCGACGCAGTCCCCGTCCCCAGCCCCGGCCCCGGCCCCGGCCCCGCCCATGGTCGCGACCGCGCAGTTCTCGATGAGCACCGCCGCGGCTCCGGAGGTCATGCCCGCACCAGGCCCGGCGTGAACGCCGGCGCGAACCCCCGCGCCCGGGCCGAGCGGATCATGCGCTCGGTGAGCTGGGCGTCGGCCTCGTCGGCGAGCGGGTGCAGGCTGCGCGCGCCCTCCGCGACAAGGCGTCCGCCCACGTAGACGCGGGTGAGATTGCGCAGCGAGCACGCCAGGACGTACGTGGCGACGGGGTCCCAGATCGGTCCGGTCGCAGGCCTGGTGGGGTCGACGACGACGAGGTCCGCGTGCTTTCCCACCTCCACGCTGCCCACCCGGTCGGACAGGCCGAGGGCTTCCGCGGCCCCCAGGGTGTGCATGTGCAGGACCTCGCGGGCGGCCAGCACCGCGGCGTCGGAGTGGACGGCGCGCTGGGTGTACAGGCCGATCCGCATGTTCTGGAACGGGTCGGACACGTCGGTGCAGGACTGGTCGTCCAGGCCCATCCCCACGCGGATGCCCGCGTCCCGGTACCGGGTGATGTCGGCGATGCCCGAGCCCAGCCGGCCGTTGGAGGTGGCCTGCCAGATCACGGCGGAGTCGGTCTCCGCGACCCGGCGGACCATGTGGTCGGTGGGGTGGACGAAGTGGCCGAACGCGAAGTCGGGGCCCAGGACCCCGGCGCGGTCGTACCAGTCGAACTTGGCCCGCTGTATCTCGAGGTGCTCGGCGGTCTCCACGAAGTGGGCCTGGTTGCCCACGCCGTGGGTGGCCATGGCGTGGCGTTCACGCTCGGCCGTGGCCGGCGAGGACGACCACTGCACGGATCCGAACACCGACCCGCCCAGGTCCAGCTCGCGGGGAACGGTGCGCAGTCGGTGCTCGGTGACGTGGGCGAATGCGTCGAAGCACTCGGCCTCGGGCAGCTGCTCGTCGTCGAGGCGGGTGGAGGTGACGCAGCGGAGCCCGGAGTCGGCCTGGGCGTCGATCTGCCGGGTGAGGAAGTCGATGTCGTGGACCCGCTCGGCGACCAGGGTCGAGGAGGCGTGGTCGAACACCGCCACGACCCGGCTCTGGGTGAAGTTGTAGGCGCTGGTCACACCGTTGCGCAGGAAGTCCAGGCAGCCGGCGAGGGTGAACCAGTACAGGTCCTCGGCCTCCGCCCCGACCATCATCTCGCCCAGCGTCGACACCCAGCCGTAGAGCGTGTCGTCGGGGGCGGTGCCGCGCATCCCGGCGGTGAACAGGTGGCTGTGCGCGGAGACGAACCCGGGGGCGAGGATGGCGCCGCCGAGGTCGTGGACTTCGCCCGGCAGGCCGGGCGGCGGGTCGCCGGGCCCGAGTCCGGCGATGAGGCCGGCGGCGTCCACGTGGACCCAGCCGTGGAACCAGGCGGGCGCGGCCGGGTCCGCGGACACGGGCAGGACCAGCGCGTCGGTGAAGGTGATCATGGGTTCTCTCGTTCTCTCGTGTGTCAGCCCGGAAGTTCCTCGGCCCGCCACCGCTGCCCGTCCGTCACGAAGCGGCGCCGATGGGACGGCTCGTCGCGTCCGGCGGCCCAGAACGTCACGGACTCTGGCCGCAGTCGCATGCCCAGCCACGTCTCGGGCGGCTGCGCCGGCGACGGGCCGAACCGCTCCACCGCCGCGGCCCACACCCGGCGTCTGCCCGGCGGGGCGAGTTCCGCCGTCGCTTGGTCGTTGGTCCAGGCCAGGAGCTTGAGGTACTCGCTGCGCAGGTGGTAGCTCGCCAGGTGCTCGTCCCGATCGGTCGGCTCGGCCACCCCGGTGACCGTGAGTTGCCGCGTCCGGTCGGCGGACACCACGACCAGCGTCGTGCGCGGGTCGGAGGCCAGGTCCAGGGCCTTCTGGGACCGCGAATCGGTGTGGAACGTGGGCCCGTCGGTGGTGGCCCCGGAGACCAGCAGGTGCCGACAGTGCGGGGTCCCGTCCGAGCCGACCGTGGCCAGGACCCCCAGCGGCGGATCCGCCGGATCGATCGCCAGCCACGCGACCATCGCCTCCAGCGGGTCATCGGCGGGGCCGGGCATGGTGACCACGGAGATCTCGACGGCGGTCACAGTGCACCTCCCATCACGGTGGCCGCGGCGGTGACGGTGGCCGCGGCGGACACCCCGCGCGCCGGGTCGAACTCGGCGATCTCGGCCAGCGCCCCGGCCACGGCGTCCACGTGATCGGCCACCAACCGCCGCCCGGTCTCGGGGTCGGCCCCGGTGGGGTCGCCGATCACCCCGGTGTCGGACAGGTCGTCGGCCAGCCAGCCGAACCTCACGGGGCCGGTGAACCCGATGTGCTGGCACTCCGCGATCCCGGCCGGGACCCTCGCCTCGGCCGCCGACATGTCGACGAGCTCGGGGTGCAGATGCAGCATCATCGACGTCTCCGCCCACCCGGCGTGGATGCCCATCCCCAGTTCGGTGGGGCCCGGGACCGCACGCCCGGCGTAGAGGAAGGTGCGCAGCCCGAAGCGGCGGCGCAGTTCGCGTAGCGCGACCTCGAGCAGCGCCGAGTTGCCGCCGTGGCAGTTGACGAACAGCACCCGGGTGAACCCGCTGGCCCGCAGTGCCGAGCCGAGCTCGATCACCTCGCGCATCAGCGTCTCCCCGGAGATCCACAGCGCCCCGGCGAGGTTGGCGTGTTCGTCGCTCTTCGTATATCCCAGCGCCGGCATGAGCCAGGCGTCGACGTCCGCCTCCGCCGCGGCGGCCACCGCATGGGCGGCCACGTGCTCGGCGACCAGGAGGTCGGTTGCCAGCGGCAGGTGCGGACCGTGGGGTTCGATCGCCCCGGCCGGGATGACGGCGACGGGGTCACCGGTTCCGACCCGGCCCGCCTCGACGGTCGTGAGTTCGGCGTAGCGCCGCTGCGGGCCGATCATGCCTCCCACCGCCCGGGGTTGAGCAGGCCGAACGGGTCGGTGCGGGCAGCCAGCGCGCGGACGGCCTCGGTGCCGTGGTCCACGCGGTACTGGTGCGGTGAGTGCACGCGCACCCCCAGCTCCTCCAGCACCGGCACACCCGCGTACGCGGCCTCCGGCGAGGTGTAGTGACCGTTGAGCATCCCGAACATCCGCCCGTGTCCCGCCTCCAGGTGCAGGGTCCCGCCCGCGTAGACGGCCTCCACCTCGTCGAGGCGTTCCACCAGGGCGTCACCCTGGCACTCCATGTGGAACCAGGTGTCCGGCTCGGCCTTCTGCAGCCAGTGGGTGGGGTGGTTGTAGGACAGGGTCGAGACCTTGATCGTCTCGTTGACGCCCGTGCGGACCGCCTCGACCACTCCCCCCGCACCGTCGATGATCGCCCGCACCTCGTCCACCGCGGCAGCGTCGACGATCGCCCGCAGGCTCGCCCGGCCGGCGGGGATGGCCTCGTCGGCGGGCAGGCACGAGGAGACGTGGGCGCCGTCCGCCGAGCACAGGCGCGGCGCGGGCTCGACGAGGTGGACACGCCGTACAGCGGCGAACGCGTCGTGGTGGTCGTCGAAACTGGCGTACACGCACCGCCAGTCCTGCAACGGTTCGATCCGCACCGTGGCGCGCACGATGATCCCGGCCACCCCGTAGGTGTGGACGAACGGCTGGGCGTCGGCACCCTCCAGGTGCACGATCTCGGCGTCGTCGTGGGCGAAGACCACATCGAGCGCCTCGACGAACCCCTCGTGGTTGCGACCGTGCACGATCGTGCCGGTGCCCGCCGACCCGCCGGCGAGGAACCCGCCGAGCGTCGACTGCACGGTGGAGGGGTACATCCACAGCTGGCTGTCATGGTGGGAGGCCAGCCGCTTCTCGAGGGTCAGCATGCGGACCCCGGCCTCCGCGGTGACCACACCCGCCTCCGTGTCCACGTGGTCGACCCCGCGCAGCGCAGTCAGATCCAGGACCAGCCCGCCGTGCAGCGGCACCACCTGGCCGTAGTTGCCGGTGCCCTTGCCCCGGGAGGTGATGGGCACCCGATGGCGGACAGCCGCTCGGACCACGGTGGGCACCTGGTCCACCTCCGTCGGCCGACACACCACCTCGGGCCGCCCGATCGGCCACTGGGCCCGCAGGATCGGGCTGAGGTAGGACCCGTCCACCGACGCCTTGTCCAGGGCGCGGTCGTCGGTGTGCACGGCATCGGGTCCGAGCAGCTCGAGCAGGTCGTCGACCAGGCCGGCGACATCTGCGGTGGGTCCGGGCGATCCGGTGGGCGGGGTGGGTGTGGCGGGTGCGGTGGAGGTCGCGGTCACGAGGGGCTCCGATCGGGTGCGGGGGCGGCGAGAATTGAAGGGGTGAACCGGGCTGAGGAGCCGGATCAGTTCATCCCGATGGCCGGGTCGATGAACTGGTTGGTGGCGACGGTCTCGGGCGAGACGTCCTCGGCGATCGCGACGTCGGCGGCCTCGTAGACGCCCTTGACCTTGGCCACCATGTCGGCGAGGCGCGCGTCGTCGAAGTCACCGATCGTGGCGTTGGGTCCGTTGCCCACCAGTTCGCGCTCGAGCATGGCCTCGACGGCGAAGTCGGCCAGCTCAGCGCTGTAGACCCAGCCGGTGTTGAACTGCTCGACGGCGTCCACGATCACGGCGTTGGTGCGGGCCGGGTCCTCGAAGTACTCGACCTCGGCCTGCTGCAGTACGGGCACCAGCTTCTCCAGGCACGCCGCGCTGTCCTCGAGCTCGGCGCTGCGCACGGCCATCATCGACTTGTAGATCGGGTAGCCCAGGTCGTGGAGCAGCTGGTACTTCACCGGCTTGCCCCATTCGGCGACCTCGTTCTCGTAGATGAACGGCTCGGCGCTGGCGAAGCCCTGCTGGGCGACCGCACCGCCGGAGGCGACGAAGTTCGAGGGCGAACCGTCGTAGCTGCCGTCGACCTGGGCGGGGTCGAGGATGCCCTCGCCGAGGAGGTAGTCCATGTAGGCGTTGCCCTCGAAGTACAGGACCCGCGTGTTCTCGTCCTTGAGGTCGCTGACGGTCTCGACGTCCGGGTAGGTCTCGGGGTCCCACATGATCATCTGCGGGTTGATGTCCAGCGGTGCGAAGACGCCGATGGTGGGGTTGTTCAGCGAGTTCTGGACCGCCTGGTCGGCGTCCACGTAGCCGAGCATGATGTCGGTGTCCTGGTACATCTGCGCGGTGACCTGCTGGAACCCGATCGCGGGGCCGCCGGCCCGGACCTCCACGTCCACTCCGGTGTACTCACCGGAGGCGAACAGCGGCCCGGAGACCGACTTGGCGCCGGCGTCGATGGTCGGATCCGGCCCGAGGAGTTCGTAGACGTGACCGTGCTCGGCCTCGGGGTTCCAGTCCGTCTGGACCACGACCTTCTCGGGGCAGACCTCGCTGAGGTCGACCGCGCCGATCTCCCCGCTGTACCCGGAGGAGGCCTCCGCGGACTCGGAGCCGCCGCAGGCGGTGAGCGTGACGGCGCCTAGCGTGCAGAGCGCGGCCACGGAGACGGCGGTACGGGGGGCGGTGGTGCGTCGCATGGGTACTCCTGGGTGTGGGTGACGGAAGGGAAGAGGTGAGGTGCGGTGAGACTGAATTGCCGTATTGATGTGATCAATAAAGAAGAGTGAACCGCTGCCGTGTTTCAGTGGTGTTGCGGGTTCGCTCGGGAGTCGTTACGGCTGGTCGCCGGGCGTTACGACTAGCGGTCGGCGTCCGGGTTGTACCAGCGCCCCACGACCCGGCGGGACAGCAGACCGAAGAACAGGAACACGGCCACACCGAGCAGGGAGGCCAGGATGATCGAGGCGAACAGTTCCGGCGACTGCAGGCGGGCGCGGAAGGTGTCGATGAGGATGCCGATGCCCGGGTCGCCCTGCTTGAAGAAGAAGTCGCCGACGATCGCACCGACCACCGACAGGCCGGCCGCCACGCGCAGGCCCTCGAACAGGGCGGGCAGTGCCGCCGGGGCCTCGAGCTTGCGCAGCACCGTCAGACGCCCGGCGTGGTGGAGCGTGAACAGCCGGCGCAGGCCCGGGTCCACGGATTTGAGACCGAACAGCGTGTTGGACACGATCGGGAACAGCGCGATCAACACGCACACGAACACCCGGGCGGTGAACCCGAACCCGAACCAGAAGCCGATCAGCGGCACCAGCGCGAGGATCGGGATGCACTGCAGCACCACCGCGTAGGGGAACAGCGAGCGCTCGGCCCACTTCTCCTGGCTCATGATGATCGCCCACGCGACGCCGATCACGAACGCGATCGCCAACCCCGTCAGCGCGACGGTCGCGGTGCGCCCGAGCGCCTCGAGCATGCCCGAGATGCTGGGCCCGAACAGCCCGTCGGTGACCACCACGTGCGGCGCCGGCAGCAGGAACCGCCGCGACGGCTCGAGCACCCCGTAGCTCACGAAGTACCACAGGCCCAGCACCGCGGCCAGGACCGCCAACGGGCCGCCGTAGCGGACCACGGGCCCGTCGGCCGAGAGGCGAAACCGGGGGCGGGCGGGGCCGGCGGCGGGGGCTCCCCCGGCCGGTTCGGCCACCGGGCCGCGGCCCACGTCAGCGGCGGTGACCTTGTCGTCGTCGTCGTCGCTCTTCACGGTCGCGCGGGCGGTGATTCCGTTCATCAGTGTGCCTCTCATCAGTGCGCCTCCTCGAGTGCCTGGGAAACCTCGCCGACGAGGTTCATGTAGTCCGTCGTGTAGCGGATCTCGGGGTCGCGCTCCGGACCGAACGGCACGTCCACCGAATGTGTGATGCGCCCCGGCCGGCCGGACATCACCACCACGCGCGTGGACAGATACACCGCCTCGGCGACCGAGTGCGTGATGAACAGCCCGGCGAACCGCTTGGCCGCGAACAGCCCGAGCAGCTCGTCGCCGAGGCGCTGCCGGGTGATCTCGTCCAGCGCGCCGAACGGCTCGTCGAACAGGAACAACTCCGGGTCGAGGGTCAGCGAGCGGGCCAGCGAGACACGCATCTTCATGCCGCCCGACAGCTCCCGCGGCAGCGACTTCTCGAACCCGGCCAGGCCCACCAGTTCGATCGCCGCCGCCGCGCGGTCACGGCGTTCGGTGCGGCCGATGCCGTCGAGCTCGGCGAGCATCTCCACGTTCTGCTCGACCGTCCGCCACGGCAGCAGGGTGGCGTCCTGGAAGACGTAGCCGATGCGGTCGGTGCCGGTCTGCATGTAGCCGTCGGTGTGGGTGGCGAGCCCGGACGCGAGGCTGAGCAGCGTGGACTTGCCGCAGCCGGACGGGCCCACGACGCTGACGAACTCGCCGGCGCGGATCCGCAGGTCCACGCCGTCGAGAGCGCGGGTACCGTTGGGGTAGGTCACGCCGACGCCGTCGAATCCGAGGATCTCGCTGCCGGGCCGGGCGGCCTGCGCCGCCCGCATGTCGGTGGGTGTGGTCATCGGGTCTCCTCGTAGGTGGGTGTCGGTCGGTGGGTGGTGGGGGTTCGGCCGTCGGGCGGCTGGGCACGGGGCGAGGTGACGCCGCACGGCGCGACACCGGGGTCGACGACGACGAGGACCTCCCTCGCCGCCACCACGCAGCCCGCGCGCAACACGATCCGGTCGGGTGGCGCGTCGGCGATCACGTCGTCGAGCCCGCCCGCCCGGACCAGCAGCAGGTCGGCCCGGAGGCCGGGCGAGGGGCCGGCGGGCGGCAGACCCATGACCTCGCGGGCGCCGCCCGTGACGAGCTGCCAGGCGGTGTCCATGTCGAGGTGGGCGGCCACGATCAGCAGCATCGCCGTCTCGGTGGCGTCGGAGCGGCCGACCGGGTTGAACGGGTCGCGCACGTTGTCGGCGCCGGCGGCGACGGTCACGTCGGTCTCGAGCAGGGCCCGCACCGGGGGCAGGCCGCGCGGGACCGAGGTGCAGCCGGTGCGGCCCTGCAGGTACAGGTTGGTGATCGGCAGCGTCACCACCCCGACGTCCGCCCTGCCCAGCGCGCCGGCCGCGCGGGATTGGCCCGCCGCGTCGAGCGAGCCGATCCGGCAGCAGTGCCCGGCCGTGCGGATCTGCCCCGCGGGCCAGGACGCGACGCGCTCGGTGAACACCTCGAGCATGGCGTGGTCGCCGTCGAGGAACTCGTCCACGTGCAGGTCGATGCCGGTGCCCAGCTCCTCGGCGAGGTCCACCAGCCGGTGCGTCTCGGAGACCGGGTCGGTGGAGATGTGCGGGGCCCCGCCGATGAGGTCGGCGCCGGCCGCGATCGCGGCGCGCGCCCGGTCCGCCGGGTCGACCTCGTTGACCATCACCGAGATCTGCAGGTCCATCACGCCGGCCAGCTCGTCGCGGACGCGGACGAGAGCGCGGACGCCGCGCAGCGGGTCGTGGTCGTCGTGCAGGTCCACGTGGCTGCGCACCGCGGTCGTCCCGTTGGCCACGAGCTTGCGCGCCGCGGCCAGGGCGCGGGCGTGGATCTCGTCCTCGTCGACCGTCGCGGCGTAGGCCCGCCACGCGTCGATCGCGGCGCCCAGATCGCAGCCCGGCGGCCGCGTGGCGCCCCAGCTCAGGGCCTTGTCGAGGTGGGCGTGCGGCTCCGCGGGCGCGGTGAGCACCATGTAGCCGCGGGCGTCGATCACCGATTCGCCCCCGGTAGGACCACCGCGCGTCGGGGTGGCCCCCGCGTCCGTCACGGCCACGACCACCCCGTCGACGATGTCCACGTCGACCACCCGACCGCCCTGCAGTCGCGCCCCCGCGATGCGGTCCACGTGGCGCGCCGCGGCTCGCTCGGCCCCGACTCCGCGCTGTGCATCGCGCTGTGTCGCTCGTCGTGGTTCCATCGTTCCCCTCCTCTGCCGTCGGCTCCGTCCCACCGGCCCGGTCTCCCTGATCGCCTGCGGCACTTGTGCATCCGACCCCGGGGCGGGATAGTGACCCCGGGTATTGATCGGATCAATAATGATGAGTGTGGTGGCCCCGTGTTTCGGCGGCATTACCCCGCTGTTCCGGCGTGGTTCCGGTGTCCGCCAGTTCCGCGCCGACGCGACTACCTGCACGAATACTGACCCCGGCAGACCGCGTCCCACCAGATCCCGCCCCGCCAGACCCCGACCCGCCCCAACCGCACGGGAGGCCCCATGACCACCGCACGAGGCGACTCGCTGGACCGTCTCGGCGCGCGCATCCGGCACCACCGCCGCCAACTCGGACTGACGCTCGTTGAGGTGGCCGACCAGGCCGGGATCTCGCAGCCCTTCCTCAGCCAGATCGAGCGCGGCAAGGCGGCCCCGAGCATGTCCACGCTCGAGGGGCTCGCCCACGCCCTGGGCACGACCCAGGCCCACCTCCTCGACGCGGTCAACACAGGCGGGGCCTCCGACCCCGGCGGCGCCGGCGGCTCCGGCGGCTCCGGCCAGGACCCGGCCCATTCCGACCGGGTCGACGTCCAGCGCTCCACCGAGGGCGCCACCCTGACCCGGGCGGAGGGCACGGTCGGCGGTCACACCCGACTCCTGCCCGGAGGCCCGGGGGGCACGCAGTTCCTCGAGTTCGTGGAGACCAACCACGTCCCGGGCCGGTTCTTCGAACACCCCGGCCAGGAATGGCTCTACGTCACCCGGGGCACCGTCCTGCTCGAGGTCGGCGATTCGCTCACCCGACTCGAGGCGGGCGACGTCGCGAGGTACAACGGCGCCCTCCCCCATCGCTGGTACGTCCCCGACGGCAGCGAGGCATGCCTCATCGTCGCCCGACCGGGTTGAAACCGGCCCCGACGCGCTGACCTGCGGCGCCCTGCAGACGGCGAGCTGGGCACCGCAGGTCAGACGGCGTGCACTCCTGCCAGTACCGCGCCTGCCAGTACCGCAGCGTCGACCACCCGACCCCTCCGCGCGCGATTCGCCGCGTCCGACTCACCTCCCCCGATTCCCCACGACACCGGCAGCCCGAGCTCGCCGGCGCCGGCTCGCGCAGACCTCCCACCTGCGGTGCCCTGCGAGGGGCGCGCAGGGCACCGCAGGTCAGAGGGCACCGCAGTCAGTGGGCGCCGGGCGTGGCGGTCAGGAAACGACGACGACTGGCTTGGCCCTCTCCTCCCACGCCGGTCGTACTCGACAGCACTTTCGATAACACGAGTGATGCGCACACTGTCGTACCTAGAACATACGGTCGAATCATGACCACCACCTCCACGCCCGACGCCCACGATTCCACCGTCCCTGACGCCTCCGGCGACCCCGATGCAACCGGCGACCCCGTAGCCCCCGCCGCGCCTGCCCCACTCGTGCCGCCGAAGGGGTTCACGACCGCCACGGGTCCCGCCGTCGACGTGATCGTCCCAGAGGCCTACGCCCGGTGGGATCCACATCAACAGCGCGGATATCTCGCCCAACGCCTGATCAACGCGGCGGAGGGACGCACCGTCGCCTTCGCCTATGACTGCGTCCGGGTCGCGGGACAGCGCGACCGCCACCGGGACCCGTGGGAGACCGCCGCCTCGATGGTCAGCGCCTCGATGGCGTTGTCCCGGCACGGCGCCTCGCGTCTGGTCACCACCGCGGTCGAGTTGACCGAGCGGCTCCCCCGTACCGCCGCCCTGCTCGCGACCGGATGGATCGGCATCCTCGCCGCCCACACGATCGCCGAGGAGACCGCGATGGTCTCCGATGAACTCATGCCCGAACTCGACAGGCGGATCAGTGAGGCACTGGCTCCCACCAGACGCCGCACTCACCCACCGAGACTCGGTCCGCTACGAAAGATGCTCACCAAAGCCGTCTCGGCGTGCGACCCGGTCGGGGCCGACGCCAGGGCGAGGGAGGCGCGGCGGGACCAGGATGTCGAGATGGTGCCGCTGGCCGACGACAGGGCCCTCATCACAGCGCACCTCACCGCAGAGACCGCCGTGGAGATCGCCGACCGCATCGAGGCCCTCGCGCGCACCGCCTCCGAGGACGACCCGCGTTCTCTCGGTGAGTTGCGTGCCGCGGGCCTCTTGGCGCTGAGTCGCGGGTGGGCCTGCCTGCCCGACGTCGACGGCGAACACCCCGGTGACCCGGACGGACAGGCGGCCGCTCGGCGGGTGACCATCTACGCCTACGACGACGGTAGTCCGGACAACCGTGGCCTCACGCTGGCCGGCTACGGGCCGATCACCGGTCACACCGCCGACCAGCTGGAGCGCAGCGCTCGTCGCCGGATCGACTCACTGGCAGATCTCGCGGACCCCGACTGCTACGCGGCCCGGCGGTACACGCCCTCCGAGGCGTTGGCACGCTTCTGCAAGGGCCGCGACGGCACCTGTGTCTTCCCCGGTTGCCAGACGCCGGCCGAGAAGACCGACCTCGACCACATCATCCCGTTCGACCATGACAACCCGGAGTGCGGCGGGCACACCACGTCCGATGATCTCGGCTCCCTCTGCCGCTTCCACCACCGACTCAAGACCGAGGGAATCTGGGCTTACTACCGGGACATCGACGGAACCTACGTCTGGCTCCACGGCCCCAATCACCCGGAGGCCGATCCGGGAACGCGCATCACGACGGCCCCCGGTGGACCGCTGGCCGCGCTCGCCCCGCCGCGGCATCCGGAGTCCAGCCGACGGCAGCAGGACGCGGCCGAAGCCGGCAGGACCGGCAGCGGCTCACCGGCGTCGAGGAGGCGCCCCCACCTGCGTCACCGCCGCGCGGCGGAGCGCAGCAGGCTGCGGGCCCAGGCGCACCATCGTCGACAGGAACCCCGGTCAGGGCGTCCGCAGCGCTCGGCTCCCCCGCAGGATGACCGGCCCCAGCAGGACCAGCCGCGGTCCTCGGCGTTCGACGATGAGCCGCCGTTCTGATGGCGGGGCCGTCAGTAGCGGGGTCTCGTCGGGTACCAGCCGTCGTCGGGGCGGTGCGGGCCGATCGACCGGACCTCGCGGAACTCGAAGCCCGCGAAGTCGTCCGCGAGGCGGTCCCAGTTCTCGCGAGTGATCGCGGTGGTGACCGCCCCCGCGATGCGACCGACACCTCCGTAGATGCCGGACAGCTGGTTTCCGGTGACGCCCATGGACGTGCGCGCGCCGGTCGAGAAGTGGTGCAGCCTGGTCACCCAGGGCGCGGAGCCCGGTCGGCGTTCGGTGAACTCGAAACCCGGTCCGAGGTAGGGGTTGCGTCCTGCCGGGTGGTCGGCGGCGAAGTCGTGCACGTCGGCCCACAGGGCGATGTCGTCGACGAACTCCGCGAGCTCCGGGCGCAGTCGCAGGTCGACCTCGTACCCGGTCGCGGCGATCACCACATCGGCGTGGAACCGGCCGGCGGGGGTGACGATGGCGAGCTCGGTCCCGCCCGCGCCGTCGTCGACCACCGCGACCGAGTCCCAGGCACAGCCTGTGCGCAGTGCGAAGTCGGGATGGGCGAAGCACCGCCACACCGTGTGCTGGGTCGGCGGCTGCGGCAAGCCCCCGCTGAGGAGGGTGAAGTCCCACTTCGCGCGATCGTCGAGGTCGTAGAAGCGTTCCTGCATGCCGGGGAACTCCATCCACCGCAGCGGGTTGGAGTCCGGGACGGTGTCCCGCTGCATGAACACCTCCGCTCGCGCGGCGCCGTGGTCGAGCGCGGTGGCGGCGTTGTCGAACCCGGAGGCTCCGCCGCCCAGGACGGCGACCCGCCGGCCGCGCAGGGCCTCGAAGTCGATCGGGTCCTCGGTGTGGAACCAGCGCTCGCGCGGCAGCGCGCGAACCATCTCCGGCACTCGCTGTCCGCCGCCGCCGCTGAGGCCGAGGGCGAACACGATCCGCCGGGCGGTCACGGTCTGGGTGGTGGCCCCGTCGGCGGCGGCCACCTCCACGACGAACGGGCCATCCGCCGTGGCGGGTCGGTGCACGGCGGTCACCCGCGTCTCGTGGCGGACCTCGATCCCCGCTGCCTCGCGATACCAGCGCAGGTAGTCGTTCCAGTCCAGGCGCGGAACGAGGTCGATCTCCTGCCACGCCTGCTCGCCGTAGACCGCCTCGAACCAGCGGCGAACGTGCAGCGACGGGACGTCGAACTCGATGCCGCGCATGTGTTTGGGGCTGCGCAGGGTGTGCATGCGTGCATAGCGGTCCCAGCAGCCCACCCGGTCGGCGGGCCCGTCGTCCACCACCAGGACCCTGTCGATCCGTTGACGGCCGAGGGCGAAGGCGGTGCCGAGCCCGGCCTGTCCGCCCCCGATGACGAGCACGTCGAGTTGCGCGCATCCGGGTTCGCGCGGAATCCAGTCGCGAGCATGGCTCGTGGTGGCGATGTCCTCGCGGACGCGCGCGGTCAGCGCGGCCAGCCTGGCGTCGGCGTCTGCGAGACGACGGGGGCTGCGGCCCGCGGTGGCGGGGCTGGTGTCGCCCGGAGTGGGCAGCGTGGGCGCGTCGGGCATCACGGAGGTCATGGACGTCTCCTGCGGCATCGGGACCCGGGTCCTGTGCCCGGGCGGACACCGCGCCGCTGCCTGACTGATGACTCGGCCGCCGGGGCGTCGGTCGCCCGGCGGCCGGGTCGGCTGGGCCGACCGCACCGTCGCGGTGTCGCCTCCGAGTCTGGCACCAGCGCTTTTCCGCCGTGTTACGCAGACGTGAGGGCGGTGTGGCGCGCCGCCCGCTCGTCGGTTCCGGCGGCCACCTCCCGGGCGAAACCCGCCAGCACTGCGCACAAGTGGCCCGGTGCGGACAGCTGCGGGACGTGGCCGGTGTGGAGCGTGACCACCCGGGCACCGGGGGTGACCTGCTGCATGCGGCGCTGCACGATGATCGGCACGGTGCGATCCCCGGTGGCTTCGACGTACAACCGCGGCACGGCGCCGAAGCGCGCAGGGGTCCAGGCGGCGGAGATCAACCGGGCGCTCTCCCGCTGCGGCCGCAACCGTCGCGCGGCGGCGATCGCCTCCCCCGCCAGAGCATCGTGGAAGAACACCGCCGCCGCGGCCTCGGGTGGGACCGAGGTCGTGCGGCCGTCGGCACTCGACTCGAGCCACCGCGTGATCCCCACGTCCGTGGGCAGGCCGATCCCGGCGCAGAGCTGCGCGAAGTCCACCCCCGAGGGCAACATCATCCCGGCGACGAAGGCGACCCCGGCGACCCGGTCCGGAATCAGTTCGGCGACCCGGGTCACCACGACCCCGCCGCCGGAATGCCCCACGAGAACGGCAGGTCGTTCGAGAAGCCGCACGAGTGCTGAGACATGGTCGGCCAGGGTGTCGAGGTCGACCACCTCGTCGTCGTCGCCGCCACCCACGCCCGGTAGCTCGACCACGAGGGGGCGGAGGCCGACCGCACGGAGCGGACCGGTGACGGTGTCCCACACCCAGCCGCCGGCCCACGCGCCGTGGACCAACACCACGTCCATCACGGTGTCGCCCCCCGTCACTGAGCCGACGCCGCCAGAACCCGGGCCGCCTCGCGAACCGCCGCGGTATTGGCCTTGCCGTGCCGGGACCCGGCGAGCTTGGCTGCGATGTGTTCGCGGACGGTGACGGACTCGTAGGCGTCGCCGTCGGTGCCCACGAACTCGGGCAGGGTGGCCACCACGGCGTCGACGTTGCCGTCGTGAAAGAACGCGGCAGAGCGGCGGCGGACGATGCGGCCGTCGACGATCGGTGGCGCCACGCGGTGCAGGGTCGACATCCACCGGTCGTTGGTCAGCCGCGCGGTGAGGTCGCCGAGGTTGACCAGCAGGCCGTCCTCCACGGGCTGGACGTCGTGCCAGCCTCCGTCGGTGCCGAGGACCTGGAGACCGGCAACCCGGTCGGCCCACAGGACCGTGACCAGACCGAAGTCGGTGTGCTCGCCCATTCCCTTGAGTTCGCCGTCGAGCGAGACGGGCCCCTCGTCGAGGGCGTAGTTGACCATGCGGAGAACGTCGATCGAGTGGTCGGTGAGCTGCTCGAAATACCCCGCGGGCTGGCCGAGGGCGTCGGCGAAGACGCGGGTGAGCGTGCGCGCGACACGGGAGGCCTCGGCGAAGTAGGCATCGACCCGCTCGCGGAAACCGGGCCGCCGGCCACCGGGGAGATCGGGCCACACGTTGATCCCGTAGTCGTCCTCCGACAGGTCCAGACCGATGAACGAGCGTGCCTCGACCCCCACGTTGAACGCCTCGAAGAAGTCGTTCATCCGCCCCGCGGACTCCACCCCGAGGCTCAAACTGAGCGACTCGCTCCTGGGCGGGCTGTACCCGCGGTTCGCATCGGCCACGCGGTAGGCCTTCTTGGCCTCGAGGGGCAGTGCGAAGAAGTCGTCGATCGCGCCGGCCAGACCGTCGATGACCGCGGGTGCCACGCCGTGTCCGACGATCTGCATGAACCCGACGGTCGAGCAGGCCTCGTCGATCTCGCGGGCGACCCGCGCGCGGTCGTCGGAGGACCCGCCGACGACGTAGGGAGACAGGTCCACCGTGGGGACGTGGAAACCGGGGTGATCAGTGGTCATGAGCTTCTCCTGTGGCGGAGTGGCCGGCCGAGGTGACGGGGGCCGGTGTGCCGGGCCGCGGCGCCCACCACGCGGGGTGGGGGCCGGTGCACGACCATGTCTACCGAGGGCGGGTTCCGTCGCCGTCACCCGCGTGTGACCACCGCATTAACGGTCAGCTCCGCGGGAGCCGGGCGGCCATCGCCTCGAGCGCGTCCGCCGTGAGCCGCCCGTGCACCCGGAGTCGCGCGATGCCGCCGTCGGGGAAGACGTCGATGCGGACGAACCGGACGGGGTCGGGGTCTGTGCCGGGCGTGTCGGGGCCGGCGGGGGCCCCGACGAGGAACCGGTGGCGGCAATCGGGCTGCAGTGGGGCGCGGGGGACCAACTCGACCCAGGTCTCGGGGCGGTCGAGGTCCTCGGCCCTGCGGATGCCGTGCAGGGACGCCGATCCGGGGGCGTTGCCGACGTAATAGGAGGTGTCGATCTCCACGTGATCGACCGTGCCCGGGCCGGCCAGGGCAATGGTGACGTGGTCGTTGCCGTCGTCGCGGCGGCGGGCGTTCTCCCAGCCCTCGCCCATGTGGCGGGAGCGGCCGGGGGCGATGATGTTGGCCGGTGACGAGTAGAACAGGTCGGAGCAGTCGACGATCCGCCCGCCGTTCTCCGCCGCCGCCAGGTCGACTGTGCCCGCCAGGAACCGGGGGTCCGGCGCGGGTTCGCCGTGCACCCGCAGCCTGGCGATGCCCCCGTCGGGGATCATCCGCAGCCGCACGTGGGTCACGGGCGTCTCGTCGGCCACCGCGTAGGCGTTGCGGGTGTCGCCCTGCGCGGGGGACGGCGGGACCAGAGGCCGCCACGATGCCGCGGCGAGCTGCTCGGCGTCCGGGTAGCCCTCGACCCACGCACCGTCGAGGGCGACCTGCGGCGGGTAGTTGCCGCGGAAGAAGGCGGTGTCCACCACGACGCCGCGGACCACGCCCGGCACCCCGAGCCGGATGATCGCCGCGTCCTCGCCCGGCGTTCGACGGCGACGGCTCTCCCAACCGTCGTAGACCTTGCCCTTGTGCCCGAACAGGGTCGGGTCGAAGACCGGCTCGCCGGGCAGGAGCAGATTCTCCTTCTCGGCGAAGAACTCGTCGTCGGCGTGGACGACCGCGCCCGCGAGGGTGCGGGAGGCCAGATCCGGCAGTGTGAGGAAGTCAGGCGTGGTGGACGGGGTCGCGGTCATGCGGGGGTCTCCATTCTGGACGAGGCCAGGGAAGGGATGGGGCGGAGCACCGGATGGCCCGCAGCCGGGCGGTCCAGGTCCACGCGGTGGCCGGCGAGGTAGACCTCGCGCACGACGCCGGCCAGGGCCCGTTCGGCGTAGGCGGTCACGGGGTTCTTGTGCTCCAGCCGCTCGGGCAGGACCACGAAGGCGTCGTCGGGGGCCAGGACCACCAGGTCCGCGCGGGCGCCGGGGCGGATAGCCCCGCGATCGGGCAGGCCGGCGAACGCGGCGGGCCCGGAGGCCATCCAACGCACCACGTCGGGCAGCCCCATCCCCCGGCGCCGGGCCTCGGACCACATGATCGGCAGGCCCAGTTGGACGGAGGCGATCCCGCCCCACGCCTCACCGAAGTCGCCGGTGTCGAATCGCTTGAGCTCGGGCACGCACGGGGAGTGGTCGGAGACCACCAGATCGATGGTCCCGTCGCGCAGCCCCTCCCACAGTCCCTCGCGGTTGCCGGCCTCCCGGATCGGCGGGCAACACTTGTAGTGGGTGGCACCGGGTTGGATCTCCTCGGCGAAGAGCGACAGGTAGTGCGGGCACGTCTCCACGGTGATCGGCAGCCCCTCGGCCTTGGCGGCGCGGATCAGTGGCAGTGCGTCGGCGGCGGACAGGTGCAGGATGTGCGCGCGGCACCCGGTGCGCCGGACGCCGTCGATCACCTGCGCCACCGCGCGGACCTCCGCCGTCACGGGCCGCGAGTCGAGGAATCCCGTGTAGGCAGGCCCGGACGGCGCGGGCTGCGCGTCGATGGTCCCGGCGTCCTCGGCGTGGACGATCAACAGGCCGTCGAACGACGCGATCTCCGCCATGGCCGCGAGCATCTGCGCCGGGTCCAGCGGCGGGAACTCGTCGATCCCGGAGTGCAGCAGGAAGCACTTGAACCCGAACACGCCGCGGTCCCACAGTTCACGCAGCCGGCCGAGGTTCTCCGGCACCGCGCCGCCCCAGAAGCCGGCGTCGACGTGCAGTTTGCCCACCGTGCTGGCGAGTTTGGCGTCGAGCGGGGCGGGGCCGGTGGTGACGGGACTGGAGTTGAGGGGCATGTCGATCAGGGTGGTCACCCCTCCGCGGGCCGCGGCGCGCGTGGCGCTGGCGAAGCCCTCCCAGTCGGTGCGGCCGGGTTCGTTGACGTGCACGTGGGTGTCGACCAGGCCGGGCAACAGGACCACGTCGCGCGCCAGGGTCACCGTGGGGGCGCCGGTGGGTGCCCGGTCGAGTGCGCCCGGGGCCACGTCGACGGTGGTGATGGTGCCGTCGACGACGACGACGAGGGCCTCCCGCTCGGCACCATCGACGATCGCCCGGTGGGCCCGGATCACCAGGTCGGGGTGGGTCATCTGCTCTCCTCGTGGTCGGTTCTCGGGTGTGTCAGCGCGGCCAAGTCGGCGCGATCGACGCCGGCGCGGGAGGTGATCTCGTCCGCGGTGACGGCCCCGCAGTCCAGGGCGCGCTGGCAGAACGCGGCCAGGGCGCGGGTGGTGGCGGGTTCGTCGAGGTATCCGGTGTTCGGGCCGGTGCCGAGGTAGGCGGCGATCCTTTCGCACGCGGCCGGCAACGAACGCCGGTAGAAGGCGTACGTCGCCGCGTACCGGGACACCAGCTGGGCGGGATGCAGGTCCCAGCCCTGGTAGAAGCCGCGGCGCAGGGAGCGGTCGACCAGCCGCGCGTGCAGCCGCCACGCCGCGTGCACGGCCTCCGCGTCGCCGACGGGCAGCCGGTTGGTCGAGCCGTCCGACAGCGCCACGCCCGTGCCCGCCGCCGCGACCTGCATGACGGCTTTGGCGTGGTCGGCGGCCGGGTGGTCCATGGCCTGGTACTCGGCGGCGATCCCGCAGGCGGCCGAGTAGTCGTAGGTGCCGTAGTGCAGGCCGATGCAGCGCCCGTCGGCGGCGTGGATCAGCCGGGCGACCAGTGCCGAACCGTCGGGGGCGCAGATCGACTGCGGGGTCTCGATCTGGATCTCGAACCGCAGGGCGCGCTCCGGCAGGCTGCACGCCGCTTCGAGGTCGCGGCAGATCCCGACCATCGCGCGCACCTGGTCGACGGACGTCACCTTGGGCACGGTGGGCCGGAACCCCGCCAACAGCGCGTCGCGATCCGGTGCGGCGGCCAGCCCGGCGACCACGCGGGTGAACGTGAGGACACCCCGGCGGCGGGTGGCCGGGTCGAGGGACCCGAACCGCACGCCCCAGAACGGCGGCGACGACGACCGCCCTGACCAGCGGGTGATCACCTCGGCCAGCACCCGGTCCACGTGCCCGTCCTCGTCGCGGTCCCGCCTCCCGGGGGGCACATCCCGCTGGGTGAAGCCGTCCTCGAAGTCGATGCGCAGGTCCTCGACCGGCTCGACCTCGAGCTTTGCCCGGACCAACGCGTGAATCGCGGGGGCGTCCGCCGGGGCCACCAGATCGCCGCCGCCGGAATCACCGCTGACCTGGGCTGCCCTGAACACCCTCTGCAGGGCAGCGGGGTCCGGCAGGTGTTCGTCGAACGCGGCGAGGGCGACCGCGCCCACGTCGCTGACGATCCGGGCGTGCACGCCATCCGCGGGCAGGTACAGGGTGTGGACGGGTTGGCGACCGGTGGGCGGCCCGGGGAACAGCTCGGCCAGCTCGGTGTCGTGGGCCGCGAGGCGAGCGTCGACGCCGGCGAGGACGACGTCTGGGTCCGGGCCGGGGCCCGTGACCGGTGTGGGGGGTGGCTTCACGGGGTACTCCTGGGAACGAGGGGGTGGGCGTGACCCGCCCGCTACACCTGTCTATCGACGCCCGGTTCCGCCTTGGTCACCCACGCGTGTCCCCCGTGTTACGCCGCGAGAGGACGCGTCCGACGGCGCTCACCGGTGGATCGCGGCGTCCATCCCCGCCAGCGGTGCCCCGGTCCCGCCCCGGCGATGGGCGACGAGCTCGGCCGCGATCGACAGCGCGGTCTCCGCGGCAGTCCGCGCGCCGAGGTCCAGCCCGATCGGCGAGCGCAGGCGCTGCAGCCCCGCCTCGGGGACCCCCTCCGCGCGCAGGTCCGTCATCCGCTGGGTGTGAGTGCGTCGGCTGCCCATCGCGCCGATGTACCCGGCGCGGGTCCGCAGCGCTTCGACCAGCAGCGGGAGGTCGAACCTCGGGTCGTGGGTGAGGACGCAGATCGCGGTGGAGGCGTCGACGCGGGTCCCGGCGAGGTACTGGTGCGGCCACCGCCGCACCACCTCGGCGGCCGCCGGGAACCGCTCGGCCGCGGCGAACACCGGCCGGGCATCGCACACCGTCACCCGGTACCCGAGCTGCGCACCGATCGGCACGAGGGCCTCGGCAAACGCGGTCGCGCCGAACACCAGCAACCGCGGCGGGTCGAGCCGGTGCAGGAAGACGCGGGTCGGCAGGGTGGCGCCGTATGCAGTGCTGTCGGCGGCAGGGTCGGCGGCAGGGTCGGCGGCAGGGTCGGCGGCAGGGTCGGCGAAGATGACGCCGGTTCCGCGCCCCTCGGCGATCGCCGCGGCCACCGGCCCGCCGGCGCAGGGCGGGGCCTCGTCGTCGTCGACCCCTGTGCCGCCGTCTCCCCCCGCCACCATCCACTGCCCGGCGCACGGGCCGTCCAGAACGGTGGCCGCGACCACGGCGTGGCCCTCGCGCGCGGCGGCGAGCAGTCGGTCAACGGGGTGCGCGGGGCCCGGCGGTGGCGCGGGGGCGAGGGGTTCGACGAACACCTCGAGCGATCCGCCGCAGGTCGGGCCCACGTCGAGGAGTCGGTCGGGGAGTTCGTCGCCGTCGGGGCCGAAGCGCGCGAGGGCGGGGCCGCCGTCGACGATGACCTGCTCGCACAGCGTGTACACCGCCGCGTCCACGCAGCCGCCGGAGACGCCACCGACCACCTCGCCGGTCGCGGAGACCGCCATCGCGGTGCCCGGGGCCAGCGGCGCCGACCCGCCCGTCGCGACGACCCGGGCCAGCGCAGACGCGACGCCGGCAGCGCGCCAGCGGGCCAGGGTCTCGGTGACGGGGATGTCCATGCGCTCAGGATGGCGAGGTCACATTGCCGAGGTGTTACCGCCGGGCTTCAGTCGTGGCGCGCGCCCATGAGGTGCAGGATCCGGTGCACGGTGTCGTCGACGAGCGTGTAGCGCACGATGCGGCCGTCGGCGTCGTCGCGGGTCGCGCTGACCCAGCCCTCGTCGCGCAGGATCCGCAGCGCCTGGGACGCCGCGTTGCGGGTGATGCCCACGGATTCCGCCAGGTCGGAGACCGTCGCGACGCCCGGCCCGGCGTGGTGCATGTGGGCCAGGAGGCCGAGGCGGGTGGGGTCGGCGAGGAGGTCGAAGCGCGCGGCCCAGTCGTTCACGTCCATCGGTTCACGTCCATCGGTTCCTCCGTAACAGCCGCGACACATTCCGCCTCTACGCTCGGGCGCACTAGGTGTCCGACCGGACACGTATCTCCCGTGGGTAGGAGACGCCTTGAGACCGTTCTACGCCGTCACCGGTGTGGGCCTCGCAGTGGCCCTGGCAGCGTCGGGATGCGCGATGCCGTCCGCCGCTGGTGACGGCGGGGAGGGTGGTGGCAGCGGCGATACCGGCGGCCGGGTCGTGCTGGCCGACTCCACACCGTTGGACGAGTTCAACCCGGTCTCCGGCTACGGCTCCACCGGAGTCTCGCCGCTGTACGAGGGGCTGCTGCGCCCGGCGGCCACGGACGACGAGTCGCTACCCGACCTCGTGCCCGCGCTCGCCGCGGCCGAACCGGAGGTCAGCGACGACGGGCTCACGTGGACCGTTCGGCTGCGCGAGGGCGTGCGGTTCCACGACGGCACCGCGCTGGATTCGGGGGACGTCGCGGCCACCTACCGGGCGGTGGCCGATCCGGTGTCGGGCTCGCCGATCGCGTCGGACTACACGTCGATCGCGCGGATCGGGACGCCGGATCCGCTCACCGTGGAGTTCGGGCTCGACGCGGCGGACCCGGGGATGCCCGCGCGACTTCTGCTGGGCATCGCCCCGTCCGAGCTGCTCGCGCCGGGGCCGGCCGCGGAATCGACGCTCAACACCGCACCCGTCGGCACCGGCCCCTACCGGCTCCAGCGCCTCTCCCCCGGCGAGGCCGTGCTGGTGGGCGATCCCGACCACCGCGACGGCGCCCCCGACGTCGACACCCTTGTCCTGCGGTCGGTGCCCGATGAGAACGCCCGCGCCCAGATGATCGTCACCGGCGAGGTCGACGGCACCGTCCTGCCGCCCGCCCTGGCTGCCGGGCTGGCCGACCGCGACGGGCTGGAGCTGGTGTCGGTCAACACCGCGGACTGGCGGGCCGTGGCCCTGCCCACCGCGCACCCCTTCACCGGCGACCCCGCGGTCCGGCGCGCGCTGACGCTGGCCGTGGACCGCGAGTCGCTGGTCGAGCACGTCCTCGCCGGGCACGGCCGGCCCGCCACCTCCCCGATCACCGACGCCTACCCGGAGTTCGAACCGGTGGGCGTAGCCGGCGTGCAGCCCGACGCGGACCCGGCCGTGCGCCGGGCCGACGCGCGGGGCCGGCTCGCGGAGGCCGGGTGGCGGCCGGGGCCGGACGGGGTGCTGGTCCGCGGGGGCTCCGCCGACAGGGCAGAGTTCGTGCTGGCCTATCCCGTCGCCGACTCGCTGCGCCGCGAACTCGCCTCGGCGGTGGCCGACCAACTGCGCGAGGTGGGCGTGGCCGTGGAACTGTGGGGCGGGACGTGGGACGAGATCGAGGCCCGCGCCGGCGAGGTGGCGGTCCTGCTCGGCGGCGGCGACAACCCGTACACCGTCGACACCCAGGCCTACCGCACCCTGCATTCGCGGACCCCGCTGTCCGGGCCGCTGGACAACCCCGGTGGCTACGGCAACGCGGACGTCGACCGCGCCCTCGACGCCGCCCGCCGGGCCTCCGACCCGGCCGAACGGACCCACTTCTACCGGCAGGCCCTCCGGGCGTACCACCGCGACCCCGGGCACCTGTTCCTCGTGACGCTCGAACACACCTATCTCGTCCGCGACACCGGCCACACCGGCCCCGCCCCGATCCTCGAACCGCACTCCCACGGCACGACCTGGGGGCCGTGGTGGGCGATCGCGCACTGGACGGCCCGCCCGTGATCCGGCGACTGCGTGAACGACGAGCCGAACTCGCGCGCGTCACGGTCCGCCGGGCGCTCGCCGCGCCGATCGTCGTGCTCGCCGTGACGCTGGCGGCGTTCATCATGGCCGACGCCTCACCGCTCGACCCGCTGGCCGCCCACCTCGGCGACGGCTACGAACGCCTGACCGCCGCCGAACGCTCGGCCTCCGCCACCGCCCTCGGCACCGATCGGCCTTGGTGGCAGGCCTGGACACAGTGGATCGCGGGACTGGCGACCGGCGATATCGGCTACTCCCCCACCTTCCGCCAACCGGTGCTCGACGTGCTCACCGAGCGGCTTCCGTGGACCGTGGGACTGTCGGCGGTGGGGCTGGGGATCGCCCTCGTCGTCGTCGTCCTCTCCGGCCTCATCGCGGCGGCGCGCCCCCACGGCGCGGTCGACCGGGCGCTCGCCGGGGCGGCGGTCACGCTGAGTTCGATCCCGACGTTCGCGCTGGCCCTGGGCTCGGTGGCGGTGTTCTCGGTGGCGTTGGGGTGGCTGCCCGTCTCCGGCGCGGCCCCGCCCGGGCAGGCGGCCACGGTGGGCGGCGTGGTGCGGTACGGCATGCTGCCCGCGCTCGTGCTGGCCGCCGGGCAGGTGCCGTGGATGCTGCTCGCGTTCCGGCGGGCGGTGCTCGACGCGGAGGCGTCGCCGGCCGTCGCCGAGGCGCGGGCCCGTGGACTGGGCGAATGGACCGTTCTGAGCAGGCACGTCGCACCCGTCGCGTGGGCGCCGCTTATCGCGCTGCTCGGCTCGCGGGTGCCCGAAGTGATGGTCGGATCGCTGGTCGTGGAGACCGTCTTCGCGTGGCCCGGGGTGGCGGCTGCGACCGTCGACGCCGCGCTCGGGGCCGACTTCGCGCTGCTCGCCGCGGTGACGGTCGCCGCGTCGCTCACCGTCCTGGTCGGCACGTGGCTCGCCGACTGCCTGCTGCTCGTCGCCGACCCGAGGGTGCGGATCGATGCGTGATCGGGCGGTGGGGCGGGTGGCTGGCCTGCGGGCGGCGGGCGGGGTGATGCTCGTGGCCGTGGTGGCGTTCGCCCTGGTGTGGCCCGTGATCGCGCCCGCGGGCATGGTGTCGTCGGGGTACCTGTCGGCCGACCTGCCGCCGACGTGGGCGCACCCGATGGGCACCGACGGGCTCGGGCACGACCTGTCCGTGCGGGTGGCGCAGGCGCTGCGGGTGTCCCTGGCGGTCGCCGCGGGCGCTGCGGTGCTCGCCGGGGTGCTCGGCGTGGCGGTGGGCGCCGGAGCGGCGGCGTGCGGTGGCCGGGTCGACGCGGCACTCATGCGGTGCACCGACGCCGTCGCCGCCGTGCCGCACCTGCTCGCCACGGTGGTGGTGGTGGCCCTGTTCCGGGGGTCGCTCGCCGCCATCGTGGTGGCCCTGGCGCTGACCCACTGGCCTGCGGTCGCGCGGGTGGTGCGGGCCGAGGCGCAGACGATCATGGCGTCGCGGTACGTCGCCGCGTCCCGCGTCGCCGGGGCGTCCCCGCTGCAGCTCGCGCGGTGGCACGTCCTGCCGGCCGTGGTCGGGCAGGCCGGCCTCGCGACGGTGCTCATGGTCCCGCACGCCGTGTGGCACGAGTCGACCCTGTCGTTCCTCGGCATCGGCATGCCGCCCGAACGGCCGAGCCTCGGCACACTCGTCGCGCTGTCCCAGCCCGGCCTCCTGCTCGGCCGGTGGTGGCCGCTGGCCTTCCCCACCGCCGCGCTCATCGCGGTGACCGTGGCGGTGGCGCTGCTGGGGCCCGGGACGCCGGGGCGCAGGGCGGCACGACGCGGGGCGGTGCGACGCGGGGTCCCCGTAGGTGACCACAACCCCGGCGACCACCACCGCGACGACGACGAGGTGGGCGCCAGCCGGGCGAGCCTGACGGTGGACGATCTCGTGGTGGCGCACCGGGATCCGGGCTCGGTGCGGGCGGTCGACGGGGCATCCCTGCGGATCGAGACGGGCCGGGTCGAGGCGATCATCGGGCCGTCGGGCGCCGGCAAGTCCAGTCTGCTCGACGCCTGCGCCGGGCTGACCCCGGCGGGCGCGATCACCGCAGGCCGCGTGGACGCGGGCCCCGGCGGGTCGACCGGACACGTCCCCCAGTCCGCGGCGGCCGCGTTCACCCCGACCCGGCACCTGCGAGGGCAGCTCGAGGAGGGACTCGCCGTCGGGCGCCGTGGCCGCGGTGACCGCGGTGACCACTGCACCCGTGACGTCGACGTCCTCTGCCGGCTCGCGAGGGTCGACCCCGCCCTGGCTGACCGGTACCCGCACCAGCTCTCGGGCGGGCAGCTGCGCCGGATGGCGATCGCGGCCGCGCTGAGCACGAACCCCACCGTCCTGCTCGCCGACGAACCCACCACCGGCCTGGATGCCGACCTGGCCCGGGCCGTCCTGACGACGCTCCGCCGACTGGCCGACGACACCGGGCTCGCAGTGCTGCTCGTGACCCACGACCACGCCGCGCTCGCGGAGAGTGGCGTCGCCGACGAGGTCCTCGAGATGCGTGGCGGTAGGCTCCGGCCGATCGCGGAGCTGGTGTCGCCATGACGCTGTCGGCACGCGGGGTCGCCTTCCGGCACGCCGGGGCCGACGGATTCACGTTGCCCCCGACCGATCTGACCGTGCGCGGGGGCCGGATCACCGCGCTCGTGGGTCCCTCCGGAAGTGGGAAGACCACCCTCGCGCATCTGCTCGCCGGGTTGCTGACGCCCACAGCCGGGGCGGTGACGGTGACCGACGAGCCCGGGACGCCGACCAACGGCCCGGGTGTGCGGGCGGTGCGGCGCCGGCGCGGCCGACTGCCCGGGCACACGGCGCTGCTGAATCAGGACCCGATGGCGTCGGCGGACCCCCGGATGACGCTCCGGCAGATCATCGCGCTTCCCGGACGGCTGCGCGGGATACCGGTGGACGTGGGCGCGCTCGCCCTCGAGGTCGGTGTGGATCCCGGCCTACTCGACCGACGGCCCGAACAGGTCTCCGGCGGACAACTCCACCGCGCCTGCCTCGCCCGGGCGCTGGCCCAGCGGCCGCGTTACCTGATCGCCGACGAGGCCACCGCGCATCTGGACCCCGAGAGCACGAACGCGATCGCGGGCGTCCTGCGGGCCCGCGCCGACGGGGGGCTCGGCGTCCTCGCGATCACCCATGATCAGCGGCTCGCGGCCGACTGGGCCGACGTCGTCCACACGATGGGCGACGCCGCCGGGAGCTAGTTCAGCCCGGCGTAGGAGTGCAGGCCCGAGACCACGATGTTGATGAAGAACAGGTTGAACACCAGCACAGCGAAGCCGGCGATGTTGATCCACGCCGCCTTCTTGGGGCCCCAGCCGCTGGTCGCGCGGGCGTGCAGGTAGCCCGCGTAGAGCACCCAGGAGATGAACGACACCGTCTCCTTGGGGTCCCAGCCCCAGAAGCGGCCCCACGCGCTCTCCGCCCACACGGCGCCGAGCAGGATGCCCACGCCGAAGACCGGGAAGCCGATGACCGTGGTGCGGTACGCGAGGCGGTCGAGGGTCTCGGCGGCCGGCAGTGGACGGGCCAGGCGCGCGCCCCACCCGTGCTCCTGCCCCTGCGGCTGCCACACTCGGATGAGGTACATGATCGACACGACACCGGGGATGAGCAGGATGCCCGAGCCCAGCGCGATGATCGACACGTGGATCGGCAGCCAGTACGAGCGCAGCGCCGGCACCACGGGCGCGGCGTCCGAGTACAGGTGGGTCCCGCCGACGAACAGCAGCACCAGGATCGGCACCAGCAGATACGGCCACACCACCTGCAGTGCGGGCTTGCGCAGCCAGATCAGCCCCGCCGCCACCGCCAACAGAGTTGAGCCCAGGATGAACTCGTACATGTTGCCCCACGGGAACCGCTCCGTGGACAGCCCCCGCAGGACGAGGGACGCGGCGTGGAACACGAACCCGAGCACCACGAACAGCTGCGCGATCCGCGCCCAGCGCACGTTGCCGGCCGAGGCCCGCTCCTCGTCGCCGGTGTCGGTGAGGGACCGCGACTCCGTCAGCCCGGTCCCGCCGGCCATGACCAGCTCCTTCTCCGAGACCTTGGCCACGCGGAAACCCGCGTAGTAGATCAGCGACGCGATCAGCGCCAGTACGTAGATCCCGAAGGCCGTCCGGAACGCCAGGTCCGAGTAGGTGGCCAGCGTCTCGTCGATGGGCAGGCCCTGTGCGAGGGTCGAAGTGATCACCGGGTGTCGTCCTTCCGCGCAGCGTCGGCGGCGGTACCGCGACTAGTTGAAGTGTGGCCCGTGTCGGCCTCACCCGGCAACACGGGTGTGGCAGCCGCCGCCGAGACCAGCCGGTCCCGGAGCTCGTCGAACTCGCTCCCCCAGCCCGATCGGTCCGTCTTGGCCAGGCCACCCAGATCGACACGGGTGACCTCGTCGTCGTCGACACTCACCCGCGCCCAGATCCTCCGGCGCCGCACCATCAGGCTGAGCACCAACCCCGCCATCATCACGGCGGCCGACACCCCCACCCAGATCTGCGTGGGGTCGGAGGAGACCTGGATGTTGACGAACTCCTCGGCGCCGTCGAAGCGGACCTCGGTGCCGTCGGGGAGGGTCGTGGATTCGCCGGGCTTGAGGTTGACGCGGGCCTCGCGGTTGAGCGCGCCGGACTCGATGAGGTCCGGCTCGAGCGAGAAGACCGACTGCGGGCGGCCCGTGTCCAGGCCGGCGTCCCCGCGGTAGACGTCGATCGCCACCGCCGGGTCGTCCATGCGCGGGAACCGCGAGCTCAGCAGGGTGCCCTCGAACTGCGCGGTCGGCGCGAACAGGCCCTGGATGGCGATCTGCTGCGTCCGCCGCTCGGCCAGATCGGGGTACATGCCAGCGGGCGGGTCGAAGCGCATGATGCCCGAGGACAGGAACGTCTGCAGCTCGGTCGGCGTCCAGTGCTGGGTGTCCGTGCGGGTCTCGCCGTTCGGGTACGTCACCGTGAACGTCGGCGCGAAGCCGTGACCCTGCAGATAGACGCGCGTGGAACCGATGCGCAGCGGGTGGTTGACCCGCATCTCGAACGGCTCCCACGTGTCCGGGTCGGTCGTGGTGACCTCCTCCGTGTACCGCACGTTGGAGGTGAACATCTCGGCCTGCCCGTTGGGCAGATAGTCGGCGCGGAAGTCCTCGACCTTGATGCAGAACTGCTCGAGGTCCGTGCCGTCGACCAGCAGCCCGGCGCGGAACGAGTCGTACGCGCTGGGCGTGGTGTTGCAGAACGCCGGGGACTCCTCATTGGCGACGATGACGCGCATGCCCTCGGCGTAGACGAACTTGCCGGCCGCGAACATGACGAGCAGCGCGAGCAGGCCGAAGTGGAAGACGATGTTGCCGACCTCCCGCGAGTAGCCGCGCTCGGTGGACAGTTCGATGGTGCCGGGGACGCGGCCGTCGCCGTCGTTGCGGCGGACCCGGCCCTTGAGCTCGCGGCGGATCTGGTCCGCGGCCTGCTCCGGCGTGGCCGTGGTCCGGTACGCGGCGTGGTGCGGCAGGCGGGACAGGTTGCGCGGGGTCAGCGGCGGGGGCGTGCGCAGCTGGCGGACCAGTTCGAAGCAGCGCGGGGTGAGGCAGCCGACCAGCGAGACGAACAGCAGGACGTAGATGGCGGTGAACCACCAGCTGCTGAAGACGTCGAACAGTTGGAGCTTGTCGTAGGTCTCGCCCAGCCACCCGTTCTCGGCGATGTACTCGTTGACGTTGCCCTCGTTGAGGCTGCGCTGTGGCAGGAGCGCGCCCGGGATGGCGGCGACGGCCAACAGGAACAGCAGGATCAGCGCCGTGCGCATGGCGGTGAGGGTGCGCCACGCGTTGCGGAGGAACGCGGTGACGGCAGCGGTTCTGGGCATGGGGTCCATCTGCGGGTCGCGGCGCGCCGAGGCGGCTCGGGGCGTGGCTCGGCGCCGGTCGCACCCAGGCTAGTGGGGCGAACCTGAGCGGATCCTGGCAGGGTATGGCCAACTGCGGGGAGGTTGCGCCGGGTGTGGCGGGGGTCTCGGGCCGGCCGCCGGGGTCTCCCCCGCCGCGGGGGTTCCTGGGGGTCGCGGGGGTCTCTCTTCGGTCGGGAGGTTCCTGTTCGGTCGGGGGTCCGGTTCGGTCGGGGGCGTCACCACCGATAGTCGAGAAACTTCCCGTCCAGCGTGATCACCACCCGGTCCCCGTCAGGGTCGCCGCGACGGTTGATGTCGACCGTGAAGTTGATCGCGCTCATGATCCCGTCTCCGAACTCCTCGTGGATCAGCGCCTTGAGCGCCGGGCCGTACACCGACATCGCCTCGGTCAACCGATAGATCGTCGGATCGGCCATCACCTCTGCCGGCGTTCCGCGGCTCGGCTGCAGGGCGAGGCTCTCCGCCACGGCGTCGTCGAGGCCGAGGAGGTCGCACACCGACCGTGCCTGCTCGGTCGACAGCGGGTGCTGGCCGAGTAGCGCCGCGGTCGTCCACACCAGCGGGGTCCCCAGATGCTCGGCCAGGTCGGCCCAGGTGCGGCCCTGGCGGATGCGGGCGGAGTCCACGAGCGCCGCGGCCTCGTGCCTGGACATGATGGGGGTCATCGAACGGATCCTCTCGGTGGGCGAGTGGGCTGGTCGGCGGGTGGGCGAATCGGCAGGTGGACTCGCGCGCGTGCGGGGGTCAGACTGCGGCGGGCTCGGTGGTCGCGCGCTCAGTTTTGGCGGTTCCGGTCGTCACAAGCTCGGTGGTGGCGGGCTCGCTGTCGGTGTCCGGAGCACCGACCGTTGCCGTGTCCGTGTCAGGGGACGACGTCCGCCGGGCCTTGGTGCGCGCGTGGGTGACGTAGAGGGTCAGTCCCACGAACAGCAGCCCGCCCACGAGGTTGCCGGCGACGGTCGGGATCTCGTTCCACACGAGGTAGTCGCCGAGGGAGAAGTCGCCGCCCAGCATCAGTCCGGTCGGGAACAGGAACATGTTGACGACGGAGTGCTCGAAGCCCATGTAGAAGAACAGCATCACCGGCATCCACATGGTCAGTGCCTTGCCGCTGACGCTGGTGGACATCATGGCGGCGACCACGCCGGTGGAGACCATCCAGTTGCACAGCACGCCGCGGAAGAACAGTGTCAGCATCCCGGCTGCACCGTGTTCGGCGTAGCCCAGCGTCCGGGATTCACCGATCTCGCCGAGCCGCTGGCCCACCTGGTCCGGGGCGACGTTGAATCCGTAGGTGGTGATGAACGCGATGAGGAACGCCACGGTCAGCGCGCCGGCGAAGTTGCCGACGAAGACCAGTCCCCAGTTGCGCAGCATGCCCCCGACCGTGACGCCGCGGCGCTTGTCGAGCAGGGCCAGTGGCACGAGGGTGAACACGCCTGTGAGCAGGTCGAAGCCCAGCAGGTACAGGAGGATGAAGCCGACCGGGAACAGCACTGCTCCGAGGAGTGCACTGCCGGTCTGGACGGTGACGGTGACGGCGAATGCCGCCGCGAGCGCGAGGATCGCGCCGGCCATGAATCCGCGGATGAGTGTGTCGCGGGTGGACATGTGGACCTTCTTCGCCCCGGCGTCGATCATCGCGCGGGTGAAGTCCTGGGGTTGGACGTAGGACACGGGTGCCTCCAGCTGTGCGGCGGTGGTGGTCGTACCGCGCCAAGTCTGGGAGGTCTGTGTGTCTGGGCAGTGACCTCGTTGTGTGGGCTGGTTACCCTTTGCTCACCGCGCGGGGGATCGCCCGTGAGGCCGGCGCCGCTCGGGCGGACACGCGGGCCGGCAGCGCCGGTGTTCCCAGGTCGGCGCCTTGGGTCGCATCCTCGCCTGCCGCTCGCGTTGCTTAGTGCCGGTCCGCACCCCCGCCGGTGTAGTCGCGGCCGATCACGCGCCCCCGGAACGGTTCGGGCTGGTCCGACCGCACGGCCGAGGTTGCGTCTTCCACGGGTGCGCGGCCCAGCACCGCGGGCGCGACCTTGACCGGATCGCCGATGATCGCCGTGGTGTTGGTGGCGTTGGTCAGGTAGCTCGCGGGGGTGTGGCCGCGGCGGTCGTTGTTCTGCCCGGCCCCTGCCGCGCCCATCACTCCACCCATCGGCATTGCCCCAGCTCGCCCGGCGTGTGCCGTACTTGGTGACGACGACGAAAACGCCCCTGCACCCGGTCCCGCGGCACCTGCGCCTGCCGAACCGGCCCCGGGAGCTCCTGCGGCCGGGCCGCCGCCACCGAATCCGGCCAGGGTGCCGGCGCCGCCCATGCGTGAGGCTCCTGCACCTGCGGCCGCAGCCCCGCCGCCGCCGACCAGCCCGGCTGTCGAGCCGAACCCGCGATCCCGGTTGCGGTTGCTGTCGCCGACGGTTCCGCCTCGGATCCCACGGATTCCGGCCGCGCCGCCGGCTCCGGCGCCAGCGCCGGTCTGCTGACCGTGTGCGCCCGGTATCGGCGCGAACGGCGCCCCCGCTGCGGTCGTCGTGGCGTTGACACCACTTCCCGCCCCTGCCTGTCCCGCTGACGGCGCTGCCGCTCCTCCCCCGTCGGCGGCGCCTGCCCTCGCAGCCAGGAGAGCTTGCTCAGTGGCGGCATCCACGGCTGCGGTGGGAGTGCTCGTCGTCGTCATCCCCGGCGCTGCGCCGCCCGCGGTCCCGGCGGCCACCTGCGCCTCGTTGCCCGCTCCGCTCGCACCACCCGTGAGGGCGGCGATTGCGGCAGCATTCGGCGCCGCCGGCTGGGCCGGCCGCGGGATGCCCTCGGTGTTCCAGACGCGCGCCATGTCGATGCCGTTCTGTCCGCCCAGCGCCGAGGTCGACACCACCCGGTACGCGGCGGTGAAGTCGAGGTCATCGAGGTTGGCGTCCATGACTGCGGGGCTGTACTCGGTGTTGACGATCGCCCTGGCCTGCTCCTCCGCCGCCGCCATGCGGGCCCGCGACTCCGCAGCGGCAGTCAGCCCCGCAGGTCCGTGCTCCCGACCGGAGAGCTGCGCGATCTTGGCTTGCGCTGCCTGCTCGGCGACGTTGGTGCGGGTGGTGACGAACCCGTCGTGCGCGCGCCTGGCCTTGGCTGCGACCTGCTCCAACTCCCCTGACAAAGCGAACGCCGAGTTGACCAGGCCCGTCACCGAGTCCTGCGCACTCGATGCGAACTGCCCCTGCCAGCTGCTACCGAGGATGTTGTTGAGGTCGCTGTTGAGCTGTTCCGCAGCTGAGTTCAGTGCCTCCGAGACTCTGGTGGCCCGCTCATCGATGTCGCTGAACTGGCTCGGTTGCAGTCCCTCAGCACACTGGGCGATGCGCTCCAGCGGCGAATCCGACACATCCTCCGGCCCCACTCGCCCGTAGGCGCCCATGACGCACATGTCCTGGAGTGCGAAGACGTCCGATTCGCTTGCGTGTATCAGCCCCAGGCTCTGCAGCCCGGCAGGTTCCTCAGCCGCCTTCGACAACGCCCCCGCCAACGCCTCATCCTGCGCCTCGATGAGCCCCCCGGCGGCGGCGAAGAGCAGTCGCATGGCGTCGGCTTGACTCACGAAGCCATCTAGCAGCGTTGCAAGGTCTTCGTCGGCGAATAGCGAGTACACAGTCCCTATCTGACGGGCAGTCTGGAACGAGATACCGGTCGCCGAAAAGGATTCATAGACGTGTCGCTTAACGAGGCTTCTTACAACGTTCGCAAAGCGATTGCATGCCTCCGAACACGCTTCCGCCATCCCAGGCTCGAGGTTTACTACCATCAGAAGTCACCCTCCGGTACATACTGCATGACGGGTTCAATGATTTGATCGAGCACATCGCAGGCGTTCACTGACCGCTCGCCACGAAACTCGCGCAGCACTGACATCAGTGCGACGTTCAGTACTACTCCGCCTCGCGAGGTAAAAAACACCTGGTAGCAATTTTCAGCTCCACGGTCTCCAACTTCCGCCGCCCGGAGACTCGGTCTTCCTTGAACGATCGATTGTGAATCGATGGGAACGAGTCTTGAGTGGTCCAAGAATCCCTGTCGGTCTTGCCAAGTTCCCACCACCCCGAAAAGAACTTCATCGTTCTTCCATCCGCAGGCATATAGCTCATCCGGCCGGTGATGGTGGACGAGATCGTCCGGTTGAACAGCGGCACCGACCGCCTCCTCGACGGCCTCCACCGGAATCTCGGCACACGGGTCGAACAGGGCGGGCCTCTGCTCGATCGGCAGATCCCAGGGATTGCCCGGCTCCTCGGCAGCGGCTGGGCTCGTCGTCGTCGACGTATCTTCTCCCCCGTCAGCCGACGCGCACCCGGACAGCACCACACCGGCGGCCACCACCGCGGCTCCGAACGCTCTACTTTTCCCCACAATCTGTACGACGGGCCGAGCCGTCGAACGGTTCCCCCGACCTGAGGTTCGCGGCGCCAAATCGCGTCGCCGCAGGTCGGAAGGGGCGTCGTCAGGTCGGTAGGCGCTCACGATCAGAGATCATCGCAGTCGTCGCCGGCCGACGGGTGGGTCATCACAGTGCCGGGCCCAGAGATTTCTGTGCCGGGTATGGAACCGGACGGCGGGCTCGCCACGTCGTACCTGGTGACGGACAACCTGCAGGAAGGGCGAGGCGTGAGCTACACGATCGGGCAGATCGGTCGCTGGGACACCACCGCGCTGACCGCCGCCGGGGACGCCATTGCCACCCGTCGTGCCACTGCAGAAGGGTTACGGACATCCTTGGCCGACGGGCGGGACACGCTCGCCGAGGGCTGGTCCGGCGTCACAGCAAACGCGGTCCTCGACGCGGCAGAGACCGAGAAGTCACACGTCACAAAGCGGCTCTTCCGGAATCAGAGTGCATTGATCCGATCCTGAAGCCGGCCGGAGTGGATCAGTGACCGCAAGATGTAGTGCTTGAGGTTGCGGAAGCCCAGGGCGATCCCGCGGAGGTGTTCCAGTCGGCCGTTGATGGCCTCGACGGGTCCGTTGGAGGCGCCCACGTCGAAGTACGCGAGGATTTCGCGGTGCCGCTTCCACAATGACCGGCCGAGCTGCGCGAGCTCCGGGAGTTCTGCGGGTACACCGGTCCGGATCGAGCGCAGGAGCTTGTACATCGCGATCTTGCCCTCCCGCTTGCCGGCGGCGTCGTAGGCGGCGATGAGTCGCTGGTAGACGCCGTAGGTGACCTCGACCGCCGCGTGCGCATCGTTGGCGGTGAATGCTTTGAACAGGCGCACCTTCTGCTTGTCGGTGAGCAGCTCGGCTCGGGTGTTCAAGGTCCGGCGGATGCCGTACAGCGGATCGCCCGTGCGGCCCCGGTGCCCGGTGGTGGCCTGCTGGATGCGTTGGCGGCACACGGTGAGCTTGTCGGCGGCCAGGTGCACGACGTGGAAGGGGTCCATCACCGTCCGGGCAGCGGGAACGGCTTTGGCGGCGGCGGAGTGGTAGCCGGCGAACCCGTCCATCGTGACCACCTTGACTCGGTCTCGAAACACCTGGTCACGGGCGTCGAGCCACTCGGTGAGCACCTTCGCCGAACGCCCCGGGACCATGTCCAACAGGCGAGACGGGCCGGTGCCGTCCACGACCGGGGTCAGGTCCACCAGCACGGTGACGAATGAGCTGCTGCCGTCACCGCGCACGTGCTTCCATTTGTGCTCGTCGACTCCGAGAATGCGGACGCCGTCGAAGTGGCCGGGCTGGTCGTAGACGATCGTGCGAGTCTCCGACAGTGCTAGATCGTTGACCAGATCCCACCCCAGCCCGAGGGCCTTCGCGACCGCGGACACGCTGGTGCGGTCGATCGCCAGACGCTGCAGGATCCAGCGGCTGCAGCGACGCGTGGTCTTGGCCCGCGGCTCAGCCAACGCCGGCATCCGCTGCTGGAAGATGCGCGTCTCGCATTCGATGTTGTCGCAGGTGAAGCGCGGTACTCGCACATGCAGCCTGGTGGGATGCCCGACGATCGGCAGATCGGTCACCTTCCGCTCGACGTGGTCTCGCAGGCGCCCCGCCATCCCGCACTCGGCGCAGATCGGGTCCAGTGTGACCGGGGCGCAGAACAGGTGCGTGAGCTCGTCGGCCACGGCGGCGTCGGCGATGGTCACCCCCAACTCGACGGTGCGGCAGATGGTGTCGGCAAGCAGGCTGGCGGTAGCGTTCAAAGCGGGTCCTGGGGTGTTCGATGCGTGGCGTAGGAACCTGCATCTTCACACGCCCCAGGACCCCTACATCTTGTGCCTCACCGCATCACCGGCGAACCCCAGCTACGCACTCCGAATCCGGAAGAGCCCACAAAGCTCGTGGGCGGGCTCGAGGACCTCACCGACGCCCTGACCCGAGCCGAAGCAGCGCTGCAACCCGCAGTCCAATCGGTACGCGACAGAGTCCGGGACGCCGTCCGAGCCGGCCTGGTGGTGGGCCAAGACTCCGTCGGCCCCGGGCCCGGCCGCGACGACATCACCCAGGACACCGTCAACGCCCATGCCGAAACGATCCGCATGGCCCTGGACACCGTGCAGTCGCTCGACGAGCACTACGGCCGCGAGATCGATCTCGTGGCCACCCGGCTCCACGATGCGATCCCGCCAGAAGTCGACCGGCGACCGATACCGGGAGGGTCACGAAACGGTTGGTTTGGCGCAGTCGACGCCGTGACCGGCGCGGCCGGCTACGGGTTCCCCATAGCGGCCGACGAGCTGGACCCCGAAACTCGTGGAAAACACAAGCTCAATCCTGTTGCGGACGCCCCCGGAAAGGCGTGGGCTGGCGTCCTACGCGGCCTCGGCAGAGCGGCCGGCCCTGCCGGCGCAGCCGTCACCATCTACGACGGCGTCGAGGGATACGCAAGGGGCGAAACCTCGGCTACTGAAGCGTCACTGGAGACAGTAAGCGCTCTCGCCGGTGGCGCCACAAGCGGTGCGGCGCTCGGGGCCATGACGGGCGGTGCTGTCGGCCCACTTGGCGCGATCCTCGGCGCTGGCGTCGGCGCAGCGGTCGGCAGCTACTTGGGAAAGAAGGGGGGAAGTGCGGTGTTCGACCGTTACTTCACCCCGTGACTAGGAGGAACCGAATGGACGACGACAAACCTGCCGATGAACACAAAATTCGCTGGATCTGGCTAAGACCGCCAACCTGGGCTGCATTCACACACAACATCCGCCTAATAGTAGATAACGACCCCTCGGTCCTCGTTCGAATTTTCGGAAGTCTGGCGGTTATCGGCGGGGTGATCATCTGGGGCGAGTTCTTCGCCTGACTGGGGGCCAGCGGCGCAGGCTCGTATCACTCGTCGAGAAGCTCTCTGCATTCCTCTTCGGTCGATTGCTCGAGGCACTCCATCCACCGAACCTGGTCGTCAACCCAGGGATGCCGCGGTTCCTGTCCGACATCCTGACGCCACACGTAGTTGTCGCACAGGATCGCAACGCCACTCGCGTCGACCGCTCTGCGGCCGATATCCGCTCCCATGCACTGCGCACCGAGGCGTGGCCCCGACTGCCGCATCGCCTCCTCGACTGCCGGATTCGGCGCCAACTGCGGGTCACGCGACCACGCGGCACCGTCGGTGTACTGCAAACGGGCGCAGTAGGCGGTCACGCCGTCAGCGAAGACGGCCAACGCACCGCGGGGCCCGCACTCAGCACCCTCGGTCACGATCGCCGGGGTCGGCGCAGCAGGACTGTGGGGTGTCTCGTAGAGCGGTGTGGAGGTCGGTGTTGCGATCTCCTGCGAGGTGGCCTTTTCGGCCGTGGTCACAGTAAATGCCGACGAAGTGGCGGATGTGGGCGCCAGCCCCGGCGCATCATCGGCACCTCCTCCGAAGTCGCCGCACCCGGACACAACGATGAGCACTGCCGTCAGCACACCGGTCACTCTCACTCGCTCCGCGGCCACGTTCATGTGATCAGTATTGACACCGTCATCGTGGTGGGAGGCCTCTTGCACAAACCAGTTCGCACCCTCCCTTAGCAAGGCCAGCTGAGCCCGGAGGCAATCGGGCGAGTAGTCCGCGAGCACTCGGCGGTGATGGCATCGGCGTTCCCCTTTCGCCGGCGCGAACTGGGACGACGCGTTCGTGTCGTACCCGGGTGATCTAATCGAACACATGAGCGACACCGGGATGGGAGCCACGGCCAGCAGTGAGCTGAGCGCCATGATGTCCGCGCTCGATTCCCACCTTGAGCGCGACTGGACGGGAGTGTCACCGGCGGAGCTGCATGCCGAGCTGGTCGCCCTCGAGCAGGCACAACGCCGCATCCGGGCCACGCAGGCCCGTGTCCTGGCCGCCGCCCGCACCTCGGGTACCGCCCGGCAGATCGGGTTCGTCAACGAGCGACAGATGCTCACCGGCGGCCTGGGCCTGGCCCCCGGGGAAGCGCGCAGTCGACTCGACGACTCCGCCATCGCCGACACCGCCCGCATGCGCGCCACTGCCGAGGGCACCCTGTCCGCCGGGCACCTCAGGATCATCAACGCCGCCCTGGCAGCCCTGCCCGACGACTACGACGACGAGGCGCGCGCACACCTGGAAGCGCAGCTGATCGCCCTGGCCGCCGACCAGTGCACGACCCGCCACCTCCAGGAACACGCGCACCTACTCCTGGACGCTGTCGATCCGGGGCGCACCGAGCGCGGCGCAGCAGAGCGGGCCCGCCGCCGCTCGGTCACGTGCGGCGGCCAGGGACTGGACCTGATGGCCCGCGCGGCGATGACCATGGACCCACAACTGGCCGCGCTGATGCGCGAAGTCCACGCCCGCTGGGGCCAGCCCGGCCGCCTGTGGCCCGACCCCGAGGAGAAGGACACCCGCACCGACGGTCAACGCATGCACGACGCGATGGTCCACGCCCTACAACTGGCCCTGTCCGCAGATGCCGCCAAGACCGGCGCACCGGCGGCGATCGTGGTCCGCGTGGACCTCGACCAGCTCGCCACGCTCGCCGGCTGCGGCGAGACCGACGGCGGGATCCGCGTGCCCGTGCCGCAGGCGCTGGCCATGGCCCGCGGCAACCACTGGTTCCTGGCCCTGTGCGACAAGGAAATCGACCTGCGACTGTTCCGCAGTCGCCGCACCGCGTCCCGCTACCAACGCCTGGCCCTGTTCGCCGCGTATGGGGGCTGCACACACCCCGACTGCGACCAGGACGCCCGACACTGCGAAGCCCACCACGCGGGCAGACCCTGGGCCGCCGGAGGCCTCACCAACATCGATGAACTCGCCCTGGCCAGCGGCGACTGCCACGCGATGATCCACGACACCGGCTGGTCCACCATCCCCGACCCGTGCGCGCCCCAGGGCGTCAGGTGGATCCCACCCGCCGGAACCCCCCGCGCGGCCGACCCGCCACGGCCCAAACCCGGACCACCACCACCGACACCGCTGGAAGCGCCGATACTCCCGTTCGCGCTCCTCCACGACCTCGACGCCGCGATCACGCGACGCCACGACGCAGTCCGGGAGGCGGCGTGATGACGCCCGGCGTGGGTGGGTCAGATGGGCAGCGTGGTGTCCGAGATGGCGAAGTCGCGCAGCCAGTCGATGAACAGCGCCCACCCGCCGGACAGCAGCAGCAGGCCCACGATGATGAGCATGACGCCGCCGAACACCTGAATGGTCCGGGTGTGCTTCTGCAGCCAGCCGACGGTCCGCATCGCCCAGGTGGAGCCGAACGCCACGATGATGAACGGAAGGCCCAGGCCGAGGCAGTAGGCGACGATCAGCAGCACTCCGCGCGCCGCGTCGACCCCGGTGCCCGCAGCGACCGAGAGCGCGGCAGCCAGGGTCGGACCCAGACACGGGGTCCAGCCCAGGGCGAACACGGCGCCGAGCATCGGGGCGCCGATCCAGGTGGACAGCGACTTGGGCTGCATGCGGGTGTCCCGCTGCAGAGTGGGAACGAGGCCGATGAAGACGAGCCCCATGAGGATCGTCACCACGCCCCCGAGACGCTGCAGCAATTCCTGCTGGGGTGCCAGGTACTGCACGGTGCCCAGCACCATGGCGCTGAGCATCACGAAGACCACGGTGAATCCGCCAACGAACAACAGCGACGCGCCCACCACCCGTGCCCGCGAGGATCGACGGGTGCGGCGCTCCTCCATCGTCAGCGTGGCGGTGGCGGCCCGCTGGCGTTCGGCGGCGGCAGCAGTAGCCGGCGGACGCTCGGCGCCCACGACGCTGGCGAGGTACGCCAGATAACCGGGCACCAGCGGGATGACGCACGGCGAGGCGAACGACACGAGTCCTGCCAGGATGCACGCGCCCAATGCGAGCAGGATCGGGCCGCTGGCCACGGTCTGCTGGAACGTCTCCCCCACGCTCTGCGCGAGCAGGATCGTCTCCGGGTTCACGTCTGGTCGACCTCCTCGGCGAGGAGTTCGCTGACGGTCTCGCGCAGCTCGTCGTCGGTGATCTCGGCCAGATACACGGCGGCCACCCGGTGCTGCTTGTCGAGGATGATTGTCGCCGGCACCACGGACGTCGGGAAGCCTCGCAGCGCGGCGACCGCGGCGTTACTGGGATCCCAGATCGAGGGGAACGTGATGCCGTTGTCCTTGACGAAGTCCACCGGCTTCTGCCGGTTGGGGTCGCGCAGGTTGATGCCGAACACGGTGGCACCCTGGGGCTCGAATTCCTCCTGCAGGCGCTGCAGGTCGTCGGACTCGGCCCGGCACGGTCCACACCACTGGCCCCACAGGTTGAGGATCACCACCTCACCGGCGAAGTCCTCCTGCACGGTGAGGGTGCGGTCCGGGTCGAGCAGGTCGGGACCGGTGAGCGTGGCGACGGGCTTGCGCTCGGCCGGGGGGTCGTAGTGGATCTCGATCTGCCCGTCGGGGCTGACGAACTCGAACGTCTCCGGGCCCACCACCACGGCGTCGTCGCCGGTCGCACAGCCGCCGACGAGAGCGCCGGTCAACAGCAACGCGCCAAGGGCAGCCTTGGTCTTGCGCATGATTCAGGCTCCAGTCTGCGACGGGTCGGATGCCCCCGCCGGTTCCGAATAGACGATGTCGCGCAGTGTCGTGCCCTCAAACACCAGCGAGGTGATCGAGGCCAGCGAGCACTGCCGCTTGCGCGGGTCGTGCCAGAGCCGTCGCCCCTCGAGGAAGCGGCGTGTGGTGTAGACCGGCAGCTGGTGGCTCACCAGCACGGCTTCGTGCCCGCGGGCGGTGTCGCGGGTGGAGTACACGGCGCCGATCATGCGGTGCGCGATCTGCAGGTAGGGCTCACCCCACGACGGCCGCATCGGGTTGAGCAGGATCGGCCAGTACTGCGGGTCGCGCAGGGCGCCGCCGGGGCCGCCCACCTTGCGCCCCTCGAAGCGGTTGTCTGCTTCGATGATGTCGGCGTCGATCCCCACCGGAAGGCCCAGCGACTCGGCGAGGGGGGCCGCGGTCTCCTGCGCACGCTGCAGCGGCGAGGCGACGATCGACACGATGTCGTGCCCCTGTCCCAGCACCCGGCCGACGGTCTCGGCCTGGCTCCGCCCCAGCTCGGACAGTCGGAACTCGGGCAGCCGCCCGTAGAGGATGCCCTCGGGATTGTGGACCTCACCGTGACGCACCAGGTGCACGATCGTCTGCGTCTCGCCGGCGCGAGCCGAGGTGTCACGAGGGGTCGACGACGACGAGACCGGCTGTCCCGGAGCGGCGATCGTTCCCGGCTCGGCCCCGTAGGCCGCGGACCCCTCCGGCTGCGACTCGAGGGGAGGCTCAGCCGGGACCGCGGTGGCCCCGGACCCGCCCAGCGACGGCGGCGCCACGGCGGGGGCGGGATGATCTCCCCGGAGGGGGATCGGCAGTGAGGTGGGTCCCGTCGACGGGACGGCGAGCCGCCCGCGCAGTCCTCGCCCGTTGCTGCTCATCGGCTCGTCTCCGGGGCGGACGCCGCGGCGGCCGCTTCCGCGGCCACCGGCAGTGCGTCGGAAATGTGCTGGAAGTCGTCGTCGGTGAGCGCGGTGGAAACGAACCAGGTCTCGAACGCGCTGGGCGGAGGGTAGATGCCGCGGTCGAGCAGCGTGTTGAAGAACGGCGCGTAGCGGAAGGTCTCGGCGGCCTTGGCCCCGGCGTAGTCGGTGACCTGGCCCTCGGAGAAGAACACGCTGAGCATGGTGCCCGCCCGCTGGATGGTGTGCGCGACACCCGCGGCCTGCAGAGCGTTGCTGATCAGCGCCTCGAGCCGGTCGGCGTTGGTCTGCAGCGTGTAGTAGCAGGAGTGGTCGGCCAGCCGCAGGGAGGTCAGGCCCGCCGCCACGGCGACGGGGTTCCCGGACAGGGTGCCGGCCTGGTAGACGGGGCCGGCGGGGGCGAGGGCGGCCATGACGTCGGCGCGACCACCGAACGCGGCGGCGGGCAGTCCTCCGGACATGACCTTGCCGAAGGTGGTCAGGTCGCCGGCGACACCGTCGATCCCCCACCAGCCGCGGTCCCCGGCGCGGAATCCGGTCATGACCTCGTCCATCACGAGCAGTGCCCCGTTGTCGGAGCACAGGGTGCGCAGTTCCTCGTTGAAGCCCGGCAGCGGCGGGACGGTGCCCATGTTGCCGGCGGCGGCCTCCGTGATCACGCAGGCGATCTCGTCGCCGTGGTTGGCGAAGACCAGCCTGACGGCGTCGATGTCGTTGTACGGCAGGACGATCGTGTCGTGGGCGGTCGCGCCGGTGACGCCGGGCGAGTCCGGCAGCGCGAACGTGGCCAGGCCCGATCCGGCGTCGGCGAGCAGTGCGTCGACGTGTCCGTGGTAGCACCCGGAGAACTTGACGATCTTGGAGCGGCCGGTGAATCCGCGGGCCAGGCGCACGGCGCTCATGGTGGCCTCGGTGCCGGAGTTGACCAGGCGCACCTCGTCGACGGAGGTGCGGGCGACGATCTCGCGGGCGAGGTCGACCTCACCCTCGGTCGGGGTACCGAAGCTCAGTCCGCGGGTGGCGGCGTCGCGGACGGCGTCGACGATCTCGGGGTGGGCGTGCCCGTGGATCATGGGGCCCCAGGAGCAGACGAGGTCGATGTAGGTGTTGCCGTCGACGTCCGTCATGCGGGAACCCCGCGCTTCACGCATGAAACGCGGGGTTCCGCCGACGGAGTTGAAGGCACGGACCGGGGAGTTGACTCCGCCGGGGATCAGCTCGCGGGCCTCGGCGAAGAGCTCGGCCGATCGGGTGGTGCCGGACATGCCGGACGGGGTCTTGAAGGCATCACTCGAAGAGGTCACCGGACCAGTGTCTCAAAGTCCGGCCGCGAGCACCCCCTCGCGGTCTCAGCCCTGCGGCGGAGCCGGCGGGGCGAGGGGGGCGAACAGCGACTTCGCGGCGGCGTCGACCTGTCCGGCGAACTCGTGTACCGCCTTCTCCGCGTCGGCGACTGCAGTCTCCGCCTGCTGCTGCAGCTCCTGCGGCGTGGGCAGCGGTACGGGTGCGGGCGTCGGCGCGGCGACGGACCCCGAGGCGGGGGCGGGCGCGGCCGCGGAGCCGACCGCCGGGGCGCTGACGGACCCGGTCCCGGCCGCGTTCACGGCGCCGGTGCCGGCGTCGCGGTGGGTGCCGTACCAGTCGTCAGCGCCGTCGACGGGTGCGGACATGCCCTGCTGGGCGGCGGCGATGCGTTCGGCCTGGCCCCACTTCGGCAGGGGCTCCGGCGACGGCTTGCCCGCGACGTGGCCCGGCTCGGCGATCCCGGTCTCCAGGAACTCCATCACGAGCTTGTCGATGGCCTCGTTGCCCATGCGGAAGGTGCCGTGGTCGCCGCCGCCGACGGTGACCAGTGCGCCACCCATGGCCTCGGCCACGCGGTGCGCGCCGGCGATGGGGGTGATGGCGTCGTCCTCGGAGTGCAGCACCAGCGGCTTCTCGTCGAGGGCGTCACCGTTGGGGCTGATGGTCCTGGCGACCGGCTGCCAGCCCACGCAGTCGTCGCCGGCGGCCTCGACGGCGGCGCGGGCGGTGAGGCGGTTACCGCCGGTGTACTTGTCGGCCTTGGCCGCGATGACGCCCAGCTGGTCAGCCGGGGCAGCGGTCTCGTTGCAGGTGATGATCGAGTTCATCTCGATGTCGGTGCGGTACACCGGCGAGCGGTTCTCCTGCGCGGCCAGGATCAGGCCCACGGTCTCGTAGTCGGCGCGCGCGATGGTGCCGCCGTCGTTGTAGTACTTGAGGATGTGGGCGAGCATCGGCCAGGCCTGCTCGGAGTAGGTGGCGCCCACCGTGGCGTCGTACAGCCCGGTGGTGGCGTTGTTCGTCAGCCCCTGCAGCGCGGCGGCGCGGGCGAAACCCTCGACGCGTGCGCGGGCGGGGGCGGTTCCGTTGATCACGTCGAGCGCGGGCTTCTCGACGGCGCTGCCGCGGAGCTCGACGGGCAGGTCGCCGGTCTGTGCCGGCGGCGGGGTGAGGTTGGCGGGGCCGCCCACCTCCTGGTCGGTGACCCACTTCCAGGAGTGGAAGACCTTCAGCGGGGTGTCCCCGAGGCCGTAGTAGTCGTCGCGCTCCGCGATCCAGGCGAAGATGTCGTTGACCCGCTGCTCCTGGGCGAGCGCACCCTGCTCCGCCTGCGTGTTCCAGCGCCAGTCGGGGTGGGTGTTGGAGTCCAGCACCATGCGGCCGGTGGCCTCGGGGAACAGGGTGGCGAAGTCGGTGCCGATCGCGGTGCCGTAGGACACGCCCACGTAGTCGACCTCTGCGAGCTCGAGCGCCTCACGGACCGCGTTCATGTCGCGGGCGGCGTTCTCGGTGGTCATGGACTTCATGTACTCGGGGTCGGTTCCGTAGCACGCGTCGTGGAGCGGGTTGACCGTGTTCGGGCCCACATAGTCCACGTTGCAGACCATGGGGTTGGAGCCGTAGAGCCCGCGGGGCTGGACGGCCACGAGGTCGTGGTTCTCGTACAGGCCGGCCGGGTTGGCGCCGTCGAGGGCCGGGCTCCAGAAGTTCAGGGCGTAGTTGCCGGGCCCGCCGGGGTTGCCGAACACGGTGGAGCGCGCCCGGCCGGACGAGGCCTTGATGCGGGTGAGCGCGATCTGGGTCTTGGCGGCGTCTGGCGCGGTGTAGTCCACGGGGACCTCGACGGTTCCGCACTCGAGACCGGCGGGGACGTACTCGGCCTCGATGCCGAGCATCTCGGTACAGTCCTGCCATTCGACCTGGGCGGCCGAGGCCACTCCCGATCCCAGAAGTGCGATCGCTCCCACGACCGCGGTGGTGCCAACGAAAGTGCTGGAAGGCTGCACCGATCCCCGTTTCCCTGTGCTGTAGGCGTTACTCCGGCGAATCGGACGCATCGACCACTCATTTTTACGAGCGTCACATGCGTCCGAACCGCCCCAAATGTAGCCTGTGGCCGGCGCCACGACACACCGCCCCGGGCACACTCAGAAAACCGTCATCCGATCGTTACCGCGGCGATCGCGTCGCCCGCAAAAGCCCTGGCAGAAGTAGATCTGTCAGGATCTGACCCGGGGGGCACGTCGGAGGACCGCGAGGGTGGTCAGGACCATCGTCAACCCCGCCAGGACCGTCGCGGCCAGGAGCAGCCGGGGATCGGTGTGGATGCGTTCGATGCTGCCCTCGACGGGCGGGTCGATGACCGGCGGCGCGCCCGTCACGATGTCCCTGGCGAACCACCACAGCACCACGGCGAGTACAGCGCAGGCGACCGCGGCCACGCCGAGGCGACGCGAGTTCACTCGGGTCCCGGCTCGCGCGGGAGACCGGCGACAGCGCCGGCCAGGGCGGCGTGCAGGGCCGCGGGGTTGCGGGACCAGGCGCGGACCTCGCCCCCGGTGTCGAGTCGCAGGCCCACGGCCGCCCGGCGGCGGGGCATCTCCCGCAGCTCGCCGAGGAGTCGGGCCGTCTCCCACGAGGCCTCGGAATCGTCGGCGGCGGGGAGGGGCAGCACCTCCTCGATCCGGCGCAGTTCGAGCTCCTCGGTGCCCTGGAGGTACACGTCTGGGGTCAGGCGGACGCGACCGTGGACGCGGGTGGCGCCGATCATCACGCCGTGGCAGAGGGCGGTCGCGATCGCGCAGACGGTGAGCATCAGCCAGTGCACCGGGGCGCCGGTGGCGAGCTCGAACCCTGCCGCGGCGGCGCAGAACGCGGGCGCCGCGAGGATCCAGGCCCAGCTCCAACCGTCCTCGGCGTACAGGATCGGTCCCTCGGGTTCGATTCCCGGCCGGGCAGCGGTGGGTTCACTTGCCGGCACGCGCGCCGCCTCCAGGGGTCGTGTACTGGATGGCCTCGGCCTTGTGCTGGCGCCACACGGCGGCTGCAGCGCACAGTCCGGCGAGGATCTGGAGTGCGATGACGACGAAGCTGACCACGTCTCCCCGCTCCCCCGCGGTCGCGACTCCGCCGAACACACCGATCACCACGGACACGGCGTCGACGACGAGGAAGATGGCGACGATGTCGAGCATCGTGCGGGCCCACCCCTTGCCCGCTCGCAGCCGGAAGGCCAGCCACACGGTGACGGCGGCGACGATGAGCGCCAGCACCGCCCCGGCCGCCAGGGCGATGGAGAACATGCTCTCGACGGAGACGTCAGCGGACCCGGTGTTGGCGACCGCGTCGCGGAAGGCGTCCCGCGTGGCGGTGGGCAGGTCCCCGAAGCTGGCGGTCGCGGAGTTGATCAGCATGCCGAGCAGTCCGAACGCGGCGGCGGCCAGCCACAGCACCCACGCGGTGTGGATCTCCTCCGGCGGCGGACCGGCCGGCTCGACGGGTGGCTCGGCGGGTGCGTCGGCGTGCGGGTCGCCGGGGTGGTCTCCGCTCGTGGTGTCTCCCGACCCCTCGGGGCCCGGTCCGGTCCGGGCAGGTGGGTGCCACGGCCCGCTGGGGCGCGTCACCGGGTCCCCCACCCGTCGGCGAGGAGGCGCGCGGCGTGCAGGGCCCAGTAGGTCAGGACGATGTCCGCGCCCGCGCGGCGGATGGAGGTCAGCGATTCCATGACGGCCGGGTCGTGGTCGATCCAGCCGCGCTCGGCGGCGGCGGAGATCATCGCGTACTCGCCGGAGACCTGGTAGGCGGCCACCGGCACGTCGGAGATCTCGGCGGTCTGGCGCAGGACGTCGAGGTAGGACATGGCGGGCTTGACCATGACCATGTCGGCGCCCTCCTCGAGGTCGAGCTGCACCTCGCGCAGCGACTCGCGCAGGTTGGCCGGGTCCTGCTGGTAGGTGCGCCGGTCGCCGCGCAGGGACGAACCGACGGCCTCGCGGAACGGGCCGTAGAAGGCGCTGGCGTACTTGGCGCTGTAGGCCAACACCGCGACGTCCTGGTACCCCTCGCGGTCGAGGGCTTCGCGGATGGCGGCGATCTGGCCGTCCATCATCCCGCTGGGCCCCACGACGTGGGCTCCGGCGGCGGCCTGGGCGACGGCGAGGTCGTTGTAGGCGGCGAGCGTGGCGTCGTTGTCGACGATCTGCTCGCCGCGCGGGTCGGTGCCGAGCACACCGCAGTGGCCGTGGTCGGTGAACTCGTCGAGGCAGGTGTCGGCCATGATCACGAGGTCGTCGCCGACCTCGGCGCGGACGGCGGACAGCGCGCGGTTGAGGATGCCGCCGGGGTCGGCGCCGCAGCTGCCGGTGGCGTCCTTGTCCGCGTCGAGGGGCACGCCGAACAGCATGATGCCGCCCAGTCCCGCCTCGGCGGCGGCGACGGCCTCGCGCCGCAGCGAGTCGACGGTGTGCTGGACGACCCCGGGCAGCGACGAGATGTCGCGCGGGGCCTCGATCCCGTCGGCCACGAACGCGGGGAGCACCAGCTGTCGCGGGGCGAGCGTGGTCTCGGCGACGAGCCTGCGCATGGCCGGCGTCGAGCGGAGTCGACGCGGGCGCACCAGCGGCGCGGGAACGGACGTGGTCTCGTCAGGCGGTGTCGTCACGACCCCCACTGTACGAAAGTCGCCGGTGGTCGGGCGCGGCGCTCACCCGCGCTGCGCCGGGACGCGGGCTCGTCGACCCCTGAACACGCGCCTGCCCCGCGCGGCTGGTCGGCCGGGCGGGGCAGGCGGTGCTGGCGGTGCTGGCGGTGCGGGCGGCGGGGCTGCGGCTCAGCGGCGCCGGGCGCGGCGGCGCGGGGGCGGCAGTTCGCCGGCCGCGCGCAGGTGGTCGGCGTGCGCGGCGAGGGCATCGACCAGGTCGAGCACGGACGCGTTCTCGGGCTGGACGTCCACGCGCAGGCCGAACTCGGCCGCGGTCTCGGCGGTGCGCGGCCCGATGCAGGCGATGAGCGTGCGCGCGTGCGGCTTACCGGCGATGCCGACCAGGTTGCGGACGGTGGACGAGCTGGTGAAGCACACCGCGTCGAACCCGCCGGTCTTGATCATCTCGCGGATCTCGGCGGCCGGCGGGGCGGCGCGGACGGTGCGGTACGCGGTGACGTCCTCGATCTCCCAGCCGCGGCCCATGAGGCCCTCGGCGAGTGTCTCGGTGGCGATGTCGGCGCGCGGCAGCAGGACCCGGTTGACGGGGTCGAGCACGTCGTCGTAGGGCGGGAACACCTCGAGCAGGCCGAGGCTGGACTGCTCGCCGCTGGGCAGCAGCTCGGGCTGGATGCCCAGTTCGCGGACGCGGGCGGCGGTGCCCTCGCCGACGCAGGCGATCTTCACGCCCGAGAAGGCGCGGGCGTCGAGGCCGAACTCGACGAACTTCTCCCACACGGCGCGCACGGCGTTGGAGGAGGTGAACACGACCCACTGGTAGCGGCCGTCGACGAGGCCCTTGACGGCGCGCTCCATCTGGGCGGGGCTGCGGGGCGGCTCGACGGCGATGGTGGGCACCTCGACGGGCACGGCGCCGTGCTCGGCGATGCGGTCGCTCATCTCGGCGGACTGCGCCTTGGTGCGGGGCACGAGCACGTTCCAGCCGAACATGGCGCGCGACTCCCACCACTGGTGGCGGTGACGCTCACCGGCGGACTTGCCGATGGTGACCACCAGGTCCCCGTCCATGTCTCGACCGACCTCGGCCATGGTGGCCAGGGTACCGTCGGCGGACTTCTGGGCACAGAGCGAACCGGAGCAGGTGACGGTCACCGGGGTGCCGGCGGCGAGGCCCTGCTCGGCGAGGCTGGAGGCGGCCTCGGCGAGGTGCCGACCGGTGGTGCGCAGGACGATCGGGCCGGGCGAGCCGACGAGGGCGGCCCAGTCGACCTTGCCGCGGCCGTCGGCGAACACGTAGCCGGAGCCGAGCGCGATGCCGGCGAAGGCGGGCACGGCGGTGGCCTCGGCGACGCCGGGGACGACCTCGAACGGCACGACGGTGCGGCCGACGGCGGCGATCTCGGTGACGGTGGCGTCGGTGGTCATGGGGTCGCCGGTGACGAGACGGACCACGTCGCGACCCTTCTTGGCCTCGGCGACGAGCTGCTTGGCCACGGCGGCGGGCTCACCGAGCACGGGGCGGACGTCGGCGGCGGTGGGCGCGGGCAGGGCCTTGAGACGCTTGATCTCGGCCTTGTCCTCGGCGGCCACGGCGGCGTCCATCTCGGCCCGGCGCGCGTCGAGCAGTTCCTGCGGCACCGGGACCTCGGTGGCGACCAACGCCAGCACGTCGGCCGAGACGTCGGCGTCGGCGAACACCAGCGGGTTGCCGGTGAGGACATCTTGGGCCCGGCAGGTGAGCATCCCCGCGTTGCCTGGACCGCCGCCGACGAAGCGGACGGTTCCGGGGCGGGTGGTGCGTGCTCGAGTCATTGTTCGTCTCTCCGTGGGGTGGGTGCCGCGCGCTGGCTGCGCGCGAGATGGGAGTTCGGGGATCAGGGATCGGTGACGGTCGGTGGTGCCGTCGTGGATTCCCTCGGTACGAGTGGGGCGCGTTGCTCGGGCGATTCCCCGGCCATGAGGTCACGGGCGCCGCGGTCGAGCAGTTCGGCCGCGAGTCGGCGGCCCAGCTCGTCGGCGGCGGCGATCGGTCCGTCCGGGTGGTCTGCGGTGGCGGTGTTGCCGTGGGTGCGCAGGACGGTGGAGCCGTCGTGGGCGGCCGCCACCGCGTGCAGCGTCAGTTCGCCCCCCTCCAGTTCGGCGCGCGCGCCGACGGGGGCGGTGCAGCCGGCCTCGAGGTCGCGCAGGAGCCTGCGCTCGGCGGTGATCCGGACCCGGGAGGGCAGGTGGTCGACGACGGTGAGGGCCTCGGCGGCCTCGGTGTCGTCGGCGCGACATTCGACGGCGAGGGCGCCCTGCGCGGGGGCGGGGAGCATCTCGTCGATGCCGAACCGGTGGGTGGCACGCTCTCCCGCACCGGTGCGGTCGAGGCCGGCCGCCGCCAGGACGACCGCGTCGAGGTCGCCACTGGTGACGTATCCCATCCGCGTGTCGATGTTCCCGCGCAGGGGGTGCAGGTCGAGGTCGGGGCGCAGGGCCGCGAGCTGGGAGCGCCGGCGCGGGGCGGAGGTCCCGACCCGGGCACCCTCGGGCAGCGTGTCCATGGTGAGCCCGTCGCGGGCGATGAGCACGTCGGACGGGTCGACGCGCGGCGGCACGGCGATGGGGGCGAACCGGTCGTCGGGCGCGGTCGGCAGGTCCTTGTACGAGTGGACGGCGATGTCGCAGTCCCCGCGCTCGAGGGCGGCGCGCAGTTCGAGGGTGAACACGCCCACGCCGATGCGCTCGACCGGGGCCATCACCACGTCGCCGCGGGTCCGCACGATCACCAGTTCGGCGGGGTACCCGGCGGCGATGAGGGCGTCGCGGACGTGCCCGGCCTGGGTGGTGGCCAGGGTGCTGCCCCGCGTGCCCACCTTCAGGGTCCTGCTCATGACGCCTCCTCGCTTCTACCGTCCACGGTGTTGTCCAGGTCGAACAGTGTGCGTACGACCGCCGCGTAGTTCTCGCCGTCCGGTTGGGCGGCGAGTTCCCGGAACCGCACCGTGGGCGGGTGCAGAAGCTTGTCGACGACCCGGCGGACGGTGTTGGCGACCTCGTCGCGGACCTTCTCGTCCATGTCGGGCAGTCGGGACTCGAGCCGGCGCATCTCGGCCGCGACGACCTGCCCACCGCGCCCGCGCAGCTGCCCGATGAGCGGCCCGACGCCGGCCATGCGCTCAGCCTGCGTGTACGCGGTGAGCTCGGCGTCGACGATGGTGCGGGCGGCGTCGGCGTCCGCGGCGGCGGCGGAGGTGGCGGGGTCGGCCTTGAGCGCCTCGATTCCCAGGACGGTCACGCCGGGCAGGCCGGCGACGGCGGGGTCGACGTCGCGCGGCATGCCGAGGTCGCAGATGACGAGCGGGCCGCGGTCGCCGCGGCCCGCGAGCGCGGTGTGTACGTCGCCCAGGGTGACGACGGTGCCGACGGCCCCGGTGCAGGTGAAGAGGATGTCGGCGCGGGCGACGGCCTCGGCGAGCCCGTCGAGGGGGAAGGCCGTGGCCGGGGTGCCGGAGTCGCCGGCGATCTCGGCCAACCGGTCGGCGCGCTCCGGGGTGCGGTTGGTGATCTCGATGTGGGAGATCCCGCCGCGGCCGAGGTGGGCGACGGCCAGGCCGCCCATCGCGCCGGCCCCGAGCACGACCGCCCGGCGTCCGTCGAGACTGCGGCTGGCGCCGTCCGAGAGGATCTCCGCCGCGCGGTCCAGCGCGACGGACACGACCGACGCGCCGGCGGAGTCGATGCCGGTCTCGGTGTGCACGCGCTTGCCCACGTGCAGCGCCTGCTGGGCGAGCCGGTGCAGGGTGGTGCCGGCCGCGCCGATCTCGGACGCCGACTGGTAGGCGGTGCGGATCTGGCCGATGATCTGCTGCTCACCCACGACCATCGAGTCCAGGCCCGAGGCCACGGAGAACAGGTGCTCGGCGGCAGACTCCGAGTAGCGCACGTACAGGTGGCGGCTCAGTTCGTCGGCGCCCAGGCCGGAGTGGCGCGAGAGCAGGGTCACGACGTCGTCGAGCGCCGGGTGGAACGCGTCCACGGCGGAGTAGACCTCGACGCGGTTGCAGGTGGTGACGATCATCGCCTCGTCGACGTTCTCGCCGGCGATGAGTTCCTCGGTGAGCCCGTCGCGCTCGGACTCGGAGACGGCGACCGCCTCGAGCAGTGACACCGGCGCACTGTGATGGGACAGCCCCACCAGGAGAATGCTCACAACCGACCCCCGGACGCCAGGGCCTCGGGGGCCCATGCCAGAATGGATGCCGACTCGTCAACTCGGCGAGGAGACGGTCGGAGAACAGACGGGGCCCCGCAGGACGAACTCGCGGAACGCTGGTCCACAGTCGGTCGTCTCCCGTCGGTGTGCACGGCTGCGTACAAGGCGCTCCCATGGCGGAAACACCCTGCCGGGACGGCCGTGGCCTCAAGCCTGCGTACGACCCGTAACGGGCTCCACCGTAACCCGCCTGACACCCCGGGACAAAACCGTGACAGGGGCGGATGCTATATCCGGCCGCCCTCCCGCGCGCACCGTGAACAGCACGGACCGCAGTACGGTGACATCCGTGCCCCCTCGCCGCAGGTCCTCGTCGACCATGTCCGCCGCGACCCGCGCCCGATACGCGAAGCGTCGTCAGCGGCGTCTGTCCCGCGTCGACAACGACCTCACCGACCCGCAGTGGGCCCGGATCCTCGACGCGTGGAAAGCCTGCGCCTACTGCTCCGCGACCGGGCCCGCGCTGCAGAAGGACTGCGTCCAGCCCATCTCACGCGGCGGGCGCTACACCCTGGAGAACGTGGTCCCGGCCTGCGCGTCGTGCAACGCGAGCAAGCACAACAGCGAGGTCACCGGGTGGCTGCGGCGCAAGAAGCTCGACGAGGGCGCGTTCCTGCTCCGGCACGCGACCATCCTGCGGGACCTGCGCGACGCGCCGCGGGAGGAGTGACCGCCCACCGTCGCGGCCACCGCCGCGCGCACCCCCCGGCACCGCCCGCGCCCGTCGGCCGGTTCAGTCCCATCCCGGGAACGGGCCGGCCCCGGCGAGGGTGGCCAGCAGCTCGTCGTCGTCGACCTCCCAACACGAATGCTCCGCGCCGTCGACCAACACCACCGGCAGGCGGTCGCCGTATTCGGCGGCGAGTTCGCGGTCCGCGGCGTGGTCGACGTCGGTCACCTCGAGCCGGGCGCCGGCACCCTCGCACAGTGGGATCAACTGGCCGTGGACGCGGACGCAGCTGCCGCAGCCCTCGCGGGTCAACAGGGTCACCGTGTGCACCATGGCTCGATAGTGCACCACCCCCTCGGGGCTGCCCTAGGATGGGGTCCCCGCGCCCCTTGAGGAGGTCCCGCCCGGTGAACGACTCCCGCTCGGTGAACGACGACGCCGACGACAACGACGACGACAACGCGCCCACCCCCGGCGGCGAGGCCTCCGAGGACGCCGCCGAACCGGTGGAGTCCCACCGCTCCCGGTCCGGCCCGCGGCTTCCCGGTCGTGCCGATCTCGGCTCGGCTCTGGGTCGGCTGCTGTGGCGGCGCCGCGACGCGCGGATCCAGCGGCGCGCCGGTGAGGCCTCTGCCCAGCACGCCGTCAAACTCGAGCCCGGCGCCGAGCCCGGCCCGCCGCTGGCCGACTACGACCCCGCCGAGGGCGAGGGCGAGGGGTCCGGCGCGGGCGCGGGTGCCGGGACCGCCGTCGCCGACCGCCCCGCGGACGCCGTCGCAGAGCGTGCGGCAACCGACCGTGCCGCCGCCGACCGTGCCGCCGCCGAGACCGACGAGTCGCTCGAGCCGTTTGTGCCGGACCCGCGGGTCGCGGCGTTCTTCGACGTGGACAACACCCTCATCCAGGGCGCGTCGATCATCCTGCTGGCCCGCGGGCTGGCCAAGCATCGCTTCTTCACCGCGCGCGACGTCGCCGGGTTGGCGTGGTCGCAGGCCAAGTTCCGGATCTCCGGGGAGGAGAACGCCGAGGACGTCGCCGCCGGACGCGACAAGGCCCTGAGCTTCGTCAAGGGTCGCACCGTCGCCGAACTGACCGAATTGAGCGAGGAGGTCGTGGACACCTCGATGCTCGACCGCGTCTGGCCGGGCACCCGCTCGCTGGTGCAGATGCACCTGGACGCCGGGCAGCAGGTCTGGCTGGTCACCGCGACGCCGGTGATGCTGGCGCGGGTGATCGCCGCCCGGTTGGGCCTGACGGGTGCGCTGGGCACGGTCGCGGAGGAGGAGTACGGCGTCTACACCGGCCGGCTCGTGGGCGACATCCTGCACGGGCCCGGCAAGGCGCACGCGATCGCCAAGCTCGCCGAGGCCGAGGGCTTCGACCTGGCCAAGTGCTACGCGTACTCGGACAGTTTCAACGACATGCCGATGCTCACGATGGTGGGCAACCCGGTCGCCATCAACCCGGATTCGAAGCTGCGCAAGTACGCCTCGGAGAACGGCTGGAACATCAAGGACTTCCGCACCGTCCGCAAGGCCGCGAAGAAGGCGATGCCGGGTGTTCTCGCCGTCGGCGGGCTCGCGGGCGCCCGGGCGGCCGCGCGCTCGGATTACGCCAGCCGCGCGATGGACCGGGCGCGCCGCATCTTCTGACGCGGGTCCGCGCCGGGGCGCTCCCCCGCCGCCAGCTCAGCCGAAGAAGACGCTGCCGCGGCGGGCGAGGTTGCGGAACAGCGTGTTCTGGATGGTCTCCCGGACCTGGTCGGTGATCTCGAAGACCACCATCGGGTCCTCTGCGGCGTCGGGCCCCAGGTGCGAGGTCTCGATCGGCTCGCCGAACTCGATCGTCCACTTGGTGGGCAGCGGGATGCCGCCGAGCGCGCCGAGGAGCGGGAACGCGGGCGTGACGGGCATGTACGGCAGGCCGAGCAGCCGCGCGAGCGCCGGGACCTCACCGATCTTGGGGTAGATCTCCTCGGAGCCGACCACCGAGCACGGGATGATCGGCGCGCCGGCGGCCAGGGCGGTGGCCACGAACCCGCCGCGGCCGAAACGCTGCAGGCGGTAGCGGTCGGCGAACGGCTTGCCGAGCCCCTTGAAGCCCTCCGGCCACACGGCCACCACGTGACCGCTCTCCAGCAGGCGCTCGGCGTCGGCGGCACAGGCCAGGGTCGCCCCCGCCCGGCGGGCCAGCGGCGCGGACACCGGCAGCGACATGGCCAGGTCGGCGGCGAGCAGACGCAGGGCGCGTCCGGCGTGGTCGTGGACGGCGACGGTGGTCATCATCCCGTCGAGCGGCAGGACGCCCGCGTGGTTGGAGACGATCAGGCCGGCGCCGTCGGCGGGGATGTTCTCGGCACCGATCACCTCGACCCGGAACCAGTGCTCGAACAGCGGCCGCCACAGGGGCAACCACACGTTGGTGTGGAAGTGCTCGTCGAACCCGAACTCGTCGACCTCGTACCCGCCGGTGACACGGGAGGCCAGGAGCTCGCCGGCGGCGTTGACGGCGTCCGCCAGGGTGGACAGGGCGCTGATGTCGCCGGTCGCGAGCATCGTGTCGACACCGCGGGTCAGTTCGCGGACTGGCGCCAGCACCTCGGCGTCGAGGGGCAGTGCGTCGACGACCTGCCCGAGCGAGCTGCGCAGGGAGGTGAGGAACCGGTCGACGATCCTGCCGAGCTCGGTGGCCGCGGCGTCGCTGCTGGTGGTCTCCCCGACGAAGCCCTCGCCGACCGCGCGGTCGCCGCGGGCGTCGCGTCGGCCCTCTCCCCAGCGGGGGCCGCCGAGTGGTTGGGACAGGTCGAATTCCGGGCCCTTCACGGCGCCCCCTCCTCGATCGGGTCGGGCTCGTTCGTCTCCGGCCGGTTCGGGTCGGGCTCGATCGGCTCCGGCAGGGCCCCTATCGACTCGAGCTCGCCGATGGTCGAGTTCACGCCCGCGCGCAGTCGGCTGGCCACCGGGCCGGGCAGTCTGCTGGCGATCTTGGCGGTCTTGCGCTCGAGCGAGGCGCGGGTGATCAGCGGCTCGGCGCCGGAGTCCACGAGGTAGGCGTGCAGCGCCTCCTCGGTGGTGTACCGCGGCGTGAACCCGAACACGGTACGCATCCGGGTGGTGTCCATGGTGCGGCCGTACCGCAGGTAGCGCAGCTGCGAGGGCCCGATGTCGCGCAGTCCCTGGCTGGAGAGCAACCGGGCCGCCAGCTTGAACGTCTGCGGCATCACCGGCAGCGGGATGTGCCCGGCCCGGCGGATGGCCTGCGTCAGGGTGAGGATGCCGTCACCGGCGATGTTGTACGTCCCGGGGGGCGCGCCCGTCGCGGCGTGCAGCAGCGCGTCCAGGGCGTCCTGCGGGTGCAGCAGCTGGATGCGCGGGTCGTACCCGGCCAGCACCGGCGCCACCGACGGCAGCAGCAGCTCGCCGACCACCGTGGGCTCGGGCAGCCCGAGGATGGCGGGGATGCGCAGGATCGTCACGTCGATGTCCGGGCGTTTGCGCGACATCCCCCGCACGTAGCCCTCCACCGACGAGTGGTCGAGCGGGATGCCGCCGCTGGGCAGGCGCCGGGCGGCCATGTCCTCGGTGAACATCGCCGGGTCGACGCCCGAGGAGCCGTACACCGAGGTCGAGGAGATGAGCACGAATCGCTTGACCGTCGCGGCCCGTCCGCACGCGGCGATCACGTGCATGGAGCCCATGATGTTGGCCTCCTTGACGGCCGCGCGGCCGCCGGGGGCGAAGTCGGTGTGGTGCAGCCCGGCGTGCACGACCGTGTCGATGCCGGCCTCACGCAGAATCCCCTGCAGGCGCGGGGACTGCGGGTCGAGGCGGACGAATTCGGCGTCGCGCATCCGTCGGCGGTGCTGCGGCGACGGCTTGACCGAGTCGATCGCCAGGACGCGCTCGACGGAGTCGTTGCGCAGCAGCATGCCGACCAGGTGGGCGCCGAGATACCGGCTACCGCCCACGACCGCGACGGCGCGAGCCGGGCTACGGGCTGGCAGTTCGGTGTCCACCCGGCCGAGTCTAACTGCGGACCCCCCTGCCCATGTGCGCGGACCTCGCCGCCGACGCCGGCCGAGCGGCGCCCCGCCCTGCCCTGCCCCGCCCTGCCCCGAGTCGACACCCCGCCCCGAAATACACCGATGCCCGCCACCACTGTGGGTGACGGGCATCCGCTACAGGCGTGAGTCCGGGCGCTACCGAGGCGCCGCCGGACTCACTTACCGAGTTTGCGACGCTGCACGCGGGTACGGCGGAGCATCTTGCGGTGCTTCTTCTTGGACATACGCTTGCGGCGCTTCTTGATCACAGAACCCATATCGGGGTCACCTACCTGTCGACTACTGGTCTGGGGCCTTACAGCCCGCGAAGGGCCTTGACTTGCGCTCCGGCGCCTGAGAGCGAGCTCGAAAGCCGGGACGGAACCCATCCAGACTACCTCTCGCTCCCCGCGGCCACGAAAACGGGCCGGACACCGCCCCGCCGGGGCGGTTCAGTGCGTCAGCCCGCGGAGAAGTACGACGTGTCGAGGTACTCGTGCACGGCCTTGGAGTGGACCCGGAACGACCGCCCCACCCGCACGGCGGGCAGTTCGCCCGAGTGGACGAGCCTGTAGACCGTCATCTTGGACACGCGCATCAGCGCGGCGACCTCGGCCACGGTGAGGAACTGCGAGCCCCCCGCCGCCTGTGCGCCGCTATCGGTCTTGTCGGTAGTCGCCATCGTCACAACCCTTCGTGGCACGCGTCGTGCCGCAGGCTTCCCCTCCTGCGGTACGGACACGCACGTGCTGGGTATGAGCCTAGCGTGAATGGTGTGATCAATGCGACGGGAGTGGGCGAATTACATCGACGACACGCCGCCCGATCCGCGCCTCACCCGCCCTGAACTGGGCTTGTGCTACATAAGCGACCCGCCGGGTGGGTCACATCTCACCCGGCGGGCCGGTTCGGTACGCGCACACCCGGCCCGTTCGGTCGCCTCGGCGACGGGCCCGGGTGGCGGGGTCAGTCGATCTCGTCGTCGTCGTCGCCATCGGTGGAGGCCAGTGCCAACGCCCGCGACCGCGACGCCGCCGCCTCGACCGCGTCCGCCACCGCCGAGCGCAGTCCCCCGGCCTCCAGCCTGCGGATCGCCGCGGCGGTGGTGCCGCCCGGGGAGCTGACGTTGTAGCGCAGTTCGGCGGGTCCCTCGCCGCCGCCGGTGAGCATCGCGCCCGCGCCGAGCGCCGTGCCGGCCGCCAGCTTCAGCGCCACGTCGCGCGGCAGCCCGCGCTCCACGCCGGCGTCGACCATCGCCTCCGCCATGAGGAAGAAGTAGGCGGGGCCGGACCCGGACACCGCGGTCACCGCGTCCATCTGGGCCTCGGTGACGACGACGACGAGGCCCACGCTCTCCATGATCGTGGACACCTGCTCGAGATGCTCATCGCGCGCATAGCGGCCCTTGCAGAGCGCGGAGACGCCGTGCCCGACGAGCATCGCCGTGTTGGGCATGACCCGCACGACCGGCGAGCCGGCGCTGAGCTTGTTCTCCAGCACGGTCGTCGGCACGCCGGCCGCGAGCGAGACCACGATCGACTCGTGGACGCTGTCGGAGATGGCGTCGCCGATGCGGCCGACCACCGCCGGCACGTCCTGGGGCTTGACGGCAACCACGATCACGTCGGCGCCCTCGCAGCCGATGTCGAGGCTGGTGGACAGGATGTTGTATTTCTTGGCCAACTGCTCGGCGCGGGCCTCCACGGCCTCGATCACCACGATGTCCGACGGCTCGGTCCCGGCCTCACGGAGTCCCGCGATGAGGGCCTCGCCGATGCGTCCGCCACCGACCACTGCGATTCTCGTCATGCCCTTTACAGTGCCACACGCGTGCGCGGCCGGCCGCCGGCCGCGGGGGACGGGGCTGCCCGCCGGCCGCGGTCGAACGGGGCCGCCCGCTCGCGCCACCCATCGAATCGCGCCCGCCGCCACCGCCGCCTATTCGATGTCGCTCCACCTATCGCATCCGGTGGGTGGAGCGACATCGGATGGGCGGCGGGAGGGATTCGGTTGCCCGTCGCCGGTTCCCGCTCGCGCACCGCGGCTGAAACGGCCCCGCCCGCACCTGGAGCAGGCGCGGGCGGGGTGCGGGTCGTGGCCGGGATGCGGCTAGGAGACGAGTCTGAGCAGGAGTGGCCCGCACGTCACGCCCAGGCCGACGATCACCGCGAGGGCGATGCTGACGGAGTCGTTGCTCCTGCGCAGGACGCGGACCATGGCCACCAGTCCGACGATCACGACGATCGCCAGCGCAAAGGCCACCCACGGCAGGTCGCGCCAGAGCAATTGGAAGCCGATGAACAGTGCCGCGCCCGCGACCGCGGAGGCGAGCACCTGCGCGACGAGGATCAGCCACTGCGACGCCGGCGACCGCTCGGGCTCGGCTCCGCCGGGGGCGTCGTCGATGTCACGGTACTGCGAGCTGTCCGGCTCCGCCGGGGTCTGCTGCGACGCGGGCGCGGGGGTCGGAGCGTCGGCCCGGTCGGCGCCGGGTTGGTCTGTGCTCGTCCGGTCGGCGACGGGGGCGTCGGCCCCGGGCCGGGCGACCGGCTGCTGGTCCGCTGTCGTTGCGCCGGCCTTCGTCGCCTCGGTCTGCGCCGCGTCGGTCTGCGCCGCGCCGGACTTCGTCTCGTCGAGCTTCGGCCGCTCGGTTCCGGTGCCCGCGCCGGCCACTGCCGCGGCCATTCCCGCGACTCCCGCACCTCCGGCGGCGGCAGCGGTCGCCGCACCCAGGGCACCCCCGCGCGTGGCGGAGTCGGAATCGTCGGACTGCTCGGCGGTCGCCTCGGGGGCGCGGCGGGCGGTCGAGCCACTGCCCGACGGCACACCCCATGCGGAGGCATCGGCCCCTGCGGCGGGCTTGTCTGCGGCGGCGGGCTTGTCGGCCGCCGGAGCGGCGGGGGTCCCGGCGGACTTCTCGGTGACGCGCTTGTCTGCTGTGACGGCCGTGTCGGTGGCCCCGGAAGCCTTGCCGACCTCGGCAGAACCGGAGGTCGCGGCAGACTTGTCGGTACCGGACTTGCCGGTACCGGACTTGCCGGTGGCGGGCTTGTCGGTGCCGGGCTTGACCGCCGGGGCGGTGGACGAGGCCGGCGCGGCCTTGTCTGCCGTTCCGGCCGCTGCGGACGGAGCTGACTTGTCGCCCGAGCCCGGGGCTGCGGTGCCGGCGACACCGGCAGCAGCAGCGCCCGCAACACCTGCGGCCGCGGCGCCGGCGGGCCCCACGCCCCCACGATCAGCGGGCGTCGGGCGGGTGGCGGGAGCGTCGGACCCCGACTGCTCCGCATCCTTGCGCTTGCGGCCGAACAGCCCGCGCAGACCGCCCTTCTTTCCCTGCTGGCCGGCGTCATCGGAGGCGGAGCGCGACGGGGCGGGCGCGGACGGAGTCGCCGACGTCGGGGCCTGCTGCGGTGAGGCGGCCGGCATCCGCGTGGTGGCCTGCTGCGAAGCCGGCGGTGTGGTTGCCGACGGCGGGGTGGACGGCGTCGTGGTGGCCGTCGACGAGGCCGGCGGCGTGGTGGTGCCCGATGGCGTGGTGGCCTTCGCCGCGGACGACTTCTCGGCCGACCCGGCCGGCGTGGACGCGGGCGCCCCTGCCTCCGGGGCCCGCCGCCGTCCCGAGGGCCGCGGGGTCTGCGGGGCCTCAGAGGTGGACGACCTCGTCGTCGTCCCCGGGGTCTCCCCGGCGCCCGTCGGGGCACCACCGTCGGCACCCGACTCCGCGTCCCGCTCGGCGTCGCCACCGGCGGCCGCGGCCTCTTCGGCCTCCCGCGCCCGACGCCGCGCCGCGCGACCACCGAGCACGGTGTCGTCGGTGATCTTGGGGATCTCACCGGTGAGCTCGGAGACGCTGAGTCCGCCGCCCTCGTCGGCCCGGCGACGCCGACGCCCGGCCGGGGCGTCCTGCTGCTCCGCGCCCATGCGCTTGAGCAACTCCGCCACGGTGATCTGCTGACCGTCTGAATCCTCGGCCATCGTCAGCTCCCCTTCCCGTCGCCGCCCACGTCCCGGTCGAGACGCTGCAGGATGAGCCCCTCTCGCAGAGCCCACGGACAGATTTTCACACTTTCCAGACCCAACGCACGCATGGACGCCTCCGCCACCAGCGCTCCCGCCACCACCTGATGCGAGCGGTCGGAGCTGATGCCCTCCAACTCTGCCCTGTCGGCGGCCGTCATGCGGGAGATAAACGCGATCACCTGCCGCAGACCGGCGGCCGTGAGGACCCGCTCCACGCGCGGGCCCTCCGACGACGGCGCCGCACCCGTGAGCCGGGCCAACATACGGAACGTCTTGGAGGTGGCGCACGCGAGGTCGGGCTCACCGGCCGCCCGGAGTTCCCGGGCCGGCCCGTCGAGCTCGGCGTCGATGTAGTCACGCAGCTGGTTGATGCGCTTGCGCTCCGGCGGGTCGGTCTTGAACCAGTCGTGGGTGAGCCGGCCGGCGCCCAGCTGCAGACTGAACGCCTGCTCGGGCAGCTCGTCCTCCCCGTGGGTCATTTCCAACGACCCACCACCGATGTCGAGGTTGATGATCCGCCCCGCGCTCCAGCCGTACCACCGACGCGCGGCGAGGAACGTCATGCGCGCCTCGTCCTCACCGGAGAGCACCCGCAGCTCGATGCCGGTCTCCTTCTCCACCTTGGCCAACACGTCGTCCGAGTTGGCCGCGTCGCGCACGGCGGAGGTGGCCAACGCCATGACCTCGCGGCACTTGGTGGCCTCGGCGAGCTCGGCGGCCTCGTTGACCGCGTCGATGAGCCGGGCGATGCCGGTCTTGGAGATATTGTTGTCGTCGTCCAGGTACTCGATCAGGCGTAGCCGGGTCTTGGAATCGTTCATGGGCGTGGGATGACCACCCCGGTGGGCATCGACCACCACGAAGTGGACCGTGTTACTTCCCACGTCCAGGACACCTAATCTCACACGACCACCCTAAACGGTCTACGGTCGCAGGTTGTGACCGCCACCGAACGCCCCCCGACCCCGGGCGCCCCTCAGCCCGAGGTCCCCCTCGACTTCCCGCGGGAGTGGTACACGTTCCCCGACCCCGCGAATGACGAACATCTGATCTCCGCCGACATGACCTGGCTGCTGTCGTCGTGGACGTGCGTCTTCGGCACGCCCGCCTGCCACGGCATCGACCGCGACCAGCCCGACTCCGGCTGCTGCACGCACGGCGCCTTCCTCTCCGACGACTCCGACCGGCAACGGCTCGAGGCCAACGTCGCCCTGCTGCGTCCGGAGGAATGGCAGCACCGCGAGGCCGCCCACGCCGCCGCGACGGCGGAGGGGGCCGCGCAGGAGGCGTGGCTGGAGGAGGACGAACTGACCGGCGACGACGGCGAGATGGAGCCCGCTCTCAGGACGCGCCGCCTGGGCGGGAGGTGCGTATTCTTCAACGACGTCGGATGGCCGACCGGGTCGGGCTGCGCCCTGCACCACTTGGCCGGGCGGACGGGGCGGAGCCTGCCCGAGTCCAAGCCGGACGTGTGTTGGCAGCTGCCGATCCACGTGACCCGCGAATGGGAGACCCGTCCCGACGAGGTGGAAATCCTCCACACCCGCGTCGGCGAGTACGACCGCCGCGGCTGGGGCCCGGGCGGGCTGGACCTCGACTGGTACTGCACAGGCTCGCCCGAGGCTCACGTCGGCGTCGACCCCGTCTACATCTCCCTGCACGACGAACTCGTCGAGCTCCTGGGCGCGCAGTGCTACGAGGTGCTCGCCGCGGCGTGCCGGCGTCGGCGGCAGCTCGGGATCGTGGCCGTGCACCCGGCGACCGAGCGGGCGCAGACCGAACGAGCCAGCGAGACCTGACCGGGAAAGTCCGGAATCCAGCGGGGGCGGATGCTCCTATGGATGTCAAGCGGCTTTGGCGAGGTCGGCGGTGGTCGGTGCTTTGGTGGCGGGGTCGCGAGCCTGTAGGTCGTTGATCAGGGCATGGTAGATCTCGCGCGCGATGTGGCGTTTGAGGCAGCGCATGATGTCTTTCTTGGACAGGCCTTGCGCGGTTCGTCGGTGAACGTATGAGCGGGTGCGTTCGTCCCATCGCATGCGGCTCAGTGCGATGGTATGCAGGGCGTGGTTCGCGGCCCGGTCGCCACCGCGGTTGAGTCGGTGTCGGTCTCGTCGTCCTGAAGAGGCAGGGATCGGGGCCACGCCGCACAGGTGCGCGAACGCCGCTTCGGAGCGCAGCCTGTCTGGGTTGTCGCCCGCGGTGGCCAGAAGCTGCCCGGCGACGTCAGGTCCCACGCCCATGCGGTTCATCAGGGTCGGAGCCGTCTGCGCGGTCAGGGCTTTTAGCTCGACGTCGAGGTCGGCGATCTCCTCACTCAGTGCCAGGATCCGGCGGCTCAGAATGCGTAGTGCCGCCTTGGTCGCGCCGAGGGGACTAGCGAGGTCGCTGGGACGGAACCGGGCGCAGACTGCGGCCAGCTCGCGGGCGGGCAGGCCACGCAACTGGGCTCGCAATTCCTCCGGAGCGGTGATCACCAGCTGCCTGGCCTGGTTGATCGCTTGGGTGCGGGCCTTGACCGCGGAGCGCCGAGGCACACGCAAGGCCCGGACGGCCTCCACGATCCCGTCGCGGGTCTTCGGCACGCCAGTGGCACGCCCGGAGGCGACCGCGGTAGCAGCGGCATAGGCGTCTATCGGGTCGGACTTGCCCTTCATCCGCCGGGTCTTGCGGTCGGGTCGGTCGACTTCGACCACCGGTAGTCCGGCCCGGGCCAGCACCCGAGACAGCTCGGCGCCGTAGGCTCCGGTGCCCTCGACCCCAACGGCCTGCACGGAGCCGTGGCCGCCGAGCCATGAAAGTAGCTGCCGGTACCCGGAACCCGTGGCCGGGAACTCTCGGTCGGCCAGATGCCGCCCGAGGGAGTCGATCACCGCCGCGTGATGGGTCTGGCCATGCGTATCCACTCCGGCGATGACATGCACGTGCTGATCGGACATCATGGTCACTGCTGCCTTTCTCGTTGATCCCGGTGGGGCAGCACGCGCCGGCCAGGCGGGCGGACAAGACAGTGGCGGGGCTTCTGAACCAAGCTCCTATGAGGTCACAAACGCCCGTCCGGTCGCGTGCGTAGCGATCCCCCGAGCGGGCCGACAAATCCGCTTCTAGTCAGCCACCGCGACGGTCAGCCCGTGAGTCAGACCCGCCCGAAGAACCACTACACACATCATCACTGTCAGCCCTCGAACTTGTAGCCCAGCCCGCGGACGGTCACCAGGTGCACCGGCTTGCCGGGATCGGACTCGATCTTCGAGCGCAGACGCTTGACGTGGACGTCGAGGGTCTTGGTGTCGCCGACGTAGTCCGACCCCCACACCCGGTCGATGAGCTGTCCGCGCGTGAGGACCCGGCCCGAGTTGCGCAGCAGGTACTCCAGCAGGTCGAACTCCTTGAGCGGCAGCGTGACGGCCGTGCCGCGGACCAGCACCGTGTGCCGCTCGATGTCCATCCGCACCGGCCCCGACTCCAGGACGCCGATGTCGCTGACCGGCTCCGCCTCGGCCTCGGCGCCGCGGCGCAGCACCGCCCGGATGCGGGCGATGAGTTCGCGGGCCGAATAGGGCTTGGTCACGTAGTCGTCGGCGCCCAGCTCCAGGCCGACGACCTTGTCGATCTCACTGTCGCGGGCGGTCACCATGATCACCGGGACGGTCGACGTCGTCCGCAGTCGCTTGCACACATCGGTGCCGGACATCCCGGGGAGCATGAGGTCCAGCAGCACGATGTCCGCGCCCTCGGACTCGAAGTTCTCCAGCGCGGTCGGGCCGTCCCCCGCGACGGTGACCTCGAAGCCTTCCTTGCGGAGCAGGAACGCCAGCGGATCCGCCAGCGAGTCCTCGTCCTCCACGATCAGCACCCTGGTCACGGCACCTGGTCCTCTCCTTGGTCGGCGTGCTCGGCGCCGGGGGTCCCCCCGGCGCCACCCGGCTCCACATGAGCCGGAAGTTCGAGTGTGAAGGTCGACCCCGTACCGGGGCGGCTCCACAGGCTGACGGCGCCGTTGTGGTTCTGGGCGACGTGCTTGACGATCGCCAGACCCAGCCCGGTCCCGCCGGTGGCGCGGGAACGGGCCTTGTCGACGCGGAAGAACCGCTCGAAGACGCGGGCCTGGTGCTCGGGGGCGATGCCGATCCCGCGGTCGGTCACCCGCAGCGTCACGGTGTCCCCGGTCGCGGACCGGGTGATCGACACCGGGGTGTGGTCGGGCGAGTAGTTGATGGCGTTCGAGATGAGGTTGGCCACCGCCGTGACCAAGAGGGTCCAGTCCCCCTTGACCTCCAGCCCGGACGGCGCATCGGTGATGAGCTCGATCCCGGCCGCCTCCGCCGCCGACGCGGACCGGCGCAGGGCCTCGGCCACCACGTCGTCCACGTCCACCGGCTCCGGGTCGCGGATCCGTTCGGCGCCCTGCAGTCGGGAGAGCTCGATGAGCTCGGAGACCATCTTGCCGAGCCGCTGGGCCTCGCTCACCACGCGTCCGCCGAAGTACTCGACCGAGTCCGGGTCGTCCTTGGACTCCAGCAGCGCCTCGGCGAGCACCGCCATCGCCCCGACCGGGGTCTTGAGCTCGTGCGAGACGTTGGCGACGAAGTCGCGGCGGGCCGCCTCCATACGACGGTGCTCGGAGTCGTCGTCGGCGAAGACCACGACGAACTGCTCGCCGTTGCCCTCGAGGATCTCCCCGCGCCCGCTCACCGACGGGACGCGGCGGCGGCCGGGGGCCATCTTGGCGGGCAGGTCGAACCGGGTGGGGTGGCCGTCCGTGAACGTCGACAGGGCCGCGCGCCAGACCGGTTCCACCAGCAAGCGGTCGTCGACGATCCCCAACTCCGCCGCACGACGGTTGTAGAGGACCACGTCCTGGTGGCGATCCACGACCGCCAGTGCGTACGGCGCCTGCTGATAGACGCCCCGCAGGACATCCAGCCGGCTGGGTCCGGCCTGCTCCGCGCGCCGACGCTCACCGCGTCGGTGGATCAGTGGGACGACGAAGCCGCCCACGATGAAGCCGATGATCCCGGCGACGATCGCGAGGAAGATCCCCAGACTGACCTGCACGACCCCGATCCTACGGTGTGGCGTTCCGGCGCCCGAATCGCCAAACCCCCGGCCACCTGCGCGAAGTTCGCAGGCTGCCGGGGGTTCGCGACCCGTTCACCGGGCCTTCACCTACTACTTGCCGCCCTGGTTGGCCACGGCGGCCGCGCCCGCGGCGGCGGCCTCCGGATCGAGGTAGGTGCCGCCCGGGTTGGCGACCAGCCCGGTCTCGTCGAAGTGGTAGACCAGCGGGATCCCGGTGGGGATGTTCAGGCCGGCAATATCCTCGTCGGAGATGCCGTCGAGGTGCTTGACCAGGGCGCGCAGCGAGTTGCCGTGCGCGGCCACCATCACGGTCTTGCCCTCCGCGAGCTTGGGGGCGATCTCGGCGGCGTAGTACGGGATGAACCGGTCCACGACGTCCTTGAGGCACTCGGTCAACGGCACCTCCGGCAGGTCGGAGTAGCGCGTGTCGGAGGTCTGCGAGTACTCATTGTCCGGGTCGATCGGCGGCGGCGGGGTGTCGTAGCTGCGGCGCCAGAGCATGAACTGTTCGTCGCCGAACTGGTCCTTGATCTCCGCCTTGTTCAGGCCCTGGAGCTTGCCGTAGTGGCGCTCGTTGAGCTTCCAGTGCCGGATCACCGGCACCCAGTGACGGTCACAGGCGTCCAGCGCGATGTTCGCGGTGGTGATCGCGCGACGCAGCAGCGAGGTGTACAGGATGTCCGGCAGGATCCCCGCCTCGGCGAGGAGCTTTCCGCCGCGGACCGCCTCCTCCCGCCCGAGATCGGTGAGGTCGACGTCGACCCAGCCCGTGAACTGGTTGGATGCGTTCCACGTGGACTGCCCGTGACGCAGGAGGACGAGAGTTCCGTAAGCCATAAGGCCATTATGACCCGCGTGCGGAGGACTACGGTGCAGACATGACCACACACGCCGGAGACACCCCCGAATCGACCGGGCGGCCGTGGACCGTCCACTACACGCCGGGGACCACGCAGGATCTCGACTACGGCACCACCACGCTGATCGACCAGTTCGACGACGCCGTGAGCACCTACTCGTCCCGGCCCGCCACCGAGTTCTTCGGCCGCCTGACGACCTACGCGGACCTGGGCAGGCGGGTGCGCCGCGCCGCCGAGGGCCTGCGGCGCCTGGGCGTCGACCGTGGCGACCGCGTCGCCGTGCTGCTGCCCAACTGTCCCCAGGGCGTCGCGGTCTTCTATGCGGCCCTGCGCATCGGTGCGATCGTCGTGGAGCACAACCCCCTGTACACCGCCGACGAGCTCGAGGGCCCCTTCGCCGACCACGGGGCGAAAGTGGTCGTGACCTGGAACGTCGTCGCGCCCGTGGTGCGGGACCTCGCCGACCGGCCCGGCACCGCGATCGAGCACATCATCGCACTGATCCTCTACACCTCGGGTACGACCGGCACCCCGAAGGGCGCGGTGCTCACCCACGCCAACCTGGTGGCCAACGCGAAGATGGGCCGGGCGTGGGTGCCCGAACTCACGCCGGGCGAAGAGAAGTTCCTCGCCTCGCTGCCGATGTTCCACGCCTACGGCGTCACGCTGTGCGTGGTGTTCGGCATCGCCGAGGGCGCACGGCTCCAGCTGGTCCCGACCCCCGACATGGGCCTCATCATGCCGATCCTGAAGAAGGACCTGCCGACCTTCATCCCGGCCGTCCCGCCGATCTACAGCAAGATCCTCGAGGAGGCCGACAGGCGGAAGATCTCCCTGCACGGCATCAGGCACTCGCTGTCCGGCGCCATGAGCCTGCCCGCCGAGCTCATCGAGAGGTGGGAGTCCGCCACCGGTGGACTGCTCGTGGAGGGGTACGGGATGACCGAGACCTCCCCCATCACCGTGGGCAACCCCATGTCGACGGCGAGGCGGGCCGGCTCCATCGGCGTCCCGTTCCCGGACACCGATATCCGTGTCGCGGACAAGGACGACCCCTCGGTCGACGCACCGGCCGGCGAGCCCGGTGAACTGTTGGTCAAGGGGCCGCAGGTGTTCCCGGGCTACTGGCGCAACGAGAAGGCGACCGCCGAGACCTTCCACGACGGCTGGATCCGCACCGGCGACGTCGTGGTGCAGGACTCCGACGGCTTCCTGCACGTGGTGGACCGGATCAAGGAGATGATCGTCACCGGCGGGTTCAACGTCTACCCGTCGGAGGTCGAGGCGGTGCTGCGCACGGCCCCGGGCGTCGCGGACTGCGCCGTGGTGGGCCGCCCGAGCTCCGACGGCGGCGAGAAGGTCATCGCCGCGGTCGTGCCGGAACCCGGCGCCTCACTCGACCCCGACGTCCTGCGCGCGCACTGCAAGGGCTCGCTGGCCGGGTACAAGGTCCCGCGCGAGTTCGTCGAACTGGACGAACTGCCCACCAACCCGATGGGCAAGGTCCTGCGCAAGAAGGTCGCGCAGCAGATCAACCCCTGACCGGCGGGTTGTCCCGGCCCCCGGGCTACTCGGGCTGGGGCAGGTCCTCGGTGAGGTGGCGGAACGCGTCGAGGTTGCGCAGCGGCTCGCCCCGGGACACCCGCCACTCCCACTCGCGGCGGATCGAGGTGTGGAAGCCCAGCTCGATGAGGACGTTGAAGTCGTGGTCGGCGGCCTCGAGCACCTGACCCAGCACGCGGTCGAGCTCCTCCTCGGTCACCGCGACCAGCGGCATCCGGCCGACGAGGTAGATGTCGCTGTTGTTGTCCAGCGTGTAGGCCACCTGGTAGAGCCGCCGGTTGCGCCGCAGCAGGTAGTTGTAGACCTTCTCGAAGTCCTCGTCGGGTCGGCGGCACACGAACGCCTCGATGCGCACGCTCTCCCGGTTCACCGTCAGGTGGCACGCGGTCTTGAGGCGCTTCTCCCCCGGCAGGATCACGACGAAGGTCCGTCCGTCGGCCAGCGTCGACTCGATCTCCCGCTCCACCAGGAAGGTGCGGATCCGCTCGACGGTGGGGGCGTCGACATCGTCCCGGTGCGGGGCCGGCCCGTCGTCGTCCATGCGCTTGCTCTCGGTGGGGTCGATCATCGTGACTCCTTCGGGGTGGTCGGCTGGGACTTCTCGTCGGCTGGGGCCTGTCGTCGGCAAAGACTTGTCGTCGGCCGGGCCAGGCGTCGGCCGGGCCTCGTAGGCGATTCGACGCGGCGGCTCCTGCGGACGGGAGATCAGGACGCGGTGGCCTCCGCACGTCGGGCCCGGTATGCGGCCATCGTGCCCGCATACGAGGACAGCAGCCCGTCGGCGGTGGAGTCCCAGGAAAACCCGGAGGCGTGTACCGGGGCGGCCCGCGACATCGACAGGCGCAGCTCGTCGTCGTCCAACAATCCCGACAACACGCGCGCCCACTCCCGCGGATCGTGCCCGTCGACGGTGATCCCGGTCCGGCCGTCGCCGACGGCCGTCGGCAACCCGCCCACCGCGGCCGCGACGACGGGGGTCCCACACGCCTGCGCCTCGAGGGCCACGAGCCCGAACGACTCCGAGTACGACGGCACCGCCACGATGTCGGCGGCCCGGTAGACGTCCACCAGCTCCGACGGCGGGCGCGGCGCCAGGAAGCACACGCGGTCGGCCACACCCAGCTCCTCGGCCAGCTCCATCAGCGAGCGCGGCCTTTCGAGCCCCGACCCGCTGGGCCCACCGACGACCATCAGACGCACATCGCGGCGGGGCTGGGCGCGCACCATCTCGGCCAGCGCCCGCACGATCACGTCGGGCGCCTTGAGCGGTTGGATCCGGCCGACGAAGGCGATCACCTCGGAATGCTGCCCCAGCCCGAGCGCGCGGCGGGCCCGCTCGGTCCCGCGTTGGGTGCCGGGGGTGTATTGCTCGAGGTCGGCGCCGGGCGGGACGACGTCGGCATGCGCGGGGTCGGCGTCGTAGTAGTCGACGAGTTCGCGCAGTTCGTCGGTGGTATTGGCGACGAGCCTGTCGGCGGCGTCCACGATCTGCTGTTCACCGATCCGCCGGGACTCGGGCTCGGGGGTGTCCCCCTCGGCGAGGACCGCGTTCTTCACCGCCGCCAGGGTGTGCGCGGTGTGCACCAGTGGCACCCCCCAGTGCTCGGACGCGACGAGCCCGGCCTGGCCCGAGAGCCAGTAGTGGGAGTGGATGAGGTCGTAGTGGCCCGGCGCCTGCCCGGCCTCCGCCCGCATCACGCCGGCGACGAACGGGCACAGCTGCGTGGGCAGGTCCTCCTTGCGCAGGCCCTCGAACGGTCCGGCCACGATGTTGCGGACCAGCACGCCGTCGCCCGCCTGCTCGACCGACGGCTGCGACGAGTGGGTGGCGCGGGTGAAGATCTCGACCTCCACCCCGCGGCGGGCCAGGCGGCGCGCGGTCTGCAGGACGTAGACGTTGAGCCCACCCGCGTCGCCCGTGCCCGGCTGGGCGAGCGGCGAGGTGTGGAAGGACAGGACCGCGATGCGCCGGGGCAGGGGGTGCGCGGCGCCGGGGTCGAGGTCGGTTACGGTCACCCGTCCGATTGTGCCCCCGCCCGCGCCGGGGTGCACGTCGCCCGTGCCCCCGCCCGCCCTGAGGTGACGACGACGAGGTGGGCTCCAGCGCGCCGGGCCCGCCCGCCACGAACGGCTACAGGGAGGCGGCGAACTCGTCGAGCTCGGCGAGGAAGCGCGGCGTCTCCTCGAGGAACGGCGCGTGCGCGGACTCGGCGAACTCGACGTAGCGGCCGCCGGGGATCATCTCGGCGTTCGCCTGCCCGGCCGACGGCAGCACCACCCCGTCGTGGGCGCCGTGGATGACCAGCGCGGGGATCGACAGGCCGCGCAGGGTGTCGTCGTTGTCCACCTTGCGGGTGAGCAGCGCCTGCCGGACCGTCGGCGGCGTGGCCAGCGACAGGCCCAGGATCCGCTGCCCGTCCGAGCCCGATCCCGAGCGCATCATGGCTGCTCCGAAGCTGGTGAACGCCGCCAGCGCGACCGACGGCTTCTCGTCGAACGCCCCGCCCGAGGTGACCTCCTTCATGGCCGGGCCGATCGCGCCGCCCGCCGAGCGGGAGAGGGAGGTGACCGCACCGCACAGCACGATCCCGCCGACCCGGCCCTCACCGCGGGCGGCCAGGTAGTCCGCGACCACGACCCCGCCGTAGGACCAACCCAGGAGGATCGCGCCCGAGCCCTCGGTGATCCCGGCGGAGTCGAGGACGGCCTCGACGTCGTCGGCCCACTGCGGTGCCGAGTCGTAGCCGCCGGCCGGGACGTCGGAATGCCCGTGGCCGCGCAGGTCGATCGCCACCACGCGGAAACGCGGGGCCAGGTCGTTCAGCACGTCCTGCCCCCAGCTCGCGCTCGACTGCGCCCAACCGTGGATGAGCACGAGCGGCCGGGCGGCGGGGTCACCGAGCACGCGGTAGGCGATCGCGGTGCCGTCGGACGAAACGGCCGAGGCGAGGGCGGGCGACGGGAGGGTGGGCGCGGGCGTCGAGGCGGCGGGGGCGTCGGTACGGGCGTCGGTTGGCGAGGCGGAGGGGGAGGCTGAGGTCATGAACCTCATGGTGCCAGAGCCGATCGCCGCGATCCGGCCCCCAGACCCCGCCCGCGGCGGTTACCGTTGCGCAATGGCAGCCACCAGCACCCGGACCGACCCCGATGTCGTGGTCCGCACGTTCTTCGACGCCCTGATGACCGGCTCCACCGCCTCCGCCGCGGACCTGCTCAGCGAGGACGTCTGGTGGGCCAACATCGGCCTGCCGACCATCCGGGGCAAGCGCGCGGTAGTCGGCGCGATCTCCTCGATGAACCGCAGCATCCGCTTCGGCGTGGAGATCCACCACCTCGCGGTGTCGGCGCCCGCGGACCCGACCGACCCGGCGGCCCCCGTCGTGGTGCTCACCGAGCGCACCGATTACCTGGGGGTGGGGCGGTTCCGCGTCGGCTTCTGGGTGTGCGGCCGCCTCGAGGTCCGCGATGGCCGGGTGTGCGGTTGGCAGGACTACTTCTCCAAGGCCGACATGGCCAAGGGCGCGGTGCGCGGACTCGTCGAGATGGTCACCGGTCGGGGTCGCTGACCTCGTCGTTGTCGTCCTCCCCCATCGACCGTGTCGGACCCGCCGCCTAGTCTCTAGGCCATGAGCATCGACCACTCCGCCGCCCGTGAGCGGCTCGCCGCCCTGCCCGCCGAGACCCGCATCGCGGTGGTGACGGGGGCGTCGTCGGGGATCGGTGAGGCGTCCGCGCGCGAGCTGGCCGGCCTCGGGTTCCACGTGGTCGTCGGGGCGCGGCGGGTCGACCGGCTGGAGGCGCTCGCGGCGGACATCGGCGGCACCGCCCTGCCCCTCGACGTCACCGACGCCGACTCGTGCGAGGCGTTCTGCGCGGCCATCCCCCGGCTGAACGTGCTGGTCAACAATGCGGGCGGCGCCAAGGGCACGACCAGTGTGATGGACGCCGACGAGGACCAGTGGCGCTGGATGTGGGAGACCAACGTCATCGGCACGCTGCGCATGGTCCGCGGTCTCATGCCGGTGCTGGTGGATACGGGCGACGGGCTGGTCATCACCATCACCTCGATCGCGGCCCTCGAGTCGTACGACAACGGCTCCGGTTACACCTCGGCCAAGCACGCTCAAGCGGTCCTGCACCGGACGTTGCGCGGGGAGCACCTGGGCCAGCCGGTGCGGTTCACCGAGATCGCGCCCGGCATGGTCGATACCGAGTTCTCCCGCGTGAGGTTCGACGGCGACGACGACAAGGCGGCCGCCGTCTACCGTGGGCTCACCCCGATGGTGGCCGAGGACGTGGCGGAGATCGTCGGGTTCGTGGCGAGCCGGCCCTCGCACGTCAACCTGGACCAGATCGTGGTGAAGCCGCGGGACCAGCACTCCGCGATGCGCGCCCACCGGGGCTGATGTGCGGTAGGTGAGGCTGGCCATGGTGTACCCAGGTTAGGCTTACTGACCTGGTGAAACGTCGCCGGCGAACATAGGCTGGCCCCCTACCGAAAGGGGCCTCCTCCATGGCCAGGAACAAGAACTCATTCGTCGAACTCCTCTCCGCTCAGGTCGGTCACGAGTTCGCCGCCAGTCAGCAGTACATCGCGATCGCCGTGTGGGCGGACGCGCAGGACCTACCGCAGTTGGCGTCGCGCTTCTACTCGCACAGCCTGGGTGAGCGGAACCACGCGATGATGATGGTCCAGTACATGCTCGACCGGGAGATCGCCGTGACGATCCCGGCCGTGCCCGCGCCGGAGGCCCAGTTCCGCGGTCCCGCCGATGCGCTGCGCGCCGCACTGGAGCAGGAGAAGCAGGTCACCCGGCAGATCGAGGCGATGTTCCAGGCCGCCCGCGCCGAATCCGACCCGCTCGGCGAGCAGTTCATGCTGTGGTTCCTCCGCGAGCAGGTCGAGGAGGTCGCCAACATGAACACCCTGGTGACCATCGCCGAGCGCGCCGCCGACGACTGGTTCCGCATCGAGGAGTACCTGGCCCGCGAGACCGACTCCTCCACCAACACCGGCACCCCGCCCTCCGTGGCCGGCGGCGCCGTCTGACCCTGCGCCGGCTGCGCCGCCACGCCGCCGGGCCACCGCGCCACCTGGCCACCTCGCCGTCGAGAAGAGTGTTTCGCGCGCCTCTACTCGACAGATACGCGCGAAACACTCTTCTCGACGGCGGCGCGGTGGCAGGCGCGGTGGCGGGGAGGCAGCGGCGCGGCGGGCGTTGCGATCAGCCGCGGGAGAACTCCACGTAGCTCACCCCGCTCTCGAAGTCTCGACGCGTCCGACGGGTCAGCGCCAGCGGGAGCGCCCCGCCAGCCGCGCCCGGCCCGCCCGTCGCCCGCGCCACCAGCGGGATGCCCGCGCCGAGGACGACGGGATTGACCTTGAGGCGGAACTCGTCGATCTCGTCGACCACCTGCCCGGCCAGCATCCCGCCCCCGCACAGCCAGATGGCCAGCGGCGAGCCCTCGGCCTTGAGCCGGCGGACCAGCGTCACCGGGTCCTCGTCGGACGCCGTCAGCCCCTCCTCGGCCGGCAGCTCGTCCGGCCGGTGGGTCACCACGTACTGGCGCAGGTGCGGGTACCCGCTGGCCAGTCCCTCGTCCACGGCCACCTGATGGGTGGTGCGGCCCATGATCACGGTGTCGAATGCCCGGTGCGGGGTCCGCGCCAGCCCGAGCGGCTCGCGCAGGTGGCCGGGGATCGTCTCCGGATAGTGCTCGATGATCCAGGGCATGTGGTCGCCCTCGACGGGGAAGGCGTCGACGCCGCCGTCGGGGTCGGCGATGACACCGTCAACGCTCACGGCCACGTAGTAAATGAGCTTGCGCATGGTGGGCCCTCTCTCGGGGATAGGTGTGTTCGCGTGCGTCCACCCCGCCGGAGCGGGGTCAGCCGAGGGTGATCACGTCGTCCACCCCCACTCGATCGCAGAATCCGTCGTCGTGACTGATCAACAGCAGCGCACCGCGCCACTGCGAGAGCGCGTCGGCGAGCACCTCTACACCGTCGAGGTCGAGGTTGTTGGTCGGCTCGTCCAGGACCAGCAACTGCGGGACCGGGCGGGCGAACAGCCGCGCCGCCAGCGCCGCACGGAGTCGCTCGCCACCGGAGAGGTCAGCGAGCCTGCGGAACCCGGCGCCGCCGGTGAACAGCAGCCGCGCCGCGTGGGCGTGGGCCTCCTCCTCCGACGCGTCGGGGCGGACGGCCAGGATCGCGTCGATGACCGACCACTCCGGATGCTCGACGCGCAGCTCCTGCGGCAGCAGGGCAAACGGGACGTGGACCACCTCGTCGTTGAACCCCTCGTCGACGAACCCCTCATCGTCGAACCCCTCGTCGACGCCGCCGGCGCGGTCCGGACCGCGAGCGCCGAGGAGGCGTCGCAGCAGCGTCGTCTTGCCGCTGCCGTTCGGCCCGGCCAGGCGCACGCGCGCGGGCCCCGCGAGATGGACCCGGCCCGCGACGGGGTCATCGACGTCCAGCACCACCCGGCCGGCCGGCAACCCTGGGTCGGGCAGCTCGACCCGCAGCCGCTCCTCGCGCCGAACCGCGGCATTGGCCGAGCGCATCCGCTCCCGCGCCTGCTCGACGCCCTGGTCGTGGACCGCGCGCAACCTGCCGGCCGATTCCTGCGCCGACGCGCGACGGGCGTTCATGAGGATCTTGGGCATTCCGCCCGCCGCCTGCACCCGCCGCCCCTGCGCGACCCGCCGGCTCGCCTTCTCGACCCCCTCGACCCTGTCCCGCCTCTCGGCGCGCAGATCGTTCCGCGCCCCGGCCAGCGACTGCACCGCGGCCGCCTGCTCGGTCTCGATCACCTCGCGATAGTGCGCGTACGGCCCGCCGAACACCCGACAGCGGCCGGCGCGCAGCTCGACCGTCCTGCCGGCACGGTCCAACAGCTCGAGATCGTGGCTCACCACCAGGACCACGCGATCGCCGCCGCCCACGAACCCGCCGATCGCCGCGAACAGCCGCTCCCGAGCCCGCCCGTCGAGATTGTTGGTGGGTTCGTCCAGCAGGAGGACCCGGGGCCGCCCGAGCAGCCGACCCGCCACCGCGGCCAGAGTGCGCTCCCCGCCGGACAGCGCCACCACGGGTCGGTCCAACTCGGTCGGCAGGCCCAGGTCGTCGAGCAGCGCGACCGTGCGCTCGGCCACGGCCCAGTCATCGCCGACGAGCTCGAAGTCGTCGTCGTCGCCCTCCCCCGCCTCGATCCGCGCCAGCGCCTCCAGTCGCCCGCCCACGCCGAGCTCATCGGCGAGGGTGTGCTCCGCCGGGGCGTCGGCGAGCAGTTGCGGCAGCTATCCCACGGTGGGCGGGCCCGCCGGATCGCCGTCGACGGTGATCGAACCGTGCGTCGGCCGACGTTCGCCCGCGATGAGGCGGAGCAGGGTGCTCTTGCCGGCGCCGTTGCGACCGACGAGGGAGGTCAGGCCGGGACCGACGGCGAGGTCGAGCCCGTCGAAGAGTGGGGTGTCGTCGGGAAACGCGTACGCGACGTCCGACAGGACGAGGAAAGACATGCGTGCTCCAGGAGAGGTGGCGTGTGGCCGGGACTCACCTGTGGTTCAGCACTGTCCTTCGATCTCCTCGTCTCATTCCCCTCGGCTCCGCGCCCCTCGCGGCCCCGGGTCTCCCCGGAGTCGCGCCGTGCGCCCTACCGACGTTCACGCTGAAGCTACACCGCGGTCCCGGCGGCGGCAAGAGCCGGATTCTGCACGAACCCGCGCCCGCTCACCACGACCCTGCGCCCGTTCACGGAGTTCCGGCGTCTCCGCGGGCGGGACGGTCGATGCGGCAGATCGCGTGGAGGGGCGTGTCACCGGGGTTGTCGGGTGTGAGCTCCGCGTCCGGCAACCGCCGGAACCCGGCCCGGAGCAGGGCAGCCCAGGATCGCGGGTTCTCGATGTTCACGGGCACGATCACGCAGCTCGCGCCGGGGTGGTGAGCCCAGATCTCTGAGACCGCCCGGGCCGCCATCGCCGCACCGGCGCCCCTGCCGCGTGCCGCCGGTTCGGCGATGCATTCCGTCTGTGCGTCATCGAGGTAGGGGCCGAAGTCCTGTTCGACCCGGTCCGGCGAGTTCTCCGACCACCATCGTGCGACGAGCGGCTCGGCCAGCCAGCGCGCGAGCGTCGGCAGGTCGTCGCGGGTCAGCGGACGGAACCTCACCTCTGGAGCGGCGGTCTCCACGGCTCCAGCGTAGACCCGGCCGGGACTCCTGCCGAGGGTGTGACGGCGCGAGTGTGACGGCGCGGGTGTGACGGCGCGGGTGTGCCGGCGAAGGGGGGACGGCGAGGGCTACATGAACGCGCTGGGCGGCAGGCCCTCGCGGCTGCTCATGGGCAGTTCCTTCTCGAGCCGCTCCATGAAGAAGTGCGACTGCACCGCGGTCCAGATGTTGTTGGTGAGCCAGTACAGGCCGATCGCGATGGGGAAGTTGAAGAAGTACGCGCCCACGATCGGGAAGAACGGGAACAGGTACATCATGATCTTCATCGACTGGTTCATCGACTCGGTCATGGACTCGGCCATCGACTGGAAGTCCTGCGGCTTGGCCGCCGCATCAGCGCCTGCTCCAGCGCCCGGACCGGCCGCGCCGGCAGCGCCCGCGGTGGCGGGAGTGCCCGGGGTGCCGGCCGTACCATCGCGGCGGTCGGCGGCAGTGGAGCCGCCCTCCGACCCGACGTCGGCGTCGGCCGCGGTGGCGGGCTTCTCACCGTCGATCTCCACCACTTCGCCGTCGACGAACGGCCCGCCGGCGCGGTCCTCGGCCTCGACCTGCGCGATCGCCGCCTGCTCGGCCGCCTTGGCCGCCTTCTGGCGGCGGAAGGAGTTCCACATGTTGATGAACGTGGCGATGCCGGCCAGGACGAACAGCGGCACGGCCAGCATGAGGATGTCGCTCTGCTGCAGCCCCGGGTGCAGCGAGTCCATGACCTCCTGCGGCATCCGGATGTAGGACGCCAGGGGCACCCCGAAGATCTCGGCGTTGAGGAAGGAGGCGACCTGCTCGGGCTGGAACGCCCCGTTGGTCATGGTCGAGGCCTCCTCGATGGACTTGCCGGGAGGCGAGAAGTTGAGCAGCACGTAGTACAGGCCGAGGAACACCGGGATCTGCACCAGCAGCGGCAGGCACCCGGCCGCGGGGTTGACGCCGGCGCCGGAGTACAGCTCCTGCATCTCCTTGGCCTGCGCCTGGCGGTCCTCGGGGGACTTGCGATCCTTGTACTTGAGCTGCAGCTCCTTCATCTTGGGAGCGAGCTGCGCCATCTTGCGCATCGAGTACTGCTGCCGCCACATGGACCGCATGAGCAGCAGCCGCACGGTCACCACCAGCAGCAACACCGAGCCGACCCATGCGATGCCGGAGTCGGGGTCCACGACGAAGCTCAACGCCCAGTGCCAGAACTTCATGACGAGTGACACCGGATACGCGAACAGGTCCACGGGCTTCTCCAACGACGAGCGGCGCCGGATCGGGCGCACGGGGCGGGACAGACCACGAAGGTCGGGCTCCAGCGTGCCAGGGTGGGCGGCGCAGGGGGGAATCAGGGTCGCGCGGCTGCGCCGGGCGGCCCGGGTCAGATGTGGCAGCCCACCCACACCGGCTCGGGGTGCAGCTCCACGCCGAACGCCTCCCGCACCCCGTCACGTACCTCGCGCGCCAACGCGATCACGTCGTCCGCGGTGGCCTGACCCCTGTTGGTCAGCGCCAGCGTGTGTTTGGTGGAGAGACGAGCGGGTGACGACGACGAGGGATGCCCCTTGGAGAAACCGGCCCGCTCGATGAGCCATCCCGCCGAGAGTTTGACGCCCCCGGGTGCGGAGAAGGCGGGCATCTGCTCGGACTGCGCGGTGCCGAGCCTGGCGGCCACCCGGGATCGCACCGTGGGGAGTTCGTCCTGGGGTATCACCGGGTTGGTGAAGAACGATCCCGCGGACCAGGTGTCGGAGTCGTCGTCGTCGAGCACCATCCCCTTGCCGCGGCGCAGGTCGAGCACCGTGCGCCGCACCACGGCCGGGTCGGTCCGGTCACCAGGGGCGACACCGAGGCGGCCGGCGAGTTCGGCGTAGCGGATCGGTTCGCTGCGTCCGGCGGGATCGAGGCGGAACTCCACCTCGAGGACCACGGCGCGGTCGGTGTTCTTCAGGATGGACGTGCGGTACTCGAGGCCGAGGGCGTCGGGGGTGACCCATTCGTCGACGCCGGTGGCGCGGTCGAACCAGCGCACGCGGTGCAGGATCTGGGCGACCTCCACCCCGTAGGCGCCGACGTTCTGCACGGGCGTCGCGCCCACGGATCCGGGGATGCCGGACAGGCACTCGAGGCCGCCGTACCCGCGCGCGACCGTGTCGGCGACCAGATCGTCCCAGGTCAGGCCCGCGCCCGCGCGGACGACGAGCTGGTCCTCGGTCGGGCCGGCGAGGTAGTCGATCTCCCGGTTGCGCACCGCCACCGCCACCAGGTCGAGGTCGCCGCCGGCCACCACCAGGTTCGAACCGCCCCCCAACACGAGCACCGGCACGTCCGCGGCGTCCAGGGCGCGGACCGCCGCGACGACCGCGTCCGGGGTCGCACACTCCAGCAGCGCGCGGGGGCGGCCGCCGATGCGCAGGGTGGTCAGGTCCGCGAGGCGGGCACCGGGCGCCACGTCGATGCCGCTGATGTGGGACAGCTCGGCGACGACCGGGTCGGCGGGGTGCGGATGGGTGCCCGCGGGGGTCGGCGCGGTGCCGGCGGGGTCGGGCGACGACGGGTTCACACGACCGAGGGTAACCGGCGGCTTGTAGGGTCTGACCCCATGGCGACCCGCTTCTCCCACACGGCACGTATCGACACGCACGTCGAGAACGTGTTCACCTCCTACGGCGACGAGGCCTTCTGGCGCGACCGCATCGCCGCCGTCGGTAGCCCCGAGGACACCCTCGACGACTTCTCCACCACCGGCGACACGATCACCGTGACCGTCACCCAGCACATCCCCGACTCCGACATCCCCGACCTGGCGCGCAAGGTCCTGCCCGGGCAGCTGGTGATCGTCCGGACCAGCACCTTCGGCGACTTCGACGGCGAGCGGTTCACCGGATCGGCCCGCGCCGAGGCCGCCGGTGGGCTCGGGATGATCGACGGCGGCGCCGAGGCCGTCCACCGGGACGGGGCGGCCCACGAATCCGTCTCCGGTCAGGTCAAGGTGTCGGTGCCGCTGCTCGGCGGCAAGCTCGAGAAGCTCGTCGTGGGGCACCTGGACCGACTGTTCGAGGCCGAGTACCAGCACCTGCGCCGCTGGACCGCCGCCCGCTGACCTGCGGCGGGGACGTGGGCACTGCACGACCGGCCCGGATCGGTGACAATCGGACGAATGCAGCAGCCGCACGACACCCAACGCCTCCCCGCCTACGACCGACCCGGCGTCCAGCACGCCGAGACGCAGCAATTCGCCGCAGCCTCCGGAACCGGCTCGCAGGGCCCCGGCGCCTCCGACACGGGTGGACCCTGGACGGCCGAGCGCGGCCCGGGCGGGCCCGGCTCGGGCGGGCCCGGTTCGGGCGGATCCGGCGCTGAGGGCGGGAGCCGGCGGGGACGCGGGCCGCTGATCGCGCTCATCGCGGCGCTTCTCGCCGTCGGTCTCGTCGCGGCCTTGGTCGGTCTCGAGTTCGGCATGCGCAACGCCATCAAGAACCGCATGAGTGACGAGGTGACCGCCAGCCTGGGGTCGCCCGCCCAGGTCGAACTCGGCGCGCGCCCGGTGATCCTGTCCTACATCGACGGCAACCTCGGCTCCGTGCGCATCACCACCGACGGCTCGGCCGCCGACGGCGCGACCGGACCGGCACCGCAGATCGACATCCGGGCCGACGGCGTGCGCACCGAAGGCGACCTGACCTACGTGGACTCGCTGACCGGGACCGCGTTCGTCTCCGAGCAGACCATGTCCGCCGCCGCCCAGTCCGAGGGCGCGGCCGGCGACACCCTGCTCGGCGGGCTGATCCAGGTCCAGGAGATCATCGCCGACCCCGCCGCCGGCACCCTGCGGGTCTCGATCAGCGGCCTGGCCGAGGCGGTCGTGACGCCGAGGCTCATCGGTGGCGACCTCGAGATGCAGCCGGAGCAGGCGTCGATCCTCGGCTTCCCGCTGCCCTCCGAGTTCCTCGGCGGGACCGTCTCGATGATGGACTCGGCGCTGGCCGAACTGCCCGAGGGGGTCCAGTTGACCGGCGTCCGGGTGGTGCCGGGCGGCATGACCGTCGACATCGCCGGGCAGGATGTGGTGCTCGAGGCGACCGAGTGACCCCTGCGCCTCATGCGGACGGCAGGGTCTCGGGCGGCCGGGTCTCGGGCGGCGGGGCCGTGGGCGGCCAGGGCGCTGGCAGCAAGGCCGGCGGCACCCGCCTGCTGCTCATCGCCGACACCCACGTCCCGACGCGGGCCCGCGACCTGCCCGACCGGGTGTGGGACGAGGTCGACGCCGCGGACATCGTGATCCACGCGGGCGACTGGATGGACGTGGGACTCCTCGACTCGCTGCAGGAACGCTCGGCTCGACTCATCGCCTGCTGGGGCAACAACGACGGCCCGGAACTGCGCGAGCGCCTGCCCGAGGTGGCCCGCGAGACGATCGACGGCGTGCGCCTGGTGGTGACGCACGAGGCCGGCGCGTCCGCGGGCCGCGACACCCGCATGGCCAAGGCCTACCCGGACACCGACGTCCTGGTGTTCGGGCATTCGCACATCCCGTGGGACACCACCGCGCCGAGGGCGTCCGGCCAGGGCGGCCTGCGACTGCTCAACCCGGGCTCCCCGACCGACCGGCGTCGCCAACCGCACTGCACCTACATGACCGCGACCATCGACGGCGGCGCGCTGGGTGACGTCGAGCTGCACCGGCTCTGACGACTCCCCACCGCTCCGCGCCCGACCGGCGACCGCGGAATCTGCCTACCCTGGGTCCATGAGCAACGACACCACCATGCGCGCCGTGCACCAGGACACCCTCGGGGAGCCGGACGTCCTCGCCGTCGTCGACCTCCCCCGCCCCACCCCGCGCACCAACGAGGTCCTCGTCCGCGTCGAGGCCGCCAGCGTCAACCCCACCGACTGGAAGCACCGTGAGAACGGTGGCTTCCTCGGCAAGCCCCCCTTCGTGCTCGGATGGGACCTGTCCGGTGTGGTCGAGGAGGTGGGCATCGGCGTCGCGCGCTTCTCCCCCGGTGACGAGGTGTTCGGGATGCTCTCGTACCCGTTCGGGCACGGCGCCCACGCAGAGTACGTCGCCGCCCCCGCGGCCTGGTTCGCCCCCAAGCCCGCCTCCCTCGACCACGTGCGGGCCGCCGCCCTGCCGCTCGTGTCGCTCACCGCCTGGCAGGCGCTCGTCGAGTACGCCGACATCCAGCCGGGCCAGCGGGTGCTCATCCACGCCGCCGCCGGCGGGGTCGGGCATGTGGCCGTCCAGATCGCCAAGGCCCGCGGCGCGTACGTGATCGGCACCGCCAGCGCCGGCAAGCACGACTTCCTGCGCGAGCTCGGCGTCGACGAGGCGATCGACTACCACGACGTCGACATCGCCGAGGCGGTCAGCGACGTGGACGCCGTGCTCGACACGATCGGCGGTCAGACGTCCCTCGACTCCCTGCGGACGCTGCGCCCCGGCGGGATCGTGGTGTCGATCCTGCCCGTGGGGTCCGGCGACTTCTTCCGGGAGGCCGAGGAGCTGGGGGTGCGTGCGGTCCGGATGCTCGTGGATTCCTCGCGCCACGACCTGGTCTCGATCACCGAGCTCGTCGAGCAGGGGGAACTCCGGGCGACGATCGCCGAGGTCTTCCAGTTGGAGCAGGCCGCCGAGGCGCACCGCCGCGGCCAGACCGGGCGGACCGCCGGCAAGATGGTGCTGACCACGGGCTGATCCCGGGCGGTCGGCAGTCGGACGGTCGGCAGTCGGGCGACGGCGACGGGCGACGGGCGACGGGCGACGCGGCTATTCGGGGAAGCCCTCCAGCACCGCGCGGGAGCCCGACAGCCCGAGGCGGGTCGCGCCGGCGGCGATCATCGCGCGGGCGGTATCCGCGTCACGGATCCCGCCCGAGGCCTTGATGCCCAGCCGGCCACCCACCGCCCGGTGCATGGCCTCGACCGCGCGCACGCTGGCGCCGCCGGCGGGGTGGAAACCGGTGGAGGTCTTGACGAAATCGGCCCCCGCCCGGGCGACGGCATGGCAGAGGGCCTCGATTCGTTCGTCGCCCGCCTCCTCGCCCAGCGCCTTGTGGATGGCCGCGGTCTCGAGGATCACCTTGATGACCACGGGCGGCGGCACGGCATCCCGCATGGCCAGCACATCGGCCATGACCTCGTCGACCAGTCCGGCGATGGCGGCGCCCACGTCGATCACCATGTCCACCTCACGGGCCCCCTGGTCCACCGCGAGCCGGCCCTCCATCGCCTTGACCAGCGAGTGGTGCTTGCCGGAGGGGAAACCGGCCACCGTGGCGACGACGAGCTCCTCACCCCGCACCGGGAGCATGGCCGGGCTCACGCACACGGCCTTGACACCCAGCTCGCGGGCCTCGTCGACGCAGGCCCGGACGTCGTCGCGGGAGGCGTCGGGCGAGAGCAGGGTGTGGTCGATCATGGCGGCGACCCGGGCGCGGGTCAGCTCGTTCGTCGCAGTGGCGTCCATGCCGGCCAGCCTAGCGGGGCCGCCCGGCATCCCTGCTGGCACAATGGGCACTCATGTCACGTCGCTTCGTCCTCACCCTGGGTTGCCCGGACCGCATCGGTATCGTCGCCCGGATCGCCACCTTCCTCGCCGAGCTGGGCGGGACGATCACGGAGGCGGCCTACCACGCGGACGAGGACTCGAACTGGTTCTTCACCCGCCAGTCCGTGAGCGCCGAGTCGATCGGCATGGAGATCGACGAACTGCGGCGCCGCTTCGAGCGGGTTGCAGCCGAACTGGGCCCGGAGACCGACTGGCACATCTCGGACTCCTCCGAGCCCAAGGACGTCGTCATCCTGGTCTCGAAGGAGGGGCACTGCCTCCACGACCTGCTGGGTCGTGTGGAGAGCGGTGACTACCCTGCGCGGGTCCGGGCCGTGATCGGCAACCACGAAAACCTGCGCGGCATGGCCGAGTCGCACGGTGCGCCCTTCCACCACGTGCCGTTCCCGGCCGACCCCGCCGAGCGGGGCCCGGCATTCGCGGAGGTCGCCGCGATCGTCGACGAGATCGACCCGCACGGAATCGTGCTGGCCCGCTTCATGCAGGTCCTGCCGGACGAGCTCTGCACGAAGTGGGCCGGGCGTGCCCTCAACATCCACCACAGCTTCCTGCCCAGCTTCGTGGGCGCCCGCCCCTACCACCAGGCGCATGTCCGCGGCGTGAAACTGATCGGGGCGACCTGCCACTACGTGACCGCCGACCTCGACGAGGGGCCGATCATCGAGCAGGACGTCATCCGCGTGGACCACACGGCGACGGTGAAGGACATGGTCCGGCAGGGGCGCGACGCCGAGAAGCTGGTCCTGGCCAAGGGGCTGCGCTGGCACCTCGAGGACCGGGTGCTGGTCCACGGCGGACGCACCGTCGTGTTCACCTAGGTCCGCTCCCGGGAAAGTCAGCTCCCCTGGGAGGTCCGCTCCCGGGGAGGTCAGCCCTTGGGGAAGCCGTGCCGCTCGCTGAGCAGGGTCTCGGCCGCCGAGAGGAAGATCAGGCGGGCGGCGGCGCCGGCCCGGGGCATGATCCCCGTGACCCTCTTGATGATGACGGACTGGTCCATCCCGGCGTCGCGCATCGTCTCCACCAGGATGTCGAGCGCCTCGGCCGACGTACTCTGCCCCTTGAGGAACAGGCGACCGATCTTGTCGATCCCCTCCTCACCGACCCCGAGGACGATGAGTTCGCGGAACAGCTCGTACATGTAGCGGTCCGCGAAGAAATGGTCGGCCGCACTCGGCTCACTGACCAGGCCGATGGCCGATCCCTGGTCGAGGAGTTCCTCCGCGAACTCGAAACCCGCGACGGCCTCCACGCCGCCACGAGGGAGGCGGCGGCGGGTGCCGCTCGAGCGTCGCTCCGGTAGGACGGCGTCCGAGTTCAGCAGCTCGGAGAGCGTGAAGCCGTGGCGCTCCGCGATGAACAGCTCCTCGATGGTGGCGAACGTGTAGCCGCGGTCGAGCAGCCGGAGGATCTGGTTCAGTCGGTTCTTGTGGTCGGGCCCGTAGAACGCGGTGCGACCCCTGCGGACGGGGGCCGGGAGAAGTCCCCGCTCCTGGTAGACGCGGATGTTGCGCACCGTGGTGCCGGAGTCCTCGGCCAGCTCCTCGATCCGCTGGAACCCGTCGGCCTCCGGTGGTGTCACCTGCGCCGTCCCCCGACAGCGGGCCGGACGTCGGCGAAGAACACACCCACTGCCACCATCGCGATGATGCTGAGGAAGCCGAACGGCCGGATCGCGAACATGAGGGCGGCCACGGCGCAGATGCCGATCCAGGCGGGCTTGGGCCACTTGCCCTCGATCGAGTACGCCGACGCGGGCGGGAGGACTGCCAGCACCAGTCCCGCCAGGGCCCACACGACGAGCGCGCCCTGGATAGCCAGCTGGACCATGCCCCACGTCCCGGGAAGAGTGTCAATCACGCGGCCCAGTGTAGTCGGCACTCATGTCACCGCGGTGTGACCATGTTCACGGCGTCCAGATCCCGGCCCGGCCCCTGCGGCGGACCGCAACGCACGACGCCCCGGCCCCCTCCGGAGGAGGAGGGCCGGGGCGTCGGGTGCCGCGGTATCAGACGCGGTCGGTGCCGGCGGGGGGCAACGGGGTGTCCGCGGTGGTCAGCGCGGGATCGTTGTCCGCGAGCTCCATCGGCGTGGGGGCGTCCGAATCGCCCCCGGCCGATGCGGCGGCCGGCTTGGCAGCTGTCGACTTGGTGGCGGCGGGCTTGGACGCCGCGGGCTTACCGGCGGCCGGCTTGGTCGCGGCCGGCTTGTCGGCGGTCGCCGCACCCGTCGACGACGGGGTGGCCGTGGCCTTGGTGGTCGTCGACTTCGCGGCGGCCTTCTTGGCGGGCGCCTTCTTGGCCGGGGCCTTCTTGGCGGCAGCCTTCTTTGCCGGGGCCTTCTTGGCCGTGCGGGCCTCGACCTCGGCGGTGCCGCGAGCGACCTCGGCGGACGCCTTGGAGGCGGCCTCGTCGACGCGGTCGGCGGCCTTGCCAGCGGCCTTGTCGACGTTGTCGGCGGCCTTGCCCGCCGTCTTGTCGACGCGCTCGGCCACCTCATCGACCCGCTCGGCCGCCGAGTCGGCGGCGTCGCCGGCGGTCTCGGCCGCCTGGCGGGCGCTCTTGGAGACGCGGCCAGCCGCCTTCACACCGATCGTGCGGGTCTGGCGGGCGACGGTGCCGAGGGCGTCCTCGCCCAGTTCGACCTGCTCCTCGACGGCGCCGGCGGCGCGGGCCACCTGCTCGTTGACGCGGGCCAGGCCGGCCTCGAGCTGCGGGTTCTCCTCGCGGAGCCGGCTCACGACGTCCTCACCGCGGGCGGCGAGGCCACCGTAGATCCCGGCCGCCACCTGGACGTACGCGTCGGCGACCTTGCGCAGCTCCTCCGGGCGGAACCGGGTGACGAGCTCCTCGACCTCGGCCGGCAGTGCCTGGACGCGCTCGGGGACCTCGTTCACGCGGTGCTGGACCTCGGTGACGCGGGTCTGCGCCCCGGCCACGCGCTCGTTGATGCGGTTCTGCGCCTCGGCCACGCGCTCGGTGACCTTCGACTGCGCTTCGGTGACGGCCTCCTCGGCGCGACGGCGCAGGTCCGCGACCATGCCGGAGACGGCCTGGATGGCGAGGTCGTTGACCCCGACGTAGGCGTAGACCGGGGTGCGCACGGCGGCGATGGCCTGACCGAGCGGGCCCTCCAGGGCCTGCTCCTTGACGGCCTCGCCCTTGGCCTTCTGCTCGGCGGCCTCGGCGGCGCTCTTCTTGGAAGTGGGCTTCTTGTCGGCCATTTTGACTCCTCGGTGGTGTCGTGCGGGTGTTCTCTTGTGCGGTGTCACGTGGCCCTGCGGGCCGTCGTCTGGAGTTCCCTCAGGGAACGTTGACGACCTGGGCGGCTGCCGTTGCGTTGTTCGCTCGGAACGACTCGTAGATCTCCACGAGCACCTCCCTCTGTCGCTCTGTGAGGTCCGGGGCGGTGAGGATCGCATCCCTCACCGGACTCCCCTGCTTGAGTTCGAGGATCCCCGCGCGGGCGTAGAGCACCTCGGCGGACAACCTCAGACCTCGGGCGATCTGACCCAGGACCTCGGCGGACGGCTTGCGCAGCCCGCGTTCGATCTGGCTCAGATACGGGTTGGAGACGCCGGCACGCTCCGCGAGCTGCCGGATGGACACCTCGGCGGCCTCCCGCTGGGCGCGGATGAACGACCCGATGTCCTGCGACTCGGACGAACGCTTGTCGTCCTCACCGTGCAAGGTGAGGTCGCTGTGACGCGGCACCTCACCCGTCGGCTTGTTGCGACGCGCGAGGGTTGCGGCGGTCGGTTCATCAACCTGTGCTCCGGTGCTCTCCGCAGCCTCGTCGTGTGTGTGTCCACTCTGTGCGGCCATGGAGTCACCTCCCTCCGGCGTCCGTCTCTCATCGCCTGACCCCAACGCTAGCAACGAGTGCTTGCTACAGCAAGCGCTATGTGTACGGCGATGCGGTGCGATGGGTCACACAGGCCGGTCGGGATCAGACTCGGGCCGGGTTCAGAAGATGAGCTCGGTGGTGGTGTGGATGACGAGCCCCGCCAAGGCCCCCACGACCGTGCCGTTGATGCGGATGAACTGCAGGTCCTTGCCCGCGAGCAACTCGATCTTGTCGGAGGCCTCGTCGGCGTCCCACCGTTCGACGGTCTCGGAGATGATCGAGGTGACCTCGCCGGCGTAGTTCTCCGCGACGTAGCGAGCGGTGCGGGTCATGTAGTCGTCGAGGCGCGCCCGCATCTTCTCGTCCCCGACGAGCATGTCGGCCAGGCGGCCCAGGAGATCGTCGATCTTCACCCGCAGCGTGGACGAGGAGTCCTCGGTGGCCTCGACGATCATGCGCTTGGCGGCCGCCCACGCCGATCCGGCGGCGCGGCGCACCTCGTCGCGGCCCATGACCTCGTGCTTGAACGTCTCGAGCTTGGCCATGGTGGACGGGTCGTGCTGGAGGTCGCGGGCGAAGTCCTCGACGAACCCGATCAGCGCCACCCGAACGGGATGCTGCTTGTCGACCTTGATCTGCCAGGTCCACTCGCGCAGCTCGCGGTAGGCACGCTCGGAGAGCAGTTCGTTGACGAACTGGGGCGCCCACGTGGGGGCCTTCTCGCGGACCCAGCGGTCGATGGTCTCGGGGTTGGCCTCCACCCAGCCGTGGGCGCGGTCGGCCATGAGGTCCATCAGGGGCAGGTGGCGTCCCTCGTCGAGGAGCTCGGCGAGGATCCGACCGGCCGGCGGCCCCCATTCCGGCTCGGCGATGCGGGAGACGATGGTGCGTTCGATGATCGCGACGGCGTCGTCGTCGCGGAGCACGGCCAGAACGGCACGGATGGCCTTGGCGGCCTGGTCCGAGGCCATCGCGCGGTGGTCGTCCTCGGCCAGCCACTCACCGGCGCGTTCGGGGATGCGGGCGCCGCGGACCTTCTCGCTCACCATCTCGGGGTCGAGGAAGTTCTCCCCCACGAACCCGCCGAGAGAGGTGCCCAGCTGGTCCTTCTTCTTGCGGATGAGCGCGGTGTGCGGGATGGGGATCCCCAGCGGGTGCTTGAACAGGGCGGTGACGGCGAACCAGTCGGCCAGCCCGCCGACCATCCCCGCCTCGGCGGCGGCGCGGACGTAACCCACCCAGGGGTCGGCACCGTTGTGTAGCGCGTACTCCGCGACCAGATAGACCAGACCGGCCACGACGAGGAACCCCGTCGCGACCATCTTCATACGACGGAGGGCTGACCTCCGCTCGGCGTCGGTCGCCGGGTCGCCCGCCCTGAGAGCGGGCGCGCCGGCACCCACGACCGGGTCGACCGTCAGTGTGCGTCCTCGCGGCCGTGCTTACGGAAGCCGTACATGCAGATGAACAGCCCGAGGAGGAAGACGGCGGTGGTCGCCACGACCGCCGCGATGACCAGCCCCAGGGAGACCCCGGCGTTCTCCGTGTAGTACCCGATGGCGGTGATGGGCAGGCCCAGCATGCTCATGCTCAGCAGGATGATCACCGAACCCAGGTAGATCGTAGTCGAGTACAGCGGGTACGTGGGGGCGACCTCCGTCGCGTACGACGGGTAGTACTCCTCGACGATGGCGGCACCAGTGTGCTCGAGCGTCTGACCGGCCATGATGTCGTCCTCTTCTCTCCACTACCGATCCCGGGCCCGTGACCCGAGACTCGTTCTATGTCCCATCTTATTGGAACCCCGGGGATCCGGGGCAACCGCCCGTCGGATCCGCCGCGCGGCGGCGACCAGATTGCGCAGGCTCGGCTCCAACTGCCAGGTGTAACGGCTCTTGAGCCCCCCGTCCGGCACCGCCCACACGCGGTCCACCCCCACCGCGTCCACCGCCCGGAGCAGCCTCGAGTGCAGCAGGTCGATGTCCGGGACGAACCCCGACCGTGACTCGTACACCCCGGGCGCGACCTGACGGGTCAGTGTGTGGTCCTCCAGGGCCTCCAGTACCCACTCGATCGACCGCGTCGCGACGATCGCGGTGACGTCGGCGTCGAGCCCCTCGATCGCCGCCCTCATCTCCCGCAAAGACGAGTAGGTGAGGTGCGTGTGGATCTGGGTGTCCGGTCGCGCCCCGGCCGAGGCCAGGCGGAAGGTGCCCACCGCCCAGTCGAGGTACGCGCGTCGGTCCGCGCCGCGGCGCGGCAGGAGTTCCCGGATGGCGGGTTCGTCGATCTGGATGATCGCCGTCCCCGCCGCCTCCAGGTCCGCCACCTCGTCGCGCACCACCAGCGCGAGCTGCGTGGCGACCTCGGGCAGTGCCAGGTCCGTGCGGCAGAAGGACCGCGCGAGCATCGTCACCGGGCCGGTGACCATCCCCTTCACCGGCCGGTCGGTCAGCGACTGCGCGTACCCGGTCCACTCCACGGTCATCGGCGCGGGTCGGGCCACGTCGCCGTACAGGATCGGCGGCCGCACACAGCGCGAGCCGTAGGACTGCACCCAGCCGCTGCGGGTGGCGGCGAACCCGTCGAGGAGTTCGGCGAAGTACTGCACCATGTCGTTGCGCTCGACCTCGCCGTGCACCAGCACGTCCAGGCCGATGTCCTCCTGCAGCCGGATCACCGAGGCGATCTCGGCGCGCAGGTAGTCGCAGTACCTGTCGTAGTCGATCCGCCCGTCCGCCAGGTCCCTGCGGGCACGCCGGATCTCCCGCGTCTGCGGGAACGAGCCCAGCGTCGCTGTCGGCAGCGTGGGCAGTCCGAGCCGGTCGGCCTGCCGGGCAGCCCGCTCGGCGTAGGGGACGCGGACCTTGTCGTCGTCGTCGACCCGGGCGGTCCTCGCCCGCACGTCGTCGCGGCGCGCGCTGGGCAGTACCGGCAACCGGCGCCAGCGCGGTGTGGGGCCGTCGACCAGGGCGTGCGCGAGCGAGACCACCTCGGCGACCTTCTGCTCGGCGAACGCCAGTGAGTCCGCGAGCTCGGCGGGCAGGTCGGTCTCGGCGGCCACGTCGTACGGCACGTGCAGCAGCGTGCACGAGGTCGACACCACCACGTCCGGGAAGACGGCCTTCAGGTCACGCAGGTAGTCCAGGGTGGCGAACTTGTCGGTGCGCCACACGTTCTGGCCGTCCACGACACCGGCGTAGAGACGCTTGCCGCGCAGCCCCGGCACGGCCGCGAGGTCCGCCGCCGACCGCCGCCCGTACACGAGGTCCAGGCCGATCGCCTCGATGCCGGTGGCCGCCAGCGCCGACAGCGCCTCCCCCAGGTCGCCGTACTGCCCCGTCACCAGGATGCGCGGTCGCGTCGTCACGGCCGCCAGCCGGTCGTAGGCACGGCGCAACGCCGCGATCTCGTCGGCGGTGCGTTCCATCGTCATGCACGGCTCGTCGAACTGCACGCACGTCACGCCGGCTCCGGCCAGGACGCCCAGCAGCGCCTCGTACTCCGTGAGCAGGCGGTCGAGCAGGTCGATCGGCGCGAATCCCGGCGCGGCGTCGGGCGCCGCCTTGCTCAGCAGCAGCAGCGAGACCGGGCCGGTGACGACGGGCCTGATCTCGAACCCCTGCTCCCGCGCCCGCGCCACCTCCGCGAGCAGCTCGTCCGGCCGCAGCCCCAGCTCGGAGGACTCGTCGAACTCCGGCTGGCGGTACAGGTAGGAGGTGCCCTGCAGCGGGACGAGTTCGAGCGGCGGCACGTTGGCGCGGCCGCGGGCGAGCGCGAAGACGGTGTCGACGGGGCCGAGGTCGCGGACGAGCTCGCGGAACCGCGCGGGGACCGCGCCCACGAGCAGGGCGTCGTCGAGGATGTGGTCGTAGAAGGAGAAAGTGTTGCCGGGGATCTGCGTGATGCCCGTGGCGCGCAGATCGTCCCACGTGGCGTCGCGGAGTCTGCGGCCGGTCGCGAGCAGCTCGGCCCGGGTCCCGTCACCGTGCCAGTAGCGCTCGAGGGCGCGTTTGAGCTCGCGGCGCGGGCCGATGCGCGGGTACCCGAGGACGGACGAGGCGCGGGTGGGTTCGAGGTGCGGCGGCGTGGGCAACGACGGTGGCTGAGACGACGGCGGCGGCGGTGACTGTGACGACGACGACGACGACGACGACGACGACGACGACGACATGATCTCAGCGCGCGGCGCGTGCCATCGCCCGCGGCGCGTCATAGCGGTAGAAGCCGTGGCCGCTCTTCTTGCCGAGCCTGCCCGCCTCGACCATCCGCAACAACAGCGGCGGCGGCGAGTACAGCGGCTCGGCGAACTCGGTGTACATCGAGTCGGCGATCGCCTTGATGGTGTCCAGGCCGACGAGGTCTGCCAGGGTGAGCGGCCCCATGGGGTGGGCGCAGCCCAGGACCATGGCCTTGTCGATGTCCTCCGGGGTGGCGAACCCGGACTCGGCCATCCGGATGGCGGAGAGCAGGTATGGCACGAGCAGGGCGTTGACCACGGCCCCGGCGCGGTCGGCGGAGTGGACGACCTGTTTGCCCAGGACCTGCTCGGCGAACGCCTGTGCCCGGTCGCGGGCCGCGGCCCCGGTCTCGAGGGTGCTCACCAGCTCGACGAGCGGGAGCACGGGAACCGGGTTGAAGAAGTGCATACCGATCACGCGCTCGGGCCGGGCGGTACACGTGCCGAGCTTCATGATGGGGATCGACGAGGTGTTGGAGGCCAGGACGGCGTCGGGGTCGGTGACGACCGCGTCGAGTTCGCGGAACACGGCGGTCTTGGCGTCGGTGTCCTCGACGATCGCCTCGATGACCAGCTGCCGGTCGACGAAGTCGCCGAGGTCGGTGGTGAAACGCAACCGCAGGGCGGCCTGCTCGCGCTCGCGGGCGGTGATCTTGCCGGAGGACACTCCCCGGTCCAGGGAGTCGAGGATGCGGGCGCGGCCGCTGGTGGTCAGCTCCCGGGTGGACTCCCAGACGAGGACGTCGAGATGCGCGCGGGCGCACACCTCGGCGACGCCGGCGCCCATCTGTCCGGCGCCCACCACGCCGACGCGGGTGATCCGCCCCGGGTCGGCGCCGTCGCGGGAGCTGTTCATCTGTCCAGGGTCCTTCGGGAGGAGGGAACTTGAGGGTGGAGACACCACCGGGGGCCGGGCCGCCTCGTCGAGACGGCCGCGGCCCCCGGTGTGTTCACGCTGTTACTGCGTCGACCGTGTGGGGTCGACCGGTGGTCAGTGGAACTGACCCTCCTCGGTGGAGCCCTTCAGCGCCGCGGTGGACGTGTTGGGGTCGACCGTGGTGGCGATGCGGTCGAAGTAACCGGCGCCGACCTCGCGCTGGTGCTTGACGGCGGTGAAGCCACGCTCCTCGGCGGCCTTGAACTCGCGCTGCTGCAGCTCGACGAACGCCGTCATCTGGTTGCGGGCGTAGCCGTGGGCCAGATCGAACATGCCGTAGTTGAGCGAGTGGAAACCGGCCAGGGTGATGAACTGGAACTTGAAGCCCATCGCGCCGAGCTCCTTCTGGAACTTGGCGATGGTCTCGTCGTCCAGGTTCGCCTTCCAGTTGAAGGAGGGCGAGCAGTTGTAGGCCAGCAGCTGGTCCGGGAACTCGGCCTTGACGCCCTCGGCGAACTTCTTGGCGTACTCGAGATCCGGGGTGCCGGTCTCCATCCAGATCATGTCGGCGAACGGGGCGTAGGCCTTCGCACGCTCGATGCACGGCTCGATGCCGTTCTTGACGTGGTAGAAGCCCTCGGCGGTGCGCTCACCGGTGATGAACGGGCGGTCACGCTCGTCCACATCGGAGGTGATGAGGGTCGCGGCCTCGGCGTCGGTGCGCGCGATGATCACGGACGGCACGTTGGCGACGTCCGAGGCGAGGCGGGCCGAGGTCAGGGTGCGGATGTGCTGGTTGGTCGGGATCAGCACCTTGCCACCGAGGTGGCCGCACTTCTTCTCCGACGCGAGCTGGTCCTCCCAGTGCACACCGGCGGCACCGGCGTTGATCATGGCCTTCTGCAGCTCGTAGGCGTTCAGGGCGCCACCGAAGCCGGCCTCGGCGTCGGCCACGATCGGGGCGAGCCAGTTCTCGACCGAGGTGTCGCCCTCGATGCGGGCGATCTCGTCGGCACGCAGCAGTGCGTTGTTGATGCGGCGGACGACGGTCGGGACCGAGTTGGCCGGGTACAGCGACTGGTCCGGGTAGGTGTGGCCCGAGAGGTTGGCGTCGCCGGCGACCTGCCAGCCGGAGAGGTACACGGCCTCGAGGCCGGCACGGATCTGCTGGACGGCCTGGTTACCCGTCAGGGCGCCGAGGGAGTTGACGAAGTCCTTGTTGTTGACCTTGTCCCAGAGGATCTCCGCGCCACGACGGGCGAGGGTGTGCTCCTCGACGACGGTGCCCTGCAGCTCCGCGACCTGCTCGGCCGTGTAGTTGCGGGTGATGCCCTTCCAGCGGGGGTTGGTGTCCCAGTCCTGCTGGATCTCTTCAGCGGTACGTGCCTTGCCGATGTTCGACATCGCGACTCTTTTCTGTCTCGGGGGCGGGTCCGGATTCGCACTCTTGCGAGTTACGGCCCCTTACGGGAGACACAATGCCACATGGCAGGCAGCGCGTCTACCTGCGACAAGTGCGAATGTGGCGAGTTTCTTTGCCTTCTTTGCAAAGTTTGCGAAGATTGTGGGGCTCGCCACGGACCTCGGAGGGAAAGCCGATGACGGCCTCACATATGGGATCGCGACTCCGCCGACTGCGCGAGGAGAACGGCCTGACCCAGGCCGCCTTCGCGCAGTCGCTCGGCTTGTCGTCGTCGTACCTCAACCAACTCGAGAAGGACGCCCGCCCCGTCACCTCCCGGGTCCTGGTGAAGATCTCCGAGGTCTACGGCGTGGACTCCGCGTTCTTCGCCTCGGATTCGGACACCCGGCTCATCGCGGCGGTCACCGAGGCGCTCACCGACACGCAGCTCTCCGCCGAGGTCCCGGCCGCCGAGGTGGTCGACCTCGTCCGCGCGCACCCCGCGCTCGCCCGTGCCTTCATGCTCCTGCACCAGCGCTACCGCAACTCCGCGGACCTGCTCGCCGCGCTGACCGAGACCCGCAACGTCCCGGACACCTCGGTCGACCGCTCGGTGCTGTCCATGCCGCACGAGGAGGTGCGGGACTACTTTTACCAACGGCAGAACTACATCGACTCCCTCGACACCGCCGCCGAGGATCTCACCACCCGCATCCGGCTCAACCGCGGCGACGTCCGCGCCGAGCTCGAACACCGCCTGGCCGAGGCCCACGGGGTCCGCATCGCCCGCCGCGTCGACCTGCCCGACGGGCTGTGGCACCGCTACTCCACCGAGGACCGCCGTCTCGACCTGTCCGCCCACCTCACGCCCGGCCAGCAGGCGTTCCGCGTGGCCTCCGAGCTGGCCTTCCTCGAGCACCGCGACCTGCTCGACAGCCTCGTCGAGGAGGGTTCGTTCAGCTCCCCCGCCGCCGTCGCGCTCGCGCTGCGCGGCCTGGCCAGCTACTTCGCCGCCGCCGTGCTCATGCCCTACCAGCGCTTCCTCGACACCGCCGAGGACTTCCGCTACGACGTGGAGCGGCTCATGGCCTTCCACGCCACCGGCTACGAGACGGTGTGTCACCGCCTGTCGACCCTGCAGCGACCGGGCGCGGCCGGGGTGCCGTTCAGCTTCGTGCGCGTCGACCGCGCCGGCAACATGTCCAAGCGGCAGTCCGCGACCGGGTTCCACTTCACGACCTCCGGTGGCACGTGCCCGCTGTGGAACATCTACGAGTCGTTCTCGTTCCCCGGCAAGATCATGCGGCAGGTCGCGCAGATGCCCGACGGCCGCCTCCACCTGTGGGTCTCGCGCACCGTCACCACCCGTCCGATGCGTTTCGGCCAGCCGCGCAAGACGTTCGCCATCGGCCTGGGCTGCGAGGCCCGCCACGCCCACCGGACCGTGTACGCGCAGGGCCTGGACCTCGACGACGTCGACGCCGCCACCAAGATCGGCTCCGGCTGCCGCATGTGCGACCGCCCCGCGTGCCCGCAGCGGGCCTTCCCGCCGCTCAACCACGCGCTGCGGGTGGACGCCCACCGGTCCTCGCTCTCGCCGTATCTCCTCGACCAACCGTCCGCCCCCGGCGGGTCGGCTGGCCTACCCTGACGGCCATGAGCCAGCCCCACGAGAGCAGCGACAGCCACGACGGCACCGCCGCGCAGGTCCCCCGCATCCGGCCCGGCGGCTTCCGGGAGCTCGGCCCGTTCGGCTGGGCCGTCAACCGGCTCGGTGCACGCGTCACCGGCTCGCGCGACGTGAACCTCTTCGCCACCCTCGGCCACGCCCGCCGGCTCTTCCCCGCGTGGCTCGCCTACTCCGGGATGATGATGCCGTTCGGCGTGCTGGACCGCCGCACCACCGAGCTGGTCATCCTGCGCGTCGCGCACCTGCGGGGCAGCGCGTACGAGCGGGCCCACCACGAGCGGATCGGCGCGGGCGTGGGTCTCGACGACGACGAGATCGCCCGCACGACAGCCGACCCCGCCACCGCCGGGTGGCCGAACCGGCTGCGTGTGCTGTTGACCGCCGTCGACGAGCTGGTGCTGACCAAGGACATCTCCGCCGACACGTGGGCCGGGCTCTCGTCGCACCTCGGCTCGTCCGAACTGGTGGGGCTGGTGCAGTTGGTGGCGCAGTACGACGGGTTGGCCACGTCGCTGCACGCCCTCCGGGTCCAGCCGGACCGCCCCCGCTGACCTGCCGCGCCTGACCCCGCCGCGGCCTGCTCCACCCCGCGGCCTGCCGAGCTTCGGCGCATACTCCGTACAAGGCACCAGCACACCCCACCCGGACTTACGCTGCCTTTTGGGCTTGGGCTGGCAGATTGCCCGGATTCACCCAGGGTGTGCTGGCTGAATGGACCATTCATGCAGCGAACCGACGAAGCCGATATGCCGCCTCGACTTGGTCGAGGATGTCGCCACGCTGGTGACGGAATAGGCGTCTGTCCACCACGATCACGATCCACCCCGCGGCCTGAAGCCGGTTTCTCCGCCGGCGGTCCTTCGACTGCTGGACGGGATCGTCGTGGTGGGGCCCGTCATACTCGACCGCGATCTTGTGCACGGGATCGGCGAGATCGAGGCGGTAGCCGAGTTCAGGAACCTCCACCTGCGGGATGAACTCGGTGAATCCGGCCGCCTTGAGGAGCAGACGGGTCTCCGTTTCTCGCGGTGACTCGGTCCGGGGATCTGCGTCCGCCAGAACCCGTCGGACCCGCGCAACTCCCCATACTCCAGCCATGTAGGCGACGGTTTCCTCCATTGCCGCCCGGGCGAGACCGCGCCGGTAGAACTTCTCCACCGCCAGCACGCCATCCACGTGCGAACTGAAACGGGCGATATCGAACACCGTCCACCGCAGTGTGGTCGCCGGGACGCCTCTGATGGTGGCGACCGCTCGGTCCGGTAACGGGTATCGCCTGAGCCTCAACCCCTCGCGGGCTCGACCGTGGCGTCCGATGGTCAGCTCGGGGACGACGTCTTCCGGCGGACTGACCCCGTGCAGGACCGCTGCCGACCACCCGGTTAACACCCCCTTCGGATACAACCGTGAATACGCGACCGACAGCGTCTCGAAGTCCCGGCCGATGTGGGCCGGAAGCCACAGCTCGTCGGCAATTTTCACGTAGTCCCGCTCTCGACGGCGCCGCGGGATGTGCGCGATCTCGTGGCTGAGCCGAGCGAGCTCCAGCACTGGGTGCGTGTTGTGATTGAACCCGGTCATGGCGGCGATCATGCCGCGCCGGGGCCTGCGGTCCGAGTCAAGACAGGCTGCGTTGTCCGCCACCTGTGGACAGAGCCGGCCTGTGGAAGAAACCGCCCCCGCTCACACGCGCAGCACAACCCCCGTCGAGTACGCCGCCCCTCGGCGGTGTGCTGCGAGAAAGGTCCACTCAAGCAGCACACCCCGGACGGATCCGGGCAATCGGCCAGCACAAGCCGACGAAGCAGGATCAGTCGGGGCGGGTGTGCTGGGGCTTCGCCCACCTATCGCCAGCCCAACCCCGACCCCGACCCCGCCGGAGTCGGGGCGCCGCTCAGCCGGCGTCGACGCAGGGCAGGCAGACGCGAGCCCGGGCATCGAGCTCCATCGACATCGTCCGCCCCGCCGGTACGGTCACCGGCTGGCCCTGGACCGAGCACGCGAAATCGGCGCCGTTGAGGTTCTCGATGGTGATCTCCGTGTGCGTGCACCGCACCCGCACGTGCGTACCCCGCACCGTCAACCGGAAGGTCAGTCCCGTCCACTCCGCGGGCACCCGCGGGTCGAACGAGATCTCACCCCGGTAGTCGCGCATCCCGCCGAACCCGCTGACGAGGGCCGACCACACCCCGCCGGTGGAGGCCACGTGGATGCCGTCGGCGGCGTTGCCGTGCACGTCGGCCAGATCCACCACGAGCGCCTTGGAGAAGTGCTCGAAGGCCTCGTCACAGTAGCCGATCTCGGCGGCGATGATCGACTGGACCACGGCCGACAACGTCGAGTCGCCGGTGGTCAACGGGTCGTAGTACTCGAAGTTCGCCCGCTTCTCCTCCTCGGTGAACTCGTCTCCGCGCAGGAACATCGCCAGCACCACGTCCGCCTGCTTGAGGACCTGGTGCCGGTAGATCACCAGCGGGTGGAAGTGCAGGAGCAGCGGGCGGCGGGGATCCTCGAGGTCCTGGTCCCACACCTCCTTCGCGAGGAAGTCCTGGTCCTGAGGATGGACCTTCAGATCCTCGTCGAACGCGATCACCATGTTCTCGGCGGCACGCCGCCACTCGCTGGTCTCGTCGTCGCGCAGCTTGAGCCGCCGGCAGACGGCCTCCCACTGGCCGTCACCCAACGCCGCGATCCGCTTGCAGGCGATCGCGGCGGCCACGAGGTTGAACCGGGCCATGGCGTTGGTGAACAGGTTGTTGTCCACGACGGTCGTGTACTCGTCCGGCCCGGTCACGCCGTGGATGTGGAACATGCCGTCGCCGTCGAAGAAACCGAGCGAGACCCACATCCGCGCGGTCTCGACCAGCACGTCCACGCCCTCGCGGATCATGAAGTCCTGGTCCTCGGTGGCCCACATGTACTTGACCATGGCGTGCGCGATGTCGGCGTTGATGTGGTACTGGGCGGTGCCGGCCTCGTAGTAGGCCGACGCCTCCTCACCGTTGATGGTCCGCCACGGGTAGAGGGCGCCGTTCACGGAGAGGTATTTGGCCCGGTTCCGCGCCTTGTCGAGCATGTTGTAACGGAAGCGCAGGGCGTTACGCGCGAACCGCGGCATGGTGTACGTCAGGAACGGCAGGACGTACGTCTCGGTGTCCCAGAAGTAGTGGCCGGAGTAGCCACTACCGGTGACGCCCTTGGCGGCGATGCCGTTGTACTCGGCCCGTGCCGAGGCCTGGGCCAGCTGGAAGAGGTTGAACCGGATGGCCTGCTGCGTCTCCGCGGGGCCCTCCACCTCGACGTCGGCACGATCCCAGAAGTGGTCGTACCAGTCCCGCTGGGTGCGGTGCAGGTCCTCGACCCCGCGCACGCGGGCCCGTCCCAGGGTGCGCGAGCACCGGTCCGCCAGCTCGCTCGCGGGAACCACCTCGGAGGTGTGGTACGCGGCCAGTTTGGTCAGCTTGAGTACCCGTCCCGGCGTGACGTGGGCGTGGTAGACGATCTTCGAGGAGTCGTCGTCGATCTCGTGGCTCATGGCCACGTCGTCCTCGGTCTCGAGCAGGTGGTCCACGGCGACGGCGATCGTCATGCCCGAGTTGGTGCACCGGTACCCGTGCACGTGGTACCCGCCCTGGTCCTCGGTGACCTGGGGCTCGAGCACCCGGTGCTCGAGTCCCTCGGCGCGGCGGGGGTCGAAGCCCTCTGCCGGGGCGCCGTCGTCCGCGGCGGAGCTGTATTCGTCCTCGCCGTCCTGCCGATTGAGGACCTGCGAGGAGATCACCACGGGGGCGGGCTCGTCCGGGAGCTCGATCTCGTACGTCATCACCGCGAGGTGCTTCTCCACCATCGACACCATCCGGCTGGTGCGGATGACGACCTTCTTCCCGGCGGGGGTGCGCCACACGATCTCCCGAAGCAGCACCCCGTCCCGGAAGTCGATGCTGCGCTCGTAGTGTTCGAGGTCGGCCACGGATAGCCGGAGCGGTTCGTCGTCGACGTAGATGCGGATGGTCTTGGTGTCGGGGGCCTGGATCATCGTCTGGCCCTCGCGGGCGAGCCCGTAGGCGTCCTCGGCGTGCTGGATGTGCCACGTCTCGTGGAAGCCGTTGACGAAGGTGCCGTGCTGGGCGGAGTCGCGCCCCTCCTCCGGATTGCCGCGCATGCCCAGGTAGCCGTTCGCCACCGCGAACTGCGTCTCGGACACCCCGAGCGGCGACGCGTTCGGACGGGTCTCGACCCAACGCCACGGGTCGGCGGGGTGGGTGGAGCGGTTGATCTCGGGGACCTCGAGGTGGCTCCGGAGGTTCACGCCGTAGGTGGTGCGGATGTTGCCGGGCACGGACTCGCCGACGGTGTCGTGGACCGGTCCTCGGGAGAAGGGGATACGGGTCACCGGTTCGCCTCCGTCAGTCCGGGGATGAGCTCGGCCAGGTCGACGACGACGAGGTCGGCGCCCTCCGCGAGCAGGGTCTCACGCCCGGCTCCGCGGTCCACACCGACCACGCGCGCGAACCCGCCGGCGGCGCCGGCCTGCACGCCGGAGACGGCGTCCTCGATCACCACGCAGCGGTCCGCGGGTACACCGAGCAGCTCGGCGCCCCGCAGGTACGTGTCGGGGCGGGGCTTGCCGGGGATCCCCTCGGCGGCGGCGACGAGGCCGTCGACGATCACCTCGAACCGGTCCCGCAGCCCGGCCGCGGTGAGCACGGCCTCGGCGTTCTTGGAACTGGAGACCACGCAGGAGGCGATGCCGGCGGCGTCGAGGGCGTCGAGGTAGGCCACCGACCCGGGGTAGGCCTCGATGCCCTCGTCGAGCAGCTCACGGAAGATCACGTTCTTGCGCAGACCGAGCCCGTGGATCGTGTCCGCGTCGGGACCGGCCTCGTCGTCGTCGTCGCCCTCGGGCAGGGTGAGGCCCCGCGCGGCGAGCATCGACGCGATGCCCTCGACCCGCGGCTTGCCGTCTATGTAGCGGAAGTAGTCCTCATCCGAGTACGGGTCGATCCCCTGGGCGTCGAAGTAGGTGGTGAACATCCGATTCCACGCCTGCATGTGCTTCTCGGCCGTCGGGGTGATGACCCCGTCGAGGTCGAAGAGCACGGCGTCCACACCGTCATGGTCCATAGCGTTGTCCTATTTCCGGGTCGGTTTGACGGGTCGGGGTGTTCGTCCGGGTGCCGATCGAGCTCGTCCGGCGACGGACCAAGGCTAGTCCCACCCGGCGATTTCCACTGCTTCCCCCCGCCCGGGCGCCGCCCCCGACTTCGGGCCCCCGGGGCGGTCGGCGTCGATCACCGGGCGGCGGCGCGCGCGGCCTTGATGCACAGAACCGACGGGCCCGGTGGCACTATGAGGGGTAACCGAATGACAAAGGAGAGAGATGCGCCTCCGCACCAGCACCCCCCGCCGCGTCGCGATCGCCGGTCTCGCGCTGGCCACCGCGGCTGCTCTCACGGCCTGTTCGTCGGACGAGGAGAACCCCCGGGGCGGCGAGCCCGCGAGCGAGACCCAGACCTCGGAGACCGCGGCGCAGTCCGCCCCGCAGGCGCCCGTGGAGGAACTCGTCCTGGCGGAGGGCGAGGCGCCCGGTGGTGGCGTCGTCCAGGTCGTCGACCGTCAGCTGCTGCAGGAGGCGGTGGACAAGCTCGTCGCCGACCAGGGCCGCCAGCTCATGGAGGACCCGGCGTGCGACAAGGTCTCGCGCCTGGAGACCGTCTCCAACCACGCCACCACCGATGGGGTGACCGCCGCCGTCCGCTACAAGCAGTCGGAGGAGGACGAGACCGAGCACCGCTTCGGCATCGGCATGGTGGGCGAGCGGCTCGACGAGTTCATGGACCGCTCCCTCTACGAGGCGTGCACCACCTCGCGCAGCGCCGCCAACCCGAACGTCGAGCTGAAGATGACGGTCGCCGACGCCCCAGCCATCGACGGCACCGAGGGCTTCCGGGTCACCAGCGACTTCATCACGACGCAGCCGGACGGCACGCGCGCACTGAGCCGGGCCATCGCCATCCACGGCTTCGCCCGCGACACCACCGTGAGTGTCGAGTACGCGGCCCGCGGTGACGACCCGGCGGCGGACCCCGTCCTGCCGACCGCGGCCGGCGCCCTGGACGCGATCTACGTCGCGCAGATGGAGAAGATCCTCAACGCCGAGTAGTCGCCCGGCACACCGCGGCGGGCCCCCGTCGGGTGGCCCCCCGACGCCGGCGGACCCGGTGCCGGGCCCGCCGCAGGCTGTCAGAGGTTGATCATGTGGCCGCCGACGCCCTCGACGGCCTCCTTCATGGCCTCGGACAGGGTCGGGTGCGTGTGCACGTTGCGGGCGATGTCCTCGGCGGTGAGGTCCCACATCTGCGCCAGGGTCAGCTCGGGCAGCAGTTCGGAGACGTCGGGGCCGATGAGGTGGGCGCCCAGCAGCTCGCCGTGCGTGCCATCGGCGACGACCTTGACGAACCCGGTCGCGTGACCGAGCCCGTGGGCCTTGCCGTTGGCCGAGAACGGGAACTTGCCGACCTTGACGTCGTAGCCCTCGTCCTTCGCCTGGGCCTCGGTCAGCCCGAACGAGGCGACCTGCGGCTGGCAGAAGGTGGCGCGCGGCATCATGCGGTAGTCGCCCAGCGTCTGGGTCTCGGCGCCGGCCATGGTCTCGGCCGCCACCACGCCCTGGGCCTCGGCGACGTGCGCCAGCTGCAGCTTGGCGGTGACGTCGCCGAGCGCGTAGATGCCGTCGACGTTGGTCCGCATGTTGTCGTCGATGTCGATCGCGCCGCGGTCGGTCAGCTCGACGCCGGTGTTCTCCAGCCCGTAGCCCTCGACCCGCGGGGCGAACCCGACGGCCATGAGCACCTTGTCGACGGTGACGATCCGGGTGTCCTCACCGTCCTTGGACTCGATCTCCACCTCGACCGAATCGCCGTTGTCGCTGATCGAGGTGGTCTTGTGGCCGGTGAGGAGCGTGATGCCGAGCTTCTTGTAGTGCTTGGCGATCTCCTTGGAGACCTCCTCGTCCTCGTTCGGCAGCAGCCGATCCATGAACTCGACGATCGTGACGTCGACGCCGTAGGCGTTCATCACGTACGCGAACTCCATGCCGATCGCCCCCGCGCCGACGACGACGATCGAGTCGGGCAGGTCGCGCGTGAGGATCTGTTCCTCGTAGCCCACCACGTTCTCGCTGAACTCGATCCCGGAAAGCGTCTTGACCACGGAACCGGTCGCGATGATGCAGTTGTCGAAGGTGTACTCCGTGCCGTCGACCTCGATCGTCTTGGCGTCGGTGAACTTCCCGAAGCCGTCGATCTCCGTGATCTTGTTCTTCTTCATGAGGAAGTGGACGCCCTTGACGATGCTGTCCGAGACCTTACGGCTGCGGTCGAACGCGGCGCCGAAGTCGAAGCTCACGTCCCCGGAGATACCGAACAGCTTGCCGTCGCGCTGGACGGTGTTGGCCAGCTCCGCGTTGCGCAGGAGGGCCTTGGAGGGGATACATCCGACGTTGAGGCATACGCCGCCCCAGTACTTCTCCTCGACGACGGCCACCTTGAGGCCGAGCTGCGAGGCGCGGATGGCGGCGACGTAGCCACCGGGGCCCGCGCCGAGGACGATGAGATCGTAATGAGTGTCAGCCACGCCACTCAGGGTAGCGCTCCCGGCGGCACCGGAACGGCGGAGCTGGCCGGAACTGCACCCGAAATGACCGACGCCGCCCCCTCCATGTGGAGAAGGCGGCGCGACCGCTCGCGTGAGCGAGGATCAGGACAGGTTGCCCAGGACCGACTTGAGGGCGGTGGCGACCAGCTCGCCGATGGTCTCGGCGATCGTGTCGGTGATGTTGCCGGTGGCGTTGCCGCCGCTGAGGGAGCCGGACTCGCCGGAACCGGCGCTGAGGAGGTCGGTGATGGAACCCATTGTGTGTATCTCCGTTCATTGAAATGCACTCCCGCGTTGATCGGGAATGGCCGGGTCAGTCGGCCCGCGGCTACGGAAGATGCTACTGACCTCACGAACGCGTAACAAGAGCCTGTGAACATCCGAGGTGGGTTTCGATCTGTTCGCTTGATCACGTGCATCATCGAGGGCATGACCGGCACCACGATCTTCGACCCGTTCCTCCACCTCGAGGCCGTCGACTCCCCCGAGGCGCTCGGATGGGTGCGTGAGCGCAGCGACCGGACGGTCGCAGATCTCGCCACCGGCGATCATGCCGAAGCCGCGCATTCCCGCGCCCTGGAGATCCTCGACGCCACCGACCGGATCGCGTGGCCGGTCCTGCGCGGCCGGTACGCCTACACGCTGTGGAAGGACTGTGACCACCCCCGCGGGCTGTGGCGCCGGGTGCCGTGGACCGTGCTGGCCGACGGGGCGCCGGGGGTCGACCACCCGGCCTGGGAGACGCTCGTGGACGTCGGGGCCCTCGCCGACGAGGAGGGCGTCAACTGGGTGTACTCCGGCACGGTCGTGCGTCGTCCCGTCGACGACCGGGCGCTCCTGCGGTTGTCCCGCGGGGGCGCGGACGCCGTGGAGGTCCGGGAGTTCGATCTGACCGAGCGCCGCTTCGTCACCGCCGGGGAGGGGGCGTTCCACCTGCCCGAGGCCAAGTGCTCGGTGTCCTGGGTGGACCGCGACACCGTGCTCCTCACCGCGCCGCTGGACCCGGGCGGCTCCGACGCCACCGACTCGGGGTACGCGCGTGTGGTGCGGCTCTGGCGTCGCGGGACCGATCCCGCCCAGGCCCCGGTGATCTTCGAGGGCCGCACCGACGACGTCGCGGTGGGCGCCTCGCACGACCCCGTCACCGGGCGGTTCCTGGCCAGCCGGGCGCCCGACTTCCACACCTCGCAGGAGGTGTTCTGGACCCCGGGCACCGACCCCGCCTCCACCACCCCACTCGCGGTGCCCGTGCCCGAGGACTGTGACGTCACCTCGTGCGGCGACTGGCTCATGCTGCGCCCCCGCACCGATCTGGAGATCGCCGGCCGCTCCCACCCCGGTGGGTCGGTGCTCGTGGTGCCGTGGGCCGCCGTCGACGCCGAGCCGGGTCGGCTGCCGGAGCCCGTCGTGCTGTTCTCCCCCACCCCGTCCACGACCGTGGAGGACGTCACCTGGGGCCGCGGCCGGATCCTGCTCACCGTCCTCGACGACACCGAGTCGCGGATCGACGCGTTCTCCCTCCCCGACACCGCCGACGGCGAGTGGTCCCCGTTGCCCGTCGAGGGCCTGCCGGAGCACGTCTCGGTCGACGTGCTGTCCTGCGACCGGCTCTCCGGGATGGACGACGACCCGGTATCAGGAGCCGCACCCAGCTCAACCGCACCCAGCTCAACCGCACCCACCCAGGCGGGCGAGCGCCCACACCCCGACGACGCGGTGCTCGCGGTCTCCGGGCCGGTCGTCCCGCCGTCGCTGGTCCTGCTCCGGGCGGACGGCAGCACCACCACCCTCGGCTCGACGCCCCACCGGTTCGACTCCTCCGGGATCGAGGTCACCCGTCACACCACCGTGAGTGACGACGGCACCGAGGTGCCCTACACGGTCATGCGCGGGCCGGGCCCCGCCGGACCACGCCCGACCATCCTCTACGGCTACGGCGGGTTCGAGGTGTCCATGCGCCCCGCCTACGCCGCCCTGCGCGGCGCGCTCTGGCTCGAGGAGGGCGGGGTGTACGTCGTGGCGGGGATCCGCGGCGGCGGTGAGTACGGGCCGTCGTGGCACCGCGCCGCCGTACGGGAGAAGCGTCCCCGGGCGTTCGAGGACTTCGCGTCCGTGGCCCGCGCCCTCGTCGAGGAGGGCGTGACGACCCGCGATCAGCTCGGGGCGACCGGCGGGTCCAACGGCGGCCTGCTCATGGGCGTCATGCTCACCCGCTATCCGGAGCTCTTCGGTGCCCTCGCGATCGCCGTGCCCCTGCTGGACATGAAGCGCTACCACCTGCTCCTGGCCGGAGCGTCGTGGATGGCCGAGTACGGGGACCCGGACACCGCCGACTGGGACGACTTCCTGGGTGCCTACTCCCCCTACCAGCACATCCGGCCCGCCTCGGAGGTCCGCTACCCGCCGGTCCTCATGACCACCTCGACCCGGGACGATCGCGTCCATCCGGGCCACGCCCGCAAGATGACCGCCGCCCTGGAGGACGCGGGACACGAGGTCCAGTACTACGAGAACATCGAGGGCGGGCACGCCGGCGCCGCCGACAACTCCCAGGAGGCCCGGAAGGCGGTCCTCACGTACGAGTTCTTCAGGCGTCGACTACCTCGTCGTCGTCCCCACCAGGGGTGACGGCACCCAGCTCGCGGTCGATCCACGACAGCACCCGGGCGACCACCTCGGCGGGGCGGCGGGCCCACGCGTTGTGGCCCAGCGCCTCCGGCTCCAGCTCCAGCGTCGTCCGCGCCGAGGGAAGCATGGCCAAGAGGTTCCGCGCCGCGCCGGCCGGGGCCAGAGGGTCGTCGGCGATCGCCACCGCCAGCGCCGGCACGGTGACGCGCGCGAGGCCCGCCGGGTAGTCGAGGTCCGCCCGTGCCGGCTGCATGACGCCGCGTCCGGCGAGCCTGGACCAGTCGCGGACGCGGTCGGCCGGGATCCTCCCCTGTGCGCCGAAGAACTGGCCCGGCACGTGCCCGGACAGCCAGGCCAGCGTCGGGAGGATGACCGACGCGGCGCGCAGCTTGTGCCCGAAGGAGCCCGGGAACCCCCGGTGGAACGGCGACTGGGCGGCCACGGCGACCAGGCCCACGACCCGCGGGTCGTGGCGGGCGAGGTGGTAGACGCCGATCTGCGCGCCCATACTGTGGCCGAGCAGCACGACGGGCCGGGTGCCGAGACGCTGCTCCATCGCGTCCAACGCGAGCGGGACGTCCTCGGCGGCGCTCTCGTGGTAGCCGGCCGGGCCGCTGCGACGCCCGATGCGGTAGGTGCTCTCACCCTGACCGCGGAGCTCGGTGATCGCGACGTCGACGCCCTCGGCCGCCAACACGCGGGCGAGGGGGAGGTAGTACCGAGCGCCGACGGCGATGCCCGGCAGCACCAGGACCGCCGGCCGGGTCTCGTCCCGCCGAGCCGTCTCGACGATCAGCAACGGACTCGTGCTGCCGTCCGAGTGCTGCAGCTCCACCCGCTGCGGGTCCTCCATTGTGGTCATCTGTACAGGATGCCGGACTACGCTCCGGTCTGCGCGGTCACCCCCGGGTACGACGAACCCCGCACCACCGGTCGTCGGTGGTGCGGGGTTCGTGGCGCCCCGGGCGGTGTGTACGACGCCCTGCCCTACAGGATCAGATCGCGCCGTAACGAGCGCCCATGGCCTCGGCCATCATCGGCCAGGACTGCTTGAGGTCATCCTCCCAGTAGCCCCACGAGTGCGTGCCGTTGGGCGCGAAGTCGAAGTGGGCCGGGATGCCGAGCTCGCCGAAACGGCGGGCGAGGTTGGCCGTGCAGTACTGGGTGGCCGCCTCGATGACGCCGCCGACGATCGCCTGGTTGGCCAGCGCCGGGATGCTGTTGCGCAGACGCCAGTTCTCGAGCGACTCGTGCGGCCCGGGCAGGCCGTTGCCGGTCGAGATGAACATCGCGGGGAGCTGGTTGTTCTTCATCTGCTCCTGGAAGCGGAAGGCACCCCAGACCGGGTCGTTGTCGAACCAGTTGTTGGTTCCCGTGCGGGGCTCGCCCGGGAAGGGGCCCCACATGTTGTCGAGGTTCGCACCGCCGCGCATGCCGGTGACGATGTTGATGAACTCATGACCGATCGGGGTGGACGTCTCGGCACAACCCGAGTACGAGCCGATTGCCTGGAACCTGCCAGGGTGCTTCTGTGCGATGGTCAGGACCGAAGTGGCGGTCATGGAGATCGCCGCGAGTCCACGCTTTCGACCCTCGTAGTTGCCGCCGTAGCGGCCCTCGAAGAGGTTCGGGAGCTCCTCGGCGAGGTAGGTCTCGAACGCCATCGGGCGATTCGTCTCGCGGGCGAAGCGGGTCTGGACGTTGGGATCGTGACGCTGCCAGTCCGTGTAGTAGGAGAAGGCGCCGCCGATCGGGGTGACGGTCCACGCGTCCTTGTCGGACATGAACTTCTTGACGTCGGACTGCGCCTGCCAGGTGGCCGAGTCCTCGCCGCCGCCGGCGCCGTTGATCAGGTACAGCACCGGGGCCCCGGCGTTGCCGTCACGCGGCGGCTGGACGATGTTGGGGACCTCGATCGCCATCTTGTCCGACCACACCGAGACGATCTTGCGGCCGTCGGGCAGCTCGGTCTCGACGACCTTGTTCGCGGCCGTGGCCTTGGTGTACTGGATGCTTCCGCCCTGGGCCTGGGCCGTGCCCGTGGCGACGACGGGGACCATGGCCGCAGCGAGGGCCGCTGTCGCGACCTTCGTGCCGAACCGCTTCACTGAACGCATATTTCGACGCCTTACATTCTCGTTGTTCACAGACGGACCCGGGCATTCCTGCGGGAACGCTAACCCGATTCCCAGTAGTCACACAAGTCCCACCAGACACAGTAGTACCATAGTTGCGTCCGCAGGTCGTGCGTATTGCATCCGCGGGGCACGCTCCGAGGCTCCCACAGTCAGGTGAACGGAGGGAAACCACGGAGCCGGCCGGTGCGGCTCACGTCAACATTATCGACGGTAACCGGCGCCCCGTTACCGGTATGAACAAACTTATATTCGCCGATCTCCCACGGGGCAAGTACCGGCGACCGGCAGGGGTGCGAGGAAGGGCCCCGGACGCCAGTCCGGGGCCCTTCCGCTAGTCGGTGGACGACTCAGGCCATGAAGCCCTTACCCAGAGCCTCCTGGAGGTCGCCACCGGCGAAGTAGCCGATGCCCTTGACCAGGTTGTTGACAGCGCCGATAAACGTGCCGCCGAGGTCGAGAAGGCCGCCCTCGCCGGCGACCGGAGCGAGCGAACCGAGGTCGATACCCATACTGTTCTCCTAAGAGGATGACCCGGAAGAGGAACCGGGATGCGGTGTCAAGACTGGAGGTGGTTGCTTTTGGCCGCAACCGAGGCACTTGCTGCGATCAGTGCCGCAGTGAAGCTTGTGACTCAGGCCGCCTCGGTGCCGCCACCAAGGCTCGCGAAAGCGGCCTCGAACGCATCGAGCGTGCCGTCGCCGTTCACCGATCCGAAGATGCCGACAGCACCATCGATGAGGTTCTTGACCGCGGAGAGCGCGGCGCTGATCGCGCTGAAGTCAGGCATGTGTTTCTCCCTTTGCTGTGATGTCGCCCCGACTCGTGGGGCCCTCGGTAAGGTTAACCTAAGTCGCGCTGATGTCAATCGTGACGCGCGTCTCAGGTTCGCCTCTTGACGCTGGCCAGGCACCTACTCTGGGCCCGTGTCCTAGGCTACTGTAGCCCACCAAGGCTTAAGAAGACTCATTAATCGAGCACCTTGCAGGGAATTTCTTTCATACGTCACCCGGAGGACGTCTGCCGTTGGCGAACGCCGTTCCGGCGTCAACCCCTGTTCACCCTCGAGGGCACCGCGGGCGCGGTTCTCACCCCGTCGCGCGCCCCTCCGGCGACGTCGAAGCGGCCCGCGCGAAGGAGAGTCGCGCGGGCCGCATCGGAACCGTCAGGGGCAGCGCCGCCCCGGACGGGGCTCGTGTCACTGCAGGAAGCCTCCTGTCAGCGCCTCCTGGAAGTCACCTCCGGTGAAGTACGCAAGGCCGGAGAACATGTCTCCGAACGCGCCGAGGAAGTCGTTGAGAAAGCCCAGTGCGCCACTGACGCCGGCAAGGGATCCGAACTCGGGGAAAGTCATCGTCTGCTCCTGGAGGTGTTCTGGTGTGTCGTGGGCGGGTCGTGACGGCTATTCGGCGCTGATGCTCGTGATCGCACCGATGAAGTCGTTGACCCCACCCTCGCCACCCAGGGACCCGGTGAAGAAGACGACGGCGCCGAGGATGTCGGTGATTCCGCCGAAGAGGTCGGACAGTTGACCGAAGTTAGGCATGGAGGTCTCCGTTCTCAGTGTGTACCGGCGCCCTCCGGGGCGCCTGACACAGACATTAGGGCGGCCGTTCAGCAGCCACCAGAGACGAAACCGTTCCTTAACCGCAGGTCACAGACGTTTTACGCGGAACGACCCACGTGACGATCCTGTTACGCGACCCAATGCCCCAGGAGAGCCCGATAAGAGCCGTGGCCCGCACCGGATCTCCGGTGCGGGCCACGGCCGCGTGCTGGGATGGGCTACATCAGAAGCCCATGCCGCCCATCTCGTCGCCACCCGGCATGGCGGGCGCGGCGGGCTCGGGCTTGTCGGCCACGACGGCCTCGGTGGTGAGGAACAGCGCGGCGATCGACGCGGCGTTCTGCAGCGCCGAGCGGGTCACCTTGACCGGGTCGTTGATGCCGGCCTTGAGCAGGTCCTCGTAACCGCCGGTGGCGGCGTTCAGGCCCTCGGCGCCCGGCAGGTTGCGGACCTTCTCGGCCACGACGCCCGGCTCGAGGCCGGCGTTGTGGGCGATCTGCTTGAGCGGGGCGCTGAGCGCGAACTTGACGATGTTCGCGCCGGTGGCCTCCTCGCCCTCGAGGGACAGACCATCGATGGCGACCTCGGACTTGACCAGGGCGACGCCGCCGCCGGCGACGATGCCCTCCTCGACGGCCGCCTTGGCGTTGCGCACGGCGTCCTCGATGCGGTGCTTGCGCTCCTTGAGCTCGACCTCGGTGGCCGCGCCCGCCTTGATGACGGCGACGCCGCCGGCGAGCTTGGCGAGGCGCTCCTGGAGCTTCTCGCGGTCGTAGTCGGAGTCCGAGTTCTCGATCTCGGCGCGGATCTGGTTGACCCGGCCCTCGATCTGACCCTGGTCTCCGGCACCCTCGACGATGGTGGTCTCGTCCTTGGTCACGACGACCTTGCGGGCCTTGCCGAGCATGGAGATGTCGGCGGTCTCGAGCGAGAGGCCGACCTCCTCGGAGATGACCTGGCCACCGGTGAGGATGGCGATGTCCTGCAGCATGGCCTTGCGGCGGTCACCGAAGCCCGGGGCCTTAACGGCGACGGACTTGAAGGTGCCGCGGATCTTGTTCACAACCAGGGTCGACAGGGCCTCGCCCTCGACGTCCTCGGCGATGATGAGCAGCGACTTGTTCTCGCCGATGACCTTCTCCAGCAGCGGGAGCAGGTCCTTGACGGTGGAGACCTTGCCGGAGACCAGCAGGACGTACGGATCCTCCATGACCGCCTCCTGGCGCTCCGGATCCGTCTGGAAGTACTGCGAGATGTAGCCCTTGTCGAAGCGCATGCCCTCGGTGAGCTCGAGATCCAGACCGAAGGTCTGGGACTCCTCGACCGTGATCACGCCCTCCTTGCCGACCTTGTCCATGGCCTGGGCGATGAGCTCGCCGATGGCCGGGTCGCCGGCGGAGATCCCCGCGGTGGCGGCGATCTGCTCCTTGGTCTCGATCTCCGTGGCGGAGTCGATCAGGTGCTTGGTGACGGCCTCGACGGCCTTCTCGATGCCGCGCTTGATGCCCATGGGGTTGGCACCGGCGGCGACGTTGCGCAGGCCCTCGCGCACGAGCGCCTGGGCGAGAACGGTGGCGGTGGTGGTTCCGTCGCCGGCGACGTCGTCGGTCTTCTTGGCGACCTCCTTGACCAGCTCGGCGCCGATCTTCTCGTACGGCTCCTCGAGCTCGATCTCCTTGGCGATGGAGACGCCGTCGTTGGTGATCGTGGGGGCGCCCCACTTCTTCTCCAGCACGACGTTGCGGCCCTTGGGGCCGAGCGTGACCTTGACGGCGTCGGCGAGCTGGTTGAGACCGCTCTCCAGGCCGCGCCGGGCCTCTTCGTCGAACGCGATCATCTTTGCCATGGGGTGAATCATCCTCCGGGTATGGGGTGACACGCGTGTGGTCAGCGTCGGTGCCCGCGACGGACGGTGCGGACCGTGTCGGATCCGCGCCTCACCTTGCGACCTCGGTTCTCAGATCTTGCTGGCACTCAGGGTAACCGAGTGCCAATCGCTTTTCTAGCACTCGCCCCCGACGAGTGCAAAGGCCCGGACGACTGATTCGCGCTCGGCGAACGACCCTCATGTCGTCCGGTCCTGCCCTACCATCGAGACGCCGTCCCACCCGTTCGCCCGAAAGGCTCGTCAATGCCCACCGAACCCGCCGCAGCAGGCGCCATCGAGAGCTCCATCGAGATCGACGCCCCGCCGGCCCGGGTCTGGGAGGTCATCTCCGAGGTCCGCAACGCCACCCAGTGGAGCAGCCAGGCCTGGAAGATCTTCCCCCTCGGCGGTCGCACCGCCAAGGGCACGTGGGCACTGAACATCAACAAGCGTGGGCCGCTCCTGTGGCCCACGACCAGCCGTGTGGTGGAGTTCGAGCCCGGCCGCCGGTTCGCGAACCGCATCACCGAGAACACCACCGTCTGGGTCTTCGACCTCGAGCCGACCCCCGCCGGCGGCACGCTCCTCACCGAGCGCAGGGAGGTCCCGGACGGGCTGACCTTCATCTCCCGATTCCTCACCGACAAGGTGTTCGGAGGACAGAAGTCGTTCACCAGCGAGCTGGACCGGGGCGTGTCCACCTCCCTGCAGCGGATCAAGGCGCTCGCCGAGCGGAGCTGAGGCCGGGATGGCCCGGGCCGCCGCGGCCCTCATCGCGGGCTCGCTCGTCGCGTCGCTCTCCGGCTGCGCCCTGTGGTCGGGCGACGGCGACGACGTCGACGCCCCTGCCCGCGAGCAGCCCGGGCCCACCCTGGCCGCCGGCCCCCCGCCGGCGGACTGGCAGGACGTCCGCAGCCCCACCGGGCTCGTGTACTCGGTTCCGCCGGGGTGGGAGGTCGGGGACCCGTCCGGGGTCGACGACGACGCCGGCGACCCCGGATCGGACTGGGGATCGGGCTACGTCACCACCGCCAACGCCATCGCCGACCGTGGCTACTGCCGGCTCGGGGGCCTGAGCTTCCGGACCCTGGTCGGCATCAGCGCGACGGCACTGCCGGGCGAGGCGCGTGAACAAGCCGAATCGGCGTCCCGGGCCATGGCGGACTCGATCGACCGACGGTTCACCCAGGCCGGTGCCGACGTCCCCGTCCCCGATGCCCGCAGGATCGGGGTCTCGGGGGTGCCCGCCTGGTACGTCTCGCTGCGCGGCGAGGTGCGTCCCCCGCGCAACGACTGCACCCCGCCGACCATCCGCTTCGACACCATCGCGGTGTCCACGCGGGGCCCGGACGGCGCGCCGGCCTCACTGGTGTTCGTGCTCATGTCCGATGAGGGCGAGGCCGGCGTGCAGCCCACGGAGACGATCGACGCCGTGGTGGCGTCCCTGCGCTACGACATCTCGGTGTGACGCCACCCGGGCGCGGCCACCCGGTTCAGGCCGCGGTGGCGGAGTCTCGTCCGCCCGTCGCGGGATCGCCCCCGGCGGACGGTGCGATCACCTCGTCCGTCCGCGCGTCACGCGGCAAAAACTCCGCCCACCCCTGGTCGCAGCGGGCCCACGCCCAGCCGGCGTCCGCCGCGGCGTCGGCCGCGTCGACCGGGACGGTCCGTCGGCACACGGGGACGTCCGGCCCGTCCTTCGCCTGGATGAGCAGGCAGTCGCCAGACCGCTCGAAGCGGAAGCAGCGTTCGCCGTCGACCTCCAGCTCCAACCGGTCGCCGTCGATCAGGAGCTTGCCGATCAGCTGGCCCAGGAGTTCACGGGTGACCCACGGCAGCGTGCCGCGGGGTCGACCGCGCACCGCGTGGTCGGCGATCCCCGCGCCCACCATGGTGGGCCGACGGTGGACGTCGACATCAATGCGCTCGCGCGGGTCGGCCACCAGTCCCAGCTCGGGCGAGGTCACGCGGAGCTGGCGCGGGGCGGCGTACCGCATGACGGCGTTGACCACGAGTGGGCGGGTGATCACCTCGGGCCGGATGACCACGCCCACGCCGTCGATCTCCGGGCGCGAGCACAGAGCGCCGGTCTCGCCGATCGCCTCGGCCTCCGGGAACCGCTCCGACAGCTCGTCGCACAGCGCCTCGAGGTCCGCCCGCACGCGTGCGGGCAACTCGTCGACGGAGGTGAGCTCGCGGAGCTCCTTCTCAGCAGGGGTGACGACGATCACAAAGCTACTCATGTGCACACCATACTTCATGCTGCGTTCACTTTCCGTTCATGTCGCCGAGTCGTGTCGGAGCGGGCAACTACTCTGTGCGCATGGCCGACTCCCCCGCGTTCGCTGACCCCCACGCCGATCTCGCCCCGCTCGCGGCCGCGGTCGCCGCCCAACTCGACCGGGCCCGCTCCGATCTCGCCGATCTCGTCGCCCTACCGTCGGTGCACGATGCCGAGCCGGAGGCCGGCGCACAGGCCAGCGACCTCGTCCGCGGCCTGCTCACGGACCTGCCGATCCCGGGCCTGGGCCCGGACTCGGTCGAGGTGATCGAGACGTCCGACGGGTCGCGCGCGGTGTTCGCCCACCGCCCGGCCGCACCCGGCCGCCCCACCGTGCTGCTCTACAGCCACTACGACGTCCAGCCCTCCGGGGACCCGGGCGAGTGGACGTCCTCGCCGTGGGAACTGACCGAGCGCGACGGCCGGTGGTACGGCCGCGGTGCCGCGGACTGCAAGGGAAACCTCGTCGTGCACCTCGCCGCCCTGCGCGCCCTCGCCGCCCTGGGTGACGACGACGAGGTCGGCGACCCCGGGGCGGACCCGCTGGACGGCCTGGGGATCCGACTCGTCGTGGAGGGCTCCGAGGAGACCGGCGGAGGGGGCCTGGACGATCTCGTGGCGTCGCGGCCAGACTTGGTGGCGGCGGAGGCGATCCTCATCGCCGATTCCGGGAACGTCTCGGTCGGCACCCCCACGCTCACGACCAGCCTCCGGGGGATCGCCAACCTCGTCGTCGTCGTCGACACCCTGGAGGCCGGGGTCCACTCCGGACAGTTCGGGGGCGCGGCGCCCGACGCGCTCGCCGCCCTCATCTCCATCCTCGCCTCGCTGCGCGACCCCGCCACCGGCGCCACGACCGTCGACGGCCTGGACTTCACCGGCGAGTGGGACGGGCAGGCCTACCCCGAAGAGGCGTTCCGCGCCGACGCCGGGATCCTCGACGGGGTGGAGGTCTCCACGGCGGCCCCGCTCGCGGACCTGGTGTGGTCACGGCCCGCGGTGACCGTGCTGGGGATCGACTGCCCGCCGGTCGAGGGGGCGATCGCCGCCGTCCAACCCCGAGCCCGCGCCCTGATCAACCTGCGCGTTCCACCCGGGATCGACCCGGTCGAGGCGCAGCGGCTACTCACCGCGCACATCGAGCGGCGCAGGCCGTGGAACGCCCGGGTGACGGTGGAACCCGAGGCCGTCGGCCACCCGTTCCGCTCGGTGCCGGCGGGCGGCTCGGACCCGGTCCACGACCTGCTCTCGCAGTGCCTGGTGCAGGCCTACGGTGCGGAGGAGGTCGCCGTGGTCGGCTCCGGCGGATCGATCCCGCTGTGCACCGCGCTGCAGCGGGCGCATCCCGACGCGAGCATCGCACTGTTCGGCGTCGAGGATCCCGCGGCCGCTATCCACTCCCCCGACGAGAGCGTCGACCCGCGGGAGATCGAGCGCATCGCACTGGCGGAGGCGGCGTTCCTGCAGCGCTACCGCTGAGCCCCCCGGCCCGGAGAACCGGTAACGGTGTGATGCCCGTGGGCCGATACTGTCACCAGAGGCGGCGCGACCAGGTCTCGGCTGCCCGGAAGAAGGAGCCGCCATGCCCGTGCCCGCACTCGCCCACCGCGTCACCCGCGCAGGCCGCGCCCTCCTCGCGACCGCTGTCGCCGCCGCGCTGACGGTGGGGCTGCTCCCCGCCCCCGCGCAGGCGCAGGGGCTACCGGGGTCGATCAGCCCGGAGCAGATCGCCAACGGTGCTCTCGGCACCATCTCGCCGGAGAGCCTCAGCCAGCTCCTCTACTTCGGCAACCTGCCAGGCTCGTCCGGGTCATCGATGATGGGCATCGCCAACCGACTCGGATTCTCCCCCAACATGTTCGCCGGACCCCCGCCGCCGGCGCCCCAACCCAACCCGAACATCACCGAGACCCGTGTCGTGCGCAAGGACGTCGACGGCCGCTACGAGCGGTGGCTCATCGACTCGGCCGACATGAAGCGCGGGATCACCGTCGAGGTCTACCGCGCGCCCGACGGTAATCAGAACGCGCCGTTCCTGTACCTCCTCGACGGCGTCGGTTCCGAACTCCCCAGCGGCTTCATGCAGTGGGGCGCGGCAGAGCAGTTCGCGGACGAGAACGTCAACCTCGTCATCCCGACCGGTGGCCAGGGTTCGATGTGGGCGGACTGGAACGAGCCCGACCCGGTGCTGGGCATCAGCAAGTGGGAGGCGTTCATCACCCGCGACCTGCCCGCCCTGGTCGAGCCCGAGGTCAGCACCAGCCGCAGCCGCGCGATCGGCGGCATCTCGATGGGCGCCGGCGCGGCCGTGACCATCGCCACCCGCCACCCCGATCTCTACCGGGCCGTCTTCGGCGTCTCGGGCTGCTACTCCACCGGCACGCTCGGTCAGATCCTCACCCGCTACACCGTGGAGAGCCGCGGCGCGACCCTGACCAACATGTGGGGCGAGCCGGGCACCGCGCAGTGGGCGGCCCACGACGCGCTGATCAACGCGGAGGAGCTGCGCGGAAAGGCGATCTACCTCTCGTCCGGCACGGGCGTGGCCAACCCGGGCGACTGGGAGGACTACAACAACGACGCCGCCAACTTCATCGCCGGCATGGCGCTCGAACAGGCCACCGGGCAGTGCACGCGCGCGGCGGACCGTCGCCTGCGGGACCTGGGCATCCCGGCGACGATCGACCACCTGCCCACCGGGCTGCACAACTGGTCCTACTACTCGCGTCAGATCCCCGTCGCCTGGAACGCCATCCGCGGCGCGCTGTAACCCCACCGGGGACCCAGAGGAGCCGGCGCTCGCCGCGATACGCTCACCTCCGTGAACCCCCGCCCGGATCTTGACCTGACCCTGCGCCTGTCGGCGTCCGCGGCCGACTCCCGACGGGGAATCGTCCGCGCACACCCGGAAGTGATCCTCGCGCTGGGGATGCGCGAGTGGGATGCCATCGAGATCATCGGTGCCCGCACGACGGGCGCCGTGGTCGCCGCCGCGGCCACGGGCGCGCCGAGCGGCGTGCTGGTCGTCGACGAGGTGGTGGCCGCCAACTGTGGCCTCGGTGAAGACGCGCGGGTGACCGTGCGGGCCGCGGAGGTGACGGGCGCGCAGTCCGTCGAGGTCCAGGGCCTCCCGCCGGCGGGTCGCGGAGTCGCCGAGCGTGTGCTGCGGTCGGCGCTGCTGGGCAAGGTGGTGCGGGTCGGGGACTCGGTCACGCTGATGCCGCGCGACCTCGGCCCCGACTTCCCCACCTCCGACACGACCCGCACCCTGCGCAACACCATGGGCGCGGCATGGGGCACCGAGCTGCTCACCGTCACCGCGACCGTGCCCGGCGGGACCGTCTCCGTGCAGCCCACCACGGCGATCGTGACCGGCGTGGGCACCGGGGGCGCGGGGGCCGGGGGCACCGGTCCGACGGCGAGCTCCCCCACCGCGGCGGCTCCTGCCGCCGCCGGGGGCAGCGCGGGCCCGGAGACGGCCGGCGGCTCGGCCATCACTGCCGTCGCGAGGGAAGACCTCGTCGGCGTCGCCGACCGGGCCGAGGTGCTGGAGCAGTGGCTCTCCCTCGCGCTGGACCGCTCGGAGTTGTTGCGGACGCTGGGCGCGTCGCCGCACCTCGGGGTGCTGGTGGCGGGACCTCCGGGCGTCGGCAAGACGACGCTGGTCCGCTCGGTCGCCGGCCACCGGCGGCTCGAGGTGGTCGACGGGCCCTCGGTCGGAGCGCTCGACCCCGCCTCACGACTCGAGGCGGTACGTGCCGCCGCCGAGCGGGCCCGCGAGAATGGCGGGATCCTGCTGGTCACCGACGTCGACGCACTGCTCCCCGCCCAGCCCGAGCCGGTGTCCACGCTGGTCCTCGACCGACTGCGGTCGGTGGTGGCGTCCCCAGGATCGGTGCTGGTGGCGACCTGCGTGCGCCCAGAGGACGCCGACGCCCGGCTCCGGGAACCCGACCTCTGCGACCGCGTGCTCGACCTGCCCCTGCCCAACGCGGCCGACCGCGCCGCGCTGCTGGAGGTCATGCTCAGAAACGTGCCCACCGGGACGCTGGACCTGCCCGCCATCGCCGAGCGCACCCCCGGGTACGTCGCCGGCGACATGAGGGCACTGACCCGGGAGGCGGCCCTGCGGGCGGCCGGGCGGGCCGCGGGCGACAGCGCCGCCGACCACGCTGCACCCGACCGTCCCGCGCCAGACCACCCCGCCGCCCGTCTGGAGCAGGACGACCTCCTGGGCGCGATCAGCGTGATCCGGCCGCTGTCCCGGTCCGGCACCGAGGAGCTGAGCCTCGGATCGATCACCCTCGACGACGTCGGGGACATGGAGGAGGTACGTCAGGCGCTCACCGAGACGGTGCTCTGGCCGCTGCAGCACCGCGACTCCTTCGAACGGCTGGGGGTGCAGCCGCCGCGGGGCGTGCTGCTGTACGGCCCCCCGGGGTGTGGCAAGACCTTCGTCGTGCGGGCCCTCGCCGCGAGCGGCCGGCTGACGGTGCACATGGTCAAGGGCGCCGAGCTCATGGACAAGTGGGTCGGGTCCTCGGAGAAGGCCGTCCGCGACCTGTTCCGCAAGGCCCGGGACTCCGCGCCGTCGCTGGTGTTCCTCGACGAGATCGACGCGCTCGCCCCGCGGCGGGGCCAGTCCGGCGATTCGGGCGTCGGCGACCGGGTGGTCGCGGCCCTGCTCACCGAACTCGACGGTGCGGAGCCACTGGGTGATGTGGTCATCCTCGGCGCCACCAACCGGCCCGAACTCATCGACCCCGCCCTGCTGCGTCCGGGGCGGCTCGAACGCCTGGTGTTCGTCCCCCCGCCGGACGCCGAGGCCCGGGCGGACATCCTCCGGGCGGCCGGCCGGGACGTCCCGCTGGCCGACGACGTGGACCTGACCGAGCTCGCGACCGACCTGGACGGGTACTCGGCCGCGGACTGCGCCGCACTGCTGCGGGAGTCGGCGCTGACCGCGATGCGTCGCGACATCGACGCGGCCGAGGTCACCGCCGACGACGTGGATCGCGCCCGCCGCGCGGTCAGACCCTCTCTCGACCCCGTGCAGGTGGAGGACCTCCGGCAGTACGCCGAGCGTCGCGAGAGCTGAGCAGCGCGAGGGTGCCGCGCGCGGGGGCGGGGCGCCACGGGCTTGCCGGGATTTACGCCGGCGGCCTAGAGTGTCTGACCATGCGGAAGATTCTCGTAGTAACCGGACGTAACGGGGCCTGACAGACCGGCACCCCCGTTGCGTGGTTGCTCCTTCTGACGTCGGTCATCTCACCGACGCACCAGAAGCGAGAACTCCATGACCCCCACGGCGAATCCCACGTTCGGCGGACCCCACGCGACCACCGGCTCTCCCATCTGCCCCTTCGCGGATCGATTCGGCCGCCGGCTGCCACGAGGGTTCGCCTCCGAGGCCGCGGGCCTGGACTGGCGCACGCTGCTCGACACCTACGCCCCGTCCTCCGACCGCTTTCATCTGGCCGATTTCTCCCGCCGCCCGCTGGGTCGGGGCATCATCGCCTACGAGGCGATCCTGGCCACCCGTGCCGCAGGGGACGCGCCCGGCGAGTTCACCGCCCGCCGCCTGACCACCGAGTCCTGCGGTGACGTCACCGCGATGTCCGACATGCTGGGCCAGGTCGGCGCGCGTGCGGAGATCGAGCAGTTCCACCAGTACGAGGGCCACCGGCACGGCGGCCACGCCTTCGGCGAGGCCGGATCGTGGTGCACGATCCTGCGCGCCAGCTGTGGTCGCCGCGAGACGTGGGCGCTCGGGTTCGGGCAGACCTCCACCGAGGCCTCGATCGCGGCGCTGCTCAGCGCCGCGACCCGTCTCCACCTGCGGTGAAGTCGGCTCGGAAACACCGTTCTGTAAAGTGATCACAGGAACCACGCCCCGGTCGACCACCGACTCCCCGCCGCCTCGCGGCGGATACGTCCGCATGTCGTCGTCCGTTCGACGCAAGGAAAGGAGCCGCCGGTGATCGTGATCCTCGCGGCCCATGCCGTGGCCGCCCTGATCGCGATCCCGTTGGTGTCCAGGTTCGGACGCCGCGCCTTCCCGCTCCTGGCGTTGGTCCCCGCCGCCGGCGCGGTCTGGGTGGCCGCGAACCTCGACCGGGTACCCACGGAGTCCATCCAGTGGGCTCCCGGCATCCACCTGGCGCTCGACCTGCGGATGGACGCCCTGTCCGCGCTGATGTCCCTCATCGCACTGGGCGTCGGTGCGTTGGTGCTGTTCTACTGCACCTGGTACTTCGACGACTCCGAACCGCGACTCCACCTGTTCGCCGCGGAGCTCGTCGCCTTCGCGGGCGTCATGTTCGGCCTGGTCGTGGCCGACAACATGATCCTGCTGTACATCTTCTGGGAGATCACCTCCGTTCTGAGCTTCCTGCTGGTCGGCCACTACGCCGAGCGGGCCTCGTCCCGGCGTGCCGCCACCCAGGCACTGCTGGTGACCACCCTCGGCGGCCTGGCGATGCTCGTCGGCATGATCATCCTGGCGCAGGAAGCCGGGTCGTACCTGCTCAGCGAGATCATCGCGGCCCCACCGTCGGGGCCCCTCGTCCACTGGGCTCTCGCCCTGGTCATCATCGGCGCGGCGAGCAAGTCCGCCATCGCTCCCCTGCACTTCTGGCTACCGGGGGCGATGACCGCCCCCACCCCGGTGAGCGCGTACCTGCACTCCGCGGCCATGGTCAAGGCCGGCGTCTTCCTCGTCGCGGCGTTCAGTCCCGGGTTGTCCGGCTCGTCCACCTGGCAGCTGCCACTCATCGCCCTGGGCCTGGTCTCCCTGCTCATGGCCGGGTGGCGGGCGCTACGCGAGACGGACCTCAAGCTGGTGCTGGCCTTCGGCACGGTGTCCCAGCTGGGTTTCCTGCTCGTGCTGGTGGGCATCGGCTCCCGGGACACCATGCTCGCCGGGCTCACCATGCTGCTCGCACACTCGCTGTTCAAGTCGTCCCTGTTCATGGCGGTCGGCGTGATCGACAAGACGACCGGCACCCGCGAGATCCGCGAGCTGTCGGGCCTCGGCCGCTCGCGGCCCGCACTGGCGGTGTTCTTCACCCTCGCCGCCGCCTCGATGGCCGGGCTCCCGCCCTTCCTCGGGTTCATCGGCAAGGAGTCCGCGTTCGCCACCGTGCTGACCGAGGGCCGACTACACGGGATGCCCGCGATTGTTGTCACCGCGGGCCTCGTACTGGGCTCGGTGCTCACCTTCTCGTACACCGCCCGCCTGGTCATGGGCGCATTCCGGGACAAGCCGACCTTCCCCGACGGGATCAGCCCCGCGGTCGCCGACTCGAAGCCCGTCAACCCGATGTTCCTCTCGGTGCCCGCGGTCCTCGCCGTCGCCGGCCTGGTGCTCGGCCTGTGGTCGGCGCCCGTCGAGAACCTCCTCGTCCGGTTCGTCGATGTCGCGTTCCCGCCCGGCAGCCCGTGGCGCGGAGACGAGGCCTACCACCTGGGACTGTGGCACGGCGTCGGCATCCCGTTGGCGCTCACGGCGGTCGTGTACGTGCTCGGAGCCATGCTCTATGTCGCCCAGCGGACCGTCGAGCGGATGCAGTTCGAGTCGCCCGCGCTGGGTAACGCCGACCGCATCTACGACGCCGTCCTGCGCTTCTTCGACCTCTTGTCACTGCGCCTGACCGCGAGCATCCAGCGCGGCTCCCTCCCGCTGACGCTCGGCATCATCCTGTTCACCCTCGTGCTGTTCCCGTTCGCGTCCCTTATGGTCGGCACCCGCGAGGGCCTGCGGATGGAGCTGGCGGGCAACCCGGTCGTGCTGTTCGTCATGATCCCCATGACCGTCGCCGCGATCGCCGCCACCGTCCTGCGCAACCGCCTCGCCGCGGTGATCAGCATGTCCGTCACCGGCTACGGCGTCGCCATCATCTTCGCCTTCCACGGCGCCCCGGACCTGGCCCTCACCCAGGTGTTGGTGGAGACGCTGCTGATGGTCGCGTTCGTCCTGGTGCTGCGCACGATGCCCGCCGAGGTCCCGTTGTCGGACGGCTTCCGCCGGACCCGCGCCTGGCTCGGCATCGGGGTGGGCCTGCTCGTGGTGATCGTGGGCGCCTACGCCATCAACGCCCGCCAGCGACCCGCCGTGTCCACGGTCTTCCCGGACCTCGCCTACGACATCGGCAACGGCGCCAACGCGGTCAACGTCACCCTGGTCGACATCCGCGCCTGGGACACCCTCGGCGAGATCACGGTGCTGCTCGTCGCCGCCACCGGTGTGGCCAGCCTGGTCTTCCGCAACCGCCGCTACGGCTCGGGCCCGCGCCTCGCCGACGCCGGCAAGACGCGTTCCGGCCGGCGCGGCATCGAGGCCGCCCGGATCGTCGTCGAGGCTCCCGGCGCCTCCCCCGGCCGCTGGCTGGTCGGGGCGACCGTCCGCGATCCGCGCGCGCGTTCCCTCGTCCTCGAGGTCACCACCAGGCTCATCTTCCCCACCATGATGATCCTGAGCCTGTTCTTCTTCTTCGCCGGGCACAACAACCCCGGCGGTGGCTTCGCCGGCGGTCTGGTGGCCGGTCTGGCCCTGGTGCTGCGGTACGTCGCCGGTGGCCGCTACGAACTCGGGGAGGCCATCCCCATCGACGCCGGCCGGATCCTCGGATTCGGGCTCCTGCTGGCCGCCGGCACGGCCACCGCCTCGATGTTCTTCGGGGCACCTCCCCTGTCCAGCGCCACCTTCGAGGGAACGCTTCCCGTCTTCGGGGACGTCAAGTTCGTCACGGCGCTGTTCTTCGACGCGGGGGTCTACCTCATCGTCGTCGGTCTCGTCCTCGACATCCTCCGCAGCCTCGGCGCCCGACTCGACCTGGACGCCGAGGACCTCGAGGAACTCCGCGCCGTCTACGTCGACGCCACCGACTCGCCGTCCACCGCCTCCCTGCGCCGCGTCCCCGGCGTCGACGGCGCCGCACCGCGGTCCGACCTGGCCGCCCGCCGCGCCGACCGCCTGAGAGCCGCCGAGAACCAGGGCACGACCTCCCGGGGGATGCCATGACCGCCGACTTCGCACTGCTGCTCCTGGCGGGCATCCTCAGCGCCGCCGGCGTCTACCTACTGCTCGAGCGCGCCATCATCAAGATCCTGCTGGGGATCATGATCCTGTCCAACGGCGTCAACCTGCTGCTGCTGGCGGCCGGCGGCGCCCCCGGGAACCCGCCCATCCGCGACCGGACCTGGGGCGGCAACGCCACCGACTCCGATCCGCTGGCCCAGGCCATGATCCTCACCGCCATCGTCATCACCGCCGGTGTCGGGGCGTTCATCCTGGCGCTGGCCTACCGCTCGTACCAGTTCACCACCGTGGACGAGGTCGCGGACGACGTCGAGGACACGAAGATCGCCCGACGCTCCCCCACCGACGCCTGGTCCGCTCCCGACCGTGACGCCTCCGACGACCACGCCACCGGTCAGCCCACCGAACTCGGTGACCACGTCGACTACGACGACGAGGACCTCGAGGAGGCCGAAGCCGAGGCCGCCGCCGAAGCCCGAGCGGAGGCCCGGGCCAGAGCCGAGGCCGACGCTCGCGCGGAGGCACGGGCCCGCGCCGAGGCGGAGGCCCGACGTATCGATCGACGCGTGAAGCGCAACAAGGACGCCGGAAAGGAGGAGGACCTGTGATCTCCCCCGAACTCTTCGGCTACCTCATCCCGTCGGTCGTCCTCGCCCCGATGCTGGCGGCCGCCCTCTGTCTGGTGGTCTCCCGCCGACCGCGGGTGCAGAACGTCATCACGATCGCCACCCTGACCGGGGTGTTGGTCATCTCCGGCATCCTGCTGGTGCTGACCGAACAACACGGGATGCACACCGTCCAGGTGGGAGGCTGGGACGCCCCGGTCGGCATCACCCTGGTCGCGGACCGGCTCAGCGCGCTGATGCTGTGCGTATCCGCCGTGATCCTGCTGACGGTCATCATCTACGCCGTCGGCCAGGGTGTCCGCGACGGTGACGGCGACCAGCCGACCTCGGTCTTCCTGCCCACCTACCTCGCGCTGGCCGCCGGCCTGAACGCGGCGTTCATCGCCGGCGACCTGTTCAACCTGTTCGTCGGGTTCGAGATGCTGCTGGCCGCGTCGTACGTGCTGCTCACGCTGGGTGCCAGTCAGGAACGTGTGCGCGCGGGCGTGTCGTACACCGTTGTGTCGATGGTGTCCTCGATGGTCTTCCTGCTGGGCATCGCGCTGACCTATTCCGCCGTCGGAACGCTCAACCTGGCGCAGGTCGCCACCCGGATGGCCGAGGTCCCGGACGGCCTGCGGCACACCATCTTCGCCGTGTTCCTCGTGGCGTTCGGCATCAAGGCCGCCGTGTTCCCGCTGTCCACGTGGCTGCCCGACTCGTACCCGACCGCGCCCGCCCCGGTCACCGCCGTGTTCGCCGGTCTGCTCACCAAGGTCGGCGTCTACGCGATCATCCGCTTCCACACCCTGGTGTTCCCCGGGGGCAGCATGGACGGCGTCCTCCTGGTGGCCGGCCTGTTGACGATGGTCGTGGGGATCCTCGGTGCGATCGCCCAGTCGGACATCAAGCGGATATTGTCGTTCACCCTGGTCAGCCACATCGGCTACATGATCTTCGGGGTCGCCCTGTCCACCGAGTCCGGGCTGAGCGCCGCGATCTACTACGTCGGCCACCACATCGTCGTGCAGACCACACTGTTCCTGGTCGTGGGCCTCATCGAACGGCAGGCGGGGTCGTCCTCCCTCCGCCGGTTGGGGTCCCTCGGCGTCGTCAGCCCGGTCCTCGCCGTCACGTTCCTCATCCCGGCGCTCAACCTGGGCGGGATCCCGCCGTTCTCCGGCTTCGTCGGCAAGCTCGCCGTGGTCCAGGCCGGCGCAGAGGTCGGCGGGGTCCTCATGTGGGTGCTCGTCGCCGGCGCCATGGTCACCAGCCTGCTGACGCTGTACGTGGTCGTGCGCGTGTGGTCCAAGGCGTTCTGGCGGCCCCGGGCGGACGCCCCCGAGGGCGCGATCGCGCTGGCCAAGCCGCTCGCACTGCTGCCGTCCGACGAGTACGTCGAGTTCGACGAGCGCGACGAGGTCGGGCGGATGCCGTGGAGCATGCTGGCCCCGACGTGGGCGCTCATCGTCGTCTCGCTTCTCATGACCGTCTTCGCCGGCCCGCTGCTCGCGGTCACCGACGGCGCCGCCGAGAGTCTGCGGGAGCGTGTCGAGTACCTCGTGACCGTCCCCACCGACGCCACACCCGAACGCTTCGTCGACTCCGTGACGGGGGTGCGCTGACATGGCCCGGAAGATGACGTTGGAGCCGCGGGTGCTCGGCGCCCGCCTGTTCATGACCCTGTGGCTGGCATTCGCCTGGGTCCTGCTGTGGGGCAGCATCGACATCGGCACCATCGCCGCCGGACTCATCGTCGCGACCGTGGTGATGGCCGTCCTCCCGCTCCCCCGCGTCCCCGTCGAGGGTCTGCTGCGGCCGGTGTCGATGGTGTGGCTGGTGATCGTGGTGGCCTACTACCTCGTCCGGTCGTCGATCGCCGTCGCCTGGCTGTCGGTCCGGCCCCAGGCTCCCCCGCGCTCCGCCGTGCTGCGCGCCCCGATGCGGCTGAAATCCGACTTCACACTGGCGCTGGCCGTCAACACCCTCAACCTCATGCCGGGCGGCATCGTCGTCCGCGTGGATCCCGCGGCCCGGTACGTCTACATCCACGTGCTGAACACCGGAACCGACGACGCCGTGGAGCATTTCAGATCCCAGACCGCGCACATCGAGACGCTCTACCAGCGCGCCTTCGAGCGCGACGAGGACTGGAAGCCGAGCCCGGAGCACTACTCCGCACCCGCCGACAGCGCCCCGACGACCGTGGGCACCGCGGACTCGGCGGAATCCGCTCCCCACGCCACCGTGCACGCCGCGCCAGCTCACGCCGCCGCAGACCACACCGACGCAGACGAGCCCGGAGCTGCACGAGTCGAAGCAGAGCAGGCCGAAACAGAGCAGGCCGAAGCAGAGCACTCGGCCCACCACGCGGACGACGCCGACGGCCCCACCCCGGAACAGGAGGCCCCCCGGTGAACATCATCTCGCTCATCCTGTGGAGTCTGGCCATCATCGCGCTGACGGCCGCGCTGTTCGCCACCATGATCCGGCTCGTCGGCGGCCCCAACACCCTCGACCGCCTGATCTCCCTGGATGCGCTCGTCGCGGTGGCCCAGGGCGGCATCGGTGTCTACATCGCCTGGTCCAAGGACACCACCCCCGCCGCCGCGCTCGTCGCGCTCGCCCTCGTGGCGTTCCTCGGGTCGGTGTCCGTGGCCCGTTTCCGCGTGAACGACACCGTCGGATCGCCCGAGGAGGCCCTCCCATGACCAACGACCTGGTGGAGATCATCTCCGCACTGTTCGTCCTCGCCGGCGCGCTGCTGACACTGGCCAGCGCGATCGGCCTCGTCCGCTTCCGCGACACCCTCAGCCGCATGCACCCGGCCGCCAAGCCGCAGGTCCTCGGCCTCGTGCTGATCCTGCTCGGCGCCGGGATCCGGATCTTCCCGGACATCGACCTGGGCATGCTCGTGCTGGCCGCCATCGTCGCCGTGTGCACGGCGCCGGTGATCGCGAACCGCGTGGGCAACCTCGCCTACCGGGAGAGCGTCGAGGACGGCACCATCACCCACGAGGCCCCGGTGCTGGAGAAGTTCACCGGGTCGGGCCTCGACGGTAGCGCCGCCAACTGACCCGTCGCGCGGCCGGGGCCGGCCGCCGGCCCGACGAGAAGAGCGTCCCGCACCTGTCCCTCTCGGGGAACGTGTGCGGGACGCTCTTCTCGTCGTCCGGGGGTGGTGCCGACCCGTCAGGTCAGGGGCGGGCTGCTCAGGGGGCGGGCTGCGCCGGGGCGTTGCCGGCCTGTTGTCCGGTTCCCGGGACGACGATGCCGTCATCTGTGGTGGCCTGGCCGCCGCCCTCGCCACCGGGATTGCCCGTCTCCGTCACGCCGGGCTCGAAGTCGCCGGCACCCTCGGGCACGTCGGTCTCCTGCGTCTCCGGGATCGAGCTCGTCGGCGCGGCGTCCTCGGTGTAGCTGGGCAGCGTGTACGGCGCGTCGGCCTCGGCCGGCTGCTCGTTGGGCGGGCTGCACGCGGCCACGGCGAACGCGAGGGCGAGTGCGGGAGCCGCGACCAGGAGGCGGCGGGCGGTCTGACGCGGGGCCATGGGGGCTCCTTCGATCTCGGGAAGCTGCAAGTCGCTAGTGAGCACGCAACCCGCGGAACGGAATGCGTGGGCTCATCATATCCTCAGGGGTCAGCGGTCGAGATCCTGGGTGACGATCACGATCACCCCTGGTGCCTCGTCCGCGAGATCCGCCGGTCGCGGCTTGGCGGTGATGCCCAACTGGGAGGCGATCGCCTGTGCAGCCTGCTGTTCGCCGGGGCCGGAGCCGTAGAAGGCGGTCGACTCCGCCACGACGCCGCGGTTGGACGGCATGTTGGCCACCTCGCCGACGGCGTACCCGTTCTCGCGCAGCGTCTCACCGGTGCGGCCGGCCAGCCCGGTCACCGTGCTGTTGTTGAAGACCTGCACGGGCACCGACGTCACGTCCGGCACCGCTCCGCCGGGGGCCTGACCGGCGGGCTGGCCCGGCGCGGGCGCCGCGGGGTCGCCGGACTGCGGGTCCTGCCCGTCGGTTCCTCCGCCGGACTCACCGTCCGCGCCGCCGGCACCGTCCTGACCGGTGCCGGCATCGCCCGGGGCGGTTGCGGCGTCGGCACCGTCGGCCCCGGTCTGGCCGTCGGCGCCCTGTCCCGCCGAAGCGTCCTGTTCCACCTGGGAGGTGGTGTCGTCGGCGGTGGGGGCGGCCTCGTCGTCGTCACCCCCGAACAGCTGGACCAGTCCGACGCCGACCGCCAGAACGACCGCGGCCAGCAGCACCATCGCGATGGCGCGGTACGGCGGGCCGGTCGGCTCGTCCACGGCCGGGCCGTCGCCCGGCGCATAGGGGTCGTCGGCGCCGTGCGGGCCGCCGTATTCGGGATCGCCGTACTCGGCATCGCCGGGCTGCGGGCTGTCGTACTGCGGGTTTCCGGACTGGGAGCTCACGCCGCCGAGTCTAGGTCAGTCGAGCCGCATTCCCAGGTTGCGCGCCGCGCGTGCCTTCTGTCGGCTGGAACGCATCCGGCGCAGCCGCTTGACGAGGAGCGGATCCGCGGCCAGGGCCTCGGGGCGGTCGATGAGATCGTTGAGGATCTGGAAGTAGCGCGTACCGGACATGTCGAACTGCTGCCGGATCGCCTCCTCCTTGGAGCCGGCGAACTTCCACCACTGCCGCTCGAACTCGAGCATGGCCCGGTCTCGTTCGGACAGGACGGGGTCGGCGGCGTGGAGCTCGGCCGCCCCCTGCGCGCGGTCCTTCTCGCCCTGCACCTCGCGTGCCGCGGTGGCTGACCGACCCATGTGCCTGCCTCCTGACCGTGATGACCTCTGTTGACCACTGATGACCACTACCCGGATCACCGTGCGGATGGAATACCGTGCGAGTGAAATGCTGTGCGGGTGAAATACACCCTTGTGATTCCCCCGTAGTGAACCACACGCCTCCGACACATCGCCATGTCCGGCGCTCTAGAATCGACCACCATGGCCGTCCGTCCCATCGTCATCCTCGGCGATCCCGCGCTCCACGCCCCCACCGAGCCCGTCACCGAGTCCCCCGAGGAACTCGCCGGGCTGGTGCAGGATCTCTACGACACGATGGACGCCGCGAACGGGGTGGGCCTGGCCGCCAACCAGATCGGCGTGCGCAAGCGCCTGTTCGTCTACGACTGCCCGGACCTGGACACCGAGGACGGCGAGGGCGTGACCCGCGAGGAGGTCGAGGCGCGCGGGGGCTGGCTCAACCGCCGCGGGTGCATAGTCAACCCGGTGCTCGAGACCTCCGAGATCCCCGAGACGATGCCGGATCCGGAGGACGACCTCGAGGGCTGCCTGTCCGTCCCGGCGGTCAACTTCCCGCGCGGTCGCGCCTGGTGGGCGCGGGTGACGGGCACCGACGAGCACGGCGAGCCCGTCTCGGTGGAGGGGTACGGACTGTTCGCCCGCTGCCTGCAGCACGAGGTGGGCCACCTCGACGGTTTCCTCTACACCGACGGCCTCATCGGACGGAACCGGAAGGCCGCAAAGCGCCACATCCGTGACGCCGGGTGGGGCGTACCCGGCCTGAGCTGGGATCCGGCCTCCGACCCGGACCCGTTCGCCGACGAGGAGGACGACTACGACGACGACGACGACGAGGTCGTCCCCGACCATGACTGAGCGGGACCGGGACCTGTCGGAACGGTCCCGGTGGAACGCCGGCCGCCGGGTGGCGGTGGGCGATCGCGTGGTGGTGCGTCGTCATCTGGAGGCGGGCCAGACCTCGCACCTGTACACCGACGTCATCGGTCGCGTGGTCGAACTCGAGCCGGAACTGGTCGTGGCCCGGGAGTCCGGTGAGCAGGTGCGGATCCCCGACGCCGACATCGCCGTACTCAAGGTGGTTCCGCCGCGGCCGGTGCGGGCCCGCGACATCCGGGCGCGCGAGTACGCCGGCGCCCTGGCGTGGCCCGGCCGGGAGTACGAGATCGTCGACGGCTGGTTCTGCCGGGCCGGCGACGACTGGTCGTACCGCGGGAACTCGGCCGTGCCCGTCCTTCCGTGGGCCAGCTGTTCCGAACTCGACGGCGTGCGTGACTGGTACGCCGCCCGTGGCCTGCCGCTGCGACTGGTGGACGTGGACCGGCTCGTGACCTCCGACCGGATGACCCTCGGCGGTGTCCCGGTGGACCCGGCACGGATCCACGCCGACCGCGAACTCCTGCTCTGCACGGTCGACAGCCGCGACCTGCTCGCGGTGGTCGACGAGGCGTTCCCCGCGGCCACCCGTCCGGCGGTCACGCTGGTCGATCGTCCCGATGACGACTGGCTGGCGCTCTACCACGCCACCGCCGACCTCGCCCCCGAACGCGTCCGGCCCGCGATGCTCGCCACCGCCGGGCTCGTCAGCTCCGGGCCCGACGCCGGTTCCCCCGGCCCCGGCGGCCACGCGGTGTTCGCCCGACTCGAGGAGGACGGGGAGCTGGCCGCGATCGCCCGGGGCGCCGTCACGACCGGTCCCGACGGCGAAGCGCGGATCGCGGTCTCGTGCGTGGAGACCGCGGACGCCCACCGCCGCCGCGGCCTGGCCGAGGTGGTCACCGGCTCGCTCGTGGAGTGGGGACTGGGCCTCGGCGCGCAGGAATGTCACCTGCACGTGTTCGCGGACAACTCCGCCGGGCGCGGCCTGTGGGCCAAGCTCGGACTGCAGCCGCACCATTCGCTGCGCCACCTCGTCGTCGTCGACTGACACCGGCTCCGCTCCCACGGTGACACCGCCGCGCCGAGGGCAATACACTCGGGCGCATGCGTCTGGCCACCTGGAATGTGAACTCGATCCGCGCCCGGAGAGACCGCGTGCTCGCGTGGCTCGAACGGTCCGACGTCGACGTCCTGGCGATGCAGGAGACCAAGTGCAAGGACGAGCAGTTCCCCACCGAGGCCTTCCGGGAGGCCGGTTACGAGATCGCCCATCACGGGCTGAGCCAGTGGAACGGCGTCGCCGTGGCCTCCCGGGTGGGGCTCGAGGACGTGCGCCTGGGCTTCGACGGGATGCCGGGCTTCCACAAGGACCCCGAGGTCTCGCAGGACCCCGAGGCCCGCGCCATCTCGGCGGTCTGCGACGGCGTCCGCGTGTACAGCCTCTACGTCCCCAACGGCCGTGAGCTGGGCGATCCGCACTACACCTACAAGCTGGAGTGGTTGGCCCGCCTGCGCGACCACGCGTCCGCCGAACTGGCCGCCGACTCCGACGCCCAGATCGCCCTGGTGGGTGACTGGAACGTCGCGCCGCTCGACGAGGACGTGTGGGACATGGAGGTCTTCGACGGCAAGACCCACGTCTCCGGCCCCGAACGGTTGGCGTTTGCGGCGTTCGACGGCGCCGGGTTCCGCGAGGTCACCCGCGAGCACACGCCCGGACCCGGCGTCTACACCTACTGGGACTACACCGGGCTCAGCTTTCCCAAGCGCAAGGGCATGCGCATCGACTTCCAACTGCACTCCCCCGCGCTGGCCGCGCGGGTGAGCGGGGCGTTCATCGACCGCGAGGAACGCAAGGGAAAGGGCGCCTCGGACCACGCGCCCGTCGTCGTGGAGCTCGACTGAGCCATGTCCACGTTCCAGCTACGCCATTACATCGACCGGCTCCGCGCCGAGGGTTTCACGGTCCGCGACGACCACGGTGAGGACCCGGACCTCATCGACATCAACGGCCGGGCCGTCGACACCTGGCGGGAGAACTACCCGTACGACGAGCGGATGGACCGCAACCAGTACGAGGTCGAGAAGTACCTGCTGCAGATCGAACTGCTGAAGTTCCAGAACTGGCAGGCCGAATCAGGGCACCGGCAGGTGATCGTGTTCGAGGGCCGCGACGCCGCCGGCAAGGGCGGGACCATCAAGCGGTTCACCGAGTACATCAACGTCCGGCAGGCCCGGGTCGTCGCGCTGGTCAAGCCGACCGAGACCGAGATGTACCAGTGGTACTTCCAGCGGTACGTGGCCCATCTGCCCAGCCGCGGCGAGCTCGTGCTGTTCGACCGCTCCTGGTACAACCGCGCCGGCGTGGAGCGGGTGATGGGCTTCTGCACCGATTCCCAGTACGAGACGTTCATGGAGCAGGCGCCCATGTTCGAGAAGATGCTGGTCGAGTCCGGGGTCGGTCTGACCAAGTTCTGGTTCTCGGTCACCCGCGAGGAGCAGAAGACCCGGTTCGCGATCCGGCAACTCGACCCGGTGCGGCGCTGGAAACTCTCGCCCATGGACCTGGAGTCCCTCGACAAGTGGGACAAGTACACGGACGCCAAGGTGGAGATGTTCCGGCGCACGGACACCGACCACGCGCCGTGGATCACCATCAAGTCCAACGACAAGAAGCGGGCCCGCATCAACGCGATGCGCTACTTCCTGAACCAGTTCGACTACCCGGACAAGGACCCCCAGGTGGTGTTCGACCCGGACCCGAAGATCGTCCGCCGCGGCAAGGACGCCGTCGGAGACTAGCGGAGGGAGCGCCAGCGAGCGGAGCGATGTCCCCGCGCACAGAACCCGTCGGGGACTGACTGACCGGGCCTGATGGGAGGCCCCGGGAATGTCTCGGCGGCGGCGGGCCTTGCACTGGGTATGAGCCATACCAACGACCCCGCCGTCATCAAGCGCCTGCTCACCGAGAAGGGCCGCTGGGCCGTCGCCGGCCTGTCCAGCAACTCCGCGCGCACCGCGTACGGGATCGCCGCCTACGTCCGCGACCTGGGGCACGAGATCGTTCCGGTCCATCCCAAGGCCGAGACCGTGCACGGTCAGCAGGGCTACCCGGATCTCGCGTCCGTTCCCGGCGAGGTCGATGTGGTCGACGTGTTCGTCAACTCGCAGCTCGCGGGCGGCGTGGTGGACGATGCGATCGCCAAGGGAGCCAAGGCGGTCTGGTTGCAGCTGGGCGTGGTCGACGAGGCCGCGGCGCAGCGGGCGAAGGATGCCGGGCTGGACGTGGTGATGGACGCCTGCCCTGCGATCGAAGCCCCTCGTCTGGGCCTGGCCTGAACCGCGGACCCGGCCCGGTCTAGAAGCCGCTCGAGGCCAGTCCCACCATCGCGAAGATGAAGATGAAGTACAGCACGATGAGGACTGCCACGATCGCCAGCGAGATCATGCCGAGCTTCTTGGCGGTCGCACTGGCGGCCTCGGCTTCGGCGTGGCGACCGGCGGCCCACAGCGGGTAGACGTCCAGCGCGCGGGTCATCGCGACGAACGACAGCGGCCAGAAGAAGAGAATCGACGCGACCGCCCAGCCGACGTTCGACGGCGGGCCGGGGCGAATTGCCGAGGTGGTCCCGTATCCGCCCGCCCCGCCGAAGGACGGGGTCTGCGCGCCGTAACCGGTCGGGGTCTGCGCGCTGTAGTCGGTCTGCTCGTACGAGCCCTGGCCGTACGGGCTCTGTCCGTATGTGCCCTGTCCGTACGGGCTCTGTCCGTATGTGCCCTGGCCGTACGGGTTCTGGCCGTAGGAGCCCCGACTCGCATCGTCGCCACCGGTCGAGTCGCCGTCGGCAGTATTCCCCTGGGGCGGGTAGGTCATGGGAGTCCTCCGGGTAGCTGGTCGTCTGGGGTCAGATTACGTCCCGCTCCTCCGGCCGCTCCTCAGCCGCTCGCGGGGCGACTGACACCGGTCACCGCAGGCGGTCGACGGTCACCGCCCGGCGTCGGTCACGGCTGGGCGACCAGGAGCTGATACTCCGGGAAGCGAACGAGGAACCGCCGCACATAGCTGCACACCGGCCGGATCTTGAGCTCATCGAGCCGCATGCGGGTGAGGACCAGGCTGACCAGCAGGCGGGCGATCCCCTGCTGGCCGTACCGCTCCTCGATCACGGTGTGGAGCAGGATGTAGACGTCGCCGTCCTTCTCGTAACCAACGAGACCCATGAAGGTCTCGCTGTCCCACAGTTCGAAGCGGTCTCTATCGGTGTTGTGGACCAGCTTGAGCGACGTTACAGCGGACATCAGAACTCCTTCTGCAGGGCGTGTTCCACCCGCGATGCTACTCGTCGGGTTACGCTCGCCCCTGCACAATCACATACTCATCCACACGGGAGTCCGCTTCGATGCGCGGGCTGAGAGGACGACCAGCCGGGTCGTCGACCGTAGAACCTGTCCGGATCATGCCGGCGTAGGGAGATCAGGAAACACCATGGGCACAGCTCTATTCACCGACGGCACCGACGGCACCGACGGCACCCCGATCGACGCCGTGACGTGCGGCCCCATCCATTCCAGCAGTAAGGCTCATCTCGAGGTGCCCGGTGAGTCCGGTGACGGCCAGCGCGTGCCCGTGCGCCGGATCGCGCTCACCGACGGCACGACGTTCGACGTCTACGACACCTCCGGCCCGTATACCGCCTACGCGAGTGCGGCCGACTGCCATGACCTCGCCCCAGGCCTGCCGCCCACCCGCCGTGAGTGGTCCCACCCCGGGGCCGTCCCCGCCTCGCCGAACAACCCCACCCTCGTCCGGACGCAGTTGGCCTGGGCGCGGGCGGGGCTGACGACCCCCGAGATGCGGTTCATCGCCGTGCGGGAGGGGATCGACGTCGAGGTGGTGCGTTCGGAGGTCGCCGCCGGGCGGGCGGTCATCCCGGCCAACCACCTCCATCCGGAGAGCGAACCGATGATCATCGGCAAGCGCTTCCTCACGAAGATCAACGCCAACATCGGCAATTCGGCGGTCACCAGTTCGATCGCCGAGGAGGTCGAGAAGATGGTGTGGGCTGCCCGCTGGGGCGCGGACACCATCATGGACCTGTCTACCGGCCGGGACATCCACGAGACGCGCGAGTGGATCCTGCGCAACTCCCCCGTCCCCGTGGGCACCGTGCCCATCTACCAGGCACTGGAGAAGGTGGGCGGCGACCCGACCCGTCTGACCTGGGAGTTGTACCGCGACACCGTCATCGAACAGTGCGAACAGGGCGTGGACTACATGACCGTCCATGCCGGCGTGCTGCTGCGCTACGTCCCGCTGGCGGCCAAGCGGGTCACCGGCATCGTGTCGCGTGGCGGTTCGATCATGGCGGCGTGGTGCCTGGCGCACCACCGCGAGTCGTTCCTCTACACCCACTTCGAGGAACTCTGCGAGATCCTCGCCCGCCACGACGTGACGTTCTCCCTCGGCGACGGCCTGCGCCCGGGGTCGATCGCCGACGCCAACGACGAGGCTCAGTTCGCCGAACTGCGCACGCTCGGGGAGCTCACCGGGATCGCCAAGAGCCACGGCGTGCAGGTGATGATCGAGGGACCCGGTCACGTGCCGATGGACAAGATCGTGGAGAACGTGCGCCTCGAGGAGGAGTGGTGCGAGGAGGCCCCCTTCTACACGCTGGGCCCCCTCGCGACGGACATCGCGCCGGGCTACGACCACATCACGTCCGCGATCGGTGCAGCCCGCATCGCCGAGGCCGGCACGGCGATGCTGTGCTACGTCACCCCCAAGGAGCACCTGGGCCTGCCCGACCGGGACGACGTCAAGACCGGAGTGATCACCTACAAGATCGCCGCGCACTCGGCCGATCTGGCGAAGGGTCACCCGGGCGCGCAGGCCCGCGATGACGCGCTGAGTACCGCCCGGTTCGAGTTCCGCTGGCGGGACCAGTTCGCCCTGGCCCTCGACCCGGACACCGCGCTGGCGTACCACGACGCGACGCTGCCCGCGGAGCCGGCGAAGACCGCGCACTTCTGCTCGATGTGCGGTCCGAAGTTCTGCTCGATGCGCATCTCCCAGGACATCCGCGACTACGCCGCGGAGCACGGGATGGAGACGGTGGAGGCGATCGAGGCGGGGATGGCGGAGAAGTCGGCCGAATTCTCCGAACTCGGTGGCCGCGTCTACCTGCCGATCACCGGTCGATAACCGCTCCGGCCAGGCGAGTCGACCGGCAGGTCGCACCGGTGGAGCGACGGGTCGACCTCGTCGTCGTCACCGACAGCGCCGCCACCCACCAGTCCCTCGACGGGGCGAGCCCCGGTGCGACGTCGGATCGGGAGCCCGGACTCAGGCGTCCCGGCGCAGCGTCATCAGCACCCCGACGACCCACAGGGCCACGCACACGGCCGCGAACCAGGCGAACGCCGGCCACTCGCCCCACGTGATGTACCCGCGGACGCTCTCTCCCTGGGTCCAGAAGTCACCGTTGGCGAACGGCATCCAGGCGGCGATGTCCTCGCCGACCCGCGGGATCAACGAGACCATGCCCTCGAGGGCCAGTATCCACACGAGGAACAGGGAGATCGTGCCGGCGGCGTTGCGCATGATGTACGCCAGGCCCGTCACCGCGATCGTCCCCAGTGCGGCGTAGACGGGGAAGCGCCACAGGTAGGTCAGCCCGTCTCCGGAGAACGGGGTCCAGCCCTCGTTTCCGGAGAGCGCCCCGGCCACGAGGAGCGCCAGGATCACCGCGATGGCTGTGACCACCATCGAGAGCACCGTGAACAGGGCGGTCTTGGCCAGGATGGCAGGCCAGCGCGACGGCGCCGTCAGGAACGTCGCCTTGATCGTGTGATAGCGGTACTCGCCGGTCACACCGACGATCGCGGCGATCCACGCCAGCAGGACGGTGAACGCACTGACGCCGAGGATCGCGAACAGCGGGTCACTGCCGCCGCCGGGCGCACCGGCCATCGGGTCCCCTGTGGCGGGCTGCTCGAACTGGCCGATGACCACCGCGAGCACCACTGCCAGGCCGATGCCGATCGCGTACAGCCAGTAGGCACTCTTGGTGGTGGTGACCTTGATCCACTCGGACTTCAACTGGTTCATCGGGTGGACTCCTGACCGTGGTACTCGACGTCCTGGTCCGTGAGCGCCATGAAGGCCTCCTCCAGCGACGCCCGCTTCTCGTGCAGTTCGTGGACGGTGATCCCCAGGCTGGCGGCGACATCGCCGACCTGCGGCGCGCGGAGGTTCTGGATGACGAAGACACCCTGTTCCGCGTCGAACGTGGCCTCGATGCCTTCGTCGCGCGCGGCGGCGGTGAACTCGTCGACGTGCGGGGTGCGCAACACCACCGAGGACGTGGCGGCGTCCAGGAACTCCTCGACGGAGGTCTGCGCACGCAGCTTGCCGCGGCCGATCACGACGAGATCCTGGGCGGTCTGCGCCATCTCCGACAGCAGATGCGAGGAGACGAGCACGGTGCGGCCCTCGGCGGCGCGTGCGTGCATGAACCGGCGGATCCACAGGATGCCCTCGGGGTCGAGACCGTTGACGGGCTCGTCGAAGAGCAGGACCTCGGGATCGCCGAGCATGGCGGTGGCCAGACCGAGTCGCTGGCGCATGCCGAGCGAGTATCCGCCGACCTTGCGGCCGGCGACGTCGGTGAGGCCGACCAGGCCGAGCACCTCGTCGACGCGGCCCGGGGCCACCCCGCCCGCCGCGGCGACCATCCTCAGGTGCGCGCCGGCGGAACGGTTGGCGTGGGTCCAGGACGCGTCGAGCAGACAGCCCACCTTGTGGGCGGGCCGGTCCAGCTCGCGGTACGGGGTGCCGTTGATCAGCGCCTGCCCGGACGTGGGGGTGTCAAGACCGACCATCATCCGCATCGTCGTGGACTTTCCGGCGCCGTTCGGGCCGAGGAATCCGGTGACGACGCCGGGCCGCACCTCGAAACTGAGGTCGTCCACGGCGGTGGAGGCGCCGAAGCGCTTGGTGAGATTCCGTACCTCGATCATGGCCCCCAGTCTGCCTGCCGGGGTGCTGGCAGCGTGCGTCCACCTACTCAGCCCGCGTACAGGTAGTGCAGTACTCGGCTCGTGACCATGGATGACGCCACGCCCGAGCCGGATCGTCACCTGCCGTCGGTCCGCGCCTCCGACGCCGAGCGCGACGCCACCGCCAGGCTCCTCCAGGAGTCCTTCTCGGAGGGGCGGCTCACGCTCGCCGAATTCGATGACCGGACCTCGCGGGCGTACGCCGCACGCTTCCGGTCCGAGCTCATCGAGCTGACGCACGACCTGCCGATCGCCCACCACGAGCACGATTCGACGCCCGCGACCCGGCCGCACGGGGCCCCGGCGCGTCGCGTCACCGGGGCCAGCGGACCCGCCTCCTCGCTGGCGATCATGGGAGGCGTCGAGCGGGCGGGGGCGTGGACCCTTCCCTCCGTGCACACCGCGTTCGCGCTGATGGGCGGCATCGAGATCGACCTGCGTGGTGCCTCGTTGCAGTCCCACGAGACGACGATCCGGGCGTTCGCGATCATGGGCGGCATCGACATCTACGTCCCCGACGACGTGCGGGTGGAGGTCGAGGGGATCGGCCTGATGGGCGGATTCGGCGAGGAGTCGGGGCACTGGAAGCCGGACCCGCGCCCGGTCCGTCAGGCCCCGCCCGGCGCCCCGGTCATCCGGGTCACCGGGCTGGCGCTCATGGGCGGGATCGGCGTGCGGCGGGTGCCGCGCAGCGAGGACTGACCGCCGGCGGGGTGGCGGGCGGGTCGCGCGCATGCTGTCGGGCGGTCGGTAGGGCCTCAGTCGACCGGCGGGCTGGACGCCTGCGCCCAGAAGCGTTTGGGGATCCGCCCCGCAAGGCGGGCGGCGTGCCCGGCCCGGACTGCCTCGCGCATCGCCGCGGCCATGAGCGGCGGGTTCTCCGCCCGGGTGACGGCGGTGGCGAGCAGGACACCGTCGCAACCGAGCTCCATGGCCAGTGCTGCGTCGGAGGCGGTGCCGATCCCCGCGTCGCAGATCACCGGAACCCCGGCGCGCTCGACGATCATCTCCAGGTTGTGCGGGTTGCAGATCCCGAGCCCGGTGCCGATCGGCGCGCCCAGGGGCATGACCGCAGCGCAGCCCACGTCCTCCAGTCGGCGGGCCAGGACCGGGTCGTCGGTGGTGTAGGGGAGGACGACGAAACCGTCGTCGACCAGGTCCTCTGCGGCCTCCACCAACTCCACCCCGTCGGGCAGGAGCGTGCGCTCGTCGGCGATCACCTCGAGCTTGACCCAGTTCGTGCCCAGCGCCTCGCGGGCGAGCCGGGCGGTCTTGACGGCCTCGGTGGCGGACCTGCAGCCGGCGGTGTTGGGCAGCGGGCGGATGTCGAGCTCTTTCAGCATCCCGAGCAGCCCGAGTCCGTCTGAGCCCAGCCGCAGGTCGACCTTGCGGATCGACACGGTGGTCAACGCGGTCCCCGAGGCGATCAGCGCCTCGCGCAGGACCTCCTGGTTACCGGCGCCGCCGGTGCCCGTGATGAGCCGCGAGGAGATCTCCTCGCCCGCGATCACCAGGGGTGAGTCCAGCACCGCGGCAACGTCGGACGGGTACGCGGACGGCCCTGCGACGCCGTGAACCGGGGTCGCGGTCGGGTCAGCCACCCTGGACCGCCGTGAGGACGTCGATCTCCGCGCCCGCACCGAGCGGGGCGTCGTCCCAGCCCGAGCTGGGCACCACCACGCCGTCGACGGCGATGGCGACGCCCTCGTCGGGCAAGTCCAGCTCGGTGACGAGTGCGCGGACGGTCGCGCCGTCGGCCAGGGTGCGGTCCTCGCCGTTCACCGTGACGATCATGGGGCCTCCAAATTCCTGGTCGCGGCTGTACGTCTCCACCGTAGTCGCCTGCGCGGGGTGCCCGTAGCCGCCTGCGGGGGTGCCCGGTGACGTCGGTGCGGTGGGCCCACAGCGACCGGCACCCGGGCCCCACGGCGCCCGGCACCCGGGGCTCACCCGCGGGCGAAGCGGTCGGGAGCGGCCGCACGCGCCGCCGCCGGACCGCGCACCGCGTGCAGTGCCGCCCAGACCGCCGCGACGGTCACCGGGGTGAGCGCGATGCCGTTGCGGCCGTGCCCGGTGGCGTGGATCACGCGCGGGTCCGTCGGGTCGGCGCCGAGGAACGGCAGGTTGTCCGGTGACATCGGCCGGAGCCCGGCGATCGCCTCGGCCAACTCGTACTCCCCGATCCCGGGGAAGATCGTCTCGGCGTCGGCGAGCAGGTCGCGCACCCCGGCGACGGTGACCTGCCGGTCGTCGCCGTGTTCGTACTGCGTGGCGCCCACGACCAGACCACCGTCGCGCGGGACCAGGTACAGCGGTCGCCCGCGGACGAACGCCCGCACCACTCCCCGGGGTGGGTCCTCGCAGCCGGGCCGGGCGCGTAGCCGGAGCACCTCGCCCTTGACCGGGCGCACCGGCAGCCCCGCCAGTTCGGCGGACCCGGAACCTGCGGCCAGGACGATGCGGTCCGCGTCGACGTCGTCGAGCGAGGGCACCGCGCTGCGCACCCACCTCACACCCTCGGCGCGGCAGGCGCGGGTCAGGGCGGCCAGCAGGACGCGGTTGTCGACGGCCCCCTCGGAGTCCATGCGATAGGCGGCGCGGGCGACGCGGGCCAGGGACGGCTCGGCCTCGCGCAGCTCACGCCGGGTGATTCGGCGCAGGTCGGCGTCGGTGGAGTCCGGCTGGCGGGCGGCCCACTCCATGGCCATGTCGAGGTCGCGGGCGTCGGCCTCGTCCACGGCCAGCATGTGCGTGTGGGTGCCGGTGCGGACCGGTGGGCCGGCAGGGACGTACGGCTCGAGGGCGTCCAGCATGTCCGGCCACCGCCGCAGGGAGTCCACTCCGAGCGCGAACACTGCCTCCTCTCCCGGCCAGGCCTCGCTGAACGGGGCGAGCATGCCACCGGCCACCCACGCCGCGGCCGCGGCGGGCACACCGTCGGGGCCGGACTCGTCGGGCTCGTAGATCACCACTTCCGTGGCCAGCTTGGTCCTGGCGGCCGACCACGCGCAGGCCAGGCCGATCACCGAGCCGCCGATCACGGCCAGCCGCCGGGCCCCGATACGCGCGACACCGTTATCCGCGGCCTCCCGGGCCGCGGCGACGGCAGCGGCACCGGCACCGGCACCGGCACCGGGGCGGAAGCCGTCGTCGGCGGCGGGACGGTGGCCGTCGTCGTCGGCGGCGGCGCGGGAGGTCATGCAGGCCAGCCTAGCGGGGCCCTGGCCTACGGTTGTGACCATGACCTCCCGCGCCGACCGCCTCCGTGCCCGCCTCGCCGACGCCCGTCTCTACCTCTGCATCGACGCGCGTCGACACCTCGACGAGCAGGCGCGCGAACAGGGGTGGTCGGGGGACTTCCCGGCGCTGCGCAGGGACGTCACCGCGGCCCTGGCGGGCGGGGTCGACATCGTGCAGCTGCGGGACAAGCACTCGGCCGGCGAACGCGACCTCGGGCCGCTCGAGGCCGGGCACGAATTGCGGGCCCTGGCGGTGATGCGCGAGGTGTGCGATTCCCACGGGGCGCTGCTGTCGGTGAACGACCGCGCCGACGTCGCCGTGGCGTCCGGGGCGGACGTGCTGCACGTCGGGCAGGACGACCTGCCGGTGGAGTGGGCGCGCCGGATCGTCGGAGACGACGTGGTGCTCGGCCTGTCCTGCCACGCGGTGGACGAGGTCGACAGGGCCGCGGCGAACCCGCTGGTCGACTACTTCTGCACGGGCCCCGTGTGGCCCACCCCGACCAAGCCGGGCCGCGTCGCGCCGGGCCCGGACCTCGTGCGCCACGCGGCAGGGACCACCGCGGGGTCGGGGTCGGCTGCGGGGTCGGCCGGGACGCCGTGGTTCGCCATCGGCGGGATCGACGCGACGAACCTGCCGGAGGTGCTGGCAGCGGGTGCGACCCGGGTGGTGGTGGTCCGAGCGATCACCGGCGCCGCCGACCCCACCGCCGCCGCCCGCGAACTCCGCGCGGCCCTGGCCTAGCCGGTCGGCGGTGTCGGTCTAGCGCGCGGCCTCGGTCCGGACAGCCGTACTCTGACCAGCCCCGCCCCGGAGAGCTCCGTCCCGGTCCGCATCCGTCCGGTCGGCCGATCCCCGCGGAGACAGGCCCTCCCCGGTCAACTCCTTGCTCAGCGTCCTGCGCAACACCTGCCGGGGCTTGCGGCCCAGCGAATCGCCCTCTCGCCGTCGTCGTCCCCATGACTCCGGCGCCAGCCCCGGCACCAGGGTGAGGGCCTTGCCCAGTCCGCGCGCGGGCCACTCGACGGTGGCGTGATCGACCTGCACCGTGGCGCGGCGGCCGCGCAGTACGAGGGTCATCACCCCGTTGTCGAACCAGAGTCCGTCGGTGACCCGCCACCGCGCCTCGGGCTCCCGCACCCCCACCGCCCGGGCCAGGCGGCGCGTCAGGGCGGGCACGGGCTCGCGGACCGACAGACGGTTCACCGCCCGGATCGACTTCTGTAGAGGATTGCGGAACGGCGACATCACCAGCTGATGGACGCGGGTGGTTGAGTCCACCACCCGCTCGGCGGTGAGGTCGACCTCCTCGAGGTACGAGCAGTGCACGTCGCCGCCCAGCAGGAGGATCGAGGCGGGCGCGGGCCCGTGATCGCCCGCCGCCACCTCGGTGAGCAGACCCACCAGATCGTCGAAGCTGTTCCGGAACGCCGCCCAGTGCTCGAGGTCCACGGCCAGGCGGATCCACTCGCCGACCCGCGCGGTGGCCGGCTTGCCGGGCCGGTCCCGGGACACCGCCTCGTTCCAGCCCTCGAGGTTGTGCAGGGCCGGCAGCATGAACGCCGGGAGGGACGAGCCGATCACCAGGTGGTCCACGTCGGTGTCCAGGCAGGACTCGCGCGTCCACTGCCATTCGTTGGCGTCCATGACCCGCCGGTCCTGCGGGTCCAGATGCCGCGACGCCCGCACGTCGAGCATCACCACCCGCACCCGACCGAAGTCACGCTTGAAGCTCCACTGCTCGGTGCGGCGCTCGGAATCGGTGGACAGCGCGAAGTCGTCCAGCAGCGACTCCCTCTCCGCGTCCGAACCGGCGGACCGCAACGCCCGGTACATCTCGTTTCGCTCCAGCTCGTCGGGGGCGAGATTGCCCAGGTGCTGGTAGACGAAGTAGCTGCCGAACGCGCCGATCACCCGGTCGCTCCACCACGGCTGGGCGGTCATCTCGCGACGCCACGCGTGGGAGGAGTTCCAGTCGTCGCGCAGGTCGTGGTCATCGAGAATCATGCAGCTCGGCACCGTCGACAGCAACCAGCGCACATCCGCGTCACGCCACGACTCGTGGTAAAGCCAGGAGTACTCCTCGAAATCGCAGATCTCGTCGGAGACGTCGCGGTCTCCCCCGGCGCCGGCAGAGTCCCGCACCGACTGCGGGCCACCGCCCGCGCGCCGACGCTCGGCCAGCCGCTCGGAGATCTCCCGGCTGGGGATGTCGGCGTACACCTGGTCGCCGAGCAGGAGCATCGCGTCCGGCCACTCCTCCTGCGGGGTGTGCGCCATGCGGTGCGCCAGGGCGACCAGTGCGTCGGCACCGATCCTGCGCAGCGCCACCGAGGTCTGGCTCTCCCCACGCCGGCACGACCCGAACGCCAGCCGCACCGTGTCGTCGGCGCGAGGCGTGCGGATCACGCTGGGCCGACCCGGGTCGACGGGCCAGGCGAGCCGGTCATCGAGCGACACCTCGTACGGCGTCATCTCGCCCTCGGGCAGCCGGCACAGGTGCAGTACCGCGAAGTGGTGGCCGTGCACGCCCCACGAACGCTCGGTGACCACCTCGTCGCCGGCACGGATGGTCACCTCGCACGGCGCCGACACCTCCACCCACACCGTGGCGTCGGTGCTGTCGACGTAGCGCAGCATCGGGCCGACGAGGATCTCCGGGGGCAGGGTCATGCGTTCCAGTGTGCACCCGCGGGGCGGTGCGGCGCGCAGATCCAACCCGTCAGGTCGGGTGGACCCGGTGAACCGGGCCGGGACCGGGGCGGGGCCGGGGTCGGACCGGGGCGGGACCGGGGCGGGACCGGGGTGGGACCGGGGTGGGACCGGGCCGGCGTGCGCGCGTGCTACCCGAGAAGGGCGCGGGGTCCGACGACGACGACGTCGCCCGGCAGCCTGTCCCGCAGTCCCCGGTCGGCCGTCACCACCACCACCCGGCGGGGCCCGCCATCCAGCTCGGTGGCCAGATCGACGATCGCGTCGTCGCCGGACCCGGACGCGCGGTGGACGACGAGCGGGCCCTCGTGCTCGGCGGCCTTGGCGACGCCCTCGATGACGGCGTGCGCGCGGGCGACCCAGCCGAACCCCCCCGGCAGTTCGAGGGTGCGGGGCATCCCGGCGCCCAGGTCGTCGAGCAGTCGCGAGGTGGAGCCGGCCCGGTCCTTCCACCAGCCGTCGGGGCGGGAGCCGAGCACATTGGCCACGTCCACGACCAGCTCGACGGGGTCGGTGCGCAGCCCGTTCGCCCAGGCGTGGGCGAACGCGGGCATGAGCGGCAACTCGGCCACCAGCGTCTCGGGCACCCAGCGGAGTTCGAGACTCTCGTTGTTGGGCACGGTCTCCAGCGCGCGCGGGGCGTCCGCGATGACGGTGGTGTACGTCCACTCCACCGCGTCGGGCGACTCCTGGACCAGCGGCGGGATGGCGCGTGGGCGGGCGGAGCCCGACGGGTTCGCGGGCAGCTCGTCGTGGCGCTGGTCGGGCCGCAGCCGGCTCAGCAGCTCGGCCGCGTGCCGCAGGTCGAGTCCGGGCCGGTGCCACACGGTCCCGGGCATGCGGGAGGTCACGACCTGCGCGCGGACCACCACGTCGGCGGGCCGGATCTCGGCCTCCTCCTCCGTCTCGCGCAGCGCCGCCACGGGCGCGTCCTCGTACGAGTCCCGCGCACCACCCGGCAGCGCCCACGTGTCGCCCGAGGCCGTCCACACGGCGCGGTGCTGCAGCAACACGAGTGGGGTGTCGGGATCGGACGGGTCGACGGCCCGCAGGAGCAGCCCGGCGGCGCCGAACCGCCCCCACCGGCGATCACCCTCGTCGGACACCACCCAGCCGTTGCCGTCACCTTCGCTCGCCGCCACCGGTCGTCCACCTCCCCTGGACCCGTCCACCCCCGGATCGGGCGGAACCTTGAGTCCTCGTCGACCAGTCTGCCCGACTCCGCGCCGCCACTTCACTAACCTGGGAGACACTCCCGTCGGATCGTCGGCTCGGCGGGCGGAGACCGGGGAGGTGAGCGAGCAGATGCGCGCCCGAACCTTCTCGCTACGCCGCGCCCGCGGTGCGGCCGCGGACACGCCCGCACCCGGCGACGCACCGGTGGGCGGCGCCCCTGCCGGGTCGACGTCGGCATCCACGCCCGCGGCGTCCGCCGCCGGGGCCACGCCTGCGTCCGCGTCCCAGTCAGGCTCCGCGTCCCAGTCAGGCTCCGCGTCCCAGTCAGGCTCCGCGTCCCAGTCAGGCTCCGCGTCCCAGTCAGGCTCCGCACAGTCCACCCCGGCATCCTCGGCCGACGCCGCTCCCCGGGCCGGCGCCGCACCCGCATCAGGTGCCGCCTCCGGCTCCCGGTCCGGCTCCGCCTCCACGTCGGCCTCCGGCTCCCGGTCCGGCTCCGCCTCCACGCTCACACCAACGCCCGGCTCGAGTGGCGAGTCGTCATCCACCCTCCAACCCCGCAGGCCGGTCCGTCGCCGCGCCGCCCGCTTCTGGAACGACGTGCTCACCACGCCGGGCCGCATGTCGGTCTTCGCGTTGCTCGCGATCATCACGGTGCTCACGGGCGGGATCGTGGCGTCCTCGACGATCACCCAGCGGCAGGTTTATACCGAGACGCTGCTGGCCGAGGTCGAGCCCGTCGCCAACGCCTCGCAGACGTTGTACAGCTCCCTGACGATCGCGGACTCCGCGGCGAACACCGCGTTCATCACCGGCGGTATCGAGCCTGCGGAACTGCGCGAACGCTACCTCCAGGCGATCGCGACCTCGTCGTCGTCGATCATCGCCGCCTCCCAGGGCCTCGACCGCACCGACACCGAGTCCATCGAACAGCTCGCGCTCATCAACGCCCAGCTGGCCACCTACACCGGCCTGGTGGAGACGGCGCGCACCAACAACCGCGTGGCCAATCCGGTCGGCTCGGCGTATCTGGCGTCTGCGTCGACGCTGATGCAGGACACAATCCTGCCCGCCGCCGCGGACCTGTACGACCGGCAGTCCACGTCGGTGGGACAGTCGGACAGGGAGTGGTCGTCGCCGCCATGGGGGTCGTTCTTCCTGCTGGGGCTGGCGATCGCGGTGCTGTTGCTGTTGCAACAGTGGCTGTGGCGACTCACCGGGCGGCGGTTCAACCCGGCGCTCGCCCTGGGCTCGCTGCTCATGGTGGCGACGTTCCTGCTCACGATGATCGCCGGGTTCCTCGCGGCCAATGACAACGCCAAGGGCCTGTCCGAGGGCGCGGCACCGATGAACGAGCTCACCCGCCAGCGCATCAACGCCCAGAAGGTGCGCGCGCAGGAGACGCTCAACCTGGTGCGGCGCACCGATCCGGAAGGGTCGGCGGCCGAGCGGGCGACCACCCTGGGCAACGTGCGTGACACCCTGACCGTCTACCTCGACGACGAGGACGACGCGGACTCCTCCGGCCGCATCAACCTCGACTCGCAGGGTGCGGTGACGGACGCGATCGAGGCGCTCGACGCCTGGATGGCCGCCCAGAACCGCGCCGACTCCCTGTACCAACAGGGCGACTACCAGGGCGCGATCACCATCTCCTCCGGCCAGAGCGAGGGCGACTCGGGGGCCGCGTTCGAGGAGTTCGACGAGTCCATGCAGGACGCCATCGAGGAGGCCCGCGACACCCTGCGCACGCGCATCGACAACGCCCGCCGCACCTCCTCCAACGGGCCCGATCTCATCATCGCGCTGTCCACCCTGGCCGCGTTCGCCGTGGTCGTGGGGATCGCGCCGAGGATCAGGGAGTACCTGTGACGGCGGGGGTGCGGACCGGGTCGGGCGCGCGGGGACACGGCGCGCGGCGCCGGGCGAGGCGGGTCGCGCTCGGGGGCGTGATGGTGGCGGCCCTGGCGTTCGGGGCGGCGTGTGGGGTCGACGACGACGAGGGCGGCCCCGGCGCGGGCGGGCCGGAACGAGACGCGACCGCGGAGTTGGCCGGGATCGCCGGGGCGGGGATCCCGCAGATCGACGCGGTGATGCCACTTCCCGCCGGCGCGGTCATCAGCACGGACGTCCCCGCCGGCCTGCCCGACGAGAACGACGAGAGCTGCGACCCCCTGCCCAGTCTGCGGCCGAACGACGCCACCCCCGCGGAGAGGGTGCCGCGGATCCTCGAGCGGGGTCGACTGATCGTGGGACTGGACCAGGGCTCCAACCTGTTCTCCTTCCGCGACCCTGCCAGCGGCCAACTCACCGGCTTCGACGTGGACCTGGCGCGCGAGATCGCCGCGGACATCTTCGGCGATCCGCGACAGGTGGAGTTCCGGTCGCTGACGTCGTCGAACCGGCTCGAGGCGCTGGAGAACGACCAGGTGGACGTGGTGATCCGGTCGATGTCCATCACGTGCGCACGGCGCGAGCGGGTGACGTTCTCGGTGCCGTACTACCAGGCCTACCAGCGGGTCCTGGCGGTGCGCGGGTCGGGGATCACGGAGATCGAGCACCTCGAGGGCAAGCGCGTGTGCGTGGCCGCCGGGACGACGTCGGCGTCGCGGTTGTGGGAGGAGTTGGATCGGATCACGGTGCTGTCGGTGAACACGTGGGCGGACTGCCTCGTGGCCATCCAGCAGAACCAGGTGGACGCGATCACCACCGACGACGCGATCCTCGTGGGCATCACCGCGCAGGACCCGTACCTGGAGATCGTGGGGCCGCAGCTCGACGCGGAGCCGTACGGGGTGGGCATCGCCAAGTCCACGCCGGGCGACAACACCGACGGGCTGGTCCGTCAGGTCAACTCCACGCTCGAACGGATCAGGGCGGACGGCACGTGGAACCGCATGTATTCGACGTGGTTGTCCGGGCTGGGGCCCAACCCCGGGATGCCGGTGCCGAGATACGTGCCGGAGGAGCAGCGATGAGTTACCGGAAGTGGGACGACCCGCTCGAGGAGGGCGAACCCAGCGTCGGCACGCAGGCCACGATGCGGACCGAGGCGGTGGCCGTGACGGAGGCCGCCACGGCGACCGGTCTGACCGAGGCGACGGGCGCGATGGAGGCCACGGGCGCCATGGGGGCCACGGGCGCGATGGGGGCGACCGGGGAGCTCGAGGCCACGGGCCCGCACGTCCATTCGGGAAGCATGTCGCAGACCGGGGCGGTCGAGGCCACCGGCGCGGTCGCGGCCACCGGCGCGGCGTCGATGACCGGGTTCCTCGCCGACACCGACCCTGGTGACGGCAGCAGCCCGGGCCGGGCGGGCCCGGCGCGCGCGGCGGGCGCGGGGCGGAGTCATGATCCCGAGTCCCGCACCGAGTCCGTCCCCGGCGCGCGGTCCTCCGCCCGGACCGGCGAGGTGATTACCGGCGACCGGTCGACCTCGGCACCGTTCCGCATGCGGCACCCCGACAAGCCGGAGGACCGCCCGAGCCAGGCCGCCGAGGGTCTGGTCGATCTGCCGTACATCATCCCCGTCGACCCCACATCGGCCATGTTGGAGCCGGAGGACATCGAGGCCGAGTGCGCGGCCTCCGACGGCAGGCTGCCGCGGCCCGAACTGTGGCCCGGAGACATCGTCGCCGACCAGTACGAGGTCCGCGGTGCGCTCGCCCACGGCGGGATGGGCTGGATCTACCTGGCGGTCGACCATAACGTGTCCGACCGCTGGGTCGTCCTCAAAGGCCTGCTCCACGCCGACCAGGCCGAGGCCCAGGAGGTCGCCGTCGCCGAGCGGGAGATCCTGGCCGAACTGTCCCACCCGTCGATCGTGCGTATCTACAACTTCATCCACGACGACTGGGCCACGTCGCCCACCCATGGCGGGTACATCGTCATGGAGTACGTCGGCGGCCCCAGCCTGCGCGACGTCCGACGAGCGGCACCCGGGCGGGTGCTGCCGGTGGAGAAGGCCATCGCCTACGTGCTCGAGGTCCTGCAGGCGCTCTCCTACCTGCACTCGGTGGGACTGGTCTACAACGACCTCAAACCCGAGAACATCATGCTCACCGAGGACCACGTCAAACTGATCGACATGGGCGCGGTGTCCGGCGTCGGGGACTACGGGCACATCTACGGCACCCCCGGTTTCCAGGCCCCGGAGATCCCCCGGACCGGGCCCACCATCGCCTCTGACCTGTACACCGTCGGCCGCACCCTCGCCTCGCTCATCGTGCGGCTCCCCGTGGTCGACGGCCGCTACGCCGACGGCATCCCCTCCCCGATGGAGGAGCCGGTGTTCAGCCGGTACGACTCGCTGTACCGGTTCCTCCTGCGCTCGACGCACGAGGAACCCGACTCGCGGTTCCGCAGTGCCAACGGGATGGCCAACCAGCTCATGGGCGTCCTGCGGGAGGTACTCGCGCTGCGCACCGGGGTCCCGCACCCGGCGTTCTCCTCGGTGTTCTCACCCCAGCGATCGACCTTCGGCACGCTGTTCACCGTTGAGCCGACCGACTTCCTCGTCGACGGCCGCGCCCGCGACACGACGCTCACCGGGTCCGAACTGGTCGACGCCCTGCCGGTGCCGCTCATGGAGGCCTCCGACCCCGCCGGCCGCATTCTCGCCGCGACCTCGTACACCTCGGTCGAGCAGCGGATCGACACCCTCCTCGAATTGTATTCCGACACCGAGTCCGAGGCCCACGAGAGCGTCGGCGTGATCATGTCACTCACCCGCGCCTACCTCGAGAGCGACGATCTCGCCGCGGCCGAGGCGCTGCTGGAGGAGAACGCGTACCGGATGCCCGCCGAATGGCGGCTGGTCTGGTACGACGGCGTGACCGACCTGCTCAAGGGCGACCCCGTCGGGGCGTATCCCAAGTTCCAGAGGGTGCTCTCGGCCATGCCCGGCGAGAACGGCCCCAAGCTGGCCCTGGCCGCGACGGCGGAACTGATCCTCGACGTGTGCCCCGAGAGCGACCGGGCCCGCTGGGCACGCTCGAGCGAACACTTCTACCGCACGGTGTGGTCGGTCGACCGGTCGGTGATCAGTTCCGCGTTCGGGCTGGCGCGCCAACTGCAGCGTCGTGGCGAGGTCAAGTCCGCCATCGAGGAGCTCGACCGCGTCCCGCCCAACTCCCGGTACTCGGCGCTGGCCAACCTCACCGCGATCCTCCTGCTGTGCCAGGGCCGCCCGCTCGACGAGACCGACGAGTCCCACCTCCGCGAGGCCGCCCGCCGTGTGACCAATCTGTCCGCCGGTGAACACCGCGCGTTCCAGATCCGGCTCACCGTGCTCACCACCGCACTCGCCTGGGTGCAGCTGCCGGGCAACGAGCCGTCCCCGTCCCCCCTCATGCGCGGCGTGCCGTTCACCGAGTTCGGGCTGCGCTCCGGCGCGGAGACCGTCCTGCGGACCCTCGCGCGGTCCACGGAGACCCGTCAGCAGCGGTTCAGGCTCGTCGACCAGGCCAACAGCATCCGTCCACGCACCCTGTTCTGAGTCCGCGGGGGTTCCACCGGCCTCGGGCGCTCCCACCGGGCCGGGCGGCTCAGCCCTCGCGGTCGAGAGCGTGGTCGAGAGCGGGGTCGGTGGCGAGGGCCGGGTCATCGTGGCGGCGGCGTCGCCGGGCGAACAGGATGAGCGTCGCGCCGGCCGCCGCCGCGGTGAGCGCCCACAGCACGAGCTCGGCCCCGCTGACGCCGGTGGTGGCCAACGACCCGCGGACCTCCGAATTGGCGCGGATCCACGCGTCCGACGGCGCCCCCTCGCGCGGTGTCACCGCACTCTCGGCGACCCGGCCGGTGGCGCCACCCTCGTCGGTGGCGGGGTCCGCGTCAGGCGTGGTGGCCGCGGTCGCGGGGGCGGTGGGGGCAGAGGCGGTGGGGGCGGTGGTGCCCGCCAGCGAGTCCGAACCGGCGGAGCTACCGGGGCCACCGGGGCCACCGGGACCACCGGGGCCACCGGGGCCACCTGAACCGGATGAACCGGACGAGTCGGACGACCCACCGAGCGAACCGGCCAGGGAGCCCAGGGCGGGGCCGACGACACCGATCACCACACCGATGACGCCCCCGACGATGACCGGCCAGACGACGTCCGGCAGGTCCGTCGAACCGCCGGTGGGGGCGGGGTGGACCACCACGCGCCGGACAGAGGTGTAGGTGGCCCCTCCGGGCATGGTGACCGAGAACGAGACGTCGTAGGTGCCGGCGCGGGTGGGAGTACCGTTCAGGGCGCCGTCCTCGAGTCGCATGCCGGGCGGCAACGTGTCGGTGACCACGTCGAGCACGGTGCCCTCGGGCGGGGTCGGGAGAAACGGCTCGGGCCCGTACTCCTGCCCCGCGGTCACGTCGGGCAGCCGGTTGAGCGGGTCGGACGGATCGGTGCCGATCAGGTTCTCGGTGTTGTCGGGCAGTCCGTCGCCGTCGCGGTCGAGGCCGTCGACGTCGGAGAACGACACCCACATCCTCGGGCTGACACTCTGCCGCTGCGCACTGTTGGGGACGTCGAGCGGAACGGAGACCTCGTCCACCACTCGCGCCGACTCCCCCGGCCCCAGTTCCAGGGCGGCCACCGTGGCACCGCGGGCCGGAGAGCCCCCGGCCTGCCCGGTTCCCGCGCCGTGCAGCATCACGGTCCCCGAGTCGGCGGCCGTCGCGCCGGTGATGCTCGAGCGCACCTCGAACTCGGCGCCCTCCGACACCACGAAGTCACCGACTCCGACCGCATACCGGCCGGTGCGGCCGGAGTCGGCCGCATTGCGGACGTGATAGGTGCGGTCAACGGATTCGCCGGGGAGCATCGCGCACGAGTCCACGTCGGGGATGCTGGCGCTCGCCCCGGGCGGAGCGGGGCTTGCGGGCGGAGCGGAACCCCCGGGCCCGCCGGCCGGGTCGCAACCCCACGAACCGAGAGCGAGATCCGGGGCGTCCGTCCAGATGGAACCGTCCAGCGAGAACTCCAGATCGGCGCGGGCATCGAGGGCCGGCACCGTCACCTCCTGAGCCACGGACGCCCCGCCCAGGACCAGGGTGGCGACCGCCGCCAGGATGAGCGGCACGATCCCGCGACTCCTGGGCCAACCCTGCGTCGGGCCGGGAGGCGGCCCGTGCTCGGGCCGGTCGTCCGGAGAGGAGGGTGAGGCGTGGGGCATCGTCCGACTTCGTCCAGCCCGGGCTCGGATGCCGGGGATCACCCCGCACTCTATAACTAAAGTTGTTCTTAGCAAATGTAGACGGGGTTATCCTCCCAGGCCCAGCACCTCGTCGCACGCCCGCGCGATCGCCAGTTCCTCGTCGGTGGGCACCACAAGCACCGTCACGCGACTGTCGGGGGTGGAGATGACCCGCTCGCCGGTGCCGTTCTCGTTGGCCTCGGTGTCGATCTCCACACCCCAGCCGCGCATGGTGGCCAGCGCGTCGGCCCGCAGGCGCGCGACGTTCTCTCCCACCCCTGCCGTGAACGTGATCGCGTCCACGTCGCCGAGGACCGCCCAGTAGCCGCCGATGTAGCGACGCAGGCGATGGATCACCACCTCGTAGGCCAGCGTGGCGTCCTCGTCGCCATCGTCGACCCGCGTCAGGAGTTCGCGGAAGTCGCGCGCCCCCGACAATCCCTCCAGTCCCGACCGGCGGTTGAGCAGGGTGGAGACGTCCTCGGGCGACATGCCGCGGTCACGGATGAGGTGGATGATCAGGCCGGGGTCGAGGTCTCCGGGTCGTGTACCCATGACCAGTCCCTCGAGGGGCGTCAGACCCATGGACGTATCCATGGCGCGGCCACCTTCGATAGCGGACGCCGACGCCCCGTTGCCCAGGTGCAGGACGATCTGGTTGAGCTCGCCGTACGGGCGGCCCAGGACGTCGGCGGTGCGGCGGGAGACGAACTCGTGGCTCGTGCCGTGGAAGCCGTACCTGCGCAGGTCCCACTCGCGTGCCGTCTCGCGATCGATGGCATAGGTGTGGGCGGCGGCGGGCAGGGTGTGGAAGAACCCGGTGTCGAACACGGCCACGTGCGGCAGCCCCGGCAGCAGGTCGCGGGCCACCCGGATGCCACGCAGGTTGGCCGGGTTGTGCAGAGGGGCGAGCACCTCGAGCTTCTCGATGTCGGCCTCCACCTCCGGCGTCACCTCGACCGGCTCGTGGAAGGCCGGCCCGCCGTGGACCACACGGTGGCCGATCGCCTCGACCCCCAGGTCGGTGGGATGGACGTGCAGCTCCTTCGCCAACTCCAGTACGTGTCCGAGCGCGGCGGTGTGGTCCGGGAACTCCGCCTCCGCGGTGCGTTCTTCCGCACCGGCACCGGCGAGGTCGCTGCGGCGCACGGTCAGCGTGCCCACGGGCTCACCGATCCTCTCGACCAGCGCCCAGGCCAACTCACCCTCGACGGCGGTGTCGAGGATCTGCAGCTTCAGGGAGGAGGAGCCGGAGTTGATGACGAGCACGCGGGTCATGAGTCGCTCTCCTGGAGATCTCCGGTGCCCTGCGCCTGGACGGCCGTGATGGCGACCGTGTTGACGATGTCCTCCACCAGCGCACCGCGGGACAGGTCGTTGATCGGCTTGCGCAGCCCCTGGAGGACCGGGCCGATCGCGACCGCGCCCGCGGTCCGCTGCACGGCCTTGTAGGTGTTGTTGCCCGTGTTGAGGTCGGGGAACACCAGGACGGTGGCCCGGCCGGCGACCGGGGAGTCGGGCATCTTCTTGCTCGCGACGGTGGGGTCGACGGCGGCGTCGAACTGCAGGGGCCCGTCCACGACGAGGCCGGCGGCCGGATCACCCTCGGTCGCCTCGTCAATCCGGGACCGCACGAGTGCGGTCGCCTCGCGCACCTTGTCGACGTCGGCTCCACTGCCGGAGTCACCGGTGGAGTAGGAGAGCAGTGCCACGCGAGGGTCGATCCCGAACCGCGAGGCGGTCTCTGCGGAGGACACCGCGATGTCGGCGAGCTGCTGGGCGGTGGGGTCGGGCACCACCGCGCAGTCCCCGAACGCCAGCACGTGGTCGGCCAGGCACATGAGGAACACGCTCGAGACTGTCTTCACGCCGGGGCGGGTCCGGATGATCTCCAGGGCGGGGCGGATGGTGTGCGCGGTGGTGTGGGCTGCGCCGGAGACCATGCCGTCGGCGAGCCCGGTGTGCACCATCATCGTGGCGAAGTAGGAGATGTCGAGGATGCGGTCACGGGCCACGTCCGGGGTCATGCCCTTGTGCTTGCGCAGCTCGACATACTCATCGGCGAACCGATCGGCGTGCTCGCTCGTCCGCGGGTCCAGCAGTGTCGCGCCGCTCAGGTCGATGCCCAGCTCGTCGGCACGCCGACGGATCGCCTCGGGGTCACCGAGGATCGTCAGGTCGGCCACGTCGCGCCGCAGGAGTCGGCCGGCGGCGTGCAGGATGCGGTCGTCGTCGCCCTCGGGGAGCACGATGTGGCGCTTGTCGGCGCGGGCACGCTCGAGGAGCTGGTGCTCGAACATCTGCGGCGTCATCACGTCGGGCGCGTCGACCCGCAGCGGCGCGAGCAGTTCCTCGGTGTCGACGTGCTTCTCCATCAGGCTGAGCGCGGTCTCCACCTTGCGCCCCGAGCCCGAGAAGACGCGCCCGCGGGTCTCGGCGGCCAGACGGGCGGTGTCGTAGGTGCCGTGACCCGTGCAGATGATGGGGAGGGTGGAGCGCATCCCGCGGACGAGCTTGTCCAACGCCGCGTTCGGCCTGACCCCACCGTTCCAGATCATCCCGGCCAGCGAGGGGAAGCCCTCGGCGGCGTGTGCGGCGAGGATCGCCAGGACCGCGTCGGTGCGGTCGGCGGGGACGATGACGACCATCCCGTCGACCAGTCGCTCCAGGATCCGGTCGCCGGTCATGCCGCCGACCATCACGGCCATCGCCTCGCGGTCGAGCAGGGCCGGGTCGCCGGAGTAGAGCTCGCCGTCGACCGCCTCCATGAGCTCACCCATCGTGGGCGCGGTGAGCAGCGACTGGGAGGGCAGCGTCCAGGCCGGCACGTCCAGCGATCCGAGCTCGGCCCGGATCTCCTCCAGCGCGCCGGGATCGCACCGGTTCACGACGACTCCCACGGGGTGGGCGTGCTCGACCCGCAGCTCCTCGAGGGTGAGCCGGGCGTTGGTGCCGATCTCGGCCGGGGTGCGGTCGGATCCGCGGAGCACCAGCAGGACGGGGGCGCCGAGGTTCACGGCGATCATGGCGTTGAAGTCGAACTCGGTGGGGCTGGGCACCCCGGTGTAGTCGGTGCCGACGATCACCACGACATCGCACTGCCGGGCCACCGCCTCATATCGGTGCACGATCTCGCTCAGGGCGGCGTCGCGGTCGGAGTGCACGCGCATGTTGGTCACGCCGATGCAGTCCTCGTAGTCGAGGTCCACGGTGGTGTGCTGCAGCAGCATCTCCACGATGCGGTCGCGTACCGGTTCCTCGTCCTCGACGCCGGGACCGGCGGGGCGGGGCGCGACCGTGACGGGGCGGAACACCCCGACCCGCTGGACGGTCCCGGCCAGGATGCGCAGCAGCCCCAACGCGACGGTCGACTTGCCCGTGTCGCCCTCGGGGGCCACGACGTAGACCGCGGACGAGGAGAGCGGCTCACCGCCCGACTGGGACGGGATCGAGAGTGCGGCGACGTCGGAGTCGGACAACTCGGCCCCGGTGGGATCGCCTGGCCCCGAGGCGCGGGGTTCGGACGCGAGAGTGTCGGACGCTACGGACTCGGGAGGAAGGGATTCGGGCACGGGGGCATTGTGACAGCGCCGGCGGCGCAGCACACCTTGTACACACCCGACGGCCCGATCCCCCACCCCGGTCCGGGGCGGGTCGTCACACATCGGTGAGCCTGTCGACGCCGGGAGGCAGCCACGTGCACAGGCCGGGCGAGGCGGCGTTCACCACGGTTGTCCACCCTCCGGGGCCGTCGCCGACGAACCCGTGGTGGACGGGACAGCCGAGTGCCCCGTTGGCGACCGTCGTCGGCCCGCCCCTGGACCATTCCCTCACGTGGTGGAACTGACTTCGCCTGGCCGGGGCGGTGCACCCGGGGAAGGTGCACCCTCCGTGGGAGGCGTAGAGGACCAACCGCTGGATCGACGACGCCAGGCGCCGATCGGGGTGGGCGTCCACGTCGATCCGGTGCAGCTCCTCCCGGCCGTCGCGCAGCAGGGAGACGAACCACGGCATCGTTCCGGCCATGGAGACCGCCTGCCGCACGCTGAGCTGGGTGCCGGCGTCGGTCTGCACGAGCGTCGTGGGGTCCTCGAGCTGCTCCGGTGTCACCCGCACGACGATGGTCGCGATGCCCTTGGGGCGGGCGGGGTCGACGGTCGAACCGAGGGCCCACTGGTGCACCAGGGCGTCGTGGGCGCGCTGCTCGGGGGTGCGCTCGTCGGACCCGGGTTCACATTCCACGGCGCCGCCGGGCCCGCCGAAGTCGCACAGTGCCCTCTCGACCAGGGCGCGGCCGCGGGCCGTCAGGGTCATCGTCAGGGTGCTGGTGCCGTCGGACCGGACCGCGCCGAGCCGCGCCGAGCGCTGACGTTCCTGGTGCTCCTCGCGGTCCCGTCCGCGGTCCGGGCACAGGGCGGCGACCCGGCGGGCGGCCTCGGCCCGCAGGTCGGCGGGCGCCGCCGTGCGGGCGAACTCCGTGAGCTCCTCGGCGAAACACACCTTGGCGTCGCCGCCCATCGTTCCGGGCAGACCGGAGACGGCTCGGGCGATGATCCGCTCGTGCTCGCCGGTGATCTCCCCGTTCGCCGCCGCCCGCCCGGCCGGGGTGGCCTGACGTCCTCCGGCGTCGATCCGACCGTGCACCGTGCCCTTCGCCAGTCCCAGCTTCTCGGCGAGGAGCGCGGCGACGCCACCGGCGGTGCGTCCCTTCTGACGGTGCAGCGCGGCCAACTCCGCAGTGGCCCGGGAGCCACTGGCGTCCAGCCGCCGGGCCACGACCTCCACGCGACCCACCGCGTGGGCGAGCGCGTCCGGGTCGTGCTCGGCCCAGTCGACCGCGCACAGCGTCTCCACCGACGCCTCCAGGAACGCGAGAACGTCGGTCAGTGGGGCCGGCTCGTCCCGCTCACCGCCCCGCCCCTCCGCATCCCATACTCCCTGTTCCATACCCCGAAGCATAGAACACACGTACGACACGAACCGGTCCGGAAGCGCATCGTCGCAGCTCGGCCCGCGTCATCCCCGCGAAGTCATGAGGCGGAACTTGAGCTCGTCGAGCATCGCGCCGATCTCCGTGCTCACCAGCGCGCGATCCAGTGCGACGAGCCGGGGCAGGACGGCGTCGGCGGCGTCCCACCGGCGGCGGTCGAGGTGCTGCGACGCGCGCGAGTACAGCAGTTCGAACTCGGCGAAATCCCGAACCCGGTCCGTCGCCAGCTCTCCCAACCACATACCTTCGCGGCCCCGGCTGTCCGCCGCCTCGATGACCCGCCGAACGGAGACGAGGGTCGCCCGCGGCCCGGCCCCGCCGTCGGCGGCGCCTCGCCCGCCGCCGTCGGCCCGGTCGAGCTCGGAGACGAGCCGATCCGCGACCCGGGCGATCACGTCCAGCTCGTCGAGCAATCCGCTCACCAGGTCCCGCTCGGCCGCGACGTGCGCCCCGCTCCGGGCGGCCTCGGCCCGGGTGCCGGCGCGCGCGACCTCCCCGCCCAGCCGGAACAGTTCAGCCGCCGCCGAGTCGACGGCGGCCCCGGCCGCGCGGGCCTCCCCGAGGAGGCCGCGGGCCCGATCGGCGAGATCCGGGGCGCCCCGGGGGGTCACGGTGCACCCCTAGTCGACGACGACGAGGACCAGCCCGAAGTCCCCGGCGTCGTCGGTCCACACGGTCGGGCCGACGAACCCGTGGCCGGCGAGGTCGTCGGCGAGTGCGTCCGGCTCGAACTTCCGAGCGATCTCGGTGCGGATGCCCTCCCCCGCGGCGAGGGTTCGCGAGCGCCCCAGCGTCGGGAAGTCGACGTGCACGTCGCGGACCGCCCGCAACCACATCTCGATCCTGCTCTCGGCGGCGTTCCACACGGCCTCGTGGCGGAAATCGCGCCTGTCCAGCCCGGTGCACTCGACGGTCCGGGCGATCACGTCGAGCATGTTGAGGTTGAATTCGGCGGTGACGCCGTCGGCGTCGTCGTAGGCCGCGACCAGCCGCTCGGGGCTCTTGACGAGGTCGAAGCCGAGCGCCAGCCGGTCGCCCGGGTCCATGACGCCGCGCAGCATCGCGAGGAACTCTGCTCGCTGGGCCTCGCTGAAATTGCCGATCGTGCCGCCGAGGAAGAGCACCAGCCGCCCGCCCGGCTCGCCCGGTAGCGGGCCGTCGAGGGCGGTGAGGTCTCCGACGACCGGGACGACACGCAGTCCGGGGTACTCGGCCGTGAGCGCACGGGCGGAACCGAAGAGCATCTCGGTACTGATGTCGACCGGAACGAACAGTGGGCCGGCTGGATCAGTGGCGCCGGTCGGGCGGAAGGCGAGGACGTCGAGCAGGACCCGCGTCTTCTCGCAGGTCCCGGCCCCGAGCTCGACGAGTGTGTCGGCATCGCCGACGATGTCGACGGCCCGCGACCGCAGGATTTCCGCCTCCGCGCGGGTGGGGTAGTACTCCGCGAGCCGGGTGATCCGGTCGAAGAGCAGGCTGCCCTTCTCGTCGTAGAACCAGCGGGGCGGCACGGTCGGCGGGTCGTCGAAGAACCCGGCGTGCAGATCCGATTCGAGCGCGGCGGTGTCGGGATCGGCGGTGCTCGTCGTCGTCGTTGTCGTCGTCGTTGTCTTTGCTGTTGTTGCACCGGGGCCGTCGGGCCCGGCGGCACCGCGCTGGGCGGCCACCTCGCGCGCGCCGGTCACCGGGCGAGCCTCAGTCCGGCGGCCGCCCACCTCGAAGCGGCGGGATAGAAGTTCCGGTAGGTGTGCCGCGTGTGGCCGGCGGGCGTGAACGCACTGCCACCGCGGAGGACATGCTGGTCGGACATGAACTTGCCGTTGTACTCGCCGGCCGCGCCCTCCTCGGTGACGAACCCCGGATACGGCAGGTAGGCGCTGGCAGTCCATTCCCACACGCCGCCGATCGTCCGCTCCGCGGCGGGCCGCGGGTGGCAGCGGTCGGGGTCGAGCTCGTCGCGGATCTCCCAGCCGGTGGTGGCGACCTCCCATTCGAACTCGGTGGGCAGGCGTGCGCCGGCCCAGCGGGCGTAGGCGTCGGCCTCGTAGAAGGACACGTGGATGACGGGCTCGGCGTCGACGACCGGCCGCCGGCCGCTCAGCGTGAAGGTGGTCCACTCACCGTCGGCGGCGGTCGCGGGGCCAGCGGCGGTCGCGGTGTCGGCGGCGCGGCCGACCGGGCTGTCGTCCTCACGTCGCCAGTACCCGGGCGCATCCCAGCCCTCGGCCTGGACCGTGGCCCAGCCGTCGGACAACCACAGTTCGGGCCGGGAGTAACCGCCGTCGGCCATGAACTGCTTCCACTCGCCGACGGTGACCTGGCGGGTGGCGACCTCACCGCCGGGGATCCACACGCGGTGACGGGGGCGCTCGTTGTCGTAGGAGAACGCGGTGGCGCCTGGGAGCGTGGCGGCGCCCGAGCCGTCCCCGACGTCGGAGTCGCCGGGAGCCGGGGAGCCGACCTGCGCGACCCCCTCGGCGACGGCGAGCCACTCGGTCTCCCCCGGCGCCGCTCCTGCCGGGTCCGTCGACCTGTGGACGTACACCGGATCGGTCGGGTTGTGCGAGAAGAGGTGCTTGATGTCCATCAGCAGCAACTCCTGGTGCTGCTGCTCGTGATGGCAGCCCAGCTCCAGCAGTTCGAGGCCACGCTCGTCGACCCGGCCCGCCTCGAGGGCGTCGACGACGGCCTCGTCGATGCGGGCGCGGAAGTCCCCGATCTCCGCCACCGACGGGCGGGTGATGAGCCCGCGCTGCGGCCGCGGCTGCCGTGGGCCGACCGCCTCGTAATACGAGTTGAACAGGAAGCGGAACACCGGCTCCGGCGAGGTGTAGCCCGGCAGCCGACCCAGCACGAACTCCTCGAAGAACCACGTGGTGTGCGCCCGGTGCCACGCTGCGGGGCTGGCCGCGGTCATCGACTGGGGGATCTGGTCCTCCGGGCTGAGCCGGGACGCGAGCAGGTCGGTGAGCCCCCGGACCCGCTGGAACTTCTCGACCACGCTCTCGGCGCGGGCAGTGGTGGCGACGGTTCCGGCTGTCATGGCTTCCCCCGTGGGTTGTGGTCGACGGCAGGCGGTCCGCGCCGGCGGACCCCTCGGCCCCCGACGCTGATCGCCACCCTAACCACGGTGTGGCCGCTGTCCCACCGATCCGGCCGTGCCCGGACGAACGGCGGCGATGCCTACCGGAACGGGAGCGGGCCCGGCTTTCCGGCACGCTCGGCGGCGATGTTGCGTCGCTCGTGCTCGAGCAGCCGCAGCCGGTACTCGGGGCAGTTCCCCATGCCGCCATCGGCGCGGATCACCCGGTGGACGGGGATGACGAACGGCACCGGCACCAGCGTGCACAGCCGGCCGACGCGACGGGCGTTGCGTGGCCGGCCGGCGTCGATACTGACCTGGCCGTAGCTGGAGGTCTCGCCGTAGGGGATGTGCTGGATCTCGCGGTAGACCTCACGTGAGAATTCATCGTGGACCCCGGCCGCCGCCCAGTCCAGCGGGACGTCGAACCCGCGGAGCCTCCCGGCCAGGTAGTCCTCCACCTGTTCCGCCAGGCGGGCGAGGTGCTCCGCCGCGGCGCCGGGCTCGGGATCGCGGCCCTCGTCGTCGTCGTGATGTTTCACGTTGAACCAGGTCGCGGCGGCATCCCTGTGGTCGAGCTGGTCTGCGTCGAGCTGGTCCGCGTCCACTTGGACGAGGCGCGCGATGCCGTCGGGCGTGGCCTCGACGAGCATCAGCCCGGCCGCGGTGGCGAGCACGCGCGTCACGCCGCCGGGCGTCCGGGGCGCGGGCGCGCTCACACGGGTCCCACTCACACCAGGCCCACTCACACTGGGCCCACTCACACCACGCTCGGGCGGTCCGGGTTGGTGACGTCGGCGTCGGCGGTGTCGAGCTTCTCGAACAGGGCGTCGGCGCCGTCGCGTCCGATGGCGGACATCTCCGCGGTGGTGATCGGCACGGCCTGCAGCCGCGTGAGCAGGGGGCCGGTGCCGTCGGGGCCGCCGGTCTCATCGACCACCTGCAGGTCGGGCCACAGGAACGGCGGCGTGAGGACCAGGTGCTCGCACGTGCGGCCGGGATCGACCAGGCCGACCGCGTTGGGGATCACCGCGCCGGGCGCCACGTGGATGGAACCGGTCGCCACGGCGAGCGCGCACGCGTCCAGGACGTCGGCCATGGCGCGGTGACCGGTGCGGCCGACGGTGACGAACTCGGAGCGGATGTGTCGCCCCTCGGGCGTGGTGACGTTGGTGGGGAGCTCGCGGGCGCCCACGGTGGCGTAGGTGGAGAAGCCGGGCGCGGGAACGTCGTCGACGACGACGATGTCGCAATGCCACTCCGTGGTCTGACCCTCCTCATCCGGCTCGGTCTCGTGCGGATAGCGCAGGACGCGGACCGATTCCTTGTGGCCGAGGATGCCCTCGAGGCCGGAGAGATCGGCCGTGTCCGGGCCGGGGAGGTTGTTCTCGTTACTCATGCAAGGGCTCGCAGTCGCGGTTCGAGGTCGGAATTGAACAGGTCGAGGAAGCGTTTCTGATCGTGGCCGGGGGCGTGGAAGACCAGGTGGTTCAGGCCCGCGTCGACGTATTTTTTGACCTGCTCGACGGCCTCGTCGGGGTCCGAGGCGACGATCCACCGCTTGGCGACCTGCTCGATCGGCAACTCGTCAGCCAGGCGCTCCATCTCCCGCGGTGAATCCACCGAGTGCTTCTGCTCCGGGGTCAGACTGAGCGGCGCCCAGAAGCGGCAGTTCTGCAGCGCGGCGGCCGGGTCGGGGTCGTAGGAGATTTTGATCTCGATCATCCGATCGATCTGCGCCGAGTCCCGCTCGTTGATCCCGGCGCCCTCCTCGACGGCCGGGAGCAGCTTGTCGGTGTACAGCTCCATCCCCTTGCCGGAGGTGCAGATGAACCCGTCGCCCACCCGGCCCGCGTACTTGGCCACCACCGGACCACCCGCCGCCACGTACACCGGCACACCGCCCTCGGGCACGTCGTAGAGGAACGCATCCTTGGTCGAGTAATAGTCACCGTCGAAATTCGTCGTCTCACCGGTCCACAGTTCGCGCATGAGCCGGACCGACTCACGCAGGCGCGCGAACCGCTCCTTGAACTCCGGCCACTGGCCCTGATGCCCGGTGGCGATCTCGTTGAGCGCCTCACCCGTACCCACACCGAGGAAGATGCGGCCCGGGTACAGGCACGCCATCGTCGCGAACGCCTGCGCCAACACCGCCGGGTTGTAGCGGAACGTCGGCGTCAGCACGGAGGTGCCCAACTGCAGCCGCTCGGTGCGCTCCCCCACCGCCGTCATCCACGCCAGCGAGAACGGCGCATGACCCCCGTCGTGGCGCCAGGGCTGGAAATGATCCGACACCGTCGCCGAATCCATCCCCGCCTGCTCCGCCATCACGGCGAACTCCACCAGATCACGCGGACCGAACTGCTCGGCCGACGCCTTGTAACCGAGCTTCAGGGACGGGGTGTCGGGCATCGGCTTCTCCTGCAGGTAGGCATGTGACCAGATTCACCTCTGGCGCGCGCGGGGCACGGGGCCGAGTATGCCAACAGGGCCGGGCAGGGGTGCACGTGTTGACAAGCGCCACCCCTGCGACTCGTTGAGCTCGATAAGCAGGACGCCGCATTCCGATTCAGACTCACAGCCACGGCCAGTGTCATCCGCGTTCCCCGATAGTCAGGAACACCATCCCCACCGACGCCCAGCAGGGGCTTGCGGCGCTCGCGATCTGGCTGGGCGGCAGCGACCCCGGCGCAGCGTGGGCCACCTTCACCTCGGACGACCCCGCCGCGCACGGCTGGCGCTGGGCCGCCATCAACCAGGAGACCGGAACCGTGGTCTACATCCGCTGACGACCGGTCGACACGCCGCAGTGAGAGTGATATCGGACACACCCAGGGGCGCTGTAACGATGCGTCGGCCGCGAGCCATAAACTAGTTGAAACGGCGATCACTGCGGCCCCGCCCGCACCGGAGCCCCCTCCTCTGGACCGATCTCCACCAGACGGCCCCTCGGAGGAGTCATGCGCATCCGGCACGCGGCGACCACGCTGGTCGCACTCGGTGCCGCCTCCGTCTGCGCACTCGGCGCGACGGTGATCGTCCAGGACCGCGACGAGCAGACCCGCGAGTCCGAACTGCGCAGCTCGGCGTGGTCCGTCCAGGCGTCCACCGACTTCGGTACGACCTGGACCGCGCCCATCTCCTCCTACGGCGGCCACTTCCCCGTCCGCGTGGACACAGCCGGCCTGCGCAATCGCTCCGCCTACCAGCCCCTGACACTGCGCACCACCGTCGACTCCCGGTCCGACGCCCACGTCGACATCGGCGAGGGCGCCCTCGTCGAAGGCGACCCCGAGACCGCGTCCCACGTGCGGGTCCGGGCCGTCTCGGCCCGCGGCGGAGCATGCGCCGCGCCAGCGTTCGATCTCGACTCGCCCAGCATCCTCGCCGGCGACAGTGACCGCCCGGTGCCACTCGACGCGCCGACGGTCGACGAACCGCTGGTCCTGCCCGGCGCCACCCGCACCACGCCCGGATCCCCGGTCACCGTGTGTCTCGAGCTGAGCATGGACGCGGCCGCCCCGGCCACCGACTCGATGCTCACGCTGGCCTGGCCGGTCGACATCGCCCGCGGCGACGCCGACTCCTAGCCGGCCCGGCGCAGCCCCCAGCCCGGCCCGGCCGAGCGCAGCCACCACCCCACCGCGCGCCGGCCCGACCCCGGACGCTCAGCGGCGCCCGGCGGCCTCGGAATAGATCCGCGCATGGGCCGCGATGACACTCGTCGGATCAGCGCCCGCGACCCGCGGCGGGACGGCCCGAGGATTCTCCAACGCCGCCCGCACCGCTACCGCCACGGCGGACGGATCGCGGGGATCGTAGATCTCCCCGGAATGATCGCCCGGATCGCAACGGTCGAACCACTGCTCCCGCAGGAACCCCACCGCCGGGAACACCGGCGACACGCCCAGATCGCGGCACAACTCCAACCAGGTGGAATGGGTGGCGAACCGGTACGGCAACACGCACACGTCGAGCGCGGCGAACTCGGGAAGCAACGGCGCCAGGTCCAGCGACTCGTACCTCACCAACCGCACCGACTCCCAGCCGCCCTCGGCCGCCAGCTCCGCCACCAGATGGTGCCCGCCGGCCTCGCGGTCCTCGCCGCACGCGTCGCGCCACGCCTGCGCCTCCACCACGATCCGCAGGTGCGCGCCCCGACGCCCGTGGGCGACGGGCGCCAGCTGGTCCAGCAGCTCCGGGCCGTCGATGTTCTCGCCCATCCGCTCCAGCAACACCCCCACCACCACCGGATCGCCGGGACCGCGCAGGTGCTTGCCGGCGCGGATGGCGGAGGAGACCTCGTCCTCGTCCAGCAACCGCGGGTGCGGCACGACCACCGGCTCGACGCCCCACCGCACCCACAGTTCGTGCGCCGCCACCTCGGTCAGCGTGACCACGGCAGCGGCGGCCTCGACCAGTGTGCCGGTGTGGTCCCGGTGCGGGAGTTCGTCCTCGTGGGACGGGTAGACGATGTCGTGGACGGTGAGCACCATCGGCACCCCGGCCCGCGCCAGGTGCTCCACCACCCCGTCCACGCTCTCCGGCTCGAGGTAGTCGTACCCGAAGTGCACGTGCGCCAGGTCGACAGTGCGCAGCGGGTCGCCGTCGCGATGAATCTCGCCCGACGCCACGTGGCCGGGATCGAACTCCGCGGAAGTCACCGCCTCGGGCGGGGTCTGCCCGTTCACCACCCCGGGCCGGACGGGCACCAGCTCTACGTGCTCAGCGCCATCCAGGCCGGTGATACGGCGAACCGCGGGATGGGCGGCCGGCAGCACCGCCACCCGGACCCGGGAATGTTCACCCCGATCAGACATGCGATCAATCTAGACCGTCACCCCAGACCGCGACGCAGGTCCTTTATGAGGTCGCCCGCGTGTTCCAGCCCCACGGACAGGCGGACCACGTTGTCGCCGATGCCCACCGCGGCGCGGGCCTCCGGCTCCATGGACGCGTGGGTAGTGGTCGCGGGATGGGTCACCAGCGTCTTGGCGTCGCCCAGGTTGTTGGAGATGTCGATGACCTCCAACGAGTTGAGCAGGGAGAAGCACTCCTTCTTGCCGCGGCCGCCGTTGTCGTCGTCGTCGCGGCCACCGTCACCACCGTCGGCGTCGTACTTCAACCCGAACGTCACCACCGACCCGCCGCCGGACATCTGCGCCCGCGCCAGCTCGTACTGGGGGTGCGACTCGAGCATCGGGTACGTCACCCACTCCACGGCCGGGTGCGACTCCAGGAACCGCGCCACCTCCAGGGCGTTGGCACTCATCCGCTCGACGCGCAGGCTCATGGTCTCCAGGCCCTTGAGCAGGACCCACGCGTTGAACGCGCTCATCCCGAACCCGGCGTGGCGCATGAGGTTCTGCACCGGCCCGGAGATGTACTCCTCGGTGCCCAGCACGGCGCCGCCGAGCACGCGGCCCTGGCCGTCGATGTGCTTGGTGGTGGAGTAGACGACAATGTCCGCGCCCAGTTCGAGCGGCTTCTGGTGCAGGACGGTGGCGAAGACGTTGTCCACCACCACCTGCGCGCCGGCGGCGTGCGCGAGGTCGCACACCGCGCGCACGTCGACCAGCTCCTGCATGGGGTTGGAGGGGGTCTCGAAGAAGACGGCGTCGGTGGGCTCGCTCAGCGCCTCGCGCCACTGGTCGAGGTCGGAGCCGTCGACGAACACCGTTTCCACGCCCCAGCGCGGCAGGATCTCGTTGCAGATCACGAAGCACGAGCCGAAGAGCGCGCGCGAGGCCACCAGGCGCGACCCGTTCCCGCACAGCGCGGCCAGGGCCACGAACACCGCGGACATGCCGGAGGAGGTGGCGAAGCACGCCTCGGCGCCCTCGATCTGCCGCAGCCGCTCCTGGAACATCGCGACCGTCGGATTGCCGTAACGGGAGTAGACGAAGCGCTTGAGGTCGCCGTTGAACGAGGCCTCGGCCGCCTCCGCGGATTCGTAGACGTAGCCGGAGTTGAGGAACATCGGCTCGGCGGTCTCCTCGAAGCCGGTGCGCATCTGCCCGGCCCGCACGCCCAGGGTGTCGGGGTGGAGACCGTCGGGGAGTTCGTTGTTTCTCATCGCTGCTTTCTTGTGTGTGGTGCGTGGGTGATGCGGCGGGGCGAGGGGCGTACGGGCGTGGCGGGCTGGCCGTGGTGGCCCGGTCAGGACTGGCGCCAGGCCAGGCCCGCGACCTTCCACCCGTTGACGGTGCCGCGGTGTCCGGCGGCGTCCGGGTCGCCCTCGAACCCCTCGGCCACGTTGTAGGCGGTGCGGTATCCGGCGGCGGTGGCCAGGCTCGCGGCGGCGGCCGACCGGCCACCGCTGCGGCACAGGAACAGCACCGGCGACTCCGCTGCGACACCGGCCTCACCGAGGTGCTCGACGAACCGCTCGTTGGGCTGACCCGCCGAGGTCATCCACTCGATGCCCAGCGTGCGCTTGCCCAGCGCCGACAGATCGGCGCCGCCGACCCACTGCCACTCGGCGCTGGTGCGGACGTCCACCAGTACGGCGTCGGGATCGGAGGCGAGCAGATCCCAGGCCTGGCGGGGCGATAGGTCCCCGGCGTAGTCGCTCATGGGTGTCGATTATGCTCCCCCGACGACCGATCGGCGGGGTCGAGGTACCCCGCTCGCTTTTCTGTGCGACGATCGCGGACATGACGCCTGTCACAGATTCCCCGTTCCGGGTGGCCGTAGTGGGGTCCGGCCCGGCGGGGGTGTACGCCAGCGAGGCCCTGCTGGACTGGAGTGACAACCGGGATCCCTCCGGACGCGGGATCGTGGTGGACCTCATCGACCGGCTCCCGGTCCCCTACGGTCTGCTGCGGCACGGCGTGGCCCCCGATCACCCCCGGATCAAGGGCATCGCCCGCACGCTGGAGGGGATCGCCGCCGATCCGCGCATCCGGTTCCTCGGAAACGTCGAGTTCGGCAACGACCTCACCGCAGACGACGTGCACCGCTTCTACCACGCGGTCGTCTTCTCCACCGGCGCGCTCGCGGACCGTCGGCTCGGCATCCCGGGCGAGGACCTCGAGGGCTCGTACGGGGCCGCCGAGTTCGTGACCTGGTACGACGGCCACCCGGATGCGCACCCCGAGTGGGCGCTGACCGCGGAGCGCGCGGCCGTGGTGGGCGTGGGCAACGTCGCCCTGGACGTGGCGCGCATGTTGGTGCGCAGCCCCGAGCAGCTCGAACCCACCGACATCCCCGAGCACGTCCGCGCCGGGTTCGGCACCAATACGACCCGGGTGGTGTCGGTGATCGGCCGCCGCGGCCCCGTCCACGCCAAGTTCACGCCCCTGGAACTGCGGGAGATGGCCAAGGTGGAGGGCGTCACCGTCGTGGTGGACCCGGCCGACCTGGAGTACGACGACGACGAGGCGCGCACCCTCCGCGACAGCGATCGCCGGGTCGGGCAGGTGTGCACGCAACTCGAGAAATGGGCCGGGGCACAGCGTGAGGCCGGTCTGGGGACGGCGGATGAGGCCGAGGCCGCCGCCCTCGCGGCCGGCGAACGGGTGGTGCGGTTCCGCTTTCACCGGTCCCCGGTCGAGATCCTGGGTTCCGACGGCCGGGTGTCCGGGCTGCGCCTGGCGGTGACCGAGCCGGCCGGTGCCGGCGGGCGGGTGCGCAGCAGCGGCCGGACGGAAGACCTGCAGGTCGAGGCGGTCTATCGCGCGGTCGGCTACCGCTCGGCCGCCCTGGAGGGGGTGCCCTTCGACCACGACTCGGCGACCATCCCCAACGACTCCGGCCGGATCCTCGACTCGCCGGGCGGTCAGCACCTGCCGGGGCTGTTCACCGCGGGCTGGGTCAAGCGCGGGCCGTCCGGGGTGATCGGCACCAACCGGTCCTGCGCGGTGGAGACCGTGGGGCAGTTGGCCACCGAACTCGAGTCCGGCACGCTGCCCGAGCCCGACGAGCCGGACCCGCAGGCCGTGCGCGACTTCCTCACCGACCGCGAGGTGGACCTCGTCGACGGCGACGCCTGGGCCGAGATCGACGCCCACGAGCGTGGCCTCGGCGAGGCGGCGGGCCGCGAACGCACCAAACTGCCGGGTCGCGCGGAGATGCTGGAGGTCGCCCGCGCCTCCCGCACCTCCCCCACCTCCCCCACGGCCCCCACGGCCCGGACCCCCTGAGATCCGCTACCGTCCCTCGGGATCGGCTGGTCCGATTCGACCAGCCGATCCGAATTCCGGATAGCGGATCGTGAGGGCTTAGCGGATCGTGGGGGCTTAGCAGGTCTCGGGGTCAGTCGGTCTCGGCGATGAGCCGGCCGATCTCGTCCAGCGACACCGTGCCCGGGTCGAAGTAGCGGGAGTGGGCGCTGCGCACCGAGTCGGCGCCCGAGTCTGGCTCCGTGACGTCCACCGCGAGTCCGCCGAACTCCCCGGTGCCCGGGCGGCCGCCGAGTACGCCGGTGATCGACCACCACGGCACCGGATCCCAACGCGAGGCGACGCCGACCACCTCGTCCTGCCCCGCCGCCCGAGCGACGCCGACCTCGTCGACCCGTTGCCCGGCGATCGAGTCGACGCCCGCGCCGGGACTGCCGACGTGGATCATCCGGTCGGCTGCCAGCCCTCCCGGGTCCTCGGCTGCCGCCCCCAGGACCGCGGACCCGTAGCTGTACCCGACCGCGACATGGGGAGCGTCGTCGCCGTCCCTGCGTTCCACCGCGTCCAACCCTGCCGCGAAGGTCCGCAGGTCTGCGGCATGCGCTCGCGCGGGTGCCGTCGAGGAGCCGGCGGTCGCGACGTCGGCGGGCGCGTCGTAGCCCTGCCACGACACCGCGACGCAGGACTCGACGGCCGCGTCGGGTGTCCAACCGGCCGCACCGGGATTAGAGGCGGCCCCTTCGAGACCCGAGGCGGCCGCCTCGCACATCGCGTCCACCCGCTCGCCGGTGCGATCGAGGGTGTCCAGCGACGACCCCGTGCCCGGTATGAGCGTGACCACCCGGTCGGCGGTGTCGGGATCGGCGCTCGCGACCACCGCGCGACCGTCCGGGTGCAGGTCGAGGAGATGCCGTCGCGGGTCGGCCTCGAGGTGCGCGGCCAACGCGGACAGGCCCCGAGCGGCACCGGCGAGCCCGTCGCCGCCGGCGCCGGTGTCGGCCGCGTCGAGCAGTCGGCGCAACCGGGCCCGGTTGATCGCATCCCGCGTCGCCGACGACAGGCCGTCCACCGATCCCAGCTCTGGGTGGTCACGGGCCAGCCTGGCCCGGTCGGCAGGCCCCAGCCCGTGCCACACTTCGGCGACCGCCCGGGGATCGTCGTCGGTCGATCCCGACAGGTCGATGCACGGGCGCGTCGCCGGATCCGTGTGCCCGGTGAGATGGTCGGCAGCTTCGCGCAGCCGCTTCGCCAGGCCGCGATCCGCCTCCCCCACCGCCATGGTGTCCCCGGTGCCGGGCGCGGCGAGTTCGTCGTCGCTCCAGCTGATCACCGCCCGCGCCAGCCGCGCCCCCTCGGCCCGCAGGACGTCGGCCACATAGAGGCAGTTGCCGGAGACCATCCTGGCCTCGGCGGCAGCGTCAGCAGCGCGGCTGCGCGCCCGGGCCCCCGCATGGCCGGACCACCCGCCCTCGTCGGCCATTCCACCGACCGCCGCGCCGCTGCCTATCCCGTCACCGGCCACCGCGCCGCCCAGTCGGCGGGCGACCATGTCGAGGTCCTCGGCCGACTCGGCGATCCGCCGACCCACCGCCGCCGCCCGCGATTCGGCGTGGTCGATCGCCACCACCAGCGCCTCAGCCCGCTGTCCCGGTGACACCGCGGGCCACCTCCTCATCCGCCTCCGCCAGCAGTCCGGCGGCCCGGGCCATCGCCTCCGCGATCCGCCGGCTCTGCGCCTCGTGCTCCCGGGCCCGCCGGGCGAGCAGGTCCGCGCACTCGGCGAGCGCGGGACCGGTGAGCAGCGCCCCCGCACCTCCGGCCGCCATGCCGGCAGCCGCCGCCGACGCCTCCTCCAGCGCCGCGACCAGATCCGCCGCACTGGCGGCCGTGTCCACGCCCGCGTCGCGGACCCGGGCCGCCTCGGCCGTCACCGCCGTCTGCTCGAACGCCAGGAGCACGGCCCCCAGCGGGCCCGCCTCGGCCGTGGCGCCCGGCGCGGCGACCCCGCCACCGGCTCGCTCCCCCTGCTCCGCCATCGTCCCCGCTCCCCTCCGGCCCGGGCATCCGGGCCGTTCGAGAGGTCACGCTATGGGCGGAGTACGACGCACAGGGCCCGCCAGCGGGGGCCTGTGGATGAGGTCGACGACCATTCACAGGCCCGGGCGAGCCGGTCCGTCTCTCAGCGCAGGTCGGGCTGTTCGGCGTACCGCCCGCCGACAAACATGCGAGCGAGCACCGCTCCCAGCCCGACGATGAAGACCACCAGGGCACCCGGAAGCGCCCACCCCGGCATCTGATCGGTCCCGGACCGGGCAGCCATCACGATGCCCACCTGTCCCGCCACCAGCAGCGCGAGCGTCAACGCGGTGATGAGCCACAGGTCCTCACGCAGCAACCTCTCGAACCTGCGCAGTCGGGCTCCGGAGGCAGTCCACCACTGCTTGCTGGGGGCGTTGATGAACTCGGGAGCCGACACCACCAGCCTCGACATGAGCGGCATCGGCAGGACGACCACCAGCGGCAGTAGCGCGGAGAACGCCAACGCGCCGTTCCTGGTCGACCAACCGTCGGCCTCGCCGCCCGCGCCGAAGTGCGTCGGCACCCGATCCGGCAGGACGGCCACCTGCCAGGCCAGCACGCCGAGCCACACCAGGATCACTGCCACGGACAGCGTCAGGATCCACGGCGCCGTCGGCTCCTTCGGCAGATCGCGTGCGTCGTCTGCCGCGGACCTCGTCGTCGTCATCTCGCGGCGCCCTCCCAACCCACGATCACCGGCCGCACCTACCTCACCACCGTCACACGCGACGCGGCCTCGCGGGCGCGCTCACGCGCGATCTCGACGTCCTCGGCGGTCGCGACGGCCACGCCCATCCGGCGGAACTCGCTGGCCGACGGCTTGCCGAACAGGCGGACATCGGACTCCGGCACGGCGAGCGCGCGGGCGACACCGGCGAAGCCGACGCTCTCGACGGTCCCGTCGCCCTCGGTGCCGTCCTCCGCGATCCCCGTGCCGCCGTAGATCACCGCGGACGCGCCCGGACTGGCCATGGTGGTGACCACCGGCAGACCGAGGACGGCGCGCGCGTGCATCTCGAACTCACTGAGCACCTGGCTGCGCAACGTCACGAGGCCGGTGTCGTGGGGACGGGGGCTGACCTCGGAGAAGTAGACGTCGACGCCCTTGACGAACAGCTCCACGCCGAACACGCCGACCCCGCCGAGCGCGCCCGTCACCCGCGCCGCCACCGACCGCGCCGAGTCGTAGGCGTCGCGGGTCATGGCCTGCGGCTGCCACGACTCGACGTAGTCGCCGCGCTCCTGGCGGTGGCCGATCGGCTCGCAGAAGTCGGTGCGGATCTGTCCCGTCTCCGGGTCGACGCTCCGGACGGTGAGCAGCGTGATCTCGTACTCGAAGTCGACGAACGACTCCACGATCACGCGCGCCCCCGCGACGCGGGCACCGGACTGCGCGTGGTTCCACGCCGTTTCCACGTCCTCGGGACCGTGGAGGGACGACTGTCCCTTGCCCGACGACGACATGGTGGGCTTGACGAGACACGGGAACCCGATCCGGGAGCACGCCTCCTGCAGTTCCTCCAGTGAGGACGCGAACGCGAACCGGCTCGTGGGCAGGCCCAGCTCCTCGGCGGCGAGGCGGCGGATGCCCTCGCGGTCCATCGTCAGTTGCACGGCGCGGGCGGTGGGCGCGACGCGGGCGAGGCCGTCCTGTTCGATCTGCGCGAGCGCGGCGGTGGCGATGGCCTCGATCTCCGGCAGGATCACCTCCGGCTTCTCCAGCTCGACGACCCGGCGCACCTCGTCGGCGTCGGTCATGTCGATGGTGTGCGAGCGGTGCGCGACCTGGTGCGCCGGGGCTCCGTCGTAGCGGTCCACCGCGATGACCTCGACGCCCAGACGCTGCAGCGCCATGGTCACCTCCTTGCCCAGCTCGCCCGAGCCGAGCAGCATCACGCGGGTCGCGGTCGGCGTACCCGGCGTGCCGAAGCGGTCCACGGTCGGCGGGGCGAGGGGATCGTGGGGGTCGGTCATGTCGACCACGCTAGTAGACCTGCGGTGACGCTCGGAGCGCGGCTGGACAGACGAACGGGCCCGGCACCGTAAGGTGCCGGGCCCGGGTGGGAGTCGCAGATGGCGCCTGTTGATTTAGACGATCAGTTGGTGAGGGTCGCAGCCGTGAGAGTGCCGTTGTCCTCGTCATCGCCATCGTCGTCGCCACTGCCGCTGCCGCTGGCGCTGCCGCTGGCGGTGTCAGTGTCCTCTTCCACGTCCCCACCGTCGCCGTTGTCGACGTCGTCGTCCGCGCCGTTGTCACCGAGCGAGCCGAGCAGGGTCGCGCCCATCCCGACGCTGCCGGCGCTGACGTCGTCCGCGGAGACGATCTCGAGGGATCCACCCGGGATCCGGCCATTGATCTGGTCAGCGACAACCTGCGGGTCGATGCCGAAGTAAGTCTGGAGACCGGGGTCCTCTTCGCCCTCTCCGACCTCCGAGGTGCAGAGGATCACCCCGGCGGCAGGCGTCTCCGGGGCGGTGGCCACCCACTCAACTGTGCCGTCGGGGGCCACCGGATACGCGTGGGGGAACCCGAATGCGACCCACTCGGCGACCATCTGGAGGATGCCGCCATTACCGTTGTCATCGCGGGTCCCGGGAACGTAGCTGTCCTCTGCGGACGGCACCTGGACGGCGTCCTCGCCTTCGCCCTCGGTTGCCACGGTCAGCAGCGAGACGCCTTCTTCCGCGTCAATCGCATTGAGAACGGGGCCAGCCGTCGCAACATCAATTCCGCTGGGGTCGATTCCTGCTTCCTCGATGGTGCTGTAGGGCAGGGTGAACCCGAGGCAGTTCTGCGGATCGGCGGTCTCGTTGGTGTAGGTGACTGTCGGGCCACCCTCCTCGTTCGGGGTGACCGTCACCGGCCCGTCGAGCGCGGTGGCGGCGAGGCCGAGATCGGCGGCGATCTCCGACGAACCCTGCGCGCCGGCGATGCCGGCCCCGGCCAGGGTTGTTCCGGCGGCCAGGGCCACGGCCGAGGCGCCGGCCAGGATCCGATTTCGAGCGATCATGAGATCTCCTTGCAGTGAGGGAATGTCACCACTCGAGGACCGCGGTGACACGTTCTGACGTCTTGGAGACGCCTGAGAGGAGTGTTGCACGGGTCACATCACCGTTTCAGTAAGCGCCGGAAACATTTAGGTACATAAACCAATGTTAATACTCTTATCACTCCTGGCAACAGGCGCAACAACAGCAACAACATGGGTTGCGGACGAGCAGCATCACCCACATCGAACCCCTGGCTCCGAGCCCTAAGGCGGCGTTCACCCTCGTCCGACCAACCCCTCCGCCCGAATGGTCAACGTCGTGTAAAAATCGGTCCGCGCCGATAGACCGGGAAGGTCGACAGGTGAGAGAATTCTCGTCAAGCACCTGTGGCCTACGGTCCAGGTAGCGCGAGCGGAGGAGGAGCACCGATGCCGCCAGACCCGCCGACGATGAACGCGGTACAGCTCCTGGGCCACGGCGGCCTCGACCAGCTTGTGTATTCACGCGACGTCCCCACGCCGAACCCTGCCCCGGGGGAGGTGCTTATCGATGTCCACGCCTGCGGGATGAACAACACCGACGTGTGGGTCCGCCAGGGCGCTTATGGCAGCGACACCGATCCGACGGCCGTCTCCTCGTGGCGACGTGGCCGCTCCACGCTGGAGTTCCCGCGCATCCAGGGCACCGACATCGTCGGGCGCGTCGTGGCCGTCGGCGACTCGGTGTCCGAGGACCGCATCGGGCACCGGGTGATGGTCGACTTCAGCATCTACAACAGGCCGGAGGGCGACGAGAGCCTGGCCGACATCGACTACATCGGCCACGGGCGCGACGGTGGCTACGCCGAGTACGTGGCGGTCCCCTCCGAGAACGCCTACGAGGTCACCGCCGACATCGACGACGCCGGCCTGGCGACCTTCTGCTGCGCCTACCTGACCGCGGAACAGATCCTCGACCGGACGCGTCTGGGCGAGGGCGAACGGATCCTCGTCACCGGCGCCTCCGGAGGGGTGGGCTCGGCCCTGATCCAACTCGCCCGCGTTCGCGGCGCAATCCCCTACGCGGTGTCCAGCGCCGGTAAGGAGGATGCTCTCCGCGAGATCGGTGCCGAGGCGGTGTTCCTGCGGGACTCGGACGATCTCGTCGGCGAGGTGGCGCGGGTCGTCGACGGCCCGATCGACGTGGTGGGAGACCTGGTCGCTGGCCCGCTGTTCAACGACCTGCTGCGGATCCTGCGGCCGGAGGGCCGGTACGGCACTGCCGGGGCCATCGGCGGCCCGGTCGTGGAGCTCGACCTGCGCACCATGTACCTCAAACAGCTCGAATTGCACGGTTCCTCGCAGGGCACACGGACCGCCTTCCGACGGCTGGTCGGCTACATCGAGGACGGCCGCATCCGTCCGCTCATCCACCGCACCTTCCCGCTATCCCAGTTCCACGAGGCGCAGCGCGCCTTCATGAGAAAGACCCACGTCGGCAACCTGGTCGTGGTTCCCGACCGACATTGGGACACGGTAGGAGCCCCCCATGGATCGTGAACGCGTCCTGGAGCTGATCGACACCCACAGCGGCGGCGACGTCAGCCGGATCGTCACCTCAGGCATCGAGCCACTGCCGGGGAGAAGCGTGTTGGAAAAGGCCCGCTACCTGGAGAAAGAGGGCGACGGTCTGCGCCGGTTGCTGCTCTCGGAACCGTACGGCGACCCAGCGATGTCGGTGAACCTCATCGTGGAGCCCTCCCATCCGGAGGCCGTGGCCGGGTACATCATCATGGAGGCGATGGGGTACCCGATGTACTCGGGCTCCAACACCATCTGCACCGCGACCGCACTCCTCCAGAGCGGAATGATCCCGGCGAACGACGGGCTGCAGGAAATCGTCCTGGAGTCCCCGGCGGGATTGTCGCGGAACACTGCGCGGATCGCCGGCGGCCGGGTGGAGTCGATCACCACACGCGGGGAGCCTGCCTTCGTCGCGGAATGCGGGCTCGTCGTGGAGGTCCCCCACTACGGCCGGGTCGGGTTCGATCTCGTGTGGAGCGGGGCCTACTTCGCCCTGATCCGCGCGGCCGACCACGGTTTCGAACTCACGGCCGACGAGCAGTTCGCCCTCACCGCGTTCGGCGATGCCTTCGTCCGGGCGGCCCGACCCGGACTCAGGCGGGAGCACCCCTCGCTCGGCGATGTGGGGCCGCTGCCGTTCGTCCACTTCATGGGCGCCGTGCGCACAGTGGGGTCCGGTCGGTACGAGTCGCCGTCGGCGACCTACGTCCATCCGGGCGTGATCTGCCGGAGTCCGACCGGGACCGGCACGTCGGCCAGGCTGGCCTTGATGGCCGCGCTTGGTGACGTCGCTCCCGGTGACACCCTGGAGACCATCTCGCCGCGCGGGAACCGCTTCCTGGGCACGGTGGTCGAGGAATGCATGGTCGGCGACTTTCCCGCCCTGCACACGACCGTCACCGGACGTGCCCGGTTCCTGGCCCGTTCACGGATCACCATCGACCTGGACGACCCCCTGGTGGACGCCTCCGACCTGGAAAATCTCCTCACCCACTGACCTGCCGCCCGCCACGTCGGGACACCCCGGGTCAGCCTGCTCCCCCGGCTCTCGCGGAAGGGGCGATACCGTGTGTCAGAAGCCACACGAAAGGGCACACCTGTGACCAGTTCCTCTTCCGGCCCCCTCGCCGGCATCCGCGTTGTCGAACTCAATGGCATCGGGCCCGGACCGCATGCCTGCATGATGCTCGCCGATCTCGGCGCCGACGTCGTGACCGTCATGCGCCCCGGGGAGCTCGATACCCAGGTCGGCGGTTGGGCGCACATCACCCGCCGCGGCCGGACCGTTGTCGAGGCCAACCTCAAGAGCGACGAGGGCCTGTCGCAGGTGCGAGGCCTCGTCGCCAAGGCGGACGTGCTGGTCGAGGGCTACCGGCCCGGGGTCACTGAGCGCATGGGCCTGGGCCCCGAGGAGTGCCTCGAGCTCAACCCGCGCCTGGTCTACGCCCGGATGACCGGCTGGGGTCAGCACGGCCCGCTCGCACACACCGCCGGCCACGACCTCAACTACATCTCCCTGACCGGCCATCTCAACGCCACCGCCCGCAAGGGCGAGCGCCCCGTGCCGCCGCTCAACCTCGTCGGTGACTTCGGCGGCGGTTCGATGTTCCTCATCCAGGGCATCCTCGCAGCGATCGTCGAGCGCGCCACCTCGGGCAAGGGCCAGGTCATCGACGCCGCCATGACCGACGGCGCCTCGGTGCTGGGCCAGTTCCAGTGGGCTATGCGCGCCCGCGGCCAGTGGTCCGACGTCGCCGGGACCAACATGCTCGACACCGGGTACCCGTTCTACGACGTCTACACCTGCTCCGACGGCAAGTACATGGCCGTCGGGTGCCTCGAGCCGCAGTTCTACGCCGAGTTCGCCCGACTGTTGGGCATCGACGGCGAGGGGATGCCCGGCCAGTTCGACATGGACCGCTGGGAGGAGTTGCGCGAGATCATCGCCGGGAAGTTCGCCGAGAAGACCCGTGACGAGTGGGCCGAGCTGTTCTACGGCACCGACGCCTGCACCACGCCGGTGCTGACCTACACCGAGGCGCTGGACCACCCCCACAACGTCGCGAGGGAGACCTTCGTCGAGGTTGCCGGTGACCCCGGGCCCGCTCCGGCACCCCGCTTCTCCCGCACCCCGGCCCCCGCCGTTCCGGCGGAGCCGCCGCGCGAGGCCACCGCTATCGATCAGGTGTGGGCCTGACCTGTGGTCGATTCGTCAACACTGTCGGACCCGGGCGCCGCAGGGGATGCTTCCCGCGGCCCCGGGGGCGCCCGCGTCGCCGGCACGGTCCTGGCAGTCAATCCGGCCTCCGCCGAACCACCTTTCCGCCAGCTCAAGAGCCAGATTGTCGAGGCCGTCAATAACGGTCAACTTACCACGGGCACCCGGTTGCCTCCGGTCCGCACCCTTGCCGCCGAGGTCGGTGTCGCGACCGCCACGGCCGCCAAGGTCTATCGCGAATTGGAGGAGGCCGGGGTCCTCGAGGGCCGGGGCCGCTCGGGGACCTTCGTCGCCGCTGCCGACCTGCCCGCCGCCGTGCTGGCCCGAGCCGCCGAGGAGTTCGCGAAGCGCGCGGTCGGCGCGGGCTTCGACGTCGATGAGGCCGTGGCTGCCGTCCGCAACGTCTTCAACCGACTGCGTTGAAGCCCCTCCGACCAACAGCGGACTAATTGCGCTTGAGGCTGCGGCTGAAGCTCAGCCACTGTGAACGTCGCTGACGCGCTGCAATTACGGGTTGCGATACAACGTGACCTTCAGCCGGACCGTGACGAGCGTTCATCTTGCCTACATAAACGGTGGAGTCGGCCGCTGAGTAGGTCACTCCATACCAGGTGAGTGGGTGAGACATCAGCCACGATGGTGAAGGCATGATCACCGACCACAGGGGCTGCAGACCGCGGGTCCCTCGCCGAGAAGGTGGGGGCCCGCGGCCGTCAGCTATGTCAGCTGAGTCAGTTGTTCGCGCCGATGGAGCCGAACACGTCGATCGCCTCGAGCAACTCAGCGATCATCTCGGACACATCCATCCCGGTGCCCGGGGTGTCGCTGTCGTCGTCACCGTCGTCGTCACCAGCAGATTCGAACGTGGCGGTCTCGATCTCGAAGTGGTCGCCGGCGATTCCCACCAGGACGTTGCCATCAAGTTCGACGTCCAGACAGAAGCTCACCGCGTGGGGCTCGGTTTCGGTCGTACCGGGGCCCGTCACCGGCAGCGTGCTGACCGGCCCATTGGTGCCGGCCAGAGAGACGAACCACCCCGAGTCCCCTCCTTCCGCTGTCGACGGGAGCCAGGTCACGTCAGTGGCGACCAGCCCCTCCTTATCGATTCTGCTCAGCTGCCCATCCACGTAGTCCTGGGACCCCAGGAATACCGTGCAGTAGAGGTCCACTCCCGAGCGGTTGTCGTAGGAATAATGGAAGCCCCCCTCGGGTAGCGGGGACGGAAGAATCGTCAGTGTGCTCGGGCTGTCGACTATCGGGGCTGGGAGAAGGTCCGTCGGGTCGTCGTCGCCGTCGTCGAGGCCGGTCTGGCTGATTTCCACCTCGGTATAGGTGTTCTCGCCTGCGTACAGCGAGCAGAACGATACGCCCACGGGGTCGAAGGAATCGTCCGTGAGGATGCCCGCGGGTTCAACGTTCTCCGGATTCGCCGAGAGCGCCATCGAGGCACCATTGTCGATCCCTCCACCGTAGGTGCCGACGGTTCCGGCCCGGGTTGCATCCTCGAGCGCCGCCCGGAGATCTCCGTTGAGCACGCTGGACGAAGCCGGATCACTTTCAACGGCAGAGAATATCTCGCCGATCAGCGTGGGCTCCCCGACCAGCGCCACGCAGTGGAGACCACGACCCGACTCATTCTTGTACTGGACCGTCGTCTCGGTGCCGCGCCCGGTCACAGTGAGGACGCTAGGGCTGTCAAGGACGGCGACGCCTCCGGATCCCGGTGGGTAGGGGGCGGACAGCTCCACTTCTTGGTAATCGGCGCTCGAACACTGAGTGACGGCCACAGGCCATTCACCCGAGAAGTCATACTCGCTCGAGAAGTCTGCCACGACCGGGCCGGCCCCCTCGGCCGACACCGCGAATAGAGTGCCGACCACTAGCTTATCGTCCTGCGCTTCATCGAGCATCTCGACGAGATAGTCGGGAAACGGAGCACCCACCTCACCGAATGCAAAGTGATCGAAGAGGCCTGCCGCCACCTCCTCTGTCGTAACGAAGGCCAGGCAGTTCAAATCCTGTCCCGACTGGTTGTCGTACGACAAGAGCAGCTCACCGGCACCGTCGATCTCGACCTCGAGCACACTCGGACCGTCAACGACCCGCTCGACCGGAGCTGCCGATGCCGAACCGGCAACACCGACCAGGGTCGTACCCCCGAGTACCGCTGAGGCCGCTAGAACTCCGAGCCGTGTGGATAATCGCATGGTCCCTCCGAGTTTCTTGGCCCACAGGGCCTGCCAGTGGAAGTCCTCCGACCCCCGGACCAACCATGTCAACGGAGAAGCGAACGGCGCTGTCCCCCGAACGCACGATGTACATAACGAACTGGCATCTTTTCGCATCAGCTGCCACTTCAGTCTGCTTCGCCCCACCTGCGGCGGTGGTTCGATGTTCCCCATCCAGAACATTCTCGCCGCGATCATCGAGCGCTCCGCGTCCGGCAAGGAACAGGTCATCGACGCCGCCACGACCGACGACGCCTCGATGTTGGGACGGCTCCGGTGGACCATGCGCGCCCGCGGCGCTGCGTTGACCCGGGCCGCAGAGGAGTTCGCCGAGTGGTCGTCGGGCGCCGGCTTCGGGCTCGAGGAGGCCGTGGACGCGGTGCGCAACGCGTTCAAGATCCTGGGCTGATGGCCCGGCCACCAGCGAACGCACGCGCAACGCCCCGCCACCGTTCGCGGTGGCGGGGCGTTGTGCTCAGGTGCTCCGGTTATCAGCTACCGAGCGAACCCATGTCGAGCGATCCGAAGAGGCCGCCGGACTCGTAGGCGAAGGCGATCTCGTCACCACAGTCTGCGGCCGCTCCCGCTCGGAAGTCCTCTGCGGGGCCATAGCTGCCGATACCGGACCACGTCACGGTTTCACCAGCGGGCACGGTAGCGACTGCAAGGGCGTTCTGCCCCAGCAAGTTCGCGGCGGCCCGCTCTTCCGCGACCGCAGCGTTTGCCTCGTCGAAGGAGGTCTCGTCATCGATCCCGTTCTCGATGGCGGAGATCACCTCGGCATTCGAAACACCGATTGTGCAGGTCAGCGCACCATCAGTGTTGTTGGTGATCTCACCGCCGACGGCCTCCGTGTCACCCGCGACGGTGAGCGTGACTCCGGCGGGCGCCGACGATCCCAGCGAACCGAGCGACTGTGCCTGGGCGACCCCCGCGCCGCCCAGAACTGCAGCGGCACCGAGCGCCGCGGTGGAAATGGAAGCACCAAGCTTGGTGGAAAGACGCATGGATTGATCCCCCTTGCGTTGTGAAACAGCGGCCGAATCTCGGCCACGCTGACCGATGCTAACCGCATTAACACATCGTGTGAATCACCTTGGCGCCTTAAAGTTCTGAGTCCTTTTTTATCGGAGGGCGGCGACACCGGACGAGTTTCGCGACATTTCAACGTTCCAGGCGTCGTCCCCCGCAGCAGCCTGGCGCAAAACGCTGAAGCTCAGGATCGACGCTTGAGATAAGTCCATGACCCACACCCGCGGCACCAAGGCCGCCGCTGCGATGACCTTGGAGACCTCCGCTCCTGTCACCGTCGTCCCAGCTCAGGCGGCGCCCGTCCCCACCAGAGCGGTCCACCACGTCGGGCAGTCCTCCGGCAGTTCGGACGGGAGCTCACCGCACAACCCGATTTCGGGGGCCGGCCGAGACTGCCCGCGGGCGTTGGCGCGTCGACCGCCCTGCGGTCAGCGCCGGTGTGACCGGCGGCGCTTCGGAGTGCCCCGGATCCTCGACCTGCCGTTCTGATCCGTTCACCCTCCGCCCGGACGCAGCCGTGCCCGCGGGGCACGGCTGCGTCCGGGCGGAGAGCGCCCCCGCAGCTCGCCCGGCTCAGCTCGCCGAGCCGAAGGTCCGCTCGATGGACCCGGAAATTCCCTCAGACGGAAGTTCGCCCGCGTCGGCACCCTCTTCCGCATGCTCGATCTCCACATAGGTCGTCTCGGCGACGACGAGGTCCCTGTCGATGCCGTTGAAGCAGACGACGACTCCTCCTGCCGCCTCGCCCTCGGGCAGCCCCGCCGGCATCACGGCCAACCACGTGGCCGTGTCGCCCGCGCCCACGAGGTTCAAGGAGTCCTGCCCGCCGAAAACCTCGTCGAAACCCCCCAGGAACCCCGATTCGAGCACCATATCGACGTACTCGTCCAGCTCTTCTTCGGTGTACTCCCGCTCGTCCTGCTCCCACGTGTAGGTCAGGAACAACCTGTAATACTCGCGCGCACCAATCCCGCCCTCGTCGCCGAGCATGATGGCGAAGTGCCCGGCCTCCATGGCCCCGTTGAGAGCCTCCTCGGCCTCGGACAGCTCCGGCTCGGGGTCGCCCTCGACGAACTCCGGATTCGAGAAGTCCGTGTTCTTCGTCTCCTCGTACAGATCCTTGGCAACGTCTTCGGGCAGAACGAAGCCGAAGCACGCGAGGTCCTCGGCGGAGCGATTCGCGTAGGTCGCTGTGTACGCGCCCTCCCCCGTCGCCTCAAGGGTGGCCGTGCTCGGGGAGTCGAAGACGGGTACCGCACTGCTCCCTGTCCCCTCAAGGCTGCCCTGCGCCGACGCCATGCCGCTCCCTGACACGACGAGAGCCGCAGCACAGGCAGCGGCGGCGAAAGGCCTGAAACGGTTGGATGCACTCATTGGCGTACTCCTCGAGGGGTGGGACACCGGCCGACCTGACCGGTTCTCGAGGAGTCCACCCGATTCGGCGTCATCGCACTATCGGCCATTCATGCGACATGTGTCGTACGTTCACACCAAACCGAGCCGCCCCAGCCACACACGCCTCAGCCGCCCCATGAGATCACCCCAGGATGTCGCGCCGCACCACGTTCTGGTCCCGGCCCGGGCCCACGCCGATGTACGACATGTGGCAGCCGGCGAGCTCCTCGAGCCGCAGCACGTAGTCGCGGGCGGCGGGCGGCAGGTCGCTGAACTCGCGCGCCCCGGTGATGTCCTCGTCCCAGCCGGGCATGGTCTCGTAGATCGGCGTGGCGTGGTGGAAGTCGGTCTGCGTCATGGGCATCTCGTCGTGCCGGACGCCGTCCACGTCGTAGGCCACGCAGATCGGGATCTCGCCGATGCCGGTGAGCACGTCGAGCTTGGTGAGGAAGTAGTCGGTGAACCCGTTGACGCGCGCGGCGTAGCGGGCGATCACGGCGTCGTACCAGCCGCAGCGGCGGGTGCGGCCGGTGTTGACGCCCACCTCACCGCCGGTGACCTGCAGGTACTCGCCCCACTTGTCGAACAGTTCCGTGGGGAACGGCCCGGCGCCCACGCGGGTGGTGTACGCCTTGACGATGCCCAGCGAGTGCGTGATCCGGGTGGGGCCGACGCCCGCGCCCACGCAGGCCCCGCCGGCGGTGGGGTTGGACGAGGTGACGAACGGGTAGGTGCCGTGGTCGACGTCGAGCATGGTGGCCTGCCCGCCCTCCATGAGGACGGACTCGCCGCGGTCCAGCGCCTTGTTGAGCATCAGGGTGGCGTCGCAGACCATGGGCCGCAGCCGGTCGGCGTAGCCGAGGAAGTACTCGACCATCTCCTCGACCTCGACCGCTCGACGGTTGTAGATCTTCACCAGGATCTGGTTCTTGAGGTGCAGCGAGCCCTCGATCTTCTGGCGCAGGATCGACTCGTCGAAGATGTCCTGCACGCGGATGCCCACGCGGGAGACCTTGTCGGCGTAGGTGGGCCCGATGCCGCGGCCGGTGGTGCCGATGGCCTTCTTGCCCAGGAAGCGCTCGGTGACCTTGTCCAGCGCCTGGTGGTACGGCGCGACGAGGTGGGCGTCGGCCGAGATGCGCAGCCGGGAGGTGTCGGCGCCGCGGGCCTCGAGGCCGTCGATCTCCTCGAACAGCGCCTCGAGGTTGACCACTACTCCGTTGCCGATCACCGGAGTGGCCGTGGGCGACAGGATGCCGGCGGGGAGGAGCTTGAGCTCGTACTTCTCGCCTCCCACCACCACGGTGTGGCCCGCGTTGTTCCCGCCGTTGGGCTTGACCACGTACTCGACGCGGCCGCCCAGGATGTCGGTGGCCTTACCCTTGCCCTCGTCGCCCCACTGGGCGCCGATCAGAACGATCGCTGGCATGGTTCGCTTTCACCTCGAAATGAGTCGTCTACACGGTGAGGGACGGGCACATTGTCATGATTCCGCGCACACCAGCGCTCCAGAATAGTCGCATCCGCGTTCTTACCCTAGTCGCCGACCCCCCGCAGCCTGCGCAGTCGCACGGGCGTTCCGGGCAGGAGCTGCGAGATCCTGTCGGCCGAGCGGGCGGTGAGCACGCCGATCACCGGGTAGCCGCCGGTGACGGGGTGGTCGGGGCCGAACACGACGGGTGAGCCGTCAGCGGGGATCTGCACCGCGCCGCGCACCATGCCCTCGCTGGGGATCTCGCGCGTGTCGAGGCGCGGGACGGGCCGGGCGGGGTCGATGCGGACGCCCACCCTGTCGGCGTGCCCGCTGACGTGCCCGGTCGCGGCGAGCACGTCCCACGCGGCGGGCGGGAACAGGTCGTCGCGCGGCCCGGGGATGACGTCCAGCTCCACGGATTCCCTGGCGCCGGTGACCGCGCCCCCGCCGACCACACCCCGGCCGGCGGCGACCTCCCACCCGTCGGCCCACGGTCCCACCACGGCGTCGCCGACGTCCAGCACATCGCCGGCCACGACCGGCGGTGGGCCCAGCCCCGCCAGGGTGTCGCGCGATCGACTGCCCAGCACCGCCGGGACGTCGATCCCCCCGCGTACGCCCACGTAGCTGCGTACCCCGGCGACGGGCCGGCCGATCTCCAGCGACGACCCGGCGTCCAGTCGGAGGACCTCGCCGGTGGCGACGGTCCGTCGGGAACCGTCGGGGGTGACGACGACGACGAGGGCCTCCGCTCCCGTGATCGCCACGATCGCGGGCTCATCCGTCCTGACCGTCAGCCCGCCGAGCAGCACCTCGAGCACGGCGGCCGCCGGGTCGGTGCCGACGGCCCGCAGGGCGGTGGCCGCGGCGGCGCGATCGGCGGCCCCGGACGCGGTCACCCCGAGCGAGGCGTGACCGGGGCGGCCGAGGTCCTGCACGAGCGCGGACGGTCCGGCCCGCAGTACGAGCAGGCTCACCGGGGCGCGTCCGGGCTCATCGGGACTCGCCCGAGCGCCCGCGGTCGTCCCCGGATCGCCCGCCCAACTCGCGGAACCGGACGGTCATCCCGGGGGCGAGCAGGGCCGGGTCGGGCCGGTCCAGGTCCCACAGTCGGGCGTCGGTGGTGCCGAGCAGCTGCCACCCGCCCGGCGAGGCCCCGGGGTAGACGGCGCAGAAGCGGTCCGCCAGGCCGACAGACCCGGCCGGGACCCGCGCCCGCGGCGAGTCCAGCCGCGGCACCGCAGGCAGGGCGGATTCCGTCGACGGCCCCCCGGCCGCCTCGCTCGCACCCGCCCCGCCCGCACCCAACTCCCGCGCGTCGACGAGGTAAAAGAAGCCCGGCGCGAACCCGCCGAACGCGGCCCGCCACGTGATCGAGGAGTGCGTGCGGACCAGCGCCTCGGTGGACATCCCGGCGAGGTCGGCGACCGCGGCCAGGTCGGGCCCGTCGTAGCGGACGTCGATCGTCACCCCTGCCACCCCGCGTTCCGCACCTGCTCCCGAGCCCGCATCCCCGCCCGCATTCGCGCCCGCATCCCCGACATCCGCTACTCCCCCTACGGATCCGCTATCCGGATCAGAAGCGCCGATCCGGATTCCGGATAGCCGATTCAAGGAGGGCAGATTGCCGGAGGATGGCGGAGCGACGGGCTGATCAGCGGGGTCGGTGAGGAGCGCCTCGAGCCGCCGCCGCAGCTCGGGCAACGCAGCGGCCTCGCGCACGGTCACCAGCACCGTGCGGGCCGCCGCCACCACGTCGAGGGCGTCCGGTCGCCACTGCTCGATCCTCGCGGCCAACGAGACCGCCTCGGCCAGATCGGCACAGTCGAGCAACAGTGCGGTCTCCCCGCAGCGGCGGATCCTCGTCGTCGTCATCCCGGGCCGGCCTCCCCCACCGGCCCGTCCCCCACCGCATCACGCCCGGACCCGTCCCCCACCGGGCCGCGCGGCGGGGCGTGAGGCGCGGCGAACGGCGCCACCTCCACCCCGGCCTCCTCGAGCGACGCGCGCACGCGTCGCGCCAGGTCGACGGCGCCGGGCGTGTCCCCGTGCACACACACCGAGGCGGCGGCCACCACGACCCGCGATCCCTCGGCGGTGGTGATCGACCGCCCGGTCGCCATGGCCACGACCCGCTCGGCGACCTCGTCGACATCGGTGATCACCGCGCCCGGCTCGCCGCGGGGCACGAGCGTGCCGTCGGGCCGGTACCCGCGGTCGGCGAACGCCTCCGTCACCGTGGGAACGCCGACGGCCTCGGCGTGGGACAGCACCACCGCACCCGGCAGGCCGAGGATCGGCACCGGCTCCTCATGCGCGAGTTCGGCGTACCGCACCACGGCGTCCACGACACCCGCGGCTTGCTCCGGGTCGCGGACGATACGGTTGTAGAGCGCGCCGTGTGGCTTGAGGTACCGCACCCGCGTCCCGTGCCGTCGCGCGGCCATGTCGAGCTCGACGAGCTGGAACTCCACGAGACGGGCGACCTCCTCGCGGTCGAGGTCGTGCTCGACGCGCCCGAAGTTGGCGCCGTCCCGGTACGAGGGGTGAGCCCCCAGGGCGACCCCGCGCTCGGCGGCGGCGACGGCCGTGGCGATCATGGTGGGCCGGTTGCCTGCGTGGAAGCCGCACGCGACGTTGGCGGACGTCACCACGTCCAACAGTGCGGCGTCGTCGGGATCCGGCCCGGCGCCGGGTGCGAGCGACGCGGGCCACCGCGGCGTTCCCCGGCGGGCCTCGCCGAGGTCGCAGTTCAGATCGATCCTGCGCGCCTGTCCAACCACGCTTCCATCCTGCCCCAGGTTCGCCCCCGCCATCAGCTGCGGTCATGATGGAGGTCATGATCGTCATCCGCTGCGGCTCGGCCCCGGTCCCGACGGTTCTCGGTGAGCGCCCCCGCATCCAGGTCAGCGAGGTGCCGACCAAGGACGAGGTCAACCGTGCATTGGCCGAGGTGGGCCCGGGGCGTCGACTGGTCCTCTGCGGCACCGACGCCGCGTTGGCCGCGGTGCTCACCCGCCTGCTGCGGACCGAGAACCTCGACGCGGAGATCGCCTACGTCGCCGACGAGCCCACCCCCGCCACCCGCGCCTACGGGCTGCCGACAGGGTCGGAGGCGGCCAAGCTCGGCATCCGCGGCACGTCGCGTGAGGTGCCGCTCGTCCGCGACGAGACCGGGACCGTCCTCGTCGGCGAGGCCCTCGTACGCGGCCCCGAGGGCGACCGACTCGTGGGCGAGGCCTACGCCGACGACACCGTGGTCTTCTCCGGCGAGACGCACACTCTCACCGTCCGACCCACACCCGAACTGCCCGGCGTCCGGGCCACCGCCGCCCGGCCCCGCAGGTTGCGTCGCCGTCAGTGGGTGGCGGCCCGGGCGGTGCAACTGGGCACCGAGGCCGGCCTGCTCACCCGGGACGGACTCACCGGTCGGCGGGCCATCAAGAGGACGACTTTCTATCGTCATACCGAGCCATGGAGGCTCGTGTCGCCCTGAGCGGCGGCATCACCGGCGCCGGTCGGTCCGGCGCGTCCGGCCACTCCTCCGTCAGCTCCGGCTCGACGGCGGGATTGCGGACGGTCGGCGGCAGCGTGGCGAGGGCCGAGATCTTGCTCAGCCCCGCGACCTGCATCATGTCCACGAGGATCGAGCGCAGCTGGGCCAGCATGACGGTCTCGGTCAGGCCCGACCCCGTGATCAGCTCCCGCTTGGCGCGCGACGCGACCGCCCGCAGCTCGCGGTGGACCTCGGCGTCCGTGGGTGCGTCGGAGTCCGCGGCCACCCGCCGGGTGAGCACCTCCACTGCGCCGGCCAGCGCCGCGATCAACGAACTCAGCGCGGGCGGGACGTCCACCTGATCGTCCGCCGCCACGATCGCCCGGCGCGCGAGGACACGGATGTTGCGGATACCGTTGTCCAGCGGGTTGAGCATCGCCGTGAGGACGATCTCCTCCGGACGCCGCCGCCGGTAGAACGGGGAGATCCGCACCAGTTCCCGCGCCCCCGCGAGCTGCTCGGAGATCTCATCGACGGCCGGCTGGGTGTCACGGGCGTCCTGCAGGGCGGAGCGGATGAGCTCCGAGTCGCGCCGTTCCAACCCGTCCGCGACCTCGGCGAGCACCGACGACGCCACGCCCAGCAGCGATGCCGCCTCCCGGCGGGCGCGGCGCAGGGGATGGACGGGCATGAGCGCCATCGCGGCCAGCGCCACCACCCCGCCCACCGCCGCGTCGAGCATCCGCTCGTAGCCGCCCGCGCTGCCCGGCGGCAGGATCGTCGCCACGAGGATCGCCGAGGAGGCCGCCTGGGTGCCGGTGATCGCCCCGCGGTCGACGAACACCGCCGCAGACATCGCCAGGATCACCACCAGCGCGATCTGCCACGCCCCGGAGCCGATCTCCCGGATCAGCAGGTCACCGAACCCGACGCCGACGATGACGCCGAGCACCAACTCGACACCCCTCCGGACGCGACGCCCCATACCGGTGCCCAGGGCTATGGCGGCCGCGATGGGCGCGAAGAAGGGCGCCGAGTGGTGCAGCACGTCGTGCGCGAGGAACCAGGCCAGTCCCGCGGCGAGACCGCACTGCAGGATCGGCAGGAACGCGTAACCGAGTCGCCGGGCGCGCGCCCTCAGCGGGCCCGGCAGCGCGGCGTAGACGCCCAGCGCGCGGGCGTCCAGTCGGTCACGCCAGGCCGAGAGACGCGGCGGCGTGCGGGTCTGACTCATTGACCAGGTCCAGACAACGGATGTACTCGTCCTCCTCACCGATCGACTGCGCGGCGCGGGCCAGCGCGGCGACGCAACGGAGGAAGCCGCGGTTGGGTTCGTGGTCGTACGGCACCGGCCCGAAGCCCTTCCAGCCGTGGCGCCGCAGCTGGTCCAGCCCGCGGTGATACCCGGTGCGGGCGAAGGCGTAGGCGCTGATCACCTCGCCGGAGTCGAGTGCGCGCTCGGCGAGTTCGGCCCACGCGATCGAGGCGGTGGGGTGGGAGGCCGCCACGGTGCGGGGATCCTCCCCCGCGGCGACGGCGGCCTCCGCCTCCGGGTCACCGGTGAGACGGGTGGGCGGGGGGCCGAGGAGATCTCCGAACTGGGTCATGCCCCCATTGTCCACTAATCCGCCGCATCGCCTCCCCTGCCCCCATTTGCTAAGGTCGGGGGCATGCGGCGCCCCGGACGGGGCGCCGTGCGCTCGTCGCGGGCAGTGGTTTCACGCCCCTTCGGAGCGATCGTGGTCCCGGTGTCGAGGCCCCGTTACGCGGACTCATCCAGTCCCCGCGTCGGACGAGCTTCCACCGGCACCAGTCGGAGCGAACGAACAGGCCGAACGTGGGCCGGAAGGAAAAGCGTGTCTAGACAGCGTATTGCGATCATCGGAGCCGGGCCGAGCGGAATGGCCGCCCTCAGGGCGTTCGAATCGGCCCAGCGGTCCGGGGCCAAGATCCCCGAGATCGTGGCCTACGAGAAGCAGGACGACTGGGGCGGCCAGTGGAACTACAACTGGCGGTCGGGCACCGACAAGTACGGCGAGCCGGTCCACTCCTCCATGTACCGCAACCTGTGGTCGAACGGCCCCAAGGAGGCGCTCGAGTTCGCCGAGTACACGTTCGACGAGCACTTCGGCAGGCCCATCTCGTCGTATCCGCCGCGTGAGGTCCTGTGGGACTACATCGACGGCCGGGTCCAGGGGTCCGACGTCAAGGACAAGGTGCAGTTCTCCACGGCCGTCCGTTGGGTGGACTACGACCGCGATCTGGACACCTTCACCGTCACCGTGGAGAACCTCAGGTCCGGCAAGACGACCTCGTCGGAGTTCGACCGCATCATCGTGTCCACCGGCCACTTCTCCTACCCGAACCTGCCGGACTTCAAGGGCATCGGGACGTTCCCCGGGTCGATCCGCCACGCCCACGACTTCCGCGGAGCGGAGAAGCTTGCGGACAAGCGCGTGCTGCTGATCGGCGCCTCCTACTCCGCCGAGGACATCGGCGTGCAGGCCTTCAAGATGGGCGCCCGGTCGGTGACGATCTCCTATCGCACCGCCCCCATGGGCTACGACTGGCCGGACGGGATGGAGGAACTGCCGCTGGTCCAGCGGTTCGACGGCGAGACCGTCCACTTCACCGGCGGCCAGACCCGCGAGTTCGACGCCGTGATCCTGTGCACCGGCTACCTCCATAAGTACCCGTTCCTGCCGGCGGACCTGGCCCTGCAGTCGCCCAACAACATCTACCCCGCCGGCCTCTACCGCGGCGTGGTGTGGCAGAAGAACCCCAAGGTCTACTACCTCGGCGCCCAGGACCAGTGGTTCACCTTCAACATGTTCGACGCGCAGGCCTGGTATGTGCGCGACCTCATCCTGGGCCGGGCCAAGCTGCCGTCCGCCGAGGAGCGGGTCGCCCACATGCGGGCCTGGCGGAACCGCTTCCAGGAGTTGGACGGGGACGCCGACGACGTGCGCTTCCAGGCCGATTACGTCCGCGATCTCATCGAGGCCACGGACTACCCGATGTTCGACCTCGACGAGGTGGTCGAGATCTTCCTCGCCTGGAAGAAGGACAAGAAGAAGAACATCCTGACCTACCGGGACAAGCCGTACCGCTCCGTCCTCACCGGCACCATGGCGACCGTCCATCACACCCCGTGGCTCCAGGAGCTGGACGACTCGCGCGAGCGGTACCTCTCGACGCCGGAGAAGACCGAGATCGAGGAGCTCGTGGTGGGCGCCGACACCACCCCGGGACAGGACGCGCAGGTCGCCGGCGAGTGAACCGTCGGTGACGTCTGGGGCGAATCCGCTCCCCGGACGTCACCCGAGGGGACAGACTTGAACGCGTGACCGCGTCTCCCGCCCCCTCGCCCGAGCCTCCCGGGTCGGCCCACACCGCCGGAAACTCCCGCATCGCCGATTCCCACCCCACCGGTGGCATCGGCCGGCGCTCCCTCCTCAAGGCGGGAGCCCTGGCCGGTGCCGCGGTGGGCACCGGTGCCCTCGCCGGCCATTCCGCGATCGCCGGGGCCGAGCCCGGCATCGTCTTCCGGCACGGCGTCGCCTCGGGCGACCCCATGGCGGACCGCGTCATCCTGTGGACGCGCGTGACGCCCACCCCGCAGGCGAGCCCCGGTTCCGGGATCGGTGACCCCGTCGTCGTCGCCTGGGAGGTCGCCACCGACCCGGGGTTCACCTCCCTCGTCCGCACGGGGTCCGTCGTCACCGACGCCGGCCGCGACCACACGGTCAAGCTCGACTGCACCGGACTGGCGCCGGACCGCTGGTACCACTACCGCTTCCGCGCGCTCGGTCAGGTCTCGCGGACCGGGCGCACCCGCACCGCGCCCGCCGACGGCGCCATGCCCGCCACCGGCCGCTGGCGTATCGGCGTGGTGTCGTGTTCCAACTGGGAGGCCGGCTACTTCTCCGGCTACCGCCACCTCGAGGCGCGCGGCGACCTGGACGCGATCATCGAGCTCGGTGACTACATCTACGAGTACGGCCGCGGCGAGTACACCGCCGCCATCGGGGCGATACGCCCGCACGAACCACCGCACGAGATCGTCACCCTGGCCGACTATCGGATCCGGCTGGCGCAGTACCACACCGATCCCGACCTGCAGTCCCTGCACGCGCACGTCCCCTGGATCTGCACGTGGGACGACCACGAGCTGGCCAACGACTCGTGGGAGCACGGTGCCGAGAACCACCAGCCGCACGAGGGCCCGTTCTCCGACCGCAAGGCCGCGTCCTCGCAGGCGTACTTCGAGTGGATGCCGGTCCGGCCGGAGTCGCTGCGCGACGGCGGGCACCTCTACCGGCGCCTGCGCTGGGGGTCGTTGGCCGAGATCAGCATGCTGGACCTGCGCTCGTACCGTTCCGAGAGCCCCGATCGGTTCAACGGCCTGGCGATCGACCAGACCAACACGATGACCGGCGCCGAGCAGTTCGACTGGCTGGCCCGCGGGCTGCAGTCGTCGACCGCCCGCTGGAACGTCATCGGCAACTCGGTCATGGTCTCGCCCGTGCTCATCCCGCCGTTGGACGCGCGCACGACCGGCGCGCTCACCGAACTCCTGGGGGTCCCGCGGGAGGGCATCACCTACAACTCGGACCAGTGGGACGGGTACGCCGGTGAGCGCCGCCGCCTGTTCGAAGTCATCCGCGCCACCGGCAACCGCAACCACGTCTTCCTCACCGGCGACATCCACACGTCCTGGGCCAACGAGGTGCCGTTCGACCCGGCCGACTACCCCGGGGCCGGCACCGGGGCGGTCGAGTTCGTCACCCCGTCCATCACGAGCAACAACATCAACGACATGGTGGGCGGACTACCCGAGGGCAACCCGCTCTCGCAGGCCGCCCAGGGCGCGCTGACCGCCGCGAACCGGCACGTCCGCTGGGCCGATCTCGACCGCCACGGTTTCACGGTGGTCGAGTTCACCAGCGACTATGCCCACGCCGACTACTGGGCGCTCGTGGCCCGTGAGGATCCGAACAGTGGCGCCTACCCGATGGCGAGCTGGCGGACCCGGCACGGCACCGACCGCCTGGAGCCCGCGGGCCCGCTCCCCTGATCCCGCAGGCTGGGTAGGCCCCGGGGCCGGTGGGGCGAGCCGGGGGCCGGTGGGGTGGGCCCGGCACAGGCCACGGCGCCCGTCAGTACGCGGGGTCGAGCGATCCCGCGTCCGTGCCGAGCGATCCCGCCGCGGACGCCGCGGACCCCGCGGCGCTCCCCCACGGTGACGCCGGGTCGCCGAGGCTCGCGGTCGCGCCGCCCGTGGCGCGGGAGTCGGGGAACTCCTCGAGCGGGACGAAGTAGACGTTCCGGCTCTGGCTGGGGACCACCAGGGTGTCGTCGACGATGATCGGCCCGGCCGGGGCCAACGGCCCCTCCAGCTCGAGGACGCCGGTGATCGCGCCGGTGCGGACGTCGAGGCGGTACACGTTCCCGGCGGTGGTCGAGAAGTAGGCACCACCCGCGTGGATCACCGGGGCACCCTTGATAGCGCCGACAGGGTTACGCCACAGTCGCTCGCCGGAATGCAGGTCATACGCGTAGGCGGCGCCCGTGGTGGGACTGCCCACGAAGACGGTGCCGTCGTGGATGGTCGGCGCACCGGACCGGTTGTTGGTCGGGGCGGGCCCGTCGCCGATCACGTCCCGCCACACCACCTCGCCGGACTGCTGGTCCATCGCGATGATCGTGTGCTCCTCGCGCGCGCCGGCGATCCCGGGCAGCAGGGCGCGGCTGGCCGTGGTGACGACGATCCCCTCGTCGACGGCCGGCGGGACGTCGTCGAGGCCGTGGGTGAACTCGGGGAACTCCCGCTGCCAGGCGAACTCGCCGGCCGCGGTGTCGTAGGCGAAGAACGTGTACGGCCGGGGCGCGCCGCCGCCGAAGTACAGCACCCCGCCCTGTTCCGACGGCGAGGACATGCTCACCACGTGGCCGGTCTCCACCACCTCGAGCGCCTCACCGGTCGCCGGGTCGAGTTTGTACAGGCGACGGTCCCCGGTGACCGCCCAGACCGCTCCGCCCGTCACGGCGGGTGTCGGCATGACCTCGCCGGCGGTGTCGTGGCGCCACAGGATCTCACCGGTGTCCGGGTCCAGACCCAGGACGCCGGACTCCCCGGTGCCGCGGTAGCCACCCGGCCCGTCCTGGAAGAAGCGGTTGCCGAATCCCACGAACAGCCGCCCGTCGGAATGGATCATCTCCGAATGCACCCAGTTCGGCGCCTGCGCCTGCCACAACAGTTCGCCCGTCGCCAGGTCGAACGCCTGCAGCTCCCCGGAGCCGTGACTGCCGACGAACACCTTGCCGTCGGCCACCACCGGGGTCGCCCCTACCTCGTTCGCGGTGGGGATGGTGCCGGAGAAGATCTGGGCTCCACCGGTGACGACGTGGGTGTTGTTGGTGGGGGTCGCGCGGTACTGGCTCCAGTCGCCGGAGTCAGCGTGGGCCGGACCGATGCCGGACAGCAGGAGCGCCGAGACGGCCATGCCGCTGGTGAGGACACGGACAGAGCTGAGACGGAGCCTGGGCATACCTGAAGGCTAACTGGCGATCTCGTGTGTAATTCCCGTGGCCTGACGGGAGCGGAGTCCGCGCCGGTGTGGTCGGCGCCCCTGAAGCCCCGGAATCACAGGTCGGTCCGCTACGGTGGCGGGTCGACGCGGCCCGTCCGGGGCCGGCGACGCGCACCGGGAGTAGTAGATGACGACGACGAGCCAGCAGCCGGCCGCCGGGGAGCCGAACCCCGCGGGACAGCCGGGCGGGGGCCCGGAGGGTGGGGCACGTCCGGGCAGCGGCCGGCAAGGCGGTCGCGGCGGGCGGGGCGGTGTGGCCGTCGCGGCGGCCGTCGTCGTGGCGCTCCTCGTGATCGCCGCGCTCGTCTGGCTCTTCCTCGCGGGCCCGCTGTCGTCGTCCGCTCGGGCCGAGCGGGACGTCGAGCAGACGCTGGAGAGCATGAGTTCGGCGGAGTCGTTCGCCGAGTTCAACGGGCACATGTGCGCGGAGAACCGCGTCCCGCAGGAGCTCGTCGACACGATCACCGCGTCGAGCGAGGCGACGGGCTCGGACCTCGACTCGATGTTCCGCGAATCGATCGCGGGTTCGTTCCCCCAGGATCTCGAGGTGCTCGGGGTGGAGATCAGTGACAACGGCGCCGAGGCGACCGCGACCGTGGAGTCGGCGTCCGACGGGACGGGCCCGGAGCAGATTCACATGCGCGACGAGGACGGCGCCTGGAAGATGTGCCAGCCCGGTGTCGGGATGGGCGCGGTCCCGCAGGACCAGCAGCCGGGCTGACCCGACCCGTCGAGGGCGACCCGACCCGCCAACGGTCAGGCGGGCCGGGTCTGCCGCTGGCAGTCAGGCCGGCCGGGAACCGTCTCGGCCGGTGCGGTTGTCCCGCTCGATGCCGGGCGGATTGGTGAGGTGGCCGTCGTCGGCGATGAGACGGTCGACGTGTTGTCGCCATCGGTGGTCGAGAATCCGGTCGCGCGCCTGGGCCAGCGGCCCGTGTGGTGTGGTGCGGTGTTCGTGACCGGTCTCGGTGATGATGGTCAGCTCACCGAGCGGTCCGGGCCCGTAGGCGCAGTGCCCGAAGGTCTTCTCCCGATGATGCTTGCGACAGAGGCACACGAGGTTCCACTCGGCGGTGGGTCCGCCCAGTTCAGGTCGCTGATGATCGAAGGCGATGACATGGTCGATCTCACAGTCGTGGGCGTCGACCGTACACCCCGGGTGGCGGCACGTGCCGCCGCGGAGCCGGATTCGCTCGGCCAGCGCCGGGGTGATGAAGTACTTCAGCACCGCGTCCGGTGTGTCCTGGACACCCGGCTGCGGGTCGAGCATCTCGAACCTGACCCTGGAGTCGCCGCCGGACAGGAGCTCCTCACACAGCCAGTCGAAGCTCGAATAGGCGCCGTTCACGAACTGCACGCGGTTGGGCAGCCCCTGGGCGACGCTGTCGATAATCGAGATCCGGATGGGCTGCTCGGTGCCCCACGACGCTCCCAGCGGGGGCCTGTCGGCGGCGTCGGCGCGGGTGCCGGTAGTGGCATCGCACGCGCCCGCCGACTCTTCCGCGTCGTACAGGCTTGTGCCGATGTCGTTGGTCGTGGGGTCCCCGAGTGCGCACAGGGCGTCGGCGCGCAGTTGGTCGCGCGTGCGGGGGTGGCCCGACTCCGAGGCAGCGCGGGCGGCGGAGTCGATCCGGCGGCGGAGCTTCTCGGCGTCCCCGCTGGGCAGCGAGGCCCACATGCTGGTCATGCCGTCGCGTGCCGGGCGGAACCGCACTGTTCGCTGCTCGACCGCGGCGTCCACGGCGTCGCCGGCGGCCTGTGGGTCATGACGCTCCCGGGACCCGTCGACCGCGGAGTCCAGGTCGGGGCGACTGGGGCGGTGGCCCCCGTCGAGGTCTCGGGTCAGGGCGCCGACGACGTCCGATTCCACCGCGCCGATGATCGTGTCGGACACTTCTGCCAGACGGCAGGCGGCGTCGATGGCCAGCTGCTCGGGGAACAGTCCGCGTTCTACAGCCTTGCGCAGACGCGGCAGGCGAGTGTGGATCTGCACACCGGCAGTGACCAGGCGGGCAGCGTGCCACCCGGTCAGCGACATGGCCGCGGCCAGGTGGTTGCGCGCACGCTCAGTGGGTTCGAGCCGGGAGTAGGCGGGACGGGAGTCCCCGAACGGCGGCGTATCGGCTGGCCCCGGGGAGCCCCTGTCGACACTCCCCATCGCCTGGACCAACAGGTGGGCCGCCTGCAGCCGGGTCGCCGCCGCCAGGTTCTGCGCCAGCGTCGCCGAGCGCGCCACCTCGCTCAGGGCCTCGGCGCCCAGGGTGTCGAGGGGCTCCGGCACCGCGCGGAGCGCCCCGGCGAAAGCCGACCTCGTCGTCGTCGTCCCCGCTTCCTCGCTCACCACCGCACCCCCTTCAGCGTCGCGCCCGACTCGAACATACAGGCGATCTTACCGGTACCCTCCGCGTAGCACAAGGGTTCGATTCCGCGGCGAGTGGTCCACACACGACAGCGGCGCCCCTCCGGGTGGAGGAGCGCCGCTGATGGGGCGGTGTCAGGCCGCGATGAGATCCGACCGTCAGGCAGGCTGACCAGCCCGGCTGATCAGGCCGTGCTCGGTCAGGCCCGTTCGATCAAGCAGCGTTCACTCAAGCAGCGTTCAGTCAAGCAGCGGCACCCTTGGACTTGCCGGCCGACTTCAGGTCGTTGCACGCCTCGACGACGCGCTCGGACATGGCCTGCTCGGCCTTCTTCAGGTAGGAACGCGGGTCGTAGACCTTCTTGTTGCCGACCTCGCCGTCGACCTTGAGGACGCCGTCGTAGTTGCCGAACATGTGCGCGGCGATCGGTCGGGTGAACGCGTACTGGGTGTCGGTGTCGACGTTCATCTTGATGACGCCGTAGGACAGCGCCTCCTCGATCTCGCTCTTGGCCGAGCCCGAGCCGCCGTGGAAGACGAAGTCGAACGGCAGATCACCGGCGTTGAGGCCCAGCTTCTCGACCGCGACGTCCTGGCCCATCTTCAGCACCTCGGGCTTGAGCTTGACGTTGCCCGGCTTGTACACGCCGTGGACGTTGCCGAAGGTCGCGGCCAGCAGGTAGCGCTGCCCGGTGTTGCCGGCACCGAGCGCGTCGATGGTGGCCTCGAAGTCCTCACGGGAGGTGTAGAGCTTCTCGTTGATCTCGTTCTCGACACCGTCCTCCTCGCCGCCGACGACGCCGATCTCGATCTCGAGGATCTGCTTGGCGTTGGCCGTCTTCTCGAGCAGCTCCTTGGCGATCTCGAGGTTGCGGTCGAGCGGGGTGGCCGAGCCGTCCCACATGTGCGACTGGAAGAGCGGGTTCTCGCCGCGGTCGACGCGCTCCTGGGAGATCTCGATGAGCGGCCGCACGAAGCCGTCGAGCTTGTCCTCGGGGCAGTGGTCGGTGTGCAGCGCGACGAGGATGTCGTACTTCGCCGCCACCACGTGCGCGAACTCGGCGAGCGCGACCGCGCCGGTGACCATGTCCTTGACGTTCAGGCCGGAGCCGAACTCGGAACCGCCGGTGGAGAACTGGATGATGCCATCGGACCCGGCATCGGCGAAGCCCTTGATGGCCGCGTTGATGGTCTCCGAGGACGTGCAGTTGATCGCCGGGTAGGCGAAGCCCTCGTTACGGGCCCGGTCGAGCATGTCCTTGTACTGTTCGGGAGTTGCGATGGGCATGTGGTCTCCTCCAGGGTTCTCGGCTGTGCGACGTGCGCATCTCGGGGCGCCGCACCCCTGTGGAGGTGGGCGCACACCCTCCAGCCTAGGCCAGCGTGACGACGCGCACCCGCGAGCCGTGCGGTACCGGTCAGCCGGGGAGCAGTTCGGCCAGCGCCGCGTCGGCCCGGGCGAGGTCGTCGCGGTCGAAAGTCGAGGTGGACGCCATGATCTCGTCGGCCCCGGTCCGCTCGACGAGCACGGCGAGTTCGCGTGCGACCTTCTCCGCGTCCCCCTGGACGGCCCCCGCCATCCAGTCCTCCACCCGCCGCAGCTGCTGCGGACGGAACCTCCGTTCCAGGATCTCCGCCGGCGACCGCAGCGGGCCGAACTCCCCGGTCTCCCGGGATTCTGCCATCGCCCACGCCTCCGGGAGGAGCAGCTGCCGCGCGGTCCCGACCGAGTCGGCGACCATCACCTCCAGGCTCACCACCACATAGGGTTCCGGCGTGGCCTCGCTCGGCCGGAACATCTCGCGGTAGCGATCCAGGGGCGACGGGTCGGCGAGCAGCCTCGGTCCCCCGACCACGACGGGCAGCCCGGCCCGTGCAGCGACCTCCAGGCCCCGACCGGTCGCGAGCACGAACAACGGGGGCGGGGCCTCGACGACCGGCAGCGCGGTGACGGGCCCCCGACCGTGGAGGAAGTCCTGCACCGCGGTGATATCGCGGGCGAACGCGTCGGTGTCGTACTCGGCGACGCCGAGGGCCGCACGGACCGGTGCGGTGAACCCGAGCGAACGTCCCACCCCGAGGTCGATACGGCCCGGGTGCATCGCCTCGAGCATGGCGAACTGCTCGGCGACGATCAGCGGTCGATGGTTGGGCAGCATCACGCCCCCGGATCCGAGGCGGATACGGTCGGTGCGCGCGGCGGCGGCCGCGATCAACAGCGGCGGGCTCCCGCTCGCGATCCCGGGCACCGCGTGGTGCTCGGCCGTCCAGTAGCGGTGGAAGCCCAGGGCGTCGGCCCGCTCCGCGCGGGCCAGGGTGCCCTCGATCGCGGCGGCATGGGACTCGCCGACGCGGGTCCGGGACCTGTCCAGGAGACTGAGGCGGAGGGTGTCCGGCAGGTCGGTGGGGGCCACGACCACACCGTAGCGCCGGAAGTGATGTCGATCGCGGACACGGCCGGGCCCGGGGTCCGCGGGAGTATGATCCTCCGGTGAACACGCACCTCGTGGCCGAACAGGCACAGCAGGTCCTCGCCCTGGGCCCGGGCTTCATGGATCCCGAATTCTGGTTGTCCGGCGACGGACCGTTCGGCAACGCCATCCTCCCCGCGCTGCTCGCCGTGGTCTTCATCGAGTCCGGGCTGTTGTTCCCGTTCCTCCCCGGCGACTCACTGTTGTTCACGGCCGGCCTGCTCACGCAGCAGGACAGCCCGTTCGCGCCACTGTGGGTGGTGCTGGTGACCGCGCCGATCGCGGCGTTCCTCGGGGACCAGGTGGGGTACTTCATCGGCAACCGCTGGGGACATCACCTGCGGGAGCGGCCGGACGGGCGGTTCTTCAAGCAGGCCTACATCCACGAGGCCCACGAGTTCTTCGACAAGTGGGGCCCGGCGACGATCATCCTCTGCCGCTTCGTCCCGATCGTCCGGACGTACGCGCCGCTGGTCGCCGGCATGGCGGGGATGCGCTACCGGGTCTTCGTCTCGTTCAACGTGATCGGGGCCCTGCTATGGGCTGCGGGCGTGACCGCGCTGGGCGCGTGGCTCGGCCAGTTCACCTTCATCAAGGAGCACATCGACCTGATCCTCATCGGCATCGTGCTGGTCTCGGTGCTGCCGATGGCGATCACCGCGGGCCCCAAGGTCGTCGACCGGATCCGCAACGGGCCCGCGGCACCGGCCATGTAGCGCGCCCTCCTGCCGCCGACGCCTAGTCCGGTCCGCGCTCCCCCGGCCCGCGCCAGCGCAGCGCGACGACCGCGGCACCGATCACCACGAGCACCCCCGATCCCCTGCAGACCCGGGGAGTCGTCGGCCTCACCGAGAACGACCGCCGTCGCCCCCAGCGCGATTATGGCCAGCACTGCGGCCAGGACCAGCAGGAAGTGCACCCGGCGCTTCATTCCTCGACCCATTCGAGCAGGTCGCCGGGCTGGCATTCGAGCACCCGGCACATCGCCTCGAGCGTGCTGAACCGCACGGCCTTGGCCCGACCGTTCTTCAGCACCGAGACATTGGCGGGCGTCAATCCCACCCGCTCCGCGAACTCTCCGACGCTCATCTTGCGCTTGGCGAGTTCGACGTCGATCCGCACGATGATCGGCATCAAACCACCGTGTCCATCTCGGAGCGCAGGGAGGTCGCCTGCCGGAGTAGCGCGCGCATGACGACCATGAGCAGCGCGGCGACCGTGATGATGACGACGACGAGGAAGAGCAGTAGCGGCAGGCCGGGATCAGTCGCGTTGATGCCGACCAGCACGAGCACCACCACGAGCATCGCCCAGGCGGCGATGATCGCCCCCAGGATCACATCGACCCAGACCAGGGACGCGTCGGTGAAGATGCGGTCGGCCTTGACCATCGAGAGCAGCTTCCAGGTGGCCACCACCACGACCTGGATGCACACCACCCAGTAGATCGATACGGCCGTCAGCGGCCACCGCAGGTGGGCGTCGCCCGGTGACGTCTCGGCCATGTGCGCGAACTGCCCGGGCAGGGACATGGTCTGCAGCAGGACCAGTATCGCGAACAGCACCACCAGGCACACCCGCAACGGCAGGACCGCTCGTTTCTCGATATTCATACACCGACTATGGACCTATACCTATCGAAAATCGATAGGTGCGGGAAACGGCGGGCGGGCGTCGCGGTGGGCGGGCGAGATGGCGATCAGGCCGGGGCGGCGTGTTCGCGGATCCAGGCGTGCATGGCGATCCCGGCGGCCACGCCGGCGTTGATCGAGCGGGTCGAGCCGAACTGTGCGATCGAGACGGTCTTCGCGGCCCGCAGGCGCGCGCCCTCGCTCACCCCGGGCCCCTCCTGTCCGAAGAGCAGGACGCAGTCGCGCGGCAGGCTCGCGGTCTCGAGAGGCTCGGCACCGGGGAGGTTGTCGACGGCGACGACCGGCAGCCCCTCGGAGCGGGCCCACTCCATGAGGGCGCCGACGTCGGCGTGGTGGCGCAGGTGCTGGTAGCGGTCGGTGACCATGGCCCCGCGTCGGTTCCAGCGGCGGCGGCCCACGATGTGCACCTCGGCGGCCAGGAAGGCGTTGGCGGTGCGCACGACGGTGCCGATGTTGGCGTCGTGGCCGAAGTTCTCGATGGCCACGTGGAAGGGATGCCGACGGGTGTCGAGGTCGGCGACGATCGCCTCGCGGCGCCAGTATCGGTAGCGGTCGACCACGTTGCGGCGGTCGCCGGCGTCCAGGAGGTCGGGATCCCACCGGTCGCCGACCGGGCGCGGCTCCCCGGGATGCTCGGTCTCCCACGGGCCGACGCCGACCGCGCCCTCGCCCCACTCGGTCGGGCCCGCCGCCGTCACGAGGTCAGGCGCTGATTGGACAGCTTGACGAGTCGACCGGGGGCGACCTGCGAGGCCAGGTACATGGCGGTGGCCTGCTTCCCGACCGGCCGGTGGACCTCGCGGCCCAGCGCCCGGCGGATCCTGCCGAACACCCCGGAGGACTCACGCGCCGTCTGCTCGGCCAGGTCGAGGATCTCGCCGGCGACGTCGCCCTCCGTGAGACGCACGCCCATCGTGCGCATCCCGGTGGTGTTCACGCCCTCGAGCATTCCGGTGCCCACGTACAGCGGCCACACCGAGCACACCCGGATGCCGTGGCGGGCCCACTCCAGGTCCAGTGCCTCGGTGATCCCGCGGACCGCGAACTTGGTCGCCGAGTACGTCGCCATCTCGGCCTGGCCGTAGATCGCCGACGCCGAGCAGAGGTTCACCACGGTCGGGGTGGCGGACTTCTCCAGGAACGGGAACGCGGCGCGACAGCCGTAGAGCACCCCCTTGACATTGACGTCCACCAGCGCGGCGTCCTGCTCGAAACTCGCGTCCATGAACGGAGTGCCGTAGAGCAGGCCGGCGTTGTTGACCAGCACGTCCAGCGCGCCACCGCTACGGGCGGTGAGCTCGGTGAGAGCGGCCTCCCACGCGGCGGGATCGGTGACGTCGAGCGAACCGGTGACGATCCGCTCGTCTCCCTCGGCCCACGCACAGGGCTGGAGGTCGTACGCGCCCACGAGGTAGCCGGCGTCGGCGAACCGGCGCGCGGTGGCCTCGCCGATCCCGCGGCCGGCGCCGGTGACCAGGACCGTACGGACCGTGCCGGTGGACGGCGTGCCGGGACCCGGTGCGCCCGCGGCGGTCACGACGCGCTCCCGGCGGTACGCGCCGCGGCGGCGGTACCGGTGAGCAGCAGGAGCGCCGCGGTGGCATAGGTGTCGATCACTCCGACGTCCAGCGCCCGGGCGAGTGCGGTCCCGCCCTCGGTCTTGCGCCGGGCCAGGATCAACGCGTCGCTGAGCAGGAAGACCGGCCCGGCGACCGCCAGGACCGAGGCCGCCGGTCCGTGCGACCGGTCGACGGAGGTGGCCAACGCGGACAGCGTGGCGAGCAGCCCGCCGTACGCGGCGAGCGGGGCGTTGGCGCGATCCTCCGTGAGCAGCACGGCGCCCGCGACGCCGGCGACGACACCGTGCACGGCGGACTGCACCGGCTTGAACCGCAGCCCCGACCGGAGCATGAGTCCGCCCAGGGCCAGGTGCCCCGCCCCGAACGCCGCCGCACCCGCGACGAGCCTCGACTTGGACCGGCTCGCGTGGCCGCCACCGAGCATGAGGATCACGTCGCCGGCGGTGTACGCCGCTCCGGTGGCCGACAGCAGCGCGGTGTCGACCGCGGAGAGCCGACCGTCGCGCAGCGCGATCGCCAGCGCCGCCGGCACGATCACCGGCTTGCACAGCTTCTCCAGCGCGCCGACCCCGGTGGCCTTGGCGATCTCCGTCCCCACCGCGGCCGCGAGGAACGCGGGCCCCTCCGGGCGGGACGTGTCGCCGAGTGCGCCCACCCGCTCCGTCAGCGCCTGCACCAGGCGATCGCGGAAAGCCCTCGTCGTCGTCGTTGTCGTCGTGGTCCCCATCCTCGTCACTCCAGCCCTAGGTCGGTCAGGCCAAGCAACGCGCGGTACTCCACGTCCTCGGCCCGGATCACGTCGTCGGCGCCGGTCGCGCGGTCCACCACGGTGGCCACGCCCACGACCTCGGCGCCCGCCTCGCGCAGGGCGGCCACGGCCGTGAGCGGCGAGTTCCCGGTGGTCGTGGTGTCCTCGACGACCAGGACACGGCGACCGACGATGTCGGGGCCCTCGATGCGGCGCTGCATCCCGTGCTTCTTGGCCTCCTTGCGCACCACGAACGCGTCGATCGGCCGGCCCGGCGCGTGCATGATCGCCGTGGCCACCGGATCGGCGCCCAGCGTCAACCCGCCGACGGCATCGAAATCCCAGTCCGCGGTGAGCTCGCGCAGCAGCCGACCGATCAAGGGCGATGCCTCGTGGTGCAGCGTGGCGCGGCGCAGGTCGACGTAGTAGTCGGCCTCGCGCCCCGAGGAGAGCGTGACGCGACCGTGGACGACGGCCAGCTCGGCGACCAGCTCGGACAGTCGCGTGCGGGCCTGGGCGTCGACGGTGACGGGATCGGTCATGGGACTCCTCGCGGGGACACGGTGTTCATTGACACGGTTGTGTGGTGACACGGTTTGTGGTGACACGGTGGGCGGAACGGCTGCCCCCGACTCTAGTCCGCCCCCGGAACGCCCCGACCCGCTGCGGCGTCGGGTCAGTCCCTGATGTCGGGCGGGAGTCGAAGCTTCGCGGTCTGCTCCACGTCCGGGTCGATGCCGGGACGCTCGCGGCCGGAGGCATCGTCCGCCTGCTCGCCGGCCTCGTGGCTGGGTCGCCCGTCGGCCTGCTCATCGGACTCCGCGTTCGGCTCCGCGTTCGGCTCCGTGTCCGGCTCCGTGTCCGGCTCCGCGCGCCGATGATGACGTCGCCCGCTCGACGGCGTCGCCCCCACCTTGGCCGCGAGGTCAGCGACCGTCAGCCGGCCCGACTCGCCCTCCGGATCCTCCGCGGTGGTCTCGGCCCCGTGCCGGCCACCCGACGTGCGGTCGAGGTCGGAGCCACCGTCGATGCGGGCGGCGTCGAACCGCTCGACCTCGTCGCGGATCTCGTCCTCGTCGTCCTCCGAGCCGAGCGGCTTGATGCCGGCGGCGCCGGTCGCCGCGCCCGCGGCGAGCGGAGGGACCGACGCGTCCTCGGGGTAGGCCTGCCCGACACCGCGAGTCGGACGTGACAGCGGGGGCCTCGGCGCCAGGTGGTCGGCCGCCACGTCGCCGCGGGCCGGGATCGGCCCCGACGGCTCCATGATCTCGGCGAACGGGTCGGGTTCTTCGGCGGCGGGCTCCGCGGTCTGTGCTGGCTCGGCGGCGACAGCGGTGACGGGTTCATCTGCGGCCTGGTCGCCCGCAGCGCCGTGCTCGGTGTCGTCCGCGGTGTCGTCGGCGGGGTCTCCCCGGTCGGCCACGACGGGCACGTCGGTCAGGTCGCGCGCCCCCCTGCGGTCGGGGACCAGGCGGAGGTGACCGGCCCGCCGGGGCTCGGGCGCCGGAGGCGACGTGCCCTCATCGGGGGTGACGGCGGTGGCCACGCCGGCGACCCGGCCGGTGTCCGTGTCCGTGTCCGTGTCCGTGTCGGTGTCCGTGTCGGTGTCCTCGTCGTCGACGACGGCGAAGTCCTCCGGGTCGGGCAGCGCCGCCGTCGCCGGGGCGCCGTTCGTGCCGGTGCCGACCTCGCCGTCCATCCCGACGGTGGGGTCGGCCTCAGGGCCCGCCGCCGCGCCGGGCGCTCCGGGATCGATCTCGGAGGGCAACGCGCGGGCCCGCCCCCCGATCGGCGGGAACGGAGCCAGAACATCGGCAGCCCCGTGCAGTGCCATCACCACGTCATCCCAGGTGGAGGGGTCGTCGACGCCGTCGACCGTCGCCGCCACCCACTCGCCCTCGGCCCAGATGCGACGCACCCCGGCGGGCACCTCCCGAACGGCGTCGACCAGCCGATCGCGGTCGATGAGATCGAGACGGCCGTAGTCCGAGGTCCGGGCCTCCAGGACGCCGACCTCGCCGGCGTCGTGGAAGCCGGGCTCGGCCTCGACGTCCGGGCGGCTCAGGTCGAGGACCACATCGGAGGCGGTGCCGCGGCGCAGCGCGAGGACGGTGCGTCCGCCGGTGACGCCCATGATCGCCCGGCGACCACGGAAGATCCCGTGGGACACGGTGCCCAGTGCGCTGAGTCCACCAGAGAAGTCCCCGTGCATGAACTCCGGCGCCGGAGTGGGGGTCGGGGCGAACTCCCGGTCCTCCAGCCAGCGCACGACCGGCGAATCCGCCAGCGGATCGGCGGGCGCCTCCTCGACCGGCTCGAGCGCGGACGTACGCTGCCGACGCGCCGGCAGCAGTGCCCGGACCCGGTCCAGCAGCCGCGGCGACGACTCCGCCGTGGGCTCGGCCGGATCGAGCGGGGCGGGCTCGGCGGGGCCATCGTCGGCGACGGGGCCCGTCGTGGCGACGGCGTCCGCGCTCGCGTCCGTGTCCGCGTCGGAGCGGTCACCGAAATCGGCCACCGCGTCCGGCCCTGCCTCGGCGTCGGCGTCCGAACCGTCGGCGCCGTGCGCCGCCGCGGTCGTCTCCACGACATCGCGCGGCGCGTCCCCCGTCGCCGGCTGCGCGCCCACCTCCGGCTCCGGGCCGCCCTCGGCCACCTCGCGCTCGATGTCGGACGCCTCGGACCGCTGGAACGGCGCGAGACGGGGCTCGCCCGCACGCTCGGCCGAGCCGGGATCCTGTCCCACCTCATCCGCCGGCGCGTCGAGGAGCGGGACCTCGTCGTCGTCCTCCTCGTCCGGGGACTTCCCCACCGGCGGCGAGCCGACAGCCGTCCGCCTCTCGCGACGGTCGCCGCCACCCGCGCCGCCTCCCCGCTGCTTGGCGTCCAGGCGCAGCAGGACGAGCGCCGCGGCGAGCAGCACGAGGGCTACGAGGAACCAGATCCAGACCATGCCCCCAAGGGTAGTCAGGGGCGGCGGTGTGCCCGGCCAGGCGCAGCGGCGCGTGGGGGCGCGGCCGGATGAGAGACGGGCGTGGGCGAGGCGCCGAGGGCGGTCAGCGGGGCTGCTCGCCGATCGAGACCGGCCGCCTCCGGTCCGCCGACCACGCTGACCACGAGCCCGGGAACAACCGACCCGCCTCGATCCCGGCGACCTCCATCGCCGCCAACGCGTGGCATGCGTGGATGCCCGAACCGCAGTACACGACCGCGTCGGACCCACTGGTCACGCCCACCTCGGCGAACATGCGGCGGATCTGGTCGGCCGGCAGGAAGCGGCCGCGCTCGTCGAGGAAGTCCCCGGTGGGCATGTTCACCGCGCCCGGGATGTGTCCGGCGCGCGAGTCCATCGGCTCGGTGCGGCCCTCGTAGCGCTCCGGGGTGCGGGCGTCGATGAGCACGCCCCGCTCGGGCCACGTCGCGGTGTCCTCGATCCCGACGGTGAGCATGTGGTCCAGATCGAAGGTGAAGTCGCCGCGCGAGACCGGGTTCCCGGGCCCCACGGCGAGGTCCTCACCCTCCGCGATCCACGCCTTGAGTCCACCGTCGAGCAGGTAGACGTCCTTCTTGCCGGCCCAGCGCATGAGCCACCAGGCGCGGGCGGCCGACGTGTTGCCGCAGTCGTCGTAGATCACCACGCGACTGTCGTCGTCGATCCCGACCCGGCGCATCGCGTCCTCGAAGTCCTCGGGCGACGGGAGCGGATGACGCCCCTCGCGGACATTGCGTTGCCCCGCGAGGTCGCCGGGCAGGTCCAGGTACTGCGCGCCGGGGATGTGGCCGGACCAGTAGTGCTCCCGACCGTTCGCGTCCCCGAGCTGCCAGCGCACATCGAGGATCACCGGGGGCGGCAGCGTGACGACGTCCTCGATCAGCTCACGAGCCGTGACGAGGAGGGGGCTGACCTGGGTATCGGTGGCGGGGTCTGGGGTCACGTGTTAAGAGTAGTCCTTCCGCCGACGAGGTGGCGGGTCCCGATCGACCCGCCGTGAGCGGTCTCACGTGAACACCCGGCGGTGGGCGGCGCGCCCCGGCGCGGCCCCGCCGCCACAGGGAACCGCGGTTCAGGCGGCCGCAGGCCCGTCGCTGCGCGGCGCGAACACCTCCAGCGGCCCCGGCGTCAGCTGCCACATGATGTCTGCGGCCTCCTGTGCCGTGTCGGCGAGACGCTCCAGCTCGCGCTGGCCGGCCGCGGGGCCGTACTCGCGGAGGAGTTCCGAGGCCTCATCGAGCAGCCTGGCCACGTAGGTCCCGTAGGCCATCCGGTCCACGAGTGTCCGGGGGGCCGGGTCGTCGATCACCGATCCGCACTGCATGGCGGTCGCCGAGAGCAGCTGAAGAGGGACCAGCTCGAGCGGGGTCAGGGGCCGCGGGTCGGGGATCACCCCGACGCCGTCTCCCATGTCCACCACCTCCCTCGCGTGGTCGGGCCGCGGGGCCAGGTCCCGCTCGAGGAAGAACTCGAGGACGTCGTCGATCATCGTCGTCTCGTCGTCGGGCAGCGCGTCGTCGGGCAGGCCGGCGTCGGCATCGGCCGGGCCGCGGGCGACGTCCCCCTCCGCCCGGGCGATCGACCGGGCGAGAGCCCCGGCGGTACTGGCCGCCCAGCCGAGCTGCTGGCGGGCCTGTTCGAGTAGGACCCAGGCGGTGGTGGGGTCACCCAGCTCGCGGCGCTGGCGCAAGGACAGCTCGACCAGCGTGCTCATGGTGCAGAGCTGGTCCACCATCCTGCCCAGGTGGCGGGCCCGCTCAGAGGCCTCCTGACCGCGGCCGGAACCGTCCGGGGCGATGTCCGTGAGCCAGGTGGCCAGGTCCACGGTGAGGTACTCCACCACGTCGAGCGTGTAGTCCATGCCCCGGTCATGCTCCTTGCACAGGTGGGCAGTCGTGTACAGGACCGGGGACCCTCCCGTCAGGTCACCGTCGGTCGGGCCCCCGACCGTGGGCGGCGGGGCGGGCGGGGTGGGGTCGGTCGGGTCGGGGTCGGTCGGGTCGGGGTCGGTCATCTCAGGCCACCTTTCGGGGGTCGCGGTCTGTGGTGACGGAGTCGAGGAGGTCGGGAGCCAGGTGGTGCACCCAGAGGCCGGGTTGCCAGAGCCTCGAGGCCTGCCACTCCCAGCGGGCGACCTCCACGTGGGTCCGTCGCCTCCTGCGAATGTCGGCGACGCAGTCGGCGTGGTCCGCGTCCGCACTGACGAGGATCGCCGCGTCGGTGAGGCCGTCATCCGTCCACTGCGTCAGCAACTCCTGGACCGCCGCGTCCCCGTTCTCCTCGCGATGTCGACGGATCGGAACCACGGTGTCGTGCGGCGTCCGGTCTCCCGCGCGGGCCTCCTCGGCCGCGGCCCTGACCGAGACCATCCCGGGGTCGATCAGGGTGACCCGGGGGTCGCGGGCCCACTGTCGCGCGGCGGCGTCCTGGGCGGCGCGGGCCGCCGGGTTGGCGGCTCTCTCGTGCCTACCCAGGATGATCCCGATCCGCACCGCCCCGCCCGGCCGTCGGCGCCGGGCGACAACGCCGTCCGCGAGGCGGGGCATGTCGAGTGTGAATGTCGAGAGGGGGCGTCGCGAGTAGCCGAAGCCGTCCGCGGCTCCGAGTAGGACATTCCATCCGTCCACGATCACCGAGACGGATTCGGTGCGGGTGTGGAGGAAGGGCACGATGTTCGAATGGTGGTCGTTGTTCACGAGGGCTCCTGTGGCTTCGGGTCGGCGGGCCGGGCGCCCGTCGACCACAAGATGATCACACCGAACAGTGCAGGTCAAGTGCTATTTTGTTCGGCAAAGACCGAGGAAAACATCGAACTTAAACTGCGCCGTCCCCCATAGATCTCCGCCCCTTACCGGACCGGAAAAACCCTCGAATTTTCGAACAAATCGTGCGGGGTCAAATGCGGGAGGAATCGATAAATCGGTAAATTTCCTACCAGCGGCGATGCGCCCGGCCCACCTCCGCCGCCCCGGTCCGCGGCAGGTGCGCACACCTCTGGCACCCGCCCCGGAGGCCCGTCCCCGGGGCACGATCACGGGCCTCGACCAAGTCCGAACGCCCCCCGGGGGGACGCCCCGACCGCAGCCGCCCACCTCGAGAATCGTCTGTGTGATATTCGTCACAGAGACGTCGAGGGGCCGTCCGTATCCCCGACATGACGAGAGACGGGCCCGACCACCATTCACGGTGGTCGGGCCCGTCAGGCACCGGACTCGTCAGACGCCGGTCAGTCGAGGCTGAGCGACTCCCCGTCCTCCGCCAGTGACACGGTGACCGTGTCACCGTCACGGACGTCGCCGCCCAGCAGGGACCGGGCGAGCTTGTCACCAATCGCCTGCTGCACCAGCCTGCGCAGCGGGCGGGCGCCGTAAGCCGGGTCGTAACCGCGCCGGGCGAGCCAGCCCTTTGCGGCGTCGTCCACCTCGAGCGTGAGGCGGCGACCCTTGAGGCGTCGCGCGAGCTCGTCGATCTGGATGTCGACGATCGACTCCAGCTGCTCCTCGCTGAGTGCGTCGAAGACCACGACGTCGTCGAGCCGGTTGATGAACTCCGGCTTGAACGCGCGCTTGACCGCGTCCATCATCTGCTCCCGCGTCCCGCCCGCGCCCAGGTTGGACGTGAGCACCAGGATGGTGTTGCGGAAGTCGACCGTGCGCCCCTGCCCGTCGGTGAGGCGACCGTCGTCGAGCACCTGCAGGAGGATGTCGAAGACGTCCGGGTGCGCCTTCTCGACCTCGTCGAGCAGGACGATCGTGTACGGCCTGCGTCGCACCGCCTCGGTGAGCTGACCGCCGGACTCGTAGCCGACGTAACCCGGAGGGGCACCCACGAGCCGCGAGACGCTGTGCTTCTCGGAGTACTCGCTCATGTCGATCCGGACCATGGCCCGCTCGTCGTCGAACAGGAACTGCGCGAGCGCTTTAGCCAGCTCGGTCTTGCCCACGCCCGTCGGGCCGAGGAACAGGAACGACCCGGTGGGGCGGTTGGGATCGGCGACCCCGGCGCGCGCGCGGCGGACCGCGTCGGAGACGGCCTGGACGGCCTCTCTCTGACCCACGACCCGGCGACCGAGTTCATCCTCCATGCGCAGGAGCTTCTCGGTCTCACCCTCGAGCATCTTCCCCACGGGGATTCCGGTCCACGCGGAGACGACCTCGGCGACGTCCTCCGGGCCGACCTCCTCCTTGAGCATCGCGCCCGCCGCGGCCTCGGACTCCTCGGCATCCGCGAGCTGCTTCTCCAGCTCCGGCAGACGCCCGTAGCGGATCTCGGCCACCCGCGCGTAGTCGCCGTCACGCTCGGCCTTCTCGGACTCGGTGCGCAGGGCGTCCAGTTCCTCCTTGATCTTCTGCACGCCCTCGATGGCGGTCTTCTCGTTCTGCCAGCGGGCGGTGAGCTCGGAGAGCTGCTCCTTGGCGTCGGCCAGCTCGGCCTGCAGGGCCACCAGTCGATCCTTGGACGCCGCGTCGGTCTCCTTCTGCAGCGCCACCTCCTCGATCTCGAGCCGGCGGACGATCCGCTCGGCGGCGTCGATCTCCTCGGGCCGTGAGTCGATCTCCATCTTGAGGCGGCTGGCGGCCTCGTCGACGAGGTCGATCGCCTTGTCCGGCAGGAACCGCTGCGTGATGTAGCGATCCGAGAGCGCGGCGGCGGAGACGAGGGCGGAGTCGGTGATGCGCACACCGTGGTGCACCTCGTACCGCTCCTTGAGGCCGCGGAGGATCCCCACGGTGTCCTCGACGCTCGGCTCGCCCACGTACACCTGCTGGAAGCGGCGCTCCAGGGCCGCGTCCTTCTCGATGTACTTGCGGTACTCGTCGAGGGTCGTGGCGCCGACCAGCCGCAGCTCACCGCGGGCGAGCATCGGCTTGATCATGTTGCCGGCGTCCATCGAGCCCTCGCCGGTCGCTCCCGCGCCGACGATCGTGTGGATCTCGTCGATGAACGTGATGATCTGCCCCTCGGCCGCCGTGATCTCGTCGAGCACCGCCTTGAGGCGCTCCTCGAACTCGCCGCGGTACTTCGCGCCGGCGACCATCGACCCCAGGTCGAGCGAGAGCAGGGTCTTGCCCTTGAGGGATTCGGGGACGTCGCCCGCGATGATGCGACGGGCCAGCCCCTCGACGATGGCGGTCTTGCCGACCCCGGGCTCGCCGATGAGCACCGGGTTGTTCTTCGTGCGGCGGGAGAGGACCTGGACGACGCGCCGGATCTCGGAGTCGCGCCCGATCACCGGGTCGATCTTGCCCTCGCGGGCACGGGCGGTGAGGTCCGTGGCGTACTTCTCGAGAGCCTGATACTGGTCCTCGGGGTTCTCCGTGGTCACGCGCGTGTTCCCGCGGACCGCCGTGAACGCCGCCTTCAGGGCGTCCTCGGTGGCACCGAGCTCGGTGAGGAGCTTGGCCGCATCGCCACCGGTGTGACCGGCCGCGATCCCGACGAGGACGTGTTCGGTGGAGACGTAGTCGTCGCCCATCTCCGCCGCGAGGGTCTGGGAGTAGTTGATGACGGCGAGGGCGTCCCGGTTGAAGTTGGGGGCGGCGAGCCCCGAGCCGGACGCCTTGGGGTAGCCGCCGACGAGGCCCTTCGCCTGGGTCAGGGCGAGCTGCGGGTCCACCCCGCAGGCCTGGAGGAGGGGACCCGCGATCCCGTCCTGTTGTTCGAGCAGGGCCACGAGCAGGTGGCCCGGACGCACATCCGGGTTACCCGCCGCGGAGGCGGCTTGGACTGCGGCCGACAGAGCCGCCTGGGTCTTGGTCGTGGGGTTGAACTGGCTCATCGACCGGTCCTTTCTTCGACGTATTGTTGAGCGTACTGGAATCAATACCGGTTCCGTTTCGGCCGGACGCCTCGTACAACCTCCGCCTCCTTGAGTCTATTCCACTCAAGTAGAACGCCCGGATGTGAACGCCGTCACGATATAAGTACATTCCTAGACCTCTGGCGGCTCCCCCTCGACCGTCGCCCCCTCAACCCCCCAGGTAGAACTCGTGACCGACGTGCCCTTCCCCTCCCCTGTCCTGTCGATTGCGGATAGCAACCGGTAGCGCCATGGATCAGTACAGTCCCCTGGCCCGCGCGACCAGGATCGCCATCTACGTCCTGGCGGTCACCGTCCCGGTGGTGATCGCCCTCGCGGTGGTCGGCACGACCCCGTACCTACTGGACAAGGTCCCAGAACGGCACCGCGACACGGTCGCGGCGATCGGAGAGGTCGCGGTCCGGCTCTCCGGTGGCAACGGCGGGATCTTCCGCGCCGGCGACGCCCGGAGGATTTCCCGCCGCCGGCCGGGCTCGTCGAGGGCGTCGACTACGCCGTCGAGACCACCGACGACGGGTACCTGGCCCACTGGCCGTGTGAGCACGAGATCCCGGTGCGGTCCTTCGATGCCCCACCGGGGAGCGAGACCGATCTGGCCTGGGCGGTGGATACGCTCGCCTTCTCCAGCGGGCTACCGCTGCGCTACACCGGACCAGGCGCTCCCGACCAGAAGGACGCGGAGGGTGCCCTGTCGGTGACGTACGGCGACCATCCGATGTTCCACACCCACGGCGCGGCGGGGGTCGGCGGCGGCGCGGTCTGGCCCCGGGGCCTCATCCTGCAGGGGACCGTCGTGATCCAACCCGGCCAGGTCAGTCCCGTCCCCGGAGACCCCTGGTCCCGAAGTCTGACCCTGCACGAACTGATGCACGCCGTCGGGATCGACCACGCCGGACCCCACCGTCCCGAGATCATGACGGAGGAGCGGATCGGCGAGATCCAGACGATCCTCGGCTACGGCGACCGGTTCGCGCTGCACATGGTCGGGTGCCGCTGAGCCCGGGCATCGCCCGAATGAGGAATGCCGCCGACCCCGCGGGCCTACGCTCGCCTCATCTGACGACACCCTCCCCGGAGGTTCCCATGTCCACCCGTCCCCGCCCCGCGGCACTGGCCGCCGCCACCGCCCTCGCCCTCGCCGCGCTGACCGGCTGCGGTGCGATGGACCCGAACAAGGGAGGAGACACCACCTGTGGCGACTACATGGAGATGGCGCCCGAGGACCAGCGCGAGGTGATCACCACCTTCCTCGACGAGAAGGGGCAGTCCGATCCCGCCGGCATGGAGGTCACGCTCAACCAGGAGGCGGCCAAGCTGTACTGCAGCACCGTGGGTCAGACCAGCGATCCGATCCGCAACGCCGAGACCGGGTGACCCCTGAGCATCTCACCCCGTACCCCCACCCGACCGGAGTCGACACCCAGCCCGCTGCTCGACCGCTACGAATGAGTGGTGAGAATAGTGGCGGGCGAACCGGAGGTGCAGCGATGAGGAACGGCGTCGTCGTCGACATCGGCGGCAGTGGTACGCGGATCGGCGCCGTGGTCGACGGCCACGTGGTGGGCGTCCACGGGGCCGAGGTCGCGACGGCCGAGGACCTCGCCGCAGCGGTCCTCGCCGTCGACGACTCCCCCGCCGGCGTGGGCGTGTCCCTCCACGGCCACGTCGATGCGGACCGGGGACGAGTGGTGTCCTCGCGCGCCGCCGCCTGGGCGGAGGGCGACCTGCGTACCGAACTCGTGTCGCTGATCGACGCGCCCGTCTCCGTCATCGGCGACGGTGACGCCCATGCCCTGGCACTGACGCGACTGCCCGACGTGGAGTTCGGCGGGATCGCCATCTCGCTCGGCTCCTCCCTGGCGTTCGGTGCGCTCAATCACCACGGCGCGCTCATCCACCCGTGCGGCCACACCGGATGGGACCTCGGGCACTGGCGCATCGTCGGCGACGGCACCAACACCGAGGCCTGGTGGGGGCTCGGCGGTCACGGGCTGTACGACCTCGAGCGCGAGCACGGCGACGGCGCAGCCGAGATCTACGCCTACCGGCTCGGCTCGTTCCTCGTGGACGCCGTCCAGCTCTTCCGCCCTCAGACCGTCCTGCTCACGGGGGGCATCGTGGTCGGTCTGGGCAAGGCCCTGCACGGCCCGGTCGCCGAACAGCTCCAGTCCCTGCCGATCTCGGTGTCCACCCCTCGGGTGGTCTTCTCGCCGTCGCGGGACACCGCGCTGTTCGGGGCGGCCGTCGCCGCGGGGCTGGCCTTCCCCGAGCGGCGCTGAGGCGACGCTCGGGGCCTGGCCCCGACACCCGGCCCGCACGTTCTAGTCGAGCAGCCCCCGCAGGTCGTCGGCGGTGAGCGCGGCCGAGAAGTGCTCACCGCTGTCCAGGACGGACGCGAACAGCTCGGCCTTGCGCCGCTGCAGCTCGACCACCCGTTCCTCGATCGTGTCCCGGGCGACCATCCGGTACACCAGCACCGGTCGGGTCTGGCCGATGCGGTGCGCGCGGTCGACGGCCTGGGCCTCGGTCGCCGGGTTCCACCACGGGTCCAGCAGGAAGACGTAGTCGGCGCCCACGAGGTTCAGCCCGACGCCGCCGGCCTTGAGGCTGAGGCAGAACACCTGCGCGCCGCCCTCGGTGAACTCACCCACGGCCCCCGCCCGGTCGGTGGTCCGGCCGTCGAGGTGCGCCACCGTGATCCCCTCTGCGCGCAGGCGGTCCACGACCGTGTCGAGGTAGGTGGTGAACTGGCTGAACACCAGCGCGCGGTGCCCCTCGGCCACCACCTCCCGCAGCGCGGCGATGAGCTCGTCGGTCTTGGCCGAGGCGACCCCGGCGTGGGCCGGGTCGATCAGCGAGGCGTCCAGGCAGAGACGCCTGAGCACGGTCAGCCCGGCGAGGATGCTGATCCGGTTGGCCTCGAAGTCGTCGAGCAGCGCCAGCAGGGACGCGCGTTGCCGCGCCAGTTCCCGCTCATAGAGCCGGCGGTGCGTGGCCGAGAGTTCGATCTCCATCACCGCATCGGTGCGCGGGGGCAGTTCGCCGGCCACGAGCTCCTTGCGCCGCCGGAGCAGGAAGGGCCGCAGACGCCGCCGCAGCCGTTCCAGCGCGGCCGTGTCACCGTTCTTCTCGATGGGCGTGCGGTACTGGGCACGGAAGTCCTTGGCGTCGGGCAGGACACCGCGGCACGACAGCGCCGCGACCGCCCACAGCTCGGTGAGGTTGTTCTCCATCGGTGTGCCGGTGACCGCCAGTAGGAAGTCGGCCCGCAGCCCGGCCAGCGCGGCGAAGAGCTTGGAGGTGGGGTTCTTGGCCTGCTGGGCCTCGTCGAGGATCACGCCGGCCCACTCGATGCCGGCGTAGGACTCGGCGTCCAGCCGCAGGACCGTCGCCGAGGTCACCACGATGTCGTGCGCACCGGCGTCCTCGGCGACCGTGGTGCCGGACTTGGCCTCGGTCGCCGACCGCCGCGCCACGCGCAGCGAGGGCACGAACCGGCGGGCCTCGGCCTCCCAGTTGGGGACGACCGACGACGGCGCCACTACCAGGAACGGGCCGGGCGCCCCGGCGCCGGCCCCGGCGCCCGGCGCGTCGCTCTTCGGCCCGGTCGCCCCGCCGTCGGCCGTCTCGTGGGCATGGGCGATGAGCGCGAGCGCCTGCACGGTCTTGCCGAGGCCCATGTCGTCGGCGAGGATGCCGCCGATCCGGTGGCGCCACAGCATGGCGAGCCAGTCCAACCCGTGCTGCTGATAGGGCCGCAGGTCGGCGTCGAGCATGGCGGGGACGGGCACGGGTGCGGGCGTGTCGGAGGCCAGTTCGAGCAGCGCTCTGGCGCGGCCGGAGGGCGGGGCCAGGTCGTCGGCCAACTCGGCGAGGTCGGCGATGAGACCCGCCTGCCCGAGGCCGATCCGCACGCCCGTGGAGTCCGGCTCCCTGCCCACGCGGTCGGCGGAGGCCGCCATCGCCTCGTCGAGCAGTACGCGCAGCTCCCCGAAGCGCTCGAGGTCCACGGGGACCAGCAGACCGTCGGCGGTGATGAACTCCTCCTGGCCGGTGACCACAGCCCGGAACACCTCCGCGAACGGGACGGGGCGGCCCTCCACCGTCACCGAGACCGTCAGGCCCAGCCAGTCGATGCCGGACCTGTCGTCCTCGGTGGCGACGTGGATCCGCGGCCCCTCGCTCGCACGGCGGATCTGCGGCACGCCGTCGAGGACCGTCACGCGGATGCCGTCGAGAGCGCCGAGTTGCTCGATCCCGTCGGTGAGCACCAGGCCGGCGTCACGGCCGGAGATCCGGACAGAACCGTCCGCGATGATCCAGGGCCAGCCGGCCCCCGCGACCGCGGCCGCCAGGGCCACGACGTCCGGGTCGCCGTGGACGGGCCCCCGCTGGCCCAGGTCTTCCGCGGTCAGCGGGCGGCGGCGCTCGGCCTCGGTGCCGTCGGACATGCGCATCACGTCGACGCGCCGCCACTGCAGGACCAACTCCAGGCCCTGCCCGGCAGCAGACCCGGCACCCGAGCCGCCGCGTGCACCGGCTCCCGCTCCCGCGAGGGGGCGGATCGTCAGTTCGAGCTCGACGCGGTCCCACTCGGGCAGTTCGAGCCGCCCGACGCGGTCGACCACCGGGAACCGGTCGGCGAGGTCGGGCAGGAAGTCGGCGCAGAACTCCGCGACGGCCTCGTCCGGGACGCTGAGCGCCCGCCAGTCGCGCAGTCGCCGGGCCACGCCGGGGTCGAGCCGCCCGACCGGGGAGAGCTCCAGCACCCGGCCCCTGACCAGCGCGACCATGTCCCCGTGCTCCCCCACGAGGGCGCCGGGCAGGGGGCGGTCGACCTCCTCGTCGTCGTCGGATAGTGGCCGGGTACCGTCCGGTTCCGGTTCCACCTCGGCCGCGGCGACCAGCACCACCTCGGAACCGTCGGGACTCCACGCGGTCAATCCCACTCGGCGGGGTGGCCCGGGCACGACCTCGCGCAGGCCGTCACCGGGCACGATCTCGATCTCCGCCTCGGCCGCGGTCGCGATGAGCGGCCACAGTGCGGGGACCTCGGCGTCGCACAGGTCCAACCACACGCGTGCCTGCCGGTGGCTGCGGGCGAGGGCGTCCACGGCGCGCAGCCACCCGGCCTGGGCCATCGACAGCGCGCCGTCCCAGCCGTAGCGGAGGCGGTCCCACTCCACCCCGGCCGACTTCCACCGTCCGCCACTGCCGGGGACGACGATCCGGGCCTTGAGGCGGTTGCCCAATCCGGGACGCAGGCCGCCCGAGCCGTCGTCCGGCGCCAGTTCGTCCGGGACCACCGAGAGTTGCAGTCCCACCACCGGGGCCTCGGGTTGCCACCGCGGGGTGTCGAGCGCGCGCAGGGAGTCCTCGGCCTGCCGTCGCCAGGCGGGGATCGACTCGTCCTGGCTCGCCTGCGCGCTGACGAACAGCATGAGGGCGGCGGCGTGTTTGCAGTTCAGCCCGACGGGGCACGAGCACATGCTGCGCAGCGGGCGGCTGGACCCGTCCGCGGCCGGCACGGTGAGGTGAACGGCCGTGGAGTACCAGCGCCCGCTCCCCGCGGCGCCGCTGCCCTTGATGTTCGCGGTGAGCCGACGGGTGGCGGCGTCGTACGCCACGTCGCGGATCCGCGTCGCGTTGGCGTAGCCGCGGGCGCGCCCCAGCGCCGCCGAGCCCACGAAGGACTCGACGTCGGACTCGGGAACCCGGACGGTCGATGTCAGCACGCCGCCAGGCTAGAGGACGACGACGACGAGGTGCCCGGACACCGGAGTCGGTGAGCCCACTCCTGTGGAGGCGGAACGGGCTGTGGAGAACCGGATGCCGAGAACCGGATGGAGGTTCGAAACCGACTCTTGACCGGCCTCGCCCACCGGCCTATCGTGATACCAAATGGTTTCATATCGGGCACTCGAGGTGGACCCCGGCGGTCCGGACTACAGCGACGACGAGGTGGACCGGATCTTCCGGGCCCTGGCCGACGCGACCAGGCGGGACATCCTCCGGCGCACCCTGGCCGGGGAATCCACCGTCTCCGAACTCGCGGACCGCTACGACATGTCGTTCGCGGCCGTCCGCAAGCACGTCAACGTACTGGAGGAGGCAGGACTGATCACCGACCACCGGATCGGCCGCGAGCGCAGGATCCGGGGAGACCTCCGGGCGATCCGGGGAGCCCAGCGCCTCCTCGACGCCTTCGAGGACATCTGGCGGGCACGCGTCGGCAGACTCGACGCCCTCCTCGCCGAGGACTGACCCGTCACCGCAGGACACACACGAGGAAAGAGGCAGGCCATGCCTGTGACATCAGTGGACAGAGACCTCGACCGGCTGACCCTGACCATCACCGCGGAGTTCCCGGTGCCGGTCCGTCGACTGTGGGACGCGTACGTCGACCCGCGCCAGCTCGAGAAGTTCTGGGGACCGCCCACGTGGCCGGCCACCTTCACCCGGCACGACGTGTTCCCCGGCGGCCGCTCGGACTACTACATGACCGGGCCGGACGGCAGCCGCGCGTGCGGGTACTGGGAGTACCTGTCGGTGGACGAGTGCCGGTCGTTCGAGGTGCTCGACGGCTTCAGCCACGACGACGGCCGGCCCAACACCGACCTGCCCACCATGCGGGCGGTGTTCACGTTCGGCGAGACGGACACCGGCTCCCGCCTCGAGACCACCACCTACTTCACCAGCCTGGCCGAGCTCGAGCAGCTCATCGAGATGGGCATGGAGGAGGGGACCCGCGAAGCGATGGGCCAGATCGAGGCCGTGGTCACCGACGACGCCACCTTCGCCGCCGACACCGGCACGCAGTCGCAGCTCCTCGACGAGCGGACCGTGCGCGTCACCCGGATCCTGCACGGCACGCCCCGGCAGGTCTGGGACGCCCACCACGAGCCGGAGCTGCTGAACAGGTGGTTCCACGGACCCGACGGCTGGGCGCTGGTCGGCTGCCGGGTCGCCTCGGCGCCCGGCGAGACCACCCGCTTCGAGTGGGCCCCCGACGACGGGGTCGAGGGCGAGGCGTTCGCCCTCACCGGGCAGCTCCTGGAGACCGACCCACCCCACCGGGAGGTCTTCACCGAGACGATGGAGGGCGTCGACGCACCGCCGACGCGCAACGAGCAGACCCTCACGGCCGTCGAGGACGGGACCCTCATGACGCTCGTCATCACCTACGACAGCGCCGACCTGCGCGAGACGATCCTCGGCACCGGCATGGTTGACGGGATGGAGGCCGGCTACCGCCGGCTGGAGGCGGAGGTGCTGACCAGCCCCTGACCACGGCTGCGCAGATCACGGCCGCGCCGCCCGCCGCCCGACCGGCTATGGCCTACCCGCGGTCCTCGAGTGCGGAGGTCCGCGGGTCGGGGTCGGTGGTGGCGGTCTTGTCCGCGAACACCCGCTCGACGGCCAGCACGATCAGCACCACGACGATGCCGGCGGCCACGGCGGCCAGGACCGTCGGCCAGTTTGCACCGGGGGCCAGGACCTCGGCCTCCTCGGTCTGCCACGGCCACAGCGCGCGCAGCGACCCCAGCATAAGTCCGGCCATGGCCACCAGTGTGGGCTTGCGGAAGTCCTCGAGCAGGCGGTCGAGGACCTTGACGAACAGGGAGATCCCGACGAGCGCGCCCAGGGCGAACACGCCGAGGTAGGCGAAGTTCCGGTCGTCGACGGCGCCGAGCGTCGGGGCGTAGAGCCCCATCGCCAGCAACAGGTAGGACCCCGAGACGCCGGGCAGGACCAGGGCGCAGATCGCCACCGCCGCCGCGACGAACACCAGCAGGTAGGAGGGGTCACTGATCGAGCCGCTCGGCAGCCCGGACAGGACGAACGCGAACGCGGCACCGAGGACGAAGATCAGGCCCAGCACCCAGTTGCGCCCACCCGGGGTGGCGCGCGCCATCCCCAGCGGCACGGCGATGCTGGCGGCGACCATGCCGAGGAACAGCCCGCGGGCGATCTCGGGACTGCCCTCGACGAAGCCCTTGAGCACACCGGCCATGGTGAAGACCATGACGAGCATGCCCAGCGCCAGCGGCAGCAGCAGCCACCAGTCGACGTGCCGGAATGCCGCGCGGGTGCGGGTCCGGCGCTCCGGCCCGAGGGCGGCCGAGCGCAGGCCGTCCACGACGTGCGCCCCGGAGTCCAACAGACGCGGATAGACGCCGGTCACCAGTGCCACCGTTCCACCGGAGACGCCGGGGACGAGCTCGGCCATCCCGATGAGCGCGCCGCGGACGACGTTGCCGGCCATCCCCAGCGGTCCGGGCCGGGCCGGCACCGGCGTGCGGGGGTCGAGATCGGCGTCGTCGACCGGGTCGTGGACGGACCCGGCCGGGCCGTGGGGGTCGTGAGCGGGCCTCGACGAATCGGCAGTCATCGTTACAGCTTCCCCGAACCACGCCCCTCGATCCAAGCGACGCACCCGGGGCGCGGGGGGATGACTAGGCTCGACAGTCCAGCGGCGCGTCATCCGGCGACGTGCCCCCGGGCCGGCGTGGGAGGTCGGGACATGCCGATGCACTACCCCCCGCTGCCCGACGGCACCTACCGGTACGGCGACCCGCCGCAGCCGCTGCCCTCCCCCGTCCCCGGGCCGGATCCGAGCTCTCCTGCCCCTGATCCGGGCTCCGCGTACCCGCCCCCGGCCCCCGATGGCCGCCCCGGCGACGGCCCACCGCCCGCCGCGGCCCCCGCGGAGGGCCGCCCTCCCGGCACCGCGGCGGCCGCGGCGATCATCGGGGTGGCGGCCCTCGTCGTCGTCGTGGTCCTGGGCGTGGTCTTCCTCGGCCCCGGATCCGACCCCGGCCGCGGTACCGACCCGTCGCGCGACCCCTTCCCGCAGGTCCTCCCCCCGGCCGAGCGGGCACCGGGGTCCGGATCGTTCACGGTCGACGGCACGTTCACCGTCGTCTCGACGCCCGCGGAACCGGTCTCCGGCGACCGCACCAGCTGCGATCTGCCCATCACCCTGTCCGACATCGGCGAGGGCACCACCATCACGCTCATCGACAGCGGCGCCGCGCAGATCGGCACCGCCATGCTCGTCTACTCCGGCGGCGACCTGTCCTCGTGCACCTTCACCTTCGAGTTCCCCGACGTCCCCGCCGGCGGCTCGTTCTACATGGTCGAACTGCCCGGCCGCGGCCAGCTGACCTACACCGAGGGCGAACTGCGCGCGGGCGTCGACATCACCCTCGGTCGGTGAGCCGGGCCGGTCGGTGATCAGCGTCGGGCGGTGAGCAGCGTCGGGCGGGGAGGGCGCCAGGCGCGAAGGCGGGCCGGGGTCGCGCGCACTCCCGGCGGGGGTGCCGGGCGCGCGGATAGGGTGGGGACAGCGACGACGACGAGACGGGAGGCGTGCAACGGTGAGCAACGGCCCCGGACCGGACCATGGTGACGAGGCGTTCCGTGCCTCCGAGGTGGAGCGCCTCGTGGGGGACATCGACCTCGACCCGTTCCTCGGTACGCCTGTCGCCCCGTTGGCCGAGCCGCTCGAGCAGCCGGTGCCCGTCGAGGCGGAGACCCCGCCGCTGCTGGTCCTGAGGGACCTCCTGGTCGACGAGCGGTTCCCGGAGCTGTTCGCCCGGGCGCTGCGCGCGGCCGACCCCGACTTCCGTGAACTGTTCCCCCGCGACGCCACGCCGGTACTCCGGGACTTCGCGCGGGCGATGCGGTGGGCGTTCGAGACCACCGAGTACGCGCGCGGCGACCGCGCCAAGGTCGATGAGGTCGTCGAGTTCACCCGCCACCTGGGCGCCGATCACCGCAAACTCGAACTGACGCCCGGGCATCACCGGCGCTTCGGGGAAGCGCTGGCCCACACCCTGCGGCACCTCGCCGGCCGCGCCTGGGACGACCGGCTGGAGACCACCCTGGGCACCGCCTACCGGGTGCTCTCGACCGCCCTGCAACAGGGCGCCGCCGTCGACGAGGGCCCCGCACGCGTCGGCGCGACCGTGGTGGAGATCCTGCGCCCCACTCGGGACGTGGTGGTGGTGCGGCTCATCAGCGACGTGATGGTCGACTACCACCCGGGGCAGTACCTCAGCGTGCTCACGCCCTACGCGCCCGGCGTGTGGCGGCGGCTCAGCCCGTCGATCCCGTCGAACCCGGCCGGGCAGATCGAGTTCCACGTCCGCGACGTGCCCGGCGGCGCGCTCAGCGGCTCACTGGTCCGCAGCGTCGGCGTCGGTGACCGCTGGGTGCTCGCCCGCCCGCTGGGGATGCTCGAGGTCGACCGGTCCGAGCCGACCCGGGACGTGCTCATGATCGCCGGCGGCACCGGGATCGCGCCCCTGCGGTGCCTGCTGCTGGACATGATGCGCTACGCCGACAACCCGCGCGTCCACCTGTTCTACGGGGCCCGCTTTCCCGGCGATCTCTACGACCTGCCGACGTTGGTCGACCTCGCCGCCACCGCCCCGTGGTTGACGATCCAGCCCGTCGCCGAGGAGGACGAGGATCCCTGGTGGGCCGGCCCCCGGCAGGACCTGCCCCGCACCCTGCACCGTCGGCAGACCGGGACCCTGGTCCGGGCGGTCACGCAGTGGGGGTCGTGGGCCGACCGGCAGGTCATCGTCTCGGGCTCACCCGAGATGCTGCGCGCGACGGTCCGCGGTCTCGTCGCGGCGGGCACCCCGCGGGAGAACATCAGCTTCGACCGCCCCTGAGCGGCGCGGCCACCCACGTCGAGACGAGTCCCCGCGCGCAGAGAGGCAGCACACCGCCGCCGCCGGCACGGCCTCATCGAATTGCGCACGCGGAATGCACGCTTTTCCCGAGGCTGTGCTGCCTCTGTGGACCAAAGACGACGCGTAAGTCAGCGACTCCACGATGACGACGGTTCAGGCCTCGGTCTCGTCCGCCTCGGTCTCTGTATCGTCCGTCTCCGTGTCGTCTGCCGCCGTGCCGCCATCAGCGGTAGCGCCGTCCCCGCCGACGCCGGCGGCGGCGCCCTCGCCCTCTCCCTCGCCGTCGCCGGCCGCCTGGGGGTCGCCCGCCGGCGGGGTCGGGGTCGCGACGCTGGTCTGCGGAGTGGTGGAGGTGCCCGTCGTGGTGGTGGGACTCGTCGGGCTGGTCTGCGAGGTGTTGCTGCTGGTGCGGGTGCTGGTCGTCTCGCACGGCTGGAACACGCGGCGGAACCGGTCGGGGACGCCCAGCTGCTCGAGTTGCTCGCGGCACACGTCCGAGGTGGGCTCGGCCAGGAACTCCCAGTCGTCGTCGCGCCACGAGAGCAGCTCGATCTCCCCGTCGTCGCGGGTGACCAGCAGGAACCGCTCGTCGCATTCCCGCACGGTCGTGCCGCTGCCCAGCTCATCGGCCACGAAACCCGGGCTACAGCGTTCGGCCGGACTCGGCGGGCCGGTCGTCGTGGGCTGCGTCGTCGGCGGCGTGGTCCGCGTGCTCTGCGAGGTGGTGGTCTGCGTCGTCGTGGTGGGGGTGGCGACCGGGTCCTCGTCGCCGCCGGTCGCGGAGACCAGCCACACCACCAGCGCCGCCACCAATGCGACCGCGAGCAGGATGGCGGCGATCATCCACGGCGTGGACCCGCCGTCACCGCCACCGTCGTCCCAGGCGTCGCCGTCGTCCGGGGTCGGGACGTCCCCAGGAGGCGGCACGTCCCCGGCGGCGTGGCCGGGGTCGGGGACGCCCGCGGCGGTCGGATAGCCGGACGTGCCGGGACCGGCCCCGGAGGCCCCGGCCCCGGCGGCCGCGGCTCCGCCGTCCGCCGGGTACTGCGACCACGCCGTGCTGCCCTCCCCCGAGCCGACCGGCGGGAGGTGCTCGGTCGGAGGGTCGGTGGGCGGGAGTTGCTGCGTCGGCGGGTCGGCACCCGGCTCGACCGCCGGATTCGGCTCGGTGACGGCGTCGTCGCCCGGGTGATCCGGATCAGCGGGTCGGCCGCCCCGGTCCGGGCCGTCCGGCCCGGTCACCGCGGGACCTGCCCGCCGGAGGGCTCCGTGACCCGTCCGTTGGCGAGCACCGGGATCACCTTCCGGATACCGGTGGCCTCGTCGTCGTCGACATCCACCACCAGTAGCTCCGATCCGGCGCCGGCCTCGGCGCGCACGGTCCCGTCCGGGCCGACGAGCAGCGAGTGACCGACGCCGGTGGGGGCGCCGGGCTTGACCTCCACGCCCTCCACCTCCGGGTCGGCCTGCCCGACGGCGAACAGGAACGTGGTCGAGTCGAGCGCGCGGGCGCGGGCGAGCAGCCGCCACTGGTCGACCTTCCCCTCGCCCGCACCCCACGATGCGCTGCACAGGGTGATCCGGGCGCCGGCGGTGGCGAGCGCCGTGTACTGGCCCGGGAAGCGGATGTCATAGCAGACGCTCAGACCCACGCCCACGCCGTCGACCGTCACCACGTGCGTGGCGTCGCCCGGCTCGACGGTGTCGGACTCGGCGAACCCGAACGCGTCGAACAGGTGGATCTTGTCGTAGCCCAGGTGGAGGTCGCGGTCCGGCCCGCCGCCGGCGTCGCCGGCCGGGCCGGTGACCAGGAGGGTGTTGCGGACGCGGCCGCCCTGCCCGGGCGTGAACATGCCGACGACGACGAGGACACCGTACTCACGAGCCGATTCAGCCACCGAGGTCGCCCACGGGCCGTCAAGGGGTTCGGCGATCTCGTCCAGCCGGCCCGCACCGAACGCCCGCATGGTGGCCTCGGGGAACACCACGATCCGGGCCCCCTGCGCGGCGGCCTCGGCGACCGACTCGCGGACCAGCCGAAGGTTGTCCTGCGGGTCGCGTCCGGTCAGGATCTGGGCGGCGGCGATGCGCACGGGTCGTCCTCCTCGTCGGCGGCGGGCTGTCGTCTCAGCCGGCTGGGGCGTCTCCCCCCGACGCTACCCGCGTGCGGGGTCGGCGTCCCCGCCCCGGGCGGCGACCTGCCGCGCGATCCCGGCACCGCGCTCCCACAGCCACCACACGCACACCCCCACCGCGAGCGAGGCGGCCCACGAGAGCCACGGGTGGCCCGCGTCCCGGATCGGCGGATAGACGAGGAAGTGGGTGAGGTAGATGAAGAGTGAGGCCGCCGCGAGGGGGGTCACCACCCGGACCACCGGCCGGGGCAGCCGGACGACGGGGATCCAGATCAGGGCGAGGATCCCGGCCACGATCACCACCTCCCGCCCGGGATCGCCGAACCAGCCCGGCACGCACACGAGCGCTACCGCGGAGCAGGCGAGCCGCGCCCACATCGCGGTGAGCGCTGCGCGGTGCCCTCCCGGTCCGCCCGGCCCGCCCGGTCCGGCCCCCCCGGGTTCGGCCCGCGCCACGGCCCAGCCGAGCGCGAACAGCCACAGCACCGCCGGCGCCGAGTACCACACGAGGGGCCCGCCGCCGAGGTCGATGACGGCGTAGCGCACGAGCAATCCGAGCCCGACCAGCGTGGCCGGCAGCGCGTACGGCCACCGCCGGTCGAGCCTGCTGACCGCGGGGACGGCCATGAGCGCGGCCACGCCGAGCAACAGGTAGACCGTCGCCTCGACGAACCACATCTGCCACGGATTCCACCAGCGGTCGTCGGACCAGGAGCGGGGACCCAGGAAGTGGGTGGCCAGCAGCGGCGAGTACCAGTGGTAGCGACTGGTCAGGGGGGTAACGAGCAGCAGCCACACCACGGCGGGGACCGCGATCCTCCCGACCGTCGTGAGCACGCCCCGGGCCCGCTCGCGGGCGCTGGCGGAGTGCAGCCGGAAGCGGGCCAGGGAGTAGCCGGTCAGAGCCACCAGGACGTGGGCGCCGCCGTAGACCGCGAACGCCCGGGTGTGCCCGCCCACGATCGTGAGGATGAACAGGGCGCGCAGCACCACCGAGGTGTCGACGCGGGCCCACGCCCGCCAGGGGGTCCAGCGGGAGGCCGCCGGGGGACGCGGTCCGGCAGCGCGGGTGTCGAGCTCCCCCAGTGGGCGCAGGTGCCAGTCGCGGGGTAGGCCGGGCACCCGCTCCTCGAGCCGGGTCGAGAGCACCACGTAGGTCAGGGAGTCCCCGCCGAGGTCGACGAACGTGGCGTCCGGCGGGCAGGAGTCCAGGCCGAGCGCATGGGCCACGAGCGTACTGGGCGCGTCGGCGTCCGCCCCGGCGCCCGTCCGCGCGCGGTCGGCGACGAGTGCACGGAGTGCGGCCTGGTCGACCTTGCCGGCGGGAGTGCGGGGAGGGTCGACGACGACGACCTGCTCGACCGCCGAGGTGGGCAGTCCCGAGGCCGTCGCGGCGGCGGTGGCGAGGGCCTGCGAGCGCTCGCGGGTGACCACGACCAACCGGTCGGGCTCCCCGACGCACCAGGCGTCGAACCCGCCGTCCGCCAGGGTCGATTCCACCCGACCCAGGTCGATCCGGTGCCCGAAGATCTTGGTCTCGCGCCCCATCCGCCCGACGATCTCCACGAGGCCGTCGTCGGCGATGCGGGCGAGGTCCCCGGTCCGCAGCTCGTCGAGCTCGGGCCCGCGGGCGAGGTCGGCCGAGGTGCGGGCGTACCCCATCATCACGTTGGGGCCGCGGTACACCAGCTCACCGGGGGCGTGCGGATCGGTTCCCCGCGGACGGTCGACGCGGAAGGAGCCGCCGGGGATCGCGATCCCGATGGCCCCCGCACGGGTCCGCGCGAGGTGAGGGGGGAGGTACGCCATACGCGCGGTCGCCTCGGTCTGGCCGTACATCACGACCAGTTCTGCCCCGCGTGCTTCCAGGTGCGCGGCCAGGCGACGCACCGCCTCCGGCGCGAGGCGCCCGCCCGCCTGGGTGAGGTAGCGCAGGCGGGTGAGGCGGTCCAGCCGGTCGAGACCGACGCGCTCGAGGAGTTCGACCGTGTGCGGGACGGCGGCGAACGTCGTCACCTGCCCGGCCTCCGCCCGGTCCCAGAACGCCGGTGCGGAGACGGAGTCGGAGTTGAGCACCACGGACGCGCCGGCCAGCAGGTGACTGTGCAGGACGGACAGGCCGTAGCAGTAGTGCGGCGGCAGGGTGGTGATCGCCCGGTCCCCCGGCACGATGCCCAGGTAGTCCACGATCGACCGCGCGTTGGCCAGCACCGCCCGCCGGGACTGCCGGACGAGCTTGGGTGCGCCCGTGGACCCGGAGGTGCTCACGAGCAGTGCGAGGTCGGGATGCAGGTCGTGCCGCGGCGGCGCCGTGCGCACCCCGGCCGGGAGGGGTCGGCCGTCCCCCGCGACAACGTCGGGGTGCCACGCCGCGAGGAGGTTGTCGGTGGCCGCGCCGTCCGGCGGCAGGAGGAGCACGACGTGGCCGGCGGAGTGGGCGGCGAGATAGTCCACGAGGAACTCGATGGTGTTCGTTGCCACCAGGCCGATCAGGTGACGACCGGTCGTCACGGGCGGGTACTCGGCGGCGCGCTCGGCGCTCATCCGGGAGAGCGCGGAGTAGGTGTACTCCGCCTCGTCGGTCACCACGGCGACCGCGGTGCCGCGCCCGGCGGACTCGTCGAACAGGCCGGGCGGAGCCTGCCCCTGATGCGTACGTGCGACGGTCACGCGCCGAACTATATTAGGTGAGGCTTCGCTATGAAAGTCGGGCGGATCCGGTCATCCACCGTCGCGGCGGCCCGTCTCCCGCTGGTGACGGGGCCGCCACACGACCACCGACGTCGAGCGGGGCACGTGGACGAGTTCACCGCCCGCCCGGCCGGAGGACCCGGAACGGCGACGAAGTTCGGCGACCTCCTCGACCAGTTCTGACACGCGGCTGCGCAGGGCGTCGACCTGATTGGTCAGCTCAATGATCCGCTTGATGCCGGCGAGGTTGACGCCCTCCTCCTGGCTGAGGCGCTGGACCTCGCGGAGCAGTGCCACGTCCCGCAGCGAGTAGCGTCGCCCACCGCCGCTGGTGCGCTCGGGGGTGACGATCCCGAGGCGGTCGTAGGTTCGCAGGGTCTGGGCGTGCAGCCCGGACAGTTCGGCGGCCACCGAAATCACCAGGACGCTGTCGTCGGGCCCCAGCTCCCCGACGTCCCGCCGGCGGCTCATGCCGACCCGGCCCAGCCCGACCGCGGATCGAAGCCGGCGGCGCGCAACGCGTCGTCATAGGCGGCGAGCTCGGCTTCGGCCATCCCGGCGGGGGGCGTGGCCACCCGGAGAGTGACCTTGAGGTCACCGGTTCCGGACTTGCGTGCGATACCCCGGCCGCGCACCCGAAGGATCTGTCCGTCGCGGGAGCCGGCGGGGATCTTGACGGTCACCCGCCCGGTGAGCGTGGGTACCGACACCTGGGCGCCGCGGACCAACTCCGGGTAGGACACCGGCAGGTCGACGAGCAGGTCGGCCCCGTCGCGGTCGAACACCTGGTCCTTCTGGACGGTGACCGTCACGTACAGGTCGCCCGACGGCGCGCCGCGGAAACCGGCCTCGCCCTGGCCGGAGAGCCGGATGCGCTGGCCGTCGGAGACGCCGGCCGGGACCTTGACGTTGATGGTGCGGGTGCGGTCCGTGACGCCGCTGCCCGCGCACTCGGTGCACGGGTCGTCGATCTTGGACCCGGTGCCGCCGCAGTCGGTGCAGGGCTCGGCGAAGCCGAAGGCCCCCTGGGTGCGCTGGGTGACGCCGGCACCGTGGCAGGTGCCGCACACCTTGGGGCTGGTCCCCGGCTTCGCGCCACTGCCGTGGCAGATCAGACACGGCGAGGCGGAGGAGAGTTTGATCTGGACCGTCTCGCCGAGGGCGGCCTCACGGAAGGACAGGGTCAGGGCGGTCTCGACGTCCTGGCCGCCCCGCGGGCGCTGTGCCCGGCCGCGGCCGGCCCCGCCGCCACCCGGGCGGGCCTGGTTGAACAGGCCGCCGAACAGGTCGGAGAATCCCCCGGCACCGCCGGCGGGCCCGCCGCCACCGAAGAGGTCGTTGATGTCGAAGTCACCGCCGGAGGCGGTGTACCGGCCCCCGCCACCCGGGGCGAAGCCGCTGAACCCGCCGGAGGTGACCTGGTCGCGGAAGGCGTCGTACTCCTTGCGCCGGGCGGGATCGCCGATGACGTCGTTGGCCTCGCTGATCCGCTTGAACTTGTCCTCCGCGGCCGCGTTGCCCGGGTTGGAGTCCGGGTGGTTCTCCCGCGCGAGCTTGCGGTAGGCCTTGCGGATCTCGTCCTGGGTGGCGGACTTGGAGACGCCCAGTTCGGCGTAGTAGTCCTTCTCGACCCATTCGCGCTGACTCACCAGACGCCTCCCTTCTTCTTGTTGCAGTTCGTCTTCTTATTGCAGTGTTCGGGTCTACGAATTCTCTCAGTTCCCCGGCACGTCCGGGGTGGTGAGCCGGGTGGCTCAGCGGACGATCACCATCGCCGTCCGCAGGGTCCGCTCACCGTGGCGGTAGCCCTTGCGCAGGATCGTGCCCAGCACGGGATCGGATCCCTCGGACTCGTCCTGCACGGCCTCGTGGAGGGCCGGGTCGAACGGATCGCCCTCGTTTCCGAAGGACTCGACACCCTGGGATGCCAGTAGCGCGCGGACCTTGTCGGCGAAGACCTTGAGCGGCCCCTCGGCGAGGTCGCCGTGCGCCTCGGCCCGGTCGAGGTCGTCGACGATACCCAGCAGCTCGGTGAGGACCGAGCCCTTGGCGGTGTCGATGATCGATTGGCGGTCACGTTCGACGCGGCGCCGGTAGTTGGCGAACTCCGCCGACACCCGCTGCAGGTCCGCGGTCCGCTCGTCGAGCTGCGCCTGCAGCGCGGCGGCCGGATCGTCCGCGGGAACGTCCCCGGTCGGGGCGCCCCCCGCGTCAGCGGCATCGGCTGCGGTGCCGTCGGCGTCGCTGTCGGTCGACGGCGGGGCGTCGTCGACGATCTCGGCCTCGACCGCCTCGGCGGCCTGCTCGGCCTCGTCGTCAGCGCCGGCCCACGCCGCCTTCTCGGAGGCGTCGGTCTGCTCGGGGCGGGTCACTTGGACTCACCCTTCGACTCGTCCTCGTCGACCACCTCGGCGTCCACGACATCATCGTCGGCCGAGCCCGCACCCGACGCGTCGCCGGCCTCGGCACCCTCGGCCGCGGAGGCCTCGTAGATGGCCTGGCCGACGGCCTGCGCCTCGGTGTTGACCTTCTCGACCGCGGACTTGATGGCGTCGACGTCCGAGCCCTCGAGGGCGGTCTTGGCGTCGGCGATCGCGGCCTGGAGCGACTCCTTCTTGTCGGCCGGGATCTTGTCCTCGTTCTCCGAGACGAACTTCTCCGTCTGGTAGATCGTGGACTCGGCCTGGTTGCGGGCGTCCGCCTCCTCGCGACGCTTGTGGTCCTCGGCGGCGTGCTCCTCGGCGTCCTTGATCATCTGGTCGATCTCCTCCTTGGACAGGCCGGAGCCGTCCTGGATGATGATCGTGTTCTCCTTGCCGGTGCCCTTGTCCTTGGCGGTGACGTGGACGATGCCGTTGGCGTCGATGTCAAAGGTGACCTCGATCTGCGGCACGCCACGCGGCGCGGGGGCGATACCGGCGAGCTCGAACGAACCGAGCAGCTTGTTCTGCGCCGCCATCTCGCGCTCGCCCTGGAAGACCTGGATCTGCACGGACGGCTGGTTGTCGTCGGCGGTCGTGAAGGTCTCCGAACGCTTGGTCGGGATCGTGGTGTTGCGCTCGATGAGCTTGGTCATCACGCCACCCTTGGTCTCGATGCCCAGCGACAGCGGGGTCACGTCGAGCAGCAGGACGTCCTTGACCTCACCGCGGAGCACGCCGGCCTGCAGCGCGGCACCCACGGCCACGACCTCGTCCGGGTTGACGCCCTTGTTGGGCTCCTTGCCGCCGGTGAGCTCCTTGACCAGGTCGGTCACGGCGGGCATACGGGTCGAACCGCCGACCAGCACGACGTGGTCGATGGAGCCGACCGAGATGCCGGCGTCCTTGATCACGGCCTGGAACGGGTTGCGGCAGCGATCGAGCAGGTCCTGCGTGATCTTCTGGAACTCGGCGCGCGAGAGCGTCTCGTCCAGGAAGAGCGGGTTCTTGTCCGCGTCGACGGTGATGTACGGGAGGTTGATCGAGGTGGACTGCCCGCTGGACAGCTCGATCTTGGCCTTCTCGGCCGCCTCGCGCAGGCGCTGCAGGGCCATCTTGTCCTTGGTCAGGTCGATGCCGTTCTGCGCCTTGAACTTGTCGACGAGCCAGTTGACGATCCGCTGGTCCCAGTCGTCGCCACCGAGGTGGTTGTCGCCGGAGGTCGCACGGACCTCCACGACGCCGTCGCCGATGTCGAGCAGGGAGACGTCGAAGGTGCCGCCACCGAGGTCGAAGACCAGGATGGTCTGCTCCTTGTCGCCCTTGTCGAGGCCGTAGGCCAGGGCTGCCGCGGTGGGCTCGTTGACGATGCGCAGGACGTTGAGGCCCGCGATCTGACCGGCGTCCTTGGTGGCCTGACGCTGGGCGTCATTGAAGTAGGCCGGAACGGTGATGACGGCGTCGGTGACGTCCTCACCGAGGTAGGACTCGGCGTCGCGCTTGAGCTTCTGCAGCGTGCGGGCGCTGATCTCCTGCGGGGTGTAGGTCTTGCCGTCGATCGAGTCCGACTTCCAGTCCGTGCCGATGTGGCGCTTGACCGAGCGGATGGTGCGGTCGACGTTGGTGACCGCCTGGTTCTTCGCCGGCTGACCGACGAGGACCTCGCCGTTCTTGGCGAACGCGACGACCGACGGGGTCGTGCGCGCGCCCTCGGCGTTGGCGATGACCGTGGCGTCGCCGCCCTCGAGGACCGCGACGGCCGAGTTGGTGGTGCCGAGGTCGATGCCTACTGCACGTCCCATGATGTTCTCCTTCTACTGACGTGTACGGGTTCTCTCTAAGCGGACCCGGCTCAAGGCTCGGATCGATGGCTCCACCCTGCCTGCCGGTGGCCTGCCGCGTCAACCCGAGTTGAGCCTGGCCCGCTGAGGTTTGTCGCCCCGTATAACCCCCACTCTGTCGAATCCATTCCGGCGGTGGCGCAACTCACACCATTGATTGAGCCCGCCGGGCTCAACAACGGGAAGAGCGCCCCGGCCGCCGCCTCTCGGCGGTGCGGCTCGGAGCGCTCTTCGTATGGGAAGGGGAAGGTGCGGGAAGGAGAAGGAGGTACGACGACGACGAGGTCCGCCGTCACCCGGATCAGATCAGATGACACCCTGCGCGAGCATGGCGTCGGCGACCTTGCGGAACGCGGCGATGTTCGCCCCGGCCACCAGGTCACCCGGGGCGCCGTACTCCTCGGCGGTCGCCGCCGCGGTGGCGTGGATGGAGGTCATGATGCGGTCGAGCTCGGAGTCCACCCGCTCGAAGTCCCACAGCAGCCGACCGGCGTTCTGCCGCATCTCGAGACCGCTGGTGGCCACGCCGCCGGCGTTGGCGGCCTTGGCGGGCCCGAAGAGGATGCCGGCCCGGTGGATGACCTCCACCGCCTGCTCCGTGCACGGCATGTTGGCGCCCTCGGCGATCACGCGGCACCCGTTCTTGGCGAGCGTGCGCGCCTCCTCGGCGTCGAGCTCGTTCTGGGTGGCACAGGGCAGCGCGATGTCGCACTCCACGTCCCACACGGAACCGGTCTCCAGGTAGGTGCAGTTGCCCCGCTCCCGGGCGTAGGCCGACAGCCGTTCGCGGCGGACCTCCTTGACGTCCAGGAGCAGGTCCAGGTCGAGACCGTCCTCGTCGTGGACGTAGCCCTGACTGTCCGAGCAGGCCACGACGGTCGCGCCGAGCTGGGCCGCCTTCTTGGCCGCGTAGATCGCGACGTTGCCGGAGCCGGAGACGACCACCCGGGAGCCCTCGAGGCTGTACTCGGTGTCGCGGAGCATCTCGCGGACGAAGTAGACGAGCCCGTAGCCGGTCGCCTCGGTGCGCGCCCACGAGCCGCCGTAGCCGACGCCTTTGCCCGTGATGACGCCCGCCTCGTTGCGGCCGGTCACCTTCCGGTACTGGCCGTACAGGTACCCGATCTCGCGCCCGCCCACGCCGATGTCACCGGCCGGGACGTCGAGGTCGGCACCGATGTGGTGCGCGAGCTCGGACATGAAGGACTGGCAGAAGCGCATCACCTCCGCGTCGCTGCGGCCGTGCGGGTCGAAGTCCGAACCGCCCTTGCCGCCGCCCAGGCCGAGACCGGTGAGGGCGTTCTTGAAGACCTGCTCGAACCCGAGGAACTTCAACGTGTCCTCGTCCACGGACTTGTGGAAGCGCAATCCGCCCTTATACGGGCCGAGATCGGAGCTGAACTGCACACGGAAGCCCCGGTTGACCTGGACCGCGCCGGCGTCGTCGACCCACGGCACCCGGAAGGACACCACGCGCTCGGGCTCGATGATCCGCTTGAGGATCCCGCCCTCGACATATTCCGGGTGCTGCTTGACCACGGGTGCGAGCGACTCCAGCACCTCGTGCACAGCCTGCCGGAAGAGGTGCTGTCCGGGATTGCGTCGCACCACGGTGTCAAGGGCGTCGTGAAGTGCGGCGTCAGCGTCGGACATGGGACCTCCGGGTAATAAGTCTTCGGTGATGACGCGTACGTCGTTGCCGAAGAGGCAGCCTAGCGGCAGGGCCCGCGATTCTCCGACTCAGCGTCGTCACATCAATCGACAATCGAATCCCATTAATCACACGTGTCACACTGGACTCACTAATCACATCTCCGTAATCTGAGCCGCGACAACCCGAGCCACTGCCGGTCGACGCGCCGTCGCCCAGCCGTGCATTCCGGAAGGCCATCATGCGTATCACCTCGAAGTTCGCCGCCGTCGCCGCCGCCGCGGCACTGGTGGTCACCGCGACCCCTGCCGGCGCGGCCCCCTCCCCCACACCCGGTAACCCGGCTCCGTCCGCCTCCCGACCCGCCGTCGCACAGCCCCTGCCGGCGTTGGCCGATGCCCTCGGTCCGGAGCTGACCTCACTCGTCGAGGCACTGCGACGTGATCTCGGACTCACTCCCGAGCAGTTCCTCGCCCAGGCCGGCATCGGGGAACGTCTGGCCGAGGCCCGTCCCCGGTGGGAGCAGCAGTTCCGTCAGTCGTTCGGCGGCGTCTGGCTGGACGAGGAGGGCACCGGCCTGGTCGGCGTGGTGGCCGGCGCCGCCGGAGACGAGCTGCGCGACGAGGCCACCCGGTCCGGGTTCACGGTCAAGGATGTGGCGCTGACCACGAGTGAACTCGAGGCGCGCGAGCGTCAGGTCATCAAGATCATCGAGGGCACCCCCGAGGACATGCAGGACCTCGTCACCGACGTCCGCGTCGATCCCACCCGCAACGCGGTCGTCGTCACGACCCGCGGCGGCGAGGCCGCGCAGCTCGGCAACCTCGACGCCCGACTGCGGGACCTCGCCGAGATCGACATGATCGAGGCCCCTGACCCGGCGTTCGACACGGCCCCGTTCGGCAGCGAGGGGGGCACCGGGTCCGACGGCGAGCCGACCGTCGACGGCATCGAGCCGGCCACCACCCGCGCGGACGACCCGGACGGGACCGGCGCGGCGCCCGGTAGCGGCGGCGACTCCGGCTCGCTCGGCAGCCTGGCCCTGCTCAATGACGCCGGCCTCGTCCCCGAGGGCCCCATGCGCACGGTCATCGACCTCCTCGCCGGCCTGACCCCCGGCACCGGGTCGATCATCGACGGGATGATGGCCCAGACCATGGTCGACCCCGGCACCCCCGTGCCCGAGGACCAGCCGCGGGCCATCGAATCGGTCCCCGCTCCGGCGGGGCCCGTCACGGGCGGTACCGGGTACCAGGTGGGCGTCCCGGGAGGAATCCTCGAGTGCTCGACCGGGTTCAACGGTGAACTGGACGGCAAGCCCGTCGTCATCACCGCCGCGCACTGTGCCGGCGCCGACGGCACCCGCGCGGCCCTCGCCGACGGCGAGGAGTTCGGCACCATGACCCGCAGCGAGCGGGAGGGCATCGACACCGCCCTCATCGCGGTCGACGACGACGTGGCGGACCGGTTCCGCACCAACCTGGTGGGAGACGGGCCGGACAGCACCCAGGGGATCATCGGCACCGCGGACCCGGTCGTCGGCCAGAAGGCCTGCAAGACGGGGTTCCGGACCGGCTTCTCCTGCGGCACGATCTCGCAGGTCGGCACGACAATCGACGTGGCGGGCACGCGCACCATCTCGAACGCCTTCACCGTGGACCTGTGCGCCCTGCCCGGCGACAGCGGCGGCGTCGTCTTCTCCGGCGACCGGGCCCTGGGTATCTCGAGCGCGTCCAACGTCGCGGACTCCGTCACCTGCGCCGACGCCGATGCCGTGGCCCGGACGGCCGGGTTCACCCCGCGCCTGTCGGCCGTCCCGATCGCCGACGTCCTCGCCGCACACCCCGGGCTGACGCTCCGGACCAACTGATCCTCCCCTTCCACGCGCGCCCCGCCTGCGAGTGGAGTCTGCTCCGGTAAGGGCAGCCTCAACTCGGCAGACGGGGCCCGCGTGGCTTACCTTTGACCTCGACACAGTCGACGGGCGCCCACAGGGTCCTATGAGTGCTCGTGCGTCGAGAAGTGCGACGAAAGGCCGCGAACCATGTCAGGCGTGACCATCACACTCGGGACGATCGGCGTCCTGCTCAGTCTGTTCTGCTGGGCATCCTTCATAGGCGGCGTCACCCGCATGGTGCGCAGCCTGTTCCTGGGACAGAAGGACGGATTCGACCGGCTGCGGCCGATCCTGCCCCGATTGAAGAACGTCATCGTCGAGGTGGGCGCCCACACCCGGATGGCCCGCAAACGTTCGGTGGGCTTCTTCCACTGGTTCGTCATGGTGGGCTTCCTGCTCGGCTCGATCGTCTGGTTCGAGGCCTACATCCAGACGTTCAACCCCCGCGGCGGCTGGCCCTGGCTGTCCGACCAGGCCTGGTACCACGCCGTCGACGAGTTCCTGGGCCTGGGCACCGTCATCGGCATCACCGTGCTGATCATCATCCGTCAGATCAACCAGCGTCGCGGCCTCAACCGCTTCGTCGGCTCGGACCGCAAGGCCGCCTACTTCGTCGAGACCGTCGTGCTCCTCGAGGGCCTGGGCATGATCTTCGTCAAGGCCGGCAAGCTGTCGCTGCAGGCCGCCGACGGGTACGACTTCCACTGGTCCACGGACTGGGTCACCGGCCCGCTGTCGACGATCCTGCCGGCCAACGAGCTCATGGTCTCGGTCTTCGCGCTGATCAAGCTGCTCACCGGCATGATCTGGCTGTACGTCGTGGGCCGCAACATCACGTGGGGCGTCGCCTGGCACCGCTTCTCCGCGTTCTTCAACATCTACTTCAAGCGCGAGGCCGACGGCCGCACCGCGCTCGGCCCGCTCAAGCCGATGACCATGGACGGCGTCCCGCTGACCATGGAGAAGGTCGAGGAGCTCACCGAGGCCGACGAGGACTTCGAGCCCAAGCTCGGCGCGGGCGCCATCGAGGACTTCTCGTGGAAGGGCTGGCTGGACTTCTCCACCTGCACCGAGTGCGGCCGCTGCCAGGAGCAGTGCCCCGCCTGGAACACCGGCAAGCCGCTGAGCCCCAAGCTCATGATCATGTCCCTGCGCGACCACGGTGCCGCGAAGGCGCCGTACCTGCTCGCCGGTGGGCAGACCACGATGGGCGAGGAGACCGGACTGGTCGACGCCGAGGGCAACCCCGACGAGGCCAAGCTCGCCAAGATCCCGGAGGCGGCCCGCCTCGAGGCCCAGCGCCCCCTCGTCGGTCACACCACCGCGGACCTCTCCGACGACCCGATGGCCGCCGGCATCATCGACCCCGAGGCCCTGTGGTCCTGCACCACGTGTGGCGCCTGCGTCGAGCAGTGCCCGGTGGACATCGAGCACGTCGACCACTTCATCGACATGCGCCGCTACCAGGTCCTCATCGAGTCCGAGTTCCCGACCGAGCTCGCGGGCCTGTTCAAGAACCTCGAGAACAAGGGCAACCCCTGGGGCCAGAACAACTCCGGTCGCGACGAGTGGATGAACTCCCTCGACTTCGAGATCCCCGTGATCGGCAAGGACATCGAGGACTTCGCCGACACCGAGTACCTGTTCTGGGTGGGCTGTGCCGGCGCCTTCGAGGACCGCGCCAAGAAGACCACCCAGGCCGTGGCCTCGCTGCTGCACACCGCCGGTGTGAAGTTCGCGGTGCTGGGCCAGGGCGAGACCTGTACCGGCGACTCGGCCCGCCGCGCGGGCAACGAGTTTCTGTTCCAGATGCTCGCCCAGCAGAACATCGAGGTCATGAACGACGCGTTCGACGGCGTGCCCGCCGCGCAGCGCAAGGTCGTCGTGACGTGTGCCCACTGCCTCAACGCGCTGAAGAACGAGTACGGCGACTTCGGCGGCGACTACCAGGTGGTCCACCACACGCAGCTGCTCAACCGTCTGGTGCGCGAGAAGCGCCTCGTGCCGGTGGCCCCGATCGACGGTGGCGTCACCTACCACGACCCGTGTTACCTCGGCCGCCACAACCAGGTCTACGAGGCCCCGCGTGAGCTCATGGACGGCTCGGGCGTGACCCTCACGGAGATGCCCCGTCACGGGCAGCGGTCCATGTGCTGTGGCGCCGGTGGCGCGCGCATGTGGATGGAGGAGACGGTCGGCAAGCGGATCAACATCGACCGTGTCGACGAGGCCCTGTCGACCAAGGCCACGAAGATCGCCACGGGCTGCCCGTTCTGTCGCGTGATGCTCTCGGACGGGGCCACCGCCCAGACCGACGGCACCGAGCAGGAGGGCCAGGTCGAGGTCGTGGACGTCGCCCAGCTGCTCCTGGAGTCCGTCTCCCGTGACGGCGGCCTGCCCGAGCCTCGCGAGGCCGCGTGGCTGGAGCAGCCCACGCGTGAGAAGACGAAGGCGGAGAAGGAGGCCGAGCAGGCCGAGCGCGACGCCGCCGAGGCGGAGTCCGCCACGGCCGCCGCCCCCGCTGCCCCGGCCGAGGCCGCGCCGGACAACGCCGTCGTCGACGAGGGCGAGGGCGCGGAGGTCGCCGCCGCCGGCACCGGTGGCGCGGCCAGCGCGGCCGAGGCCGGCCCGTCGGCCGCCGATTCGACGGGCGCACCCAAGTCGGGTGGCCTCAAGCTCGGTGGCGGCGGCAAGGCCCCCGGCGGCCCCAAGGCCCCCGGCGCTCCGAAGGCCCCCGGCGCCGCCGGGAGCGGCGAGTCCGCCACCGAGGCCCAGTCCGCGGTGAAGGACGCCGAGCGCACGGAGGAGACCCGCGAGGCCGCGCAGGGTTCCGCTCCGGCCACCACCGGCGCTCCCAAGCCGAGCGCCGGTGCGCCGAAGTCCGGCGGGCTCACCCTGGGTGGCGGGGCCAAGGCGCCCGGCGGGGCCAAGGCTCCGGGCGGCGCGAAGGCCCCGGGCACGGCCAAGGCAGCGGCGTCCGAGCCGTCCGCGGGCGAGTCCGCCGCCGCGCAGACCGAGACCGCCGATGCCGGGTCCGCCACGGACACCGCACCGGCCGCGCCCGCGAAGCCGGCCGTCGGCCTGGGCCTCAAGGGTGGAGCGAAGGCGCCCGGCGCGCCCAAGGCACCCGGTGCTCCGAAGGCACCCGGCGCTCCGAAGGCCGAGCCCGCCGCCCCGGCGACCGAGGCCCCGGCGAAAGCCGAGCCCGCCGACACTGCCGACACCGCCGAGTCCGCGACCGGTTCCGCCGACCAGGCTGAGTCGACGTCGACCGAGTCCACCCAGGCTGAGTCGACGTCGACCGACGCCCCGGCGAAGCCCGCGTCGGGCGGGACGATCCCCCGCTCGAAGAAGTCCGGAGGTTACGGCCTCTCTCTGGGCTGACGCCCACCGGACGCCACCGCGGCCCGTGATCAGGTCTCCTGATCACGGGCCGCGGTCGTTTCATTTCCGTGTTGTCCAGCGTCAGCAGGGGTGGTGAGCTTCTTGAACCTGGTAGACGGGTGTCGGGATACCCTCCATCCGGGCCTTGAGCTGCAGCGCGAGGTACCTCGAGTAGTGGCGGGACTGATGCAGGTTGCCCCCGTGGATCCACAGTTGCTCGACGTTGGTCGGCTTCCACATGTTGCGCAGCTCGCCCTCCCACGGGCCGGGGTCGCGTGTCGTGTCCGACCCGTAGCCCCACACCTTCCCCACCCGGTCGGCGACCTCCTGGGACACCAGGTCCACGAGCCACTGGTTCATCGACCCGTACCCGGTGGCGTACACGATGATGTCCGCCGGAAGCACCCGGCTGCCGTCGAGCTCGACGCCGTCGGGCAGGATGCGTGACACCTGGCCACTCTCGAGCGCGACCTCGCCGTCGATCAACAGCTGACTCGCACCGACGTCGATGTAGTAACCCGACCCGCGCCTGAGGTACTTGAGGAACAGACCGGAACCGTCCTCCCCGAAGTCGAGGTCGAATCCCACCTCGCGCAACTGGTGGTAGAACTCCGCGTCCTTCTCCGCCATCTGCTCGTAGACCGGGATCTGCGCCCCCGGGAGCAGTCGGTAGGGCCATGAGGCGAAGAGCATGTCCGCCTTCTCCGTGGTGACACCGGCGTCGAGAGCCTCTTCCGAGTAGAGGGGGCCCAGCGCGAGGGACATCAGGGATTCACTGCGGGAGATGTGCGTGGATGAGCGCTGCACCATCGTGACGTGCGCACCGTGATCCCACAGAGCCGCGCAGATGTCGTGAGCCGAGTTGTTCGACCCGATCACCACGGCCCGTTTGCCCGCGACGTCGCCCTCGCCCGTGAACTCGGACGAGTGCCACTGCCGGCCGGCGAAGTCCTCCGAGCCCTCGAACCGCGGGATGTTCGGGTACCCCGACACCCCGAGCGCGAACACGAGTTGGGTCGGGCGCAGCACGACCTTCTCGCCGCGGCGGTCGACCTCGACACGCCACGTCCCCGAGTCCTCGTCGAAGTCCGCCTTGAGACACTCCGTCCCGGACCAGTAGTCGAGGTCCATGATGGCGGTGTAGTGCTCGAGCCAGTCACCGACTTTGTCCTTCGCGGGGAACACCGGCCAGTCTTCGGGGAAAGGGATGTACGGCAGGTGGTCGTACCAGACCGGGTCGTGGAGATGGAGCGACTTGTAGCGCTTGCGCCATGAGTCACCCGCGCGTTCGTTCTTCTCGATGACGATGGTGGGTACCCCGAGGCGCTTGAGACGAGCGGCGAGCCCGATACCGCCCTGGCCTCCGCCGATGATGACGGCGTAGGGCTGCTCGGTGTACCCGAGGGTCTCCTGGCGCTCGATCTTCTGCTCGAGCCAGGTCTTCCGGCCCCGGGTGATGACGTGGTCGACACCCTGGTCGCGACTGTGGCGCTTCTTCTCCTCGTGGCCCTTGAGTTCCTGCAGGGTCGTCAGAAGAGTCCAAGCCCGCCCGTCCCTCAGTCGGAGGTGGCCCCACCCGCGGCCCGTGGCCGTCTCGAAACGCACCCACGCCTCCACCACCCCGTCGCTGTCGGTGGCGGGTTCGTCGAGGGCCCACCCGGACGGTTCGACGGCTGCGAGCTGGCGGCTCAGCATGTCGCGGATCTGGTCGCGGCCCTCGAGTGTTCTGAGGTTCCAGGTGAAGGCGACGAAGTCGCGCCAGTACCCGTCGGCGTCGAACAGGTCGGCCGCCCGGCCCGGGTCCCCCGATCGCAGGGCCTCGTCGAAGGCAGCCAACCACCGTTCGACCACTTTGTCCGGCTGAACGCGGTCGACCTCCGGACCCCCGGGGCTGCGGTCTGCCGGTGCCTGCTGAGTCTCGGTCATGTCCACTCCTCCACTTCCTGTAGCTTCTGGGATGACGTAGATCACACTTTCTTCCCTAGGGGGTGGCAATGTCGTTGCACGCGACGTTGCGGTTCTCCGACCCGGGGGCGTTCGCGGCGCAGTCGATCAGGGCGCACGAGTCCGCCCTGGCCGGTGGGCTCCCCCCCGATCTGGACTCACGGCTCCTGCGCGCATGGAGGCGCAGCGGGGAGGCCGGCGTCTCCCCCGACCAGGAACTCCCGGCGAGCGTGCTGTCCGGCGACGAACTCGTGACCGCTCGAGCGGACACCCCGCTGCGTCACATCGCGGACGACGTCGTCTCCTCACTGGCGGACACCTCCGCGGCCGGGCGACACGTGGTCGTCATCTCCGATGTCCGTGGTCGGGTGCTCTGGCGATCGGGCAGTGCGCAGGTGCTCCGTCGGGCGGACTCGATCGCGTTCGCCGAGGGGGCCGACTGGTCCGAGCGGGGTATCGGCGCCAACGGGATCTCGATGGCGCTGGACGCAGGGACGCTCGCGCACGCCACGGCGGGGGAGCACTTCGTGCGCGCCCACCACGGGTGGACGTGTACGGCGAGTCCCATCAGGGCCCCCCACGGACGGGTCCTCGGTGTCCTCGACGTCTCGCATCCCCTCCGGTTCTCGTGCGCCGAGACCGTCTCGCTGGTCCGGTGCGGTGTCCGGCTCGCCGAGACGCTGTTGACCGCCCGGGGCACCGCGACCCCCGCCGTCGCCCCCGGGCCGGATGCCCCCGGCCCGCACGACCCACATCCCGAACCCGACGGGACGCGCTCCCCCGTGACCTCGATCCGTCTTCTCGGGTGGAAGCCGGCGGTGGTCCGTGCCGACGGGACCTCCGTCGCCCTGACCCCGAGGCGGGCAGAACTCCTCGCGCTCCTGGCCTCGCGGGAGGCGTGGTCAGCGCGCGCCCTGTCCGAGGCCCTCTATGACGACGGGTCCGCCACGACCACGGTGAGGGGCGAGGTCCGGAGACTTCGCCAGGCCACCGGTCTGAGCATCGGATCGCAGCCCTACTGTCTGGCGGCGCACGAGCGGCAGTGTGTGGACTACTTGTCCGTCGAGCATCCTGATGACCTCCTGCCGGACTCGGAAATCCCGGCGATCGTCGACCTGCGGTACGGGATCTGACCCCGCACCCCTCCCGGCCGGTCCGTGACAGCGGACACGCGGACCAAGGTGGCACAATCGCAAGGTATGACGCCTGAGACCACGGGACGAACGCTCCACCAGCTGCGCACTCTCGACCAGTCCTCCAAGCTCAAGGACGTCCTCTACGAGATCCGCGGGCCGGTACTGGCCAGGGCCAACCAGCTCGAGGCCGAAGGTCACCGCATCCTCAAGCTGAACATCGGCAACCCCGCGCCGTTCGGGTTCGAGGCGCCGGACGTGATCATGCGGGACATGATCGCCGCGCTCCCCCACGCGCAGGGTTACTCCGAGTCCAAGGGAATCTTGTCGGCCCGGCGGGCGATCTTCACCCGCTACGAGCTCGTCCCGGACTTCCCCCGTCTCAGCGTCGACGACATCTACCTGGGCAACGGCGTCTCCGAGCTCATCACCATGACCATGCAGGCGCTGCTCGACGATGGCGACGAGGTCCTCATCCCGGCACCCGACTACCCGCTGTGGACGGCCATGACGTCGCTAGCGGGCGGCAAGCCCGTCCACTACCTCGCGGACGAGGACGACGACTGGAATCCGTCGTTGGAGGACATCGCCTCCAAGATCACGCCGCGCACCAAGGCAATCGTGGTGATCAACCCCAACAACCCGACCGGGGCGGTCTACTCGCGCGAGGTCCTGCAGGGGATCGTCGACCTCGCCCGCGAGCACAGCCTGCTCATCCTGGCGGACGAGATATACGACCGGATCGTCTACGACGAGGCCGAGCACACCTCCATCGCCACCCTCGCGCACGACCTGCTGGTGCTGACCTTCAACGGGTTGTCCAAGACGTACCGGGTGGCCGGGTACCGGGCCGGCTGGGTGGCCATCACCGGGCCCAAGGCGCATGCGGCCGGGTTCCTCGAGGGGCTCGAACTCCTCGCGTCCACCCGACTGTGCCCGAACGTCCCGGCGCAGCACGCCATCCAGGTGGCTCTCGGCGGCTACCAGTCCATCAACGAGCTCATCGAGCCCGGCGGCCGGCTGCACGAGCAGCGAGGCATCGCGTGGGAGAAGCTCAACACGATCCCGGGCGTGAGCTGCGTCAAGCCCATGGGTGCGCTGTACGCCTTCCCCAAGCTGGACCCGAACGTCCACGAGATCCACGACGATCGGCTGTTCGCCCTCGACCTGCTCGAGCAGGAGCGGATCCTCATCACCCAGGGCACGGGCTTCAACTGGCCGGACCCCGATCACTTCCGGGTGGTCACCCTGCCCGCCTCCCGCGATCTGGGCGTGGCGATCGAGCGGATCGGCAACTTCCTGGCCTCGTACCGGCAGTAGCCCGGGGCCGCGTCGGCCGGTGTCAGGTCGGCCAGTGCCAGGTCGGCCGGGTCAGGTCGACGGGTGTCCTGAGCGCATCGGCGAGACGACCCCCGGCCCGGCGGGGCCGGCCCCCGTGCGGCGGGCGGCGCCCTCCGCCGGCACCCCGCGTCCGAGGGCGCGGTAGGTCCATCCGGCGGCGCGCCAGCGGTCGGCGGGCATGCAGTTGCGCCCGTCCAGCAGGACCCGGCCGCGCGCCACCCCGGTGACCGCGGCCGGGTCCAGCTCGACGAACTCGGGCCACTCGGTGGCCACCAGCACCACGTCGGCGCCCTCACAGGCGGCCAGCGCCGACCCGGCGTACGTCAGCGTGGGAAACAGGGCGCGGGCATTGTCCAGGGCCTGTGGGTCGTACACGACGGTGCTCGCGCCCTTGAGCGAGAGCATGCCCGCCACGTTCAGCGCCGGCGAGTCCCGCACGTCATCGGAGTTCGGCTTGAACGCCGCCCCCAGCACGGCGACGGTCTTGCCGATGACCGTCCCGCCGCACGCCTCGACGGCCAGGTCCACCATCCGCTCGCGTCGGCGCATGTTGATCGAGTCGACCTCCCGCAGGAACGTCATCGCCTCGTCCGCGCCCAGCTCACCGGCGCGGGCCATGAAGGCGCGAATGTCCTTGGGCAGACACCCACCACCGAAGCCCAGGCCGGCATTGAGGAAGCGCCGCCCGATCCGCTTGTCCATGCCGATCGCATCGGCCAACACCGTCACATCGGCGCCGGCGGCCTCACACACCTCCGACACCGCGTTGATGAAGCTGATCTTGGTCGCCAGGAACGCATTCGCGCTGACCTTGACCAACTCTGCCGTAGCCAGGTCGGTGACGATCACCGGGCACGGATCCGACTCCAGGATCGGCGCGTACGCCTCGGACACCAACTCCCGCGCGAGCCCCAGTGCCGACTCACCGCCGGCCAGGCCGATCACGATCCGATCCGGCGTCAGGGTGTCCGCCACGGCGAAGCCCTCGCGGAGGAACTCCGGGTTCCACAGCACCTCGACGCGCACCCCGTCCGGGGCGCGGGAATCGGCGATCTGTTGCAACCGCGCGGCCGTGCCCACCGGCACCGTCGACTTGCCCACCACCGCCGCATCCGCGGACAGCAGGGGCGTCAGCCGCGCCACGACGTCCTCCACGTGCGAGGTGTCGGCAGCGAACTCACCCTTGCGCTGCGGGGTCCCGACCCCGATGAAGTGCAGGTCCGCGAACGCGGCCGCCTCGGCGTAGTCGGTGGTGAACCGCAACCGCCCCGACTCCACGTGCCGCAGCAGGATCTCCGGCAGCCCCGGCTCGTAGAACGGCACCTCGCCCCGGCGCAGCCGCTCGATCTTGGCCTCGTCGACGTCCACCCCCAGCACCTCGTGGCCCAGCTCGGCCATGCAGGCGGCGTGGGTGGCACCGAGGTACCCGGTCCCGAACACGGTCATACGCATGGCGCTGTTCTACCCCGTCGACGCGGCGCGGTGGGAACGGGCTGGTGAACGGAGGGCGAGCAGTGCGCGCCGGATGGCCGCCGCCGTCCGCCGGGTCACCGGAAGTTCAGGTACGCCTTGGAGGCGGTGGGGCCGCGCTGGCCCTGGTACTTCGAGCCCACGGAGGCACTGCCGTACGGGGTCTCGGCGGGACTGGAGAGCCGGAACAGGCACAGCTGGCCGATCTTCATCCCGGGCCACAGCGTGATGGGCAGGTTCGCCACGTTCGACAGCTCGAGGGTGATGTGGCCGTCGAACCCGGGGTCGATGAAGCCGGCGGTGGAGTGCGTGAGCAGCCCGAGTCGACCGAGCGACGACTTGCCCTCGAGCCGGCCGGCCAGGTCGTCGGGCAGGCGGAGTCGCTCGAGGGTGGCCCCCAGGACGAACTCCCCGGGGTGCAGGACGAACGGGTCCCCCTCGGCGGGCTCGACCAGTTCGGTGAGCTCGTCCTGCTGCTGCGCGGGGTCGATGTGGGTGTAGCGCGAGTTGTTGAAGACCCGGAACATCCGGTCGAGCCGGACGTCGATGCTCGACGGCTGGATCAGCGCGGGGTCGAGAGGGTCGATGCCCAGCCGCCCGTCGGCGAGCTCGGTACGGAGGTCACGGTCGGAGAGCAGCACGGTCCTGAGGGTACCGCGCGCCCCCGGCGAGCAACCGGAGCTGGGTCCCCAGCTCGGTGACGTCCGTGCAGGCCTCGGCGAACGGCAGCCGTTCGCGCCGCGCGCGGCCCTCGCGGTCCGTCAGCTCGAGGTCGACGCCGGCGCGGTCGATGCCGATCAGGAGGGGGCGCTCGGCGGGCAGGCACCGGCAGACACGCAGGGCCAGCCGCGGCACCACCTGGCAGCGCGGATCGTTGAGGTGGTCGAGCCAGTGCCCCTCGAGGTCGGTGAAGGGGTCGGGCCCGGAGGTGGCGAGGTCGTCGAGGGCGATGTCGGTGACGCCGGAGTCGTCGGTGAGCAGGATCCGCTCCGTCCGGAGCCGGACGAGCGCCGACTCGGATCCGACCCCGAGCAGGGCCGAGTCGGGCAGGTCTCGCGCGATGCGGGTGGCGGCGTGGCGTTGGGCGCGCGTGTCGATCTGTTCGACCAGTCCGTCGACGACGACGAGGCGGCGACACCGGCCCCGGGCTGCCCCGCCGAGGATCTCGTCGAGCACCTCGAGACGGGCGTGCACTCCCCCGGGCGGGATCGCCGCGGCGTCGGCCGTCGGGATGACGAGGCTGAGGTCGGCCGTTCCGGAAGTCCGGTGCGCGAGCGCGACCGCGGGAGTGGCGTTCACGCGGGAGCCGGCGGTGTTCTCGCGGGACCCGTCGGTGGTCCCGCGGGAGCCGGCGGTGGGAGCGGGGAGACTCAGCGTGGCCCTCGCGCAGCGCCGCAGTGCCGAGCTCGCCCGTTCGGCCGGCTCGGGAACGGGTCCCACCAGTGATCGCATGCCTTCGCCCTCTCGTCATCGCGGTCCCGGCCTTTTCCGTTCCGGCGCCTCAGGGGTAGTGGCGCCGGAACGGAAAACACCGGAGCGGGGACGTGACTACCCGCAGCGAATAACTTAGGTAAGGCTTACCTGTAAAGGCAAGGGCTTTCAGCGAATTCTTGTGAAGTGATTCACCGCGTCAGCGCGGAGAGTTGGGCGAGAACGTCGTCGGAATCGGCGCAGACCTGCGCGAACGGGAGTCTGACGAGGTCGCGGAACCCGCCACCGGTCGATCCGATGCGTAGGTCGACCCCGTACCGGTCGATCGCGACGATCCGCGGATCCGTGCCCGCGATCTGCCGCCCGGCACGCAACGCGAGACGGGAGGCGAGCCCGGTGTCGGCGGCGAGGCGGTGCAGCCAGACCTGCTCGTCGACGCCGATCGGGTCGACCGCTGCGGCGGCGAGGGCCGCCCGGGGAACCACGTGGACGCCGTCCGCGGTGAGGTAGGTGATCTCGAGCGGCTGCAACTCGCTCAGGCGGAGCGACCCGCCCTCCGCGTTCGGGCCCGTCCCGCCCCCGTCGGCGGTGACCAACCTGCGCCGACGCGCCGGGGACGAGGCCGTTACGATCCCGGAGAGGGTGACAACTCCCCGGGCGACAGCGCAGCCGTCGTCGTCGCCCCCGGCAGCGCGCCCCCCACCACCGGCCCCTCCGCGTCCCGCACCACACGACGCGGGTCGGCCGTCGAGAGCGAACGACGGGCGCGGCGCGGAACCCCGGCACCGACCGGTACACACCGTGTCGACGATCTCGACGGTGGCGGTGGCCCCGGCGGCCGCGACCCGGTCGACGTCACCGGCCTCACGCGACATGCCCCCCACGTCGACCACCAGGACGATCACCCCGTCGCCCCGGACGCGCGCCGAGCGCAGCGGCCGCCTGAGCATGCCGGCCTCGATGGTGCCGGCCGCACCGCGGGCGAGCACCGTCCGCACCCGCTCGGCGATCGGCCGCTCCATGGCTTCGTGCACGTCCACCACGCACCTCCTGCAGGGCTGAGCCCGCGGACCGGCCATCCGGTCGCACAAATCGGACTGTCCTCCAGTTCAGCGCATGGCACACCCCTTTCGTTCCCGAACCGACCCTCGAGACCACGTGAGACCTGCCACATCCCGGCGCCCTCCCGACCCGGCGACCCCCTGGAGGGCCTGGCGGATATGCACCGACCCCCGCTGACGTGGTGAAATAGGCGCATGGACGAGATCAGGGACGAGCCCTCGAGGTACTTCTGGCGCTGGACCCAGTGGTCGTGGGTGTGTGTCGGCGTCGCCGTACTCATCGTGCTGATGGGGATCACCGGCGGCGGATCGGTCACGCCGTGGATCATCGGCGCGATCGCGGTGGCGGTGATCGGGGGCGTGGCGTTCGGATTCGTCCCCCGCGCGTCGCTCAACCAGCCCAAGCGACCGATGACCACGGGCGCGAAGCGCAAGTCCGCCCGGAAGTGACCCCACCGCGCCTGCGGCCACCGGGGCTCGTGCTAATCTGAAGCCGCCTCCAGCAGGCACTGCCGATGTAGTTCAATGGTAGAACTTCTGCTTCCCAAGCAGACAGCGCGGGTTCGATTCCCGTCATCGGCTCCGCAAGACGAGAGGCCTTCCCAGATCGGGAGGGCCTCTCGTCATTCAGGAGATCACTCGGTCTTGCCGTTGTCCCCGCCGCGGCGGCGCAGGAGTTGGAATCCGGGGATGCCGGCGACCGCCTCGAGGCACTGTTGCGCCACCTCGAGGATCTGGTGGACCTCGGGCGCGACGGTGTCCAGGGAGGCCAGGACCGGCATGACATCGTTCTCGAGGGTGTCTCCCAGCGCCGGCAGATGGTCGATGAACTGGATGACCGCCTTGATCTCGTCCGGGTCGACCGACTCGAGGACGTCGTCGGCGATCGGCTCGAGCAGCCGGATCGTCTTGTCCGCCCACGCCAGGACCTCGGTCATCCGGGTCGCGACGACTCGGGCGGTTTCCGCATCCAGGTCGGCGTCCACGAGCAGTGCCTCGACGACCGGCCTGACCTGAGCGAAGGTGGAGTCCGCGAAGTCGACGAGCGGGACGACCCGTTCGATGAGCCCGCCAGCGTCGAGGACCAGATCGTCGGCGGTGTCCACCGTCGTCCGGACTCGAGCCACCACGCTCTCGGCGGAATCGATGGTGCCGTCCACGCGCCGCACCACGCCCTCGGCGGAATCGACGGTGCCGTCCACGCGCCGCACCACGCCCTCTGCGGAATCGATGGTGCCGTCCACGCGCCGCACCACGCCCTCGGCGGAATCGACGGTGCCGTCCACGCGCCGCACCACGCCCTCGGCCGAGTCGACGGTCGAGCCCACCCGGCCCACGATCCCCTCGGCGGCGGAGACCGTGTCGGCGACCTCGTCGACGACCCTGTTGGCCCTCGCCACCGTGGTGCGGACACCGTCGACCGTGTCGACGGCGGTGGCAACGATCCCGTCGATCTGGCGCACGGTGCGGCTGACCTCGTCGAGCAGGTCCTGGATCCGGACGACCACGTCCTCCACGTCCGCGAGCAGCACGAGGACGCGGGCGGGCAGCATCAGCAGTTCCCTGGCCATTCTCAACTCCCACTCCACGACACGGAACGCCGTTCCCACCACGGAGGAAGCGGAGGGAACGCGGAGCTGGATGTCTGCCATGCGCTGATTGTGCCTGAACCACCCACACCGGGCAGCCGGACTGCGCACCATGGAGACAGCGACGGTTCCGACCGGTCGGGCCGCGATCTCGAAGGAGCGAGCGATGGACGCACGATGGGTCGCCGATTTCGCCGAGCTACGGCTCGCGGACGCACCGGAGTACGGCGGGAAGTCCGCGAATCTCGGGGAGATGACGGGCGCGGGGTTCCCGGTGCCGCCGGGCTTCTCGGTGGGCCAGTCCGCCTACCTCGCCGCGATGGAGACGGCCGGTGTCCGATCCCTTCTCCACGACGGGCGGGTCCCGGAGGAGGGAATGAGCGAGGCGGAACTGATGTCTCGCGCGGCGGAGTTGAGCAGCACCGTCGCCGGGGTGGAGATGCCGTCCCGACTGCGCGAGGAGGTCGTGGCGCACTACCGGTCGCTGGGGCCGGACGTCCCGGTGGCGGTCCGCAGCTCCGCGCCCGCGGAGGACGCCGGTGACACCTCCTTCGCGGGGATCCACGAGTCCTACACGGACGTCGTCGGCGAGGAGGCCGTGCTCGAGGCGATTCAGGACTGCTGGTGTTCGTTGTGGACGCCGCGCGCCATGACCTACCGGGCCGTGTCGGGGTACGACGACGAACCGTCGATCGCGGTCGTGGTGCAGAAGATGGTCCGTTCCGACACGTCGGGCGTGGCCTTCACCGCCGACCCTCGCACCTCCCAGGTCGACAGGGTGGTGATCGAGGCCGCGTTCGGGCTCGGCGAGGTGGTGGTGGGCGGCAAGGTCGAGCCGGACACCTACGTCGTCTCCAAGTCCGACCTCCGCCTCCTCACCGTGCACGTCGGCCGGAAGGTCGCACGGATCATCGCGGGCCGGACGGCGGACGGGCTCGTCCCCGTCCCGGAGGCCGAGCAGTTGGACCGGGTGCTCGATGACGACCAGGTGCGGCGGGTCGCCCGCCTCGCAGTGATGTCCGAGCAGCACTACGGCGTACCACAGGACACCGAGTTCGCGTTCGAGGACGGTGAGCTGTACATCGTGCAGACCCGCCCGATCACCACGCTGGACGCCGACGCCGGGCGTACGGGCGGTCCCGGGGCTGGGGAGGCAGGCGGGGCTGCCGGGGCCACGGGGGATGAGGTGGAGCCGATCGTCTCCGGCCTCGGCGCCGGGCCCGGCACCGCGATCGGGACCGCACGCGTCCTGACAGAGCTGTCGGACGGAGTGAACCTGGCGGCCGGCGAGATATTGGTCGCCACGATGACCGACCCCGACTGGCTGCCGATCCTCCAGCGCGCCGCCGCGATCGTCACCGACGAGGGGGGCGTGACCTGTCACGCCGCCATCGTGGGGCGCGAACTGGGGCGTCCCGTGATCGTGGGCACGCGGTCGGCGACCGCCGACATCGCCGACGGGCAGACCATCACCGTCGACGGCACCGCCGGCGTCGTCTACCCGGGAGAGGTCCGCGCGGCCACGGCACCGCAGGCTCCCGCCGATGCCGGTGCGGCTCCCGAGGTGCGCACACGCGAGGTCACCGCCACAGCCGTCTACGTCAACCTCGCGACGCCCGACGCAGCGGCGCGGGTCGCGGCGATGGACGTCGACGGCGTCGGCCTGCTGCGGGCGGAGTTCCTCATCACCAGCGCTCTGCAGGGGTTGCACCCGCGCCGGCTCATCGCGGAGGGCAGGACGGAAGAGTACGTGGAGCGGATGGCCTCGGGGATCAGCACCATCGCCGCCGCCTTCGATCCGAGGCCCGTGGTGTACCGCGCCACCGACCTGCGGTCCAACGAGTTCCGGGGGCTGCTCGGAGGGGAGGTGGAGGCCGAGGAGCGCAATCCGATGATCGGCTACCGGGGCTGCTTCCGCTACACCCGGGAACCTGACCTGTTCCGGTTGGAACTGGACGCGCTCGAGCGGGTGCGGCGGCGGCACCGGAACCTGCACCTGCACCTGATGATCCCGTTCGTCCGGACCGGGTGGGAACTGCGTGCCTGTCTGGACATCATCGACGCCCATCCGATCGGTCGGGACACGGGGCTCAAGCGCTGGATAATGGCCGAGGTGCCCTCGGTGGTGCACTGGATCCCCGAGTACGCCGCCATGGGAATAGACGGCGTATCGATCGGTTCCAACGATCTCACCCAGTTGACGTTGGGGGTCGACCGCGACTCGGAGGTGTGTGCGGACCTGTTCGACTCGATGGACCCGGCGGTGCTCGCGTTCATCGACCAGATCATCGACCGCTGCCACGAGTCCGGCCTCACCGTGTCCCTGTGCGGACAGGCGGCGTCGACCGATCCCCGGATGGCCGAGCACCTCGTCCGGAAGGGGGTCACGTCGGTCTCCGTCACGCCGGACTACGCGGAGATGACCCGGCGCACCGTCGCGCGGGCCGAGCGGACCATCCTGCTCGACGCCGCCCGGGCCGCCGCCCGTCCCGGGCGTGACTGACCGCGCGGCGCGCCCTCGCAGGTCCGCGCCGAAATCAGAGTCTTCCCTCACCTTGGACTGTTTGCTGACAACGCACTAGCATCAGTTTTGTTACCGGCGAGTAGGTTCAGGCGTACCAGTGGTTACGTGCACCGACTCCTCGGGCGCGACACAGTCATGACACCGCACTCCGAACGGAGAAGACCGTAATGGGTCACTACAAGAGCAACGTCCGCGACCTCGAGTTCAACATGTTCGAGGTCCTGCGTATGAACGAGGCACTCGACGCCGGCGAGTTCGGCGACATGGACACCGAGACCGCCAAGGGCATCCTCTCCGAGGTCGCGACCCTGACCGAGGGCCCTGTCGCGGAGTCCTTCGCCTCCGCCGACCGCAACCCGCCGGTGTTCGACCCCGAGACCCACTCGGTCTCCATCCCGGAGGATTTCAAGAAGTCCTTCAAGGCCTGGTACGACGCCGGCTACTGGTCGATGGGACTGCCGGAGGAGCTCGGCGGGATGCCGGCCCCCCGCGCGATGGTGTGGGCCACCGGCGAGATGATGCTCGGGGCCAACCCGGCGGCGTTCATGTACGGCGCCGGCCCCGCCTTCGCCGCCGTCCTCTACGAGAACGGCGCCGAGGAGCAGAAGCAGTGGGCCGCCACCTGCGTCGAGCGCGGCTGGGGAGCGACCATGGTCCTCACCGAGCCCGACGCCGGCTCCGATGTCGGTTCCGGCCGCACGAAGGCGGTCAAGCAGGACGACGGCTCCTGGCACATCGAGGGCGTCAAGCGCTTCATCACCTCGGCCGACTCCGACGACATGTTCGAGAACATCTTCCACCTGGTCCTGGCGCGCCCCGAGGGCGCCGGCCCCGGCACCAAGGGCCTGTCGCTGTTCTTCGTGCCCAAGTTCCACTTCGACTTCGAGAAGAACGAGATGGGCGAGCGCAACGGGGTGTTCGTCACCGGCGTCGAGCACAAAATGGGCCTCAAGGTCTCCACGACCTGCGAACTGACCTTCGGCGGTCACGGCGTGCCCGCCAAGGGCTGGATGGTCGGCGGCGACGAGCTCAACCAGGGCATCCGTCAGATGTTCGATGTCATCGAGCACGCGCGCATGATGGTCGGCACCAAGGCCATCTCCACCCTGTCGACCGGCTACCTCAACGCGCTCGAATTCGCCAAGGAGCGTGTCCAGGGCGGCGACATGACCGAGATGGCCGACAAGACCGCCCCGCGCGTCACCATCACCCACCACCCGGACGTGCGGCGTGCGCTGATCCGCCAGAAGGCGTTCGCCGAGGGTCTGCGCGCGGTGTACATGTACACGGCGGCCCACCAGGACGTCGAGACCGCCGCGCGCGTCTCCGGCGCCGACGGCGAGCTGGCCCATCGGGTCAACGATCTGCTGCTGCCGATCGTCAAGGGCGTCGGTTCCGAGCGCGCCTACGAGCTGCTCACCGAGTCGCTTCAGACGTTCGGCGGGTCGGGCTTCCTGCAGGACTACCCGATCGAGCAGTACATCCGCGACGCCAAGATCGACTCCCTCTACGAGGGCACCACCGCGATCCAGGCACAGGACTTCTTCTTCCGCAAGATCGCCCGTGACCGCGGCACCGCCGTGGGCCACGTGTCGGCGCAGATCAAGCAGTTCCTGGACAGCGACGCGTGCGGCGGCCGACTGGCGGCCGAGCGGGAGCTGCTCGCGACCGCTCTCGCGGACGTCGAGGCCATGATCGGCACGTGCTTCGATCACCTCATGGGTTCGCAGGACGACCCCAAGCGCCTGTACACGGTCGGGTTCGCGTCGGTGCGCGTCCTCATGGCGTTCGGTGACCTCATGATGGGCTGGCGTCTCCTGGTCGGCGCAGAGGTCGCCCTCGGCGCGCTGGACGGGGCGTCCGACGACGACAAGGACTTCTACAACGGCAAGATCGCCGCCGCCCGGTGGTTCGCCAAGAACGAGCTGCCCCTGATCAGCGCCACCCGCGCGATCGTCGCAGACCTCGACAACGAGCTGATGGAGCTGGACGAGTCCGCGTTCTGATCCCCACCTGACGGGCCCTTCCGGGTCCCCACCGTCGATCCGCCGCCCCTGCCCGGGCGGCGGATCGACTCGTTTCGCCGGATGCGGGCAGCCCACCCCACGAATCCGCTACCCGGATTCCGGATCCGCTATGCCTATGGGAGTAGCGGATCCGGAATCCGGGTAGCGGATTCGGCGCTCTAGTTGCCGGGTACGCCGGGAATGCGGAACTCCGGCAGGCCCGGGATCCGGATCGGGTCACCGGGACCGGGGAGCGGGGGCGGCGGCGGTGGTGGCGGCGACGAGGTGGGATCGTCGTCCTCCGGAGTCTCGGCCCGGCAGACGATCCGGTCTCGCGGCGCGTAGCTCGACGACACGGTATCGGTGCTCACGGTGTCGCCGCCGCGCAGGACGACCCGGGTCACGCGGGCGGTGTACCCGTCTGCGCCCGGACTCGGGGTACACCCGGCCGTGCTGACGACCCGGGTCTGGGCCCGCCGGATGTCGGTCCGGGGGGCCGTCGAGACCCTCACCGTGTACTCGGGCGTCCCCCACAGCCGGACCGTCACCGAGTTGCCGCTACCCGATGCATCGATCACCAGGCCGGTGTCCTGGGCGTTTCGGAATCCGACGTCGGCCGAGGCGGTGGCATCGCGGCCCGCCGGGAACGCGTCGCCGTCGACACCGCGGGAGCTGCGGACGAGGTCCTGTGCGCCGGAGTCGAACGCCGCGTTGAACAGGGCAGTGGCGACGGCGTCGGCGGACACGTCTCCGGAGACCGTGCCGGCGACCTCCGCCATGGAGAAGCTCCCGCCTGCCGGGATGAAGTGCCCGGCCAGCGAGGCGATCATCGACTGGGCCTGTCCGCTCGCGCTGACGGCCACGGTGAACTGGCCGACGGGCTCGCGGATGCCGGCCCGCTCGGCCTCCGCGGTGGTCAGCTCGGGGTCGCGGCCCACGTAGCCGACGGGGAGCACGCGCGGGCCGTCGACGTCGGTGAGTTGCCCGGGCAGCCGACCGAGCAGCGGGCCCCATTCGACGGTGCGTCCCTGGACCGCGGGCACGATGGTGGCGCTCGACCCGCTGAACTCGAAACTCGCGTCCCTGCCCACCTGCTCGGTCTCCTCCAGGAGCGGGTCCAGGATCCCCTTGGCGGCGTCGGCGTCGAAGCGGGGCTCGAGCACGTCGCCCTCGCGGACGAAGCTGAGGTACTCCCCGATCCGGTCGCGGGGGAACAGCACCGGCACCGCGCCCGGGTCGTCCGGGTCGACCATCTCGATCTCCCGCTCGGCGGGCTCGGGCCGCTCGCGCCCGGGGGCCGGTGGCGGGGCGGGGAGCCTGGTGGTGACGGTGGTGGTCGCCGGCTCGGTGCCGTCGTCGCGCATCCGCGAGGCCAGCAGCGTCAGGTCCCGGGAGGCGGCGGGCTCGGCCACGTCCCGGATCAGCGCCCGCACCTGCTCGGCGTCGGTCTCGGTTGGCGTGTAGTCGACGGGCAGGTCCACTCCGTCGTCGTCGAGCCAGTGCTCAAGCACCGCGTCGCGGGAGTTCTCGATCTGTAGGCGCTGCCCGTCGAGCGGGATGGCCGAGCGGACCTGATCCCGGTCGAACCAGATGGCGCCCTCGCGGGGTTCGAAGTCCGCCTGGAGGGCGAGGCGCTCGAGGAAATCGGTCAGCCGGGCGTCCGGGATGACGCTGGCGATCCCGACCTCGGTCGACCACACCACGCTGATCAGCCGCTTCAGCGGGTTGAGGGGCTGTTCACCGCCCCGGTCGAGCGTGCCCTGCCAGTCCACCGACAGGCCGACCGAGTCGGGGTCCAGCGTGGTCGACACGGCCCCGGCGCGCAGATCCACCTCGTCGTCGACCCGCGGTCCGAGCTCGGCGATCAGTCGCTGTTCGGCGTCGGCGGTCCGCATCCCGCCCACCTGGATGCCGGCGACCTCCGTCCCGCGCGGGACCCGGCCGATGCTGTGCACGAGATCGAAGCCGTACAGGACCGCGAGTGCCATGAACAGGCCCACACCGGTGTAGATCCACCGCGACCGCACCCGGTACCGATGTCGGTCGGACGCAGCCGGGTGCGGGCCCGCGCCCTCGATCGCGACGGGGCGTGCCGGGGTGTCGTCATCGTGGGACTCGACCACGCGTCATCCACCTCCTCCCGAGCGGGGGACGGCGGAACCCCGCGGGCCGCCGGCCGGGGACGTCCCCGCCCGAACCACTGTGAACACCACTATGACGGACCGATACCGATGAGTGCAGCCCCCGCGCCGGACGCGGGGGCTGCACTCGCCGGACTCACGGGACGAGCCCGCGGCGAGTTGGACGACGTGCGGGGGTCAGCGCTCCACGATCGCGGTGACGCCCTGGCCGCCGGCGGCGCAGACGGAGATGAGCGCCCGGCCGGAGCCCTTCTGCTCGAGCAGCTTCGCCGCGGCGGCCAGGATGCGGCCGCCGGTGGCGGCGAACGGGTGACCTGCCGCCAGCGACGAGCCGTTGACGTTGAGCTTGGAGCGGTCGATCGACCCCAGGGCCTTGTCCAGACCCAGGCGCTCGGTGCAGTACTCCTCGGACTCCCACGCGGCCAGGGTGGCCAGCACCTGCGAGGCGAACGCCTCGTGGATCTCGTAGTAGTCGAAGTCCTGCAGGGTCAGGCCGTTGCGGGCCAGCAGCCGCGGCACCGCGTAGGTGGGGGCCATGAGCAGCCCGTCGGGCGTGCGACCGTCGTGGCCGTGGATGAAGTCCACCGAGGCGGTCTCCGAGTCCACCAGGTAGGCGCGGACCGGCAGTTTGTTCTCCTTCGCCCACTCCTCGCTGGCCAGCAGCACGGTGGAGGCGCCGTCGGTCAGCGGGGTGGAGTTGCCGGCCGTCATGGTGGCCTCGGTGCCGTGGGCCTCGGCGTCGCGCTTGCCGAAGACCGGCTTGAGCTTGCCCAGCTTCTCTTCGGAGGAGTCGGGCCGCATGTTGTCGTCGCGGGCGACGCCGAGGTACGGCGTCACCAGGTCGTCCTGGAACCCGGAGTCGTAGGAGGCGGCGAGGTTGTGGTGGCTGGCGACGGCCAGGGCGTCCTGGTCGGCGCGCGTCACCCCCATCTCGCGGGCGGTGATGGCGGCGTGCTCACCCATCGACAGCCCGGTACGCGGCTCGGCGTTCTGCGGCTGCTCGGGTACGAGGCCCTGCGGGCGGATCTCACCGAGGAGCTTCAGGCGGTCGACGGTGGACTTGGCGGAGCTGACCTTGATGAGGGTCTTGCGCAGGTCATCGTTCACCGAGAGCGGCGCATCCGAGGTGGTGTCGGTGCCTCCGGCGATGCCGGACTCGATACGCCCGAGGGCGATCGCGTCGGCCACCTGGATCGCGGCGGCCAGGCCGGTGCCGCAGGCCTGCTGGACGTCGTAGGCCGGGCTGGCCGAGTCGAGCACCGAGCCGATGACCGACTCGCGGGTGAGATTGAAGTCGCGGGAGTGCTTGAGCACGGCGCCGGCGACGACCGACCCGACGCGCTTGCCCTGGAGGTTGTAGCGGCTGGCCAGTCCGTCGATCGCGGCGGTGAGCATGTCCTGGTTGGAGGCGTCCGCGTACTTGCCGTTCGAGCGGGCGAAGGGGATTCGGTTGCCGCCGACGATGGCGACCTTGCGGGGGCTGGTGGTCACGTGTGTCACTCCCGTTGTGTTCTCGGTGTCCGGTGGCCCGAAACGCGGCCCTGCACGTATTGTTACTCAGCAGTAAGTTACTTGTCGACCCGTAGTACCGCACCTCTCCAGGAGATGATCGCCATGGCACAGGGCAACCTCGACCTCTACTCGCAGTTCGTGACCTCGGCCCCGGGGTCGTTCATCGCCGGCAAGGTCGGCCTCCCGCAGCCGGAGCAGCTGCGCCGGTACGAGGCCGGACAGCCCGCCCTGCACGGTCCCGTCCTCATCGGCGGCAAGGGCCGCCTGGCCGAGCCTGTCCGGGAGATGTTGGCCGGCGACTACGAGCTGGCCGCCGCGGGCGCCGAGGGCAAGTTCGCCGGCCTCGTCTTCGACGCCACGTCGCTGCGTCGCCCGGAGGACCTCAAGGCCCTGTTCGAGTTCTTCAACCCGGTCGTCCGCAACGTCGCCGCCAGCGGCCGCATCGTCGTGCTGGGCACCACCCCGGAGGAGACGGGCTCGGTCGAGGAGCGCATCGCCCAGCGCGCGCTCGAGGGCTTCACCCGCTCGCTCGGCAAGGAGATGAAGCGCGGCTCCACCGTCCAGCTCGTGTACGTCTCCCCCGACGCCGACGCGGGAGCCTCCGGGCTCGAGTCCACCCTGCGGTTCATCCTGTCCGGCAAGTCGGCGTACGTCGACGCGCAGGTGTTCCGCGTGGGGGCCGGCTCGGCCACCGCCCCGGCATCGTGGGACCGCCCGCTCGAGGGCAAGCTCGCCGTCGTCACCGGCGCCGCCCGCGGTATCGGCGCCGAGATCGCGGCCGTGCTCTCCCGCGACGGCGCGCACGTGATCTGCTGCGACATCCCGGCCGCCGGAGAGTCGCTGTCCGCCACCGCCAACAAGGTCGGCGGCACCTCGCTGCCGCTGGACGTCACCGCCGCCGACGCCGCCGAGGTCCTGGCCAAGCACGTGACCGAACGTCACGACGGCCGCGTCGACGTGCTCGTCCACAACGCCGGCATCACCCGTGACAAGACGCTGGCCGGCATGGACAGCGCCCGCTGGGACTCCGTCATGGCCGTCAACCTCATCGCCCCCGAGCGCATCACCGCCGAGCTCGCCGAGAAGGGCGTGCTGGGCGAGGGCTCGCGCGTCGTGGGTGTGTCCTCGATGGCCGGCATCGCCGGTAACCGCGGCCAGACCAACTACGCGGCCTCGAAGGCCGGTGTCATCGGGTTCGTCAACGGCGCCTCGGCCGAGCTGGCCTCGAAGAACGTCACCGTCAACGCCGTGGCGCCGGGCTTCATCGAGACGCAGATGACGGCCGCCATCCCGTTCGCCACCCGCGAGGCCGGCCGTCGCATGAACTCCATGCAGCAGGGCGGTCTGCCGGTCGACGTGGCCGAGACGATCGCCTACTTCGCCAACCCCGCCTCGTCCACGGTCACCAACAACGTGATCCGCGTGTGCGGCCAGTCCCTGCTGGGTGCGTGATCTGACGTGGAGTACACCCGCCTTCCCGCCATCCCCAACCTGCTCGCCCAGTACGGCAAGGCCGCGGTGGGAGCCCTGCCCGTCGTGGGCGGCTCCCGCGACGGCAAGTCCATGCCGTCGAAGGGCGTCGAGGTCGCCGGCGTGCGCGTGGACGTGGCCAACCTGGCCGCCTACGCCCGCGTCTGTGGCCTGCGGCTGACCGACGAGCTGCCGCTGACCTACCCGTTCACCCTGGCGTTCCCGCTGAGCATGCAGCTCATGCTGGATCCGGACTACCCGGTGCCGGCGATGGGGTCGGTGCACCTGACCAACGAGATCGAATCGCGCCGCCCGCTGCGGGTCGGCGACGAGCTCACCATCCGGGCGCACGCCGAGAACCTGCGTGAGCACCCCGCCGGGTTGCTGCTGGACGTGGTCACCGAGATCCGTACCGGTGACGACGACGAGCCCGCCTGGGTGCAACGGTCGGGCCTGCTCTCGAAGCGGCGGACCTCGCTGACCCCGGCCAAGGACGCCCCGCGCCCGCCGAGGCCCGAGCCGCCGACCGCGGCCGAGATCGGCGACCCCACCGTGGTGAAGTCGGTGTCCGAGGCGCAGATCGCGGAGTACGCGGCCGTGTCCGGGGACCGCAATCCCATCCACGTGTCCAAGGTGGGCGCGAAGGCGTTCGGCTTCCCGAACGTCATCGCCCACGGCATGTGGACGGCCGCCACGCTGCTCGGCACGGTCGAGGGCGGGATCCCCGAGCGGGCCCGCTACTCGGTCGAGTTCGGCAAGCCCGTGATCCTGCCGGCCAAGCTGGGTATCTATGCCCGCCGCGGCGGCGCCGGTGACCCGGCCTGGTCGTTGACGGTGCGCAACCCCAAGAAGCTCGGCACCGTGCACGCGACCGCGAGCATCGAAGAGCTGTAACTTCGGCGGGACCCGCCGGCGTCGACAAGACCGTTCCGCACACATCGCCCGAGAGGCGGGTATGCGGAGCGGTCTTCTCGTTGACCGGGCGGTGACGGTGGGGCGTCGGTCAGGCCGCCTATCAGCGACTCGACGGTGATCTCCGGCCCCGGGGTCGAGTGGAGCGGGCTCAGCCGCCCGCGTCCCCGGACCCCGATTCGCTCCCGTTCAGCTCCGCCCGTCGCACGTCCCGCGCCACCACCCGCTCCCGCGCCCGATTCGTCGTCGGTCTCGCCGCCGCTGCCACCGCCGTCACCCTCGCGGGCCCCGCCGTGGCGTCCGCCCAGTTCGGCTCCCTCGGGACCGGCTCGACCGGCCTGGTGGACACGGGTTCCGTCCCGCCGGGCGTGCTGTTCCCGCCGACCCCCGGCATCGGCGCCGGCGAGGGTGTCGCGGTCGTCGACGGCCCGGAGGTCGACACCACCGTCGTCATGGACGGGTTGAACGTCCCGTGGGACGTGGTCCGCACCCCCGGACGGCACCATCCTTACCGGTGAGCGCGGCGGCCGGATGGTCGTCCAGCGGGGGCAGCGCACGGTCGCGATAGACCTGCTCGGCCTCGTCCGCCAGTCCGAGAGCGGCCTGATGGGCATGGCCGTGGACGCGGGCTTCGAGCAGAACCGCGAGATCCACGTGTGCTGGTCGCGGGCGGTCGGCGGCGAACGCGACAACCGGATCACTACGTTCCGCGCCGCCGAGGACTGGTCCGCCATGGCCGAGGTCCGGGACACGCTCACCGGGATGCCGCTAGGAGCCGAGGGCATCCACAGCGGCTGCCGACTGGCCACCGCTCCCGACGGGTCGATCTACGTGGGCACCGGCGACACCTACGGCCCGACCGGGCCCCAGTCGCCCGAGTCGCTCGCCGGTAAGACCCTGCACATCACCCCTGATGGCGACCCCGCGACGGGCGACTCGGTGATCCACACGATCGGCCACCGCAACGTCCAGGGCCTGGCGATCGAACCGCGCCCCGGCCGCGTCTACTCCGCCGAACACGGCCCGGACGTCGACGACGAGGTCAACCTCCTCCAGCCCGGCGGGAACTACGGCTGGAACCCCGACGTCGGCGGGCAGTACAACCAGAACGTGCCGATGACCGACACGGGCAGGTTCCCCGACGCGGTCGAGGCCGTCTGGTCGTCCGGCAAGCCGACCCTCGCGCCCGCCGACATCGAGTTCCTCGGGCCCGAGTGGGGAGAGTGGGCGGGTGCGCTGGCCATGGCCAATCTCAAGACCCAGAAGTTGGTCCTGCTCCGGCTGAGTGAGGACGGGCGCTCGGTCGTCGACGCATCGATTCTGCTCGAGGGCGAGTTCGGCCGCCTGCGTTCCCTGGCCCCCGAGCCCGACGGCTCACTGCTGGTGACCACCTCCGACTCCGACAACCGGGATCAGGTGCTGCGCATCAGCCCGGCGGCGGGCTGACCGGCCTAGAGCCGCAGCACCTGCCGGGCGGCGTCGGCCAGCGCGATCGCGTAGCCGGCGCCGTGCCCGGCAGCGTGGGTGGCCAGCGGGTGCAGCTGATGCAGCGGGACCCTGTCGCGCCAGCCCACTCGAAGCGGGTGCGCCTCGTCGTACCCGCGCAGGATCTCGTCCAGGTGCGGGGCGCCGAACAGCCCGAGCATCGCGAGGTCGGTCTCGCGGTGGCCGCCGTGCGCGGCGGGGTCGATGAGCACCGCCTCGGTGTTCCCCTCCGGGCCGCCCTCCCCGCCGGCCCGCGCCGGGGCCCACAGGACGTTGCCGGTCCACAGGTCGCCGTGGATGCGGGCGGGGACGTCGTCGGGATCGTCGAGCTCGCCGGACGCGACGCGGTCGCAGGCCCGCTCGACCACGGCGCGGTCGGCGCCGCCGAGGACGCCGAGGTCCACCGCGATCCGGACGAACGGTCGGACCCGCTGCTCGGCGTAGAACTCGCCCCACGACCCGGAGGGGACGCACTCCTGGGGACGGTTCCCGATGAAGCACCGGCCCGCCCAGCCGTCGGCGGGTGCGCCCCAGGCGGCAGCGCCCGCATCGTGCATCGCAGCCAGCGACCGACCGAACCGCAGAGCCGCTCGCGTCGTCGCGCGACCTGCGGGGATCCGCTCGAGGACGATCTCGTCGTCGTCGACCCCCACCACCTCGACCACCCTCGGCCCGCCGGGGGCCGCGGCGAGCCACGCGAGACCCGCGGCCTCGTGCCGGAAGAAATCGGGCCCGTGGCGGGAGCTCTTCTTGACGAACACCCGGTCATGCACGTCGTCACTCACGTCACGTCCTCCCCGGGGTCGGTGCGGCCTGCCCGGCCGAGCAGCGGCCCGGCGAGCGCGGCGATGAGTACTCCGCCCACGAGCATCGGCACGACGGTCCAGCGCAACCCGGCATGCTCGGCAATGAGACCGACCATCGGCGGGGAGGCCAGGAAACCCAGGCGGAGGACCCAGTTGAGGACTGCCAGCCCGGCGCCCGGGGCGAGGCCGGGGACGGAGTCGGCGCCGACCATCGCGCCCGGGATCACGGTGGCGATCCCCCAGCCGGCCAGCACGAACCCGGCGAGCAGCACCGCCAGCAGGACGGGGCCGTCGAGGAGGAACGAGGCGGAGAACACCGAGCCGATGCCCGCAACGACGCACATCCCTCCCATGCGGCCGACGCGCGCGGCCCCCACGCCCTCGACCAGGCGGTCGCCCGTGAACCGCCCGACGAGCTGCGCGCCCTGCACCGCGATGAACCCGAGCCCGGACAGCCCGGCGCCCGCGATCGTGGTCTCGCGCAGATAGAGCGCGGACCAGGTCTGGGCGAAGTCCTCGACGATCGTGGCGCAGCAGGCGAGCAGCCCCAGTGCCAGCAGGAGCAGCAGCGCGCGCCGGCCCGGAACGCGGCGCCCGGTGGGGGACGGCGCCGCGACCGACGCGGGCACCCTGTCTGCGGGCACCCTGTCTGCGGGCACCCTGTCGAGGTCGCGGCCGACCTCGTCCTCGGCGACGGCCGGGCCCAACCGGAGAGGGAACGCGGCCAGCGCGGCGAGTGCGCAGACGGCGCCCGCCACGATCATCTGTCCCACCACCGGCGTGCCGGCCCCCGCGGCCACCGATCCCCCCGCCGCCCCGAGCGCCGCGCCGAGCGACCACACCGCGTGGAAGCGGTTGATGACGGACCGACCGTGGCGCAGCTGCACTCGGATGCCGTGGGCGTTCATCGCCACGTCGGTGATCGCGTCGCACAGCCCGAACAGCAGCAGCAACCCCGCGAACACGGCCACCACGGGCGAGAATCCGACGAGTGCCGCGATGGCGGACGCCACGACCATCGCGGCGACGGCGACCGTCCCGTCCGACCGCCGTCGCATGAACGCGGGGGTGAGGAGCCCGCCCACCAGCGCGCCGGCCGGGTAACAGGCCATGGCCAGGCCGAAGGCGGCCGGGCCCAGGTCGAGGGCGTCCTTGAGGTCGGGCAGTCGGGGCACGATCGCGCCGAAGATCGCCCCGTTGGCGGCGAAGAGCAGTGCGGTGGCGGCGATCGGCCCTCGGACGGCTCCGGCCCGGGCACTGCCGCGACCCTCTCGCGTCCCGGTCGTCGAGGCCACGACCGCTACTCTACGTCCCGCGCCCACGAGGGCCCGCGCGCTCGGCGGTAGCGTTGCGGCCGAGAGCAGCGAACCGGTGAGGGGAGTACGCCCGTGTACGACGTGACGGCGGGGATCGAGACCGAGGACGGCGGTCGGCGCGTGGCGTGCCGGGTGCCGCTGCCCGTGGCACCCACGGTGGTGTGGGACGCGGTGGCCACCGGTGAGGGGATCTCGTCCTGGTTCGTCCCATGCGCGCTGGAACCGCAGGTGGCGGGGAGGATCGTGCAGTTCGCTGACCCCGGCGCCCCCGACCCCACGGCCGGCCCGGAAGCCGCCGCCGAGGCGATGCTCACCGCGACGGTCGGCGAGATCACCGTCTACACGCCGCCCACCGGGAGCGTCCCCGGCCTGTTCTCCTACGCCGAGCGGGACTGGATGGGCGAGGGTGTCCCGGTGCCGCCGTGGGAGACGTCCTGTGAGGTCGTCGACGACGGCGAGGGCGGCAGCGTGCTCACCCTGCGGTCGGGGTTCGGCTCCGGCGGGCAACTGGCGGAGGAGTCCGTGGACGGCAGTGTCGACGGGTGGGTGCAGGCGCTGACGGTGCTGGCCCACCGGCTGACCCATCGCCCGGCCGACGGGGTGGTGACCGTAGACGCGGCCACCGATCCGGTCGAGGCCACGGTGCCGGAGCTGTGGGCCCGGGTGACGGCGGCGCTCATCGCCCCGGCCTCCGATGTGGGCGGGAACCCGGGCGACGGTGGCGTGGTGGCCAGGTCCGGTGAGGTGGGCGGGATCGTCGCGGCCGAGTCGCAGGCCTCGCGGACGCTCATCCTGTCCGCGCCGGCCGACGGCATGCTCGAGCTGTTCGCCTTCCCCGCCGGCCAGACGCACGAGGACGCCGCGGGCCGGGCCGCGCTGGCGGTGCGGGTGTTCGAGTACGTCGACGCCCCCTGTGGCGACGGCCGCCCGCTCGGCGCCGCGGCCGTCGACGTCACGCCCACCTGGGACGCGCCGCGCTGGCGCGAATGGCTGGACGAGCTCGCCCGCGGGTGAACCGGGCCCTCACAGGGGTGAGGCCTGACAGGGGGCGACAGGGGGCGCGGACTGTAGCGAAACGTCCCGGTCGTATCCGCCGATGTTCTCACCGACCCCAGTACTGTTGCGGGGAAGTATGGTGACGGGCCGCGCCAGCGTGACCCGATCCCGAACCGCACACCGACGAGGAGCTACATCCGTATGGCGGATTCCAACGAGACCGTGACCATCGCGACCGGCGTGGGCGCACCCGGCTCCACCCTGCTGGGTATCGGCGCGTACCGCCCCGGTCGCGTGGTGAGCAACGAGGAGATCTGCGAGTCGATCGACTCGACCAGCGAGTGGATCTACGAGCGGTCCGGCATCCTCAACCGTCGCTTCGCCGGCGCGGACGAGTCGATCGTCATGATGTCCACCGAGGCCGCGAAGAAGGCCGTGGCCTCTGCCGGGATCGACCCCGAACTCGTCGACGCGGTCATCCTGTGCACGTCGACCAACTGGACGCAGGTGCCCCACGCCGCGCCCCAGGTGGCCACGAACCTCGGACGCAACGGCATCGCCGCGTTCGATCTCACCGCCGGCTGCGCCGGGTTCGGGTACGGCCTGGCGGTCGCGACGAACATGATCCGCGGCGGTGCCTCCCGGTACGTCGTGGTGATCGGTGTGGAGAAGATGAGCGACGGCATCGACTTCACCGACCGCAACACCTCGTTCATCTTCGGCGACGGCGCCGGCGCGGTCGTGGTGGGCCCGGCAGAGACCAACGACATCAGCCCGGTGGTCTGGGGCTCCGACGGCGAGCAGGGCAGCGCCATCAGCCAGACCAAGGACTTCAAGGCGTACGTCGACGAGGTCGACTCCGGCGCTGAGGACGTCCGTCAGCCCTTCCTCACCATGAACGGGTCCAAGGTGTTCCGCTGGGCCGCCGTGCAGGTGTCGAAGGTGTGCGCCGAGACTCTGGAGACGGCCGGGGTGACCGCGGAGCAGATCCAGGCATTCGTCCCGCACCAGGCCAACGGCCGCATCAACTCGGCGATGGCCAAGCACCTCGGCCTGCCCGACACCGTGGCGATCGCGAACGACATCGAGCAGACCGGCAACACCTCGGCCGCCTCGATCCCGCTGGCCATGGAGACCATGCTGCGCGAGGGCCAGTCCAAGCAGGGCGACGTCGCACTGTGCATCGGGTTCGGCGCCGGCCTCTCCTACGCCGGCCAGGTCGTCCGACTCCCCGCGGCCCCGCCCGTCGACTGATGGCCCGGGCGTCCCTCCCGGGGCCTCCCGAGGCCTCCCCGCGTGCAAGGGAAGGCCTCGGGAGGGACGCCAACTAGACGTGGGTTCATGAGAAAGTGACCTCATGCACATGTTTCTTTCCCGGCGCGTCACGCGCCGCCTGGTCGCCGGTGCCGTCGCGGCCACCGCCGCCCTGCTGTCCCTGCTGGTGGCGGCCCCCGCCGGGGCCACGCCCGCCATCCCCGGACCCGTCGCGCCTCAGGCCTCCCCGGTCGAGCTCGCCGCCGGGTCGGCGCAGACGCTGGGGGGCACCATCGCCGGCCAGGTCACCGGCACCGGGATGGGTCCGACCGTCCTGTCGGGGGCGGGCACCGGCCCGTCCAAATACGTGGCGCTGGGCGACTCCTACGCCGCCGTCGGCAGGATCGCGCCCGGCGCGTGGGGGGCCGGTCCCGTCGCGTGCGTGCGCACCGACGACGCCTACCCCACCGTGGTGGCCCGCGAGCTGGGGGTGGGCACGTTCGTCAACGCCAGCTGCGGTGGCGCGGTGGCCGACGACTTCCTCGCGGTCGGCCGGACCGGGGCTCCTCCCCAGTTCGACGCCCTCGACGCCGATACCGACCTGGTGACCATGACGATCGGCGGTAATGACGTGGGCTTCGCCGCCGTGATCGTGGCGTGCGCCCTGCGGCCCAACACCGCACCCGAGCTGTTGCCGCTCGTCGACGGCGCGACGGCGAGCCTGTCGAAGGGCTTCGATCCCACCGCCGGGTGCTCGGACGTCATCGACCGCCAGGCCGCCCGCGCGCTCGCGGATCTGGATCAACGCATGGACGCGGTGTACGCCGGGATCGCCGAGCGTGCGCCGCAGGCCCGCGTGGTGACAGTCGGGTACCTGGCAGCGGTGCCCGCGGACGACCGGATCATCGAGCAATCCCCGGCCTGCGCTCCGTTCATGGCGATCAGCCGGGAGGAGCGGGCCAAGGTCCGCGGCTTCCAGGACAGCATCAACCGCGTCGTCCGCGACGCCGCCGAGCGCAACGGCGCCACCGTCGTGATCCCCGATGAACCGGGCCACTCGATGTGCACCCCGCCCGAGAACCGCTGGGTGGACTTCACCGGGCTGGTCACGGGCGCGGTGCCGGTCCATCCGACCACCGCCGGCCATGCGCACGTCGCGGATCGGGTGCTCGCCGCGCTGGGCGATGCCTGAGTCCGGTCACGTCACCTGACGACTGTCCAGTTGGGCCCAATTCGGTAACGAAGCGGCGTCGATGAGAGAACATAGAGCTCATGCTCACCACTCCTCGGCGCCGCTTCGCCGGTTCCCGCACCCTCACCACCTCCCTCGCCCTGGCCGCGTCCGTCGTCCTCACGGCCGCACCCGTCGCTGGTGCCCAGTCCACCACCCAGGCGGACGGCACGATCGCCGTCAGCTCCCTCGGCTCGACGGAGACCGCACCCGGCAGCGTGTCCGGCTCCCTCGGTTCGCTGGCCACTCCGGCCTACGCCGAGTACGTCGCCCTCGGCGACTCCTACGCCGCGTTCGGCGACCAGACGGAGCCCGTGGTCACGGACGGCCCCGACGCCCGGTGCGGTCGTAGCCTGACCAATTACCCGAATGTGCTGGACCTGAACCCGGCGGTTGGTGAGCTGGTTGACGTCACCTGCGGCGGGGCGATCATCCCCAGCCTTACGGGGTTCCAGTACGACGGGGTCCCCGCCCAGCTGAATGCTCTCGACGCGGGGACGGATCTTGTGACGCTGTCGATCGGCGGCAATGACGTCGGCTTCGGCACGATCGTCAACTGCATCACCAAGCAGGACGACTACGCCACCGTCCCCAGTTGCCGGGAGGAACTCGACGACGAGATCACCGCCGCCATCGACACTGTCTTCGGCGCGGGCGTCGAGGAGGACGTCCCGGTCGCGACGAAGGTCGACACGATCTACGCCCTGATCGCCAAGCGGTCCCCCGGCGCGACGGTCGTCGCGACCCAGTACCTGCCGCTCATGCCCGCAGAGGGAGAGAGCTGCGCGTTCACCGAGCGGCTCGTCCCGGACGACGTGAAATGGGCCCGCGAGGTGACCGCGAAGATCAACGCCGCCGTCGACGCCGCCGCCGTCCGCAACGGTCACGTCTCGGTCCTGCCCGTCGACCCCACCGTGGACCGCAGTGCGTGCGGCGCCGCCGATGAGCGCTGGACCGACTTCCTCGGCGGGGCCCCGACCGGCGCCTACCCGATGCACCCCACGGCCCTCGGCCAGCAGGCCATGGCCGACGCGATCGCCGCGGCGATCTGACCGCCGCCACCCCGGTACGACCACAGCCGCCCCTGGGGAGGGCGTCTGGCGCGCACCGAAGCGCGCGCCAGACGCCACGCCCGCGGGCGGCTGCGTCGTGAGGCGGGCGGCTTGCTCGTGAGGCGGGCGCCCGTCAGCCCTCGAACAGCCCCTGCCCCACGTACCCGCCCTCCGGCGCGCCGGGCGGCAGCGCGAACACAGCCGACCCGATCGGGATGGTCCACGTGTTGAGCGCGTCCTGCTCGGCGAGCCGCCGCTGAACCGGCACGTAGGTGCGCACCGGGTCGGCCTGATAGGCGGTGAACAGCAACCCGGAGTTGCTGATCTCGCCGCCCTCCGGCGGGTCGTCGTAGTTGTACGGCCGCCGCAGCATGGCCTCGCTCCGGTCGAGCTGCCGCGCCCGCGCGATGTGGGACTCCGCCGGGATCACCGGAAGGCCCACCTCGTCGATCGCCTCGAAGTCGGCCGGGTCGTGCTCGTGCACCCCGGTCAGCGGCGCGCCGGTGTCGAGCCGCCGGCCGACGCTCAGCTCGCGTGAGGTGCGGTCGATCTCCTCCCAGGTGTCCATCGTCATGCGGATCCGCCGCAGCACGAGCGAGGACCCGCCCCGCATCCACCGCTGGACCTGCCCGTCAGAAGAGGTGCCGTCGGAGAACAGGATCTGATCGAAGTCCACGTCCTGCTCGGTGGGGTTGACGGTGCCGTCGATCTGCCCGAACAGATTGCGCTGGGTGCGCCCGGTCGGGTCGGTGCCGACAGCTTTGCGGAAGCCCCGCTGCACCCACTTCTGCCGCGCCACGCCCCGCACACCTGAGGCCAACACCCGGGCGGCGTGGGACACGATCACCGGGTCGTCGGCGCAGATCTGCAGCAGCAGGTCCCCCTCGGACCACCGGTCCTCGAGCTTGTCGATCTGCGGGAACGCCGGCAGCTGCGCCAGCCACGTGGGCCGCTCCTCCGGCATCCCGATCGCGTCGAACAGCCCGGGCCCGAACCCGATGGTCACCGTGAGCCGCGCCGGATCCTCGGCGAGTTCGGGTTCGAGGTCCGCGAGTCCGCCTCGCCCCCGGGTGAGCCGGGCGGCGTCCTGGGACCACGCCCGCAGGACTCCCTGGATCTCCGTGCGGGTCGCCCCCGGGACGATGTCGAACGCCACGAACGCGGCATGCGATTGCGGTCGCGTGGTGATGCCGGCCTGGTGCGGGCCGTGGAACGGTTCGGTGGCGGCCCCAACGACCCGTGAGTCGGCGACCGCCGCCCAGTCTCGGATCACCTCGTCGTCGTCGACGACACCTCGACCCACGTACCCGGCGGCACCGCCCATGGCAGCCCCACCGACGACGCCGGCACCCACCGCCGCGACGCCGCCGCCGAGCACCGACCGCCGGGACAGACCGCGACGGGCCTGCTCAGCCATCGTGGCTCGTGCCCCCGCTCATCTCGCCGTGACCGCCGCCGACGTACTCCTCTTCCCCGCCCTGGAAGTCGCGGGCGGAGACGGTGACGTCCTGCTCGGCGCCGTCGAACTCGAGGGTGAGGGTGATCTGCTGGCCGGTGGTGATGGGGCGCCCCAGCTCCATGAGCATGATGTGGTTGCCGCCGGGCTCCAGGACGAGCTCACCGCCGGCGGGGATCACGAAGCCGTCCTCGCGTTCCTGCATCATCATCCCGCTGCCACCGGGGACGGTCTCGTGCAGTCCGGCGCTGCCGCCGAGATCGCTCTCGACACCGATCAGGTGCAGGTCGGTGTCGCCGGGGTTGGTGATGGTGCCGAAGACGCCGGTCATCTCCGTGCCGGTGGCCTTGGCCCATCCGTCGTCGAAGGTGACGGTCGTGGAGGCTGCGGAGTCGGCGGTGTCGGCCGCGGCGGCGGGAGTGGCGGCGGTCGTGGTGTCGGTGTCGTTGGTCGCGCAGGCGGTGGTGGTGAGGGCGAGCGCGAGTGCGGAGGCCGCGACGAAGGCGGCACGGGTGTGGGTACGCATGGTGTGGGAGTCCTCGGTGTGGTGTGTGTGATCGCCCGGCAGCGCGGGGCGCGTACCGGTGCGGGTGGTCGTCACACGGCCACGGGCGGCGCGCGGGTTCCCCCGCGGGCCAGGAGGAACCGTCCGCGGGGGGTGTCGGCGTCGTAGGACGCCAGGAGTCGGGCGACGACGACGAGGTGGGCCGTCTCCACCATGGGCGGTATCCGAGCCGCCAGCCAGGACAGGGTCCCGGAGAGGATCGCGACGAGCGCGAGCGTGACGGCGATCGCTGCCAGGTGGGCGCCCAGCATTCCCGGGGTGAGTAGTGCTGCCGCGGAGGATGCCGGGGCGGGGCCGACTCCGTCCATCGCGGCCCGGAGCGCTACGGGGTCGGTGGTGTGGTGGCCGAGTGCCCCGGTCGTGCCGGCTGTGCCGTGCGTGTGCCCGCTGGCCAGCACGAGGTGGACGAGCCCCTGTCCCGCGATTAGGCCGGCCGCGGCGGTGAGGACGGGGGCCCGGCGGCGGGCGACGGCGGCGGTCACCACTCCGACCCCGGCGCTCGCGGACGCGACGGAGAGAATCTGGCCAACCGTGGGCGGACCCGCGAGCGCGCCGGCGGCGAGTCCGTGGGCGCTGATGCCGAACACACCGCTGACCAGCGCCACCACGATGCCGACGACCGCGGTCACCGCGGGCGGGACCTCGGCGCGGAGGCGGTCGGCGGACATGCCCCGATTCTATGCCCCGGGGGGTGTGGCGGGCTATCCGGAGGTGGCGCCCTCGGTGGTGGTGACGATGCGGGCGCGTTCCTCGTCGGCGAGCCCGGCGTCGATCCGGGCGAGCATGTGGGGTCGCATCTCTGGCAGGTCGTCGACGGCAAACCAACGGACGTCGGCGTTCTCGCCGTCGGCCGGGTGGGGGTCGCCGCCGAGGTAGGTGCAGGCGAAGGTGTGGTCGATGTACTGGGCTTGGTCGCCGTTGTCGTAGGTGACCATGCGGGAGACGCCGATGGAGGCGACGCGGTCGACGCGGATGCTCACGGCGGCTTCTTCGTGGGCCTCGCGGACGGCGGCGTCGGCGGGGTGTTCGCCGGGGTCGACGATGCCGGTGACGGGGGTCCACCAGCCGTTGTCGCTGCGCCGGACCAGGAGCACGCGGGCTGCGTCGGGGTCCCGGATGACGGCGGTCGCTCCGGCCAGCCACAGCGGGGCGGTGCCCACGTGCTTGCGGAGTTCGAGGACGAAGTCGGGGGTGGCCATGTCCGAGAGCGTATCCGCGGGGCCGAAATGGCGGATCCCCCGCCGACCGTGTGGTCGACGGGGGATCGCCGGAGTGCTATCCGGTTGCTGACTCAGTCAGCGTGGATGGGGCAGAACCTCAGTTCTGCTCCTCCTCGGGCTCGCACTCATCCTGCTCCATGGAGCCGTTGCTCTTGAGGAAGTCGATGGCCTCCGGGGGGAGGTTGCAGACGAGGCCCACGTTGATCTCGGGCAGCGGCGGGAGGTTGACGCCACCGGAGACGGCGAGGCCGATGCCAATGCCGGCAGCAGCGAGCGAGCCGACAGCCAGGACGGTGCCGGCGTCGGAGCCGTTGATGTTCGTGACCGAGTCACCGGTCTTGGATCCGCTCAGCGAATCCGACTTGAGGGAATCCGACTTCAGCGAGTCACTCTTGAGAGAGTCCGACTTCAGCGAGTCACTCTTCAGCGAATCCGACTTGAGGGAGTCAGACTCCAACGAGCCGACGAGCTTTCCATCTTGGTCCAACGATCCCAGGGTGAGGGCGATCGCGGCGAGAGATCCCGTCGGGTTGCCGTCCTCGCCGATAGAGCCCGTCTTGAGCGAATCCGACTTCAGCGAATCCGACTTCAGCGAATCCGACTTGACGGAATCCGACTTCAGCGAATCCGACTTCAGCGAATCCGACTTGACGGAATCCGACTTCAGCGAGTCACTCTTGAGAGAGTCCGACTTCAGCGAGTCACTCTTGAGAGAGTCCGACTTCAGCGAGTCACTCTTCAGCGAATCCGACTTGAGGGAATCCGACTTCAGCGAGTCACTCTTCAGCGAGTCACTCTTCAGCGAGTCACTCTTCAGCGAGTCACTCTTGAGGGAGTCCGACTTCAGCGAGTCACTCTTGAGAGAGTCCGACTTCAGCGAGTCACTCTTCAGCGAATCCGACTTGAGGGAGTCAGACTCCAACGAGCCGACGAGCTTTCCATCTTGGTCCAACGATCCCAGGGTGAGGGCGATCGCGGCGAGAGATCCCGTCGGGTTGCCGTCCTCGCCGATAGAGCCCGTCTTGAGCGAATCCGACTTCAGCGAATCCGACTTCAGCGAATCCGACTTGACGGAATCCGACTTGACGGAATCCGACTTGACGGAATCCGACTTCAGCGAATCCGACTTGACGGAATCCGACTTCAGCGAATCCGACTTGAGGGAATCCGTCTTCAGCGAGTCACTCTTCAGCGAATCCGACTTCAGCGAATCCGTATCCGGAGCGGTCCCCAGCGAATCGGAGGACAGCGTGGGCAGCTTGGAAGATTCCCCACCGGACGAATCGGCTCCAGCATTGATGGCGAGGCCGAGGGCGGCCGAGCCAACCACTGCACCAACGCCGAGACCGAGCTCAACGCTCTGCGCGTTGGCGACGCCCGGCATGGACCCGAGCGCTAGTCCGGAGGCCGCGATGACCGCGAGCATCCGCTTCGAGTTCTTCATAGGAAATGCCTTCCTGTTGTCGTTGACGACGCGGCGATTCGGAATCTCCCCCTGCTCGCCGGCCCGGCACGTGGCCTTGACCACCCGCCGTTCGATCGTGTCATCACCTTATCGAGGTAATACTCAGGGCTGTTACACCACGTTCGTACATGACACAGCAACACACCGACGATGGGCAGTCGGCCAACCGCGCAGCTAGACGCGATAGCGGACGTCCCCCAGGCGTTCTCCCGCATCGACCTCGGCATATGCGAAAGTTAAGAAATAAGCGGGCGCTAACCAGATTACTGCGGAACGTCGATCGGTGAGTTTAATCACACATTCGGGTGACGACGTCGGAGAGTGGGCGAGCCGAGCACGATCCATTCGAATCTGAGGTTAACCTCGCATTATCCCCAACCTTCAGGAGCGTCATGGCATCGAGCACCACCGGAGTCCTCTTCCCCACCGATTCCTCCGGGAACCGCTCGACAGGACGGCTGGCCAAGGACGTCGTCGCCGACGCACTCGCCACCGTGGACCCGGCGGCCTCCGAGCGCGTCCACCGGATCAAGGACTGGCGTAAGGGCTACATCGAGCCCTTCACCGAACTCGTCAGCGCCGGGGTGTCCGACCCGGCGGCCTGGGACGGTGTCGCGCGTGCCGCACTCGAGTCGCTGCAGTCCCGCATGGTCGGCGTACACGAGACAGCCGGGCAGTCCGTGGAGACCCCGATGACGGACTACCTCGCCGTCGTCGCCCCCACCGCCACCCCGACGACCGACACGATCCAGGGCACCGCGACCCCGGTCCGCGAGCTGTCCATCCCCTTCCGCGGCGAGGAACTGACCGGCGACCTCCTGCGCGCCCGGCTCGACAAGTGGGTCGCGGCCGGTGTGATCGAACCCAGCTGCGCCGACGCGCTGAAGCTGGTCCAGGACAACCCCCAGTGGCTCTCCCTGCCCGGCCGCGCCATGCTCGTCCTGGGCCTGGGCTCGGAGATGGGGCCCGCCCTCCGCCTCCTTCAGTGGGGCGCCGACGTGATGGGCGTCGACCTGCCGTCGAGCCCCGCGTGGGATCGCTTCCGCGGAGAGGCCCCGACGTTCGCCGGGCGCCTGCACGTCCCCACCGGGCCGGACGGCCGCCCCGGCATCGATCTGCTCACCCAGCTCCCCGAACTCGCGGCATGGGCCAGGGCCGCGGCCCCCGCACCGCTCACCGTCGGCAGCTACTTCTACGCGGACGGCGGAACCCACGTCCAGCTCTCCTCCGCGGCGGACGCCCTCGTCGTCGACCTCCTCCGCGACAACACCGCCAACGCGCTCGCCTACCTCGCCACCCCGATGGACACCTTCGTCGTCCCCGCCGACGTGCGGGACGCCGCCAACGCGGCACTCGCGTCGCGCAAGATCACCGACGTCAAGCGACTCGTCGGTTCCGTCGCCCGCGGCAAGGTCTTCGCCCGCAACTACCCCGCCGGCCACGGCCCGGCGGTGCACGACGCCCTCGTCCCCCAGCAGGGCCCCAACTACACCCTGGCCAAGCGCGTACAGCGCTGGCGCGCCACCACCGCGTTCGCCGACGGACACACCGTCTCGGTCAACGTCGCCCCCGCCACCGACACCCACTCGGTGACCAAGAACAAGATCCTCGCGGCCACCTACAAGGGCGCCTACGCCTTCGGCATCGAGATCTTCGCGCCCGACACCTCCGCCGCCCTGCTCGCCGCGCTGATGGTCCACGACCTCAACGTGGGCCGGCCGCAGGTGGACGTCCAGTGGCAGCACGAGTCGTCGGGAGCGGCATCCGGCGGACTGTGGCGTCAGCCGTACCTGCCGCGGACCGCCCTGCCGGTGGCCGCGCTGATCGGTACCGTCAAGAGGTAGGAACACGCACCGCACCGCCGCCGGGACACCTGACACCGAGACATCTAAGGACGCCGCCATGCCGAACCCCTTCGCCAAGGGCTGGAACTACCTCAAGGCCTCGCTGGACAAGTCGGTCGACGACAACGCGGACCCCAAGATCCTCGTGCACCAGGCGATGAACCACGCGCGCGACCAGCACAAGTCGGTGTCCGACCAGGCGGCCGCGGTGATCGGCAACGCCAAGCAGCTCGAGATCGCCATGGGCACCAAGACGCGGCAGCTCGACGAGGTGCAGGGACAGATCCGACAGACCCTGCAGGTGGCCGAGCAGGCGCGCGCGGAGGGCGACACCTCCCGCGCCCAGCAGTTCGACACCCAGGCCGAGCAGCTCGCCGGGCGGCTGGTGGCACTGGAACAGGACCTCGACCACACCAAGCAGCTGCACGGCCAGGCCGTGCAGGCCGCAGAGCAGGCCAAGCAGGCGGTGAAGGAGTCCGAACAGCGGCTGCGCGAGACACTGGCGCAGGAGGATCAGCTGCTCCTGCAGGCCACCCAGGCCGAGATGCAGCACCGGACCACCGAGTCCATGAGCTCCCTGCAGGGCGCCGGCGGCGGCAACTCCCCGACCTTCGACGAGATCCGCGCCAAGATCGAGGGCCGCTACACCACCGCACTGGGCAAGCAGGAGCTCGCCGAGGCGACCGGCGCAACATCGACCGCACAGCTCGACGCCGCCGCGTTCACGCGCGAATCCGAGGGCAAGAGCAAGCTCGAGCAGATCCGCGCCTCGATGGGGCTCGACTCGGGCTCCGACTCCGGTGCCGACCGCCAGCTCACCGGAGGCGAGGGGCAGTCCGGGTCGCCGGCGGGGTCGCCGGCGGCGTCGTCCACCGGCCAGGCCGGGGCGCCCGGCCAGGCGGACCCGGAGGCCCCGAGAGACCCCGACGAGGCGACCGACCAGCCGAGCCCCGAGGACCTCTCCGGCCCCACGCTCCCCCGGGACACCAGGGAGTAGCCCCGGGCTATCGGCGAAGGAGTCGCCATGACCGCCACACCCCGGGCCTCCGGATACCTCGCCCCGTCGGGCGCCGTGGTGTTCCCCCGCCGGCTGCCCATGTCCCGTGACCAGGCGTGGGCGGCCGTCACCGATCCGGCCCGCACCGCACGCTGGATCGGGTCGTGGTCGGGCGACCCGGCGTCGGGCACCGTCGAGATGACGATGTGCGCCGAGGAGGGCTCACCCGCAGAGACCGTTGAGGTACTACGGTGTGAGGCGCCGAACCTCGTCGTCGTCAGGATCGGACCGGACGGCTGGGTGGTCACCGTGCGCATCGAGGGCGACGACGACGAGGTCACCATCTCCCTGGAACAGGACATCGCGGACGCCGAGTCCGCGTCCGACATCGGTCCCGGGTGGGACTTCTATCTGGACCGGTTGGTCGAGGCCGAGGCGGGCCGTGATCCGGAGGCCCTGCGCTTCTCTCCCGACTACCACCCCGCCCTGGCCGACCACTACCGGGCGTTGCTGCGCGGCTGAGACGGTAGGTCCCGCTGCGGTCTTCGACTGCGCGCCCTCCACCTGTTTTCGCAGTTGAGAGCCTCATGTCGGACCCCCCTGCTAGTGTTCCCTCAATCGAACACACAGGCGAATCAGGGTCGTGCGGTCAACCGCCGGCAAGGGGGTGCACATGCGGGAGACGACTACCGGGGATGATGCCGGAGCTGTGGCCGGCAGTCCCGCCGTCACCGCCGCCAGCTCCGCAGCCCTGGCGGCACTGCACGCCGAGAATCGCGCGGCCGCCGCCCGGCTGCGCGCCTGCCACGACCTGTGGGCCACCTGCCGCGAGGAACAGGAACTGCGCGACATCGCCGCCGGCTACGGCCCCGGCCTGGACCAACGCCCCGAACACGCCGTCATCGACCCACTGACCATCGCCACAAGTGAGGTCGTCGCCGCCTACGGCGTGCACCACAACCGCGCCCGCAGCCTGCTCACCCTGGCCATCACCCTGGTCACCAAGTTCCCCTGTCTCGTCGAGGCCATGGACACCGGCCACCTCGACGAGGCCACCGCCACCCTGCTCGCACGCCACATGCGCACCGTGGACTCCCTGCACCGCGACGACGTCCACCGCGAGGTCATCGACTGGCTCCTGGCCGCCCTCGCCGCCGGCAGGCGCCCCGGACGCGACGCGATCCTGTCCCACACCGACCGCATCATCGCCGCCCACGACCCCGACGGCGTACGCCTGCGCCGCACCGCCGCGGTCCGCGAACGCCGCGTCACCCTGCGCCGCGCCCCCGACGGCATGGCCGACCTCACCGCCCACCTCACCGCCACCGAAGCCTCCGCCATCCACACCCTGCTGCAGACCAGGGCCACCGCCCAACGCCACCGCGACACCCGCACCCGCGTCGAGACCACCCGCCGCCACGGCGCCGACACCCTCGACACCGACACCATCCGCAGCATGGACGAACTGCGCGCCGACGCCCTCGTCACCGCCCTCCTCGGCCACCCCAGCACCGACACCGACGCAGGCAGGGGCGCCGGGGCGGGCGGGGTCGCGGGTGCGGGTCACCGCCCGCCGGCCACCCAGATCCGCCCCACCATCACCGTGCTCGCACCCCCCGGCCCCGACGGCGAACCCGAGGTCTACCTCCCCCGAGGCGGCCCGGCCACCATCGACGCCCTCATCGAACTACTCACCCGCAGCACCGGCGCCACCATCACCGTGCCCGACACCGCACCCGGCGCCGCAGACACCCCCCACCACGCCCACCGCTACCGCATCAGCGACCGACTGGCCCACCGCATCCGCCTACGCGACGGCACCTGCCGCCACCCCGGCTGTTCCGTCCCCGCCGACGCCTGCGACATCGACCACGTCCGCCCCTTCAACCACACAGACCCCACCGCCGGCGGCCCGACCCTCGAGAACAACCTCGCCGCCATGTGCCGCAACCACCACCGCTTCAAAACCTTCCACAACTGGCACTATCAACTCGCCCCCGACGGCACCCTGACCATCACCACCGACACCGGACACACCCTCACCACCCACCCCGACGGCCCCCTCGCCCGCTGGCGCCGCCACACCACCGAGACCGACACCGGGGCTGCGACCGACACCAGGGCCGGGGCCGGCAGCGACGCCGACATCCCACCTCCACGCCGCCCCTGGCTCGACCCCCGACCCCAGAGCACCCACTGGTACCGACGCGCCCTACGCCTGGCCGCCGAGCGCAAAGCCAACGCCATGGCCCCACCACCAGACACCCCACCCGACCACCACCACGACCCCGACCCACCACCCTTCTGACCGGCCAGGCGGGAAGGCGTCAGCGGTGCTTGAGAAGGACTGCCCGGATCCCCTCGTGGAACCCGTCTCGCAGGCGAACCCGCTGGGCTTCCGTCAGGGTGAACTCGTTGAGCATCTGGCAGGCGAACTGCAACAACGGGCGGTCGATCCCCGGGGGAAGCACACCGCCCGAGAGGAGATGCGCCTGGTCCCGCTGACTCTCTGTGGCGGCCCGCTCGTACCACCACGTGGCGTACTGCTGGCCCACGTCGAAGGGGGTCTGCTCACCGGACGAGGTCCAGACCTCGTCAGGGAGCGGCACGAACTTCGACCGCAGCGGCCGACGATGGGGCGCCATCATCGACGGGTTCGGCCGGGACGACCCGTTGGGCTCCGCGCCGGGGTCCGAGGGCTTCTGGACCGAGCCCGCGAACTGGGGAGCGACCCGGGAGGACTGCGCCGGGGGCTGGGGGCCCGGGTGCGACCCGGCGGCCTCGGCAGCCTCGGGGGACGCCTCGGCCGGGCTGGGCGGCCCGGGCTCCCCCGCCTTCTCGGTCTTTTCTGCCTTCTCTGACTTCTCCGCCTCGTCGGTCTGTTTGGCCAACTGCGCGGGCGACGGCCCCGGATTCTGTGCACTCTCGGGCTTCGACGACGCGCCAGGCGTGGGACCCTCACCGGCCGTCGGCTGTTCGGCCGATTTCGGCGCGGAACCCCCGGCCTCCGGCGCAGGGGGCTCGGACTCGACCCTCGCCGCGCACTCCTGCTCGTCCGCCGCCAACTCCTCCGCATCGGCGGCGCGTTCCTCCTCGGCGGCGGTGAGGCGGGTCTCATCAGCCACCGAGGTGGCCGAGGCGCGATCCGAGCGCAGGACGACGTCGGCCATGCCCACCGACTCTTCGGTCTCGTGGGCGTCCTCCCCCGGATGCACCGGGGGAGCCGTCGGGGTCCGGACCTTCGGGGGGATGGGGCCCTCGAGAACCCTGATCTGCATCGCGTCGTGGAAATCGGTGCGGGGATCGAGCACGGTCGTGGTGTCGCAGGCGTGCCGCAGCGCGGAGGAGATCGAGTCCCAGCCGAAACCCACGAGGTGCATACGGACACCGGCGTCCACCGCGACCCGCACGCCGGGGATCATGTCGGCATCCCCGGTGACCAGGACCATGTCCGAACACTGGCCCTTGTAGGCGGCCTGGATCATGTCGGCGACGAGGAGGGTATCGACCGCCTTCTGGGTTCGTCTCTCACCCCACTCGATCAACTGGCCGGCGCGCAGCTGCACGCCCTCGATCACGCGCAGGGTGCGCTGATACCGGTGCGGGCCGGAATCCGGGATGCCGTCGTACCAGTTCTGGCGCTGGACCGGCTGGTCCACCAGACCGTGGGCTACATGGTCTAAACGGTGCACGACCGTGGCCAGGGATATCTCCAACTGGCCGCGCGCACCCTCCTCCCACGAGTTGTAAAAGCTAGCCAGTAGATACGAGGTATCCACGAGGACCAGAGTCCGTTCAAGCATGATGATCACTACCTGTTCTGATTGTCTACGTTGACTTCCAGCATGCCGCAGGGCGGGCGGCCCCGCAGGGTCCGCCGCCGAACCACGTCAGGAGCCCCGATGTCGCAAGCCGTCCCCACCCAGGCCGATCTGAGCGGAAGGGTCGTGCTGGTCACCGGTGCCGCGCGCGGCCAGGGTCGCGCACACTGTGAGGCGTTCGCCGCCGCCGGCTGTGACGTGATCGCTCTCGACCTGTGCCGGGACATCGAGACGGTCCCCTACCCGATGGCCAATCCGGAGGACCTCGAGGCCACCGCCGAGGCCGTTCGCGCGCTCGGCCGGCGCTGCATCACCGGGGAGGTGGACGTGCGGGACCTCCCCGGCATGCGTGCAGCCGTTGACGCCGCGGTCGCCGAGCTGAGCGGCCTGGACTTCGTGGTGGCCAACGCCGGGGTCTCGCCCCAGCCGGCCGCGTCCTGGGAGCGGAGCGAGGAGGAGTGGGACACGACGCTCGACATCAACCTCAAGGGCACGTGGGTGACGACGACGGTGGCAATCCCGCACATCCTGGCGACCGGGCGCGGCGGCTCGGTCGTGCTGATCAGCTCGATGGTGGCCTTGCGGGGCGGCTCCTTCACCGCCAGCTACGGGACGTCCAAGTGGGCCGTGCGGGGACTCGCCAAGGCGCTCGCCGGCGAGCTCGGGTTCTCAGACGTCCGGTGCAACTCGATCCACCCCGGCAACGTCCGCACGCCGATGATCGAGAACCCGTCGATGATCGCCATGATGTCGGGCGGACAGGGCACCACGCTCGAGGACACCGCGGAGACCTTCAGCGGTATGAACCAGATGCCGCAGCCGTGGGTCGAGCCGTCGGCGATCGCCTCCATGGCCGTCTATCTGTGCAGCGACGCGGGCGCGGGCATCACCGGCGCCTCCATTCCGATCGACCTGGGTGGCAGCGAGAAGTTCGGCCTCTGAACCGGCGGGCCCGGCCGCTGCCACCACCGCCCCCCCGACCGGATCGACCGGATGAAACGCGGCAGCCCGCCCCTCGATCGAGGGGCGGGCTGCCGCGGAGATCACCGGGCGATGAACCCGGCGCTCGTGACGATCAGACCGACTCGGGAGTGCCCGCGGGAGCGGTCGGACGGGGAACGCTGATGGTCGAACCGGTGGCGGTCCACACCAGCGACCAGAAGATGTCGATGACCGGCTGGATGGCCTGCAGGAAGATGTCGTTGGCGTTGCTCATGATGTGTCCCCTCGTAATTACTGCTGCGTACTGAGTCGTACTGCGGTATCGGGCGTTGTGTCTGTACCCCTCGTGACGCCATCTATGTCGTCACTGACCCGCTCGACGTTACACAACCGTGATGTCCGGCGTGACATCGTCGGCTCCCCACGCAGGCCACGTGCAGGCCACGCGCGCAACGGCGCCGGAAAATAGATTTCGGCCACACCACAACTGGGCGACGATCGATCAGCCCACCGCACATCAAAATTGTGACCCACGCAACCGAACCTACCTACGCGACCGTAAGTTACGGTACCGTAGCTTCATGGCCATCACCGACATCCCGGAATTCGCGCACCTCACCGAGACCGACATCGAAGCCCTCGGCGCGGAGCTCGAGCAGATCCGTCAGGACATCATCGGCTCCCTCGGCGAGCGAGACGCCACCTACATCCACAACACGATCCGTTTCCAGCGGGGACTCGAGATCGCGGCCCGTGCACTGCTCCTCGTGGGCTCACGCAACCGCACGGCCTGGGCGATCGGCGCAGGCACCCTCGGGGTCGCCAAGATCGTCGAGAACATGGAACTCGGCCACAACATCATGCACGGGCAGTGGGACTGGATGAACGACCCCGAGATCCACTCCACCACCTGGGAGTGGGACATCGTGGGCACCGCCGAGCACTGGAAGCAGACCCACAACTACATCCACCACAAGTACACCAACATCGTCGGCCTGGACGACGACGTGGGGTACGGCGTTCTCCGGGTGACCCGCGACCAGCGTTGGCACCCCTTCTTCTACGGGAACATCGCCTACAACGCGGCCCTCGCGCTGCTGTTCCAGTGGGGCGTGGGTATCCAGCACCTCGAGCTGGGCAAGGTCGCGAAGGGTCGTGACGACCGTCGCGAGACCATGAACAAGCTCTCGCTCTTCGCCAAGAAGGCCGGCCGTCAGCTCGCCAAGGACTACGTCTTCTTTCCGCTGCTGTCCGGCAAGGGGTGGAAGTCCACCGCCACCGCCAACCTGGTCGCCAACGGGATCCGCAACGTCTGGACCAACGCGGTGATCTTCTGTGGCCACTTCCCCGACGGTGCCGAGAAGTTCACCAAGAAGGACGTGGAGAACGAGACCCAGGCCGAGTGGTATCTGCGGCAGATGCTCGGCTCCGCCAACATCACGGGCGGTCCGGTGGTCGACTTCATGTCCGGCAACCTGTCGTACCAGATCGAGCACCACATCTACCCGGACATGTCGTCCAACCGCCTCGCGGAGGCGTCCATCCGGGTGCGCGAGGTGTGCCGCAAGTACGACCTGCCCTACGTGGCCGGTCCCCTGCCGGTGCAGTACTTCAAGACCTGGCGGACCATCGCCAAGCTGTCGCTGCCCAACCACATGCTGCGCGACACCACTGACGACGCGCCGGAGACCCACTCCGAGCGGATGTTCGCCGACCTGCCCAAGCCGCTGCCGTCCGTGGAGGGTCAGCGGGCGGGCCTGAAGACCGCACTGCAGCACCACCGCGCCACGCGGCGGGCCCGCAAGGTCGCCGCCGTGGCCTGACCAGCGGCCGCACGATTGACGCCAGGGACGCCCCGGCACCGGATACCGGTGCCGGGGCGTCCGTGATTCCGACGCCCTCGGCCCCGTACGGCGATAGGCTGTCGCTCGAGTCGGCGGGTCCCGTCGACGTCCGGCACTACACCGGTCGAACTGAATGTCCGTGGAACACGACGACGGGAGCCCCCATGGAGGACCGGCGCATGCTCATCGCCGATTCCGCGATCGAGGTCGTGGCGAGGGACGGGGTCCGTGCCCTCACCCACCGCGCCGTGGACTCGGAGGCGGGATTGCCGTCGGGCTCCACCTCCTACTACTGCCGCACCCGTGCGCAGTTGCTCACCCTCACCGTCGACCGGCTCACCTCGCTGCTGAGGGGATACGTCGAGGTGTCGGGGATCCAGGAACTGGCGTCCTCCGACGCCGACGACGTACTGGGGATGCTCACGCGCATGGTCGACGGGTTGTTGGTCGACTACCGCGGTGAGCTGGCGGCCAGGTCGGCGTTGGTCGTCGAACTCGCCGGCAAGGAGGACACCACGGACCTCGTGGCCGCCCTGCTCGATCCGAGCGACCTCGTCGGCGCGCTCGACGCCGCCGGGTTGCGCGACCCGGCCACAGCCGCACTGGACCTGTTGACCGTGTATGAGGGCCTGCTGTGGGAGCGCACGGTCGGCAGGCTGGCCGGCGTCGAGGTCGACCAGAAGCACGACGCCGAGGTGCTGGGCGCGGTGCTCGCCCGACACGAGCACCGCGGTCCCCGCAACCTCTTCGGCCTGCGCCGCTAGCGCGGGTGTCGCCCGGCCCGCGGGCGACCCCCGCGGGCGACCCCCGCGGGCGACCCCCGCACCTAGTCCGAGATCGCCTCGAGGGGGTCGGTCTTGGCGGCCCGGTGCGCGGGCCACAGCGACGCCAGGACCCCGACGACCGCCGAGGCCGCCAGCACGATCCCGATGCTGCCCCACGGGATGGTCGTCTCCGTCAGGCCACTGTCGGCGAGCACGGTGACGAACGCCCAGCCCAGGTAGACGCCCACCGCCGCGCCGATCAACGCGCCGAACACCGCGATCTGCGTGGACTCGAGGTTGATCGTGCGGCGGACCTGCGAGCGCTGCATGCCCACCGCGCGGAGCATCCCGATCTCGGTGCGACGCTCGATCACCGACAGGGCGAGGGTGTTGACGATGCCCAGGACCGCGATGACCAGCGCCAGCCCCAGCAGCGCGTAGATGATCGTCAACAGCTGGTCGATCCCGCCGGTCTGGGTGTCGATGTACTGCTGCTTGCTCTGGACCATCGCGATGGGGATGTCGGTGAGCTCGTCGGTCACCGCCGCGAGGACCTCGTCCTCGCCCACCCCGTCGTCCGCCGCGACGAGCACGTTGAAGGTCGACCGCAGGTTCTCCGGCACCAGACGTTCGTAGACGTCCATCCCGGTGTAGAACTGCCCGAGGATCTGGGAGTCCTCGTAGACGCCGGTGACCCGGAGGGTGCTCTCACTGCCGTCGGGCCCGACGAGTGGCACGGAGGCGCCCATCGTCCATCCCTTGTCCCTGGCGACGGTCCGGGACACGACGAGCGAGTCGGGGCCGGGGTCGAGCGACCCGTCGACCACGGTGGCGTCGATCATCTCCCCGACGGGTCCGCCCGCGGCGGACAGCGCCTGCGGTTCCCCGGCGAGCTGGGCGAACGCGAAGGCCAGCCAGGCCACGTCGCCGACCTCGTCCACGTCCGCGATCCGCTGCTCGATGCCGCCGGGCAGCGGGGTCGGCGGCCCCTGGGAGGCCACGCCCTGGACCACGACATCGGCGTTGATGTCCTGGTCGATGACGCCGCTGACGCTCTCCTTCGTGGTGGCACCGAGGGTTCCGAACGCCGCCACCAGGGTCAGTCCCAGCGTGAGCGCGAACGCCGTCGCGGCGGTCCGGCGCGTGTTGCGTCCGGCGTTGGTGGCGGCGAGCTTGCCGACCGCGCCGAACGGCGCGCCGATCACCCTGCCGATGCCACCGGCGATGGGCTTGGCGAGCGCGGGCATCACCAGGAAACTGCCGATGATCAGCGCGGCCGCGCCGACACCGACCGTGATCGCACCGTCCCGGGTCGTCTCCTGCCAGGTGCCTATCACCGCGAGCATGAGGCCGCTCACCACGGCGAACAGGCCGACGGAAGTGCGCCATCCGCCGCCGGCCTCGGTGGAGGCCGCGCCGACACGCATGCCCTGTACGGGGGCGACGCGTCCGGCGCGTCGGGCGGGCGCCCAGGCGGAGAAGACGGTGACGACGAAGCCCAGCACCAGCGGCGTGATGACCGACATCGGGGTGAGCGAGAGGGCTCCGGACGGGATGCCCAGGTCGAAGGCCTCGAGCACCACGAAGATCAGCTGGGCCAGGCCGAATCCCGCCATCACACCGATCACGGATCCGATGAGCCCGGTGACGGCGGCCTCTGCCATCACCGATCGTGTGAGCTGCCCGCGGGAGGCGCCGATCGCGCGCAGGAGGGCGAGCTCCCGCAGTCGCTGGGCGACGAGCATGGAGAAGGTGTTGTAGATGATGAACGTGCCGACCAGCAGCGCGATCAGACCGAAGGCGACGAAGAAGTAGTTGATGAAGTCGAGGACGGTCGACAGTTGCTCGGACAGCCGCTCCTTGACCTCCTCGCCGGTCCGGACCTCGTAGTCGGGGAACTCGGCCGCGATGGTGTCGCGGACCTCCTCCTGATTCACGCCCGGTTCCGCGCGGACGGAGACGTTGGAGGCGTTCTCGCCGTCGGTGAACAGGGCGCGGGCGCGTTCCTCGGAGAACCCGACGCCCACGTACCCGCCGATGTCGGTCTCGTTGGCGTAGGCACCCACGACGGTCACGTCGAGGACGCCCTGCCCGGTGGTGTAGACCTCGGCGGTGTCGCCGACGGCCAGGCCGGCGGCGGTGAGCACGGTCTCGGGGAGGACGACCTCGTCGTCGGCGGCGGGGGCGCGACCGTCCGTGATCCAGCTGCTCTCGCCGACCGCGTCGTCGGGATCGATCCAGGCCAGGCCCTCGGACGGCGCGCCGCCGGACTGGTACGGGGTGCCGTCGGCGTTGAACAGCACCACGGTGCCGGACACGCCGGGCATGGCCGCCTGGACGCCCGGCAGCTCGAGCACCTGCTCGGCCACCTCGAACGGCACACCGGCCCCGCGGGGGTCCTCGGGTTCGATCATCGCGGCGAGGTCCGCGGTGCCCTGGTCGAGCAGCCCGTCGAAGGTGCTCTTGAGGGTGGAGGTGAAGACCAGCGAACCGGTGACGAACGCGGTGCCCAGGACCACCGCCAGCACGGACAGCACCAGGCGGAGTTTGTGGGCGGCGATGTTGCGCAGCGACACGCGCAGCATCGGGCGCGTGTGGCGCGGGGCGTGGGCGGACTCGTGTCGCCCCCCGCCGGCGGGTCCGGCGTGCCCGGAGGCGTGCCTGGCCGCCATCACCGCTCCTCGAGGGCGCCCATGGCCGCCAGGATCTCGTCGGCGGTGGGGTGGGTGAGCTCGCGGACGACCCGGCCGTCGGCGAGCAGCAGGACGCGGTCGGCGTAGGTGGCGGCGCGGGGGTCGTGGGTGACGATCACGACGGTCTGACCGAAGTCGTCGGCGGCGCTGCGCAGGATGGCCAGGACCTCGGCCGAGGAGGTGGAGTCGAGGTTGCCGGTGGGCTCGTCACCGAACAGGATGTCCGGGCGGCCGACCAGGGCGCGGGCGCACGCGACGCGCTGCTGCTGGCCGCCGGACAGCTCGGACGGCCGGTGCGAGAGCCGGTCGGCGATCCCCAGCCGGCCGATCACCTCGTCGAACCAGGCCCGGTCGATGCTGTGGCCGGCGATGTCCTGGGGCAGGGTGATGTTCTCCTCTGCCGTCAGGGTCGGGACGAGGTTGAAGGACTGGAACACGAATCCGATCCGGTCACGTCGCAGCGCCGTCAGTTCCTTGTCCGCCAGCCCCACGATCTCGGTCTCGCCGATCTGCACCGACCCGGAGGTCGGCCGGTCCAGTCCCGCCATGCAGTGCATGAGCGTGGACTTGCCCGAGCCGGAGGGGCCCATGATCGCAGTGAACCGTCCCCGTTCGAAGGTCGCGCTGACGTGGTCGAGTGCGCGGACCTCGGTCTCACCCTCCCCGTAGGTCATGACGAGGTCGGTGGCGACGGCGGCCGCGGAGTGCGGCTCTCCGTCGTGTTGGTGGGTCTCGGCCTGGGTGGTCATGTGCTCCCTCGGATCATGGTGGTCGATCTAAAGCTTGCAGGAATTCGGAGCGGATGCCGATGGGGGATTGCCCGGGTGTCCACCCTGATCCTGCTCGCGGGTCCAGGCGTCGAGGGTCCGCCGGGTGACGAACTCGCGTTTCTCGCCCGAGACGGGGTCGGTGAAGGCGATCGACGCGGCCAGCAGCTGGAGTGGTGTCGAGAAGTCACCGGGGGCCACGTCGAGCACACGGGGGTAGAGGTCGTCGCCGAGGATGGGGGTTCCGAGCGCGTTCATGTGCACGCGCAGCTGGTGGGTGCGGCCGGTGGTGGGTTCGAGCCGGTAGAGCCCGATCCGCCCGGCCCCGTCCCCACGGGTGCCCAGGAGGGTGATGCGGGTGTGGGCATCGGGCTCGCCGTCGACCTCGGCCGCCTGGAGGACGCCGCGGGTCTTGACGATCCGGCTGGACCGCTGCCGTTCGGTGGGGACCCCGTCGGGGGCGGTGGCGACCGCCAGGTAGGTCTTGGTGACCCGTCGGGCGGCGAAGAGTTCCTGGTAGGCGCCGCGGTGCGCGGGATCGACGGTGAAGACCAGGACGCCTGCGGTGAGGCGGTCGAGGCGGTGGGCGGGTGCCAGGTCGTCCAGCGCGAGGTCGCGCCGCAGCCGGACGAGCGCGGTCTCGGTGACGTGCCCCGCGCGGGGGGTCGTGGCGAGGTAGTGGGGTTTGTCGACGACGACGAGGCGGTCGTCCGCGTGTAGGACCTCGACCTCATACGGGACCGGGACCTCGGGCTCCGGCGTCCGGTACATCCACACGTCCATCCCCCGGTGCCGCCGGGTGGCGGCGGTGACCGGCGCTCCGTCGGCGGTGACGACCTGCCCCGCCTCGAGGGCCGCGGCGAGCTCGGCGAGCCGGTCGGGGAAGCGCCGGCGCAACTCCTCGGGGATGCTGCGGGGCCCCTGTCCGGGGTCGGCCAGCCGGATCCGGACCGGGTCCACCCCGTCGCGCAACGGGAGAGGCCGCCCGCGGCGCCTGGAGCTGGACATGTCCACGAGCCTAGACGGTGGGCTACACTCACTCGCGCACCATCTGTCCCACGCAACACTTTGGGAACCATCACCTTGAGATTTCGGGAGTGCCCATGATCGACGCCGTCGTCGACTTCTTCCTCTTCGGCCCGGGCCGCGCCGTCCTCCCGGCGTTCCAGGGCAGCTTCAACATGGCCTACCCGGCCAACGCCCCGTTCCCGGACCAGCTCTAGACGGCGCACTCCCAAACCGCGATCCGGTGTCGTATCCCGGCGGTAGGGTCGGGGCCATGGCTTCCCTCGAGAACACCGTCATCGTCGGCGTCGACGGCTCCGCCGCCTCCACCGGTGCGGTCGCGTACGCCGCCAACACCGCCGCCACCCGCCGTATCCCGCTGCTCCTCGTGACCAGCTACACGATGCCGGCCGCGATGTTCGCCGAGGGAATGATCCCTCCGCAGCCCGTCTACGACGAGCTGGAGCGGGAGTGCACACCCATCATCGAGAAGGCCCGGGAGACCGCGGCCAAGGTGGCGCCCGGCATCGAGGTGTCGCACGCGATCGTCGAGGGCAACCCCGCGCAGGTGCTCATCGACTACTCGCGCAAGGCCAAGCTCATCGTCCTGGGCTCCCGCGGCCTGGGCGGGATCAAGGGCATGGTGCTCGGCTCGGTGTCGGCGGCGGTGGCCAGCCACGCGTTCTGCCCGGTCGTGGTGACCCGGGAGGACACGGACGACCTGAACCGCAGCGGCCCGGTCGTCGTGGGGATCGACGGCTCCGAGGTCAGCGCCAAGGCCACCGAGTGGGCGTTCGCCGAGGCCTCCGCGCGGTCCGCCCCCCTCGTCGCAGTGCACACCTGGATGGATCCGCAGGTGCAGGCCGCGGCGGCCGGGATCTCCCTCACCGAGGACGACTGGAAGGAACTCGAGGAGCAGCAGCTCCAGACGTTGTCGGAGCGGCTGGCGGGATTCTCGGACCGGTACCCCGATGTCGAGGTGCAGCGGTTCGTCACGCGCGATCGCGCGGTCCGGGCGCTCGTCGAGCAGGCCGAGAACGCCCAGCTCGTCGTCGTCGGCTCCCACGGGCGGGGCGGGTTCACGGGCATGGTCCTCGGCTCCACCTCCCGGGCGCTCCTGCAGGCGGCCCCGTGCCCGGTGATGGTCGTCCGTCCGGAATCGCACTCATGAGCAGCGAGGACAACGTTCAGGTTCGGCGTGACACCGCCGCCGGGCGATTCGAGATCCTCGTGGACGACGTGGTGGCGGGTTTCGCCGACTATTCCGACGGCACGGACGGCGTCCGGGAGTTCCCCCACACGGTGGTCGCGTCCGAATTCGGTGGGCGCGGCCTCGCCGGGACGCTGGTCGGTGAGGCGCTGCAGGTGACCCGGGACGAGGGACTGCGGGTGCGCCCGTCGTGTTCGTTCGTCGCGGGATACATCCAAAAGCACCCCGAGGCCGCGGAGATGGCCTGAGGCCGCGGGGGGGTGGCCCGGCGGACACGAACCGGTAACGAGTGAGCGACGTTTAACGCCACTCGGCGCCCTACCGGAAGCATTCGTGTCGGTGTCGTGTTCTCCTGAGAGAGCGGCCCGTCCCGGGCCGAGTACGACTCTCGGGAAAGGACCAACCACAATGCTGTGGAGCATCATCTCCTGGATCATCGTCGGTGGCCTCGCTGGCTGGATCGCCTCCATGATCATGGGCAAGAACGCACAGATGGGCCTCGTCGCCAACGTTCTCGCCGGCGTGATCGGCGCCTTCATCGTCGGCCTCCTCGTCTCGCTCGTCACCGGTGGCGGTGGCATGCCTGAGGCATTCTCCATCTGGGGCTTCGTCGCCGCGATCATCGGCGCGATCCTGGTCATCTTCATCGTCTCGGCGGTCAAGGGGCGCGGACGCACCAGGGTCTGACCCGGGCGCGAGACGCCAGAGACACCGCTACATCCGGACGGCCCGGCCCCACAAGGGCCGGGCCGTTCGTGTACACCACCCCGAGTAGAAGGAGCCCGTCATGGGACTGTTCGACAAGGCCAAGGACCTCGCCCGCAAGAACCCGGGCAAGGTGGAGTCGGCGCTCGAGAAGGCGGGCGATGCGTTCGACAAGCGCACCGGCGGCAAGCACGCCCAGCACGTCGACACCGCCCAGCAGAAGGCCGGCGAATTCCTCACCGGACGCACTGCGGACGCGCCCGAGGTCCCGGACGCCCCGGACGGCACGCCGACACCGGACCCGGACTCGTCGCAGCACAGCCGCCCGCCGGCCGACGGCCAGCCGCCGGCCTGACCATCATCGACCGCACCGTCAGGCGATGGGGCCGGTGTCCGCCGCGCGCGGCACCGGCCCCGTGGTGTCGACGGTCACTGCCGATAGTGTGTACCCCGTGACGAGCACACGGTCGACCAAGCCCGGGCCGCGGGAGCGGCTCCTGGCGACGGCGACCCGTCTGTTCTCCACCGACGGGATCCGTGCGGTCGGGATCGACCGGATCCTGCGGGAGGCCGGGGTGGCCAAGGCCAGCCTCTACAACACCTACGGGTCCAAGGACGAGCTCGTCGTGGCCTACCTGAGGTCGGTCGCCGAACGGGACCGTGACCTGTGGCAGCGCCGCGCCGACCTCGCCCCGGATGCCCGGGGCCGCATCCTGGCGCTGTTCGACATCGTCCGCGAGCAGGTCGAGCCCGCCATGCCCGGGTCCTGCCACCTCGCGGCGGCGATCGAGTTCCCCAGCCCGGCGACGGACGGCGAGCGCGCCATCCGCGCCGCCGTGGCCGATCAGCGGCAGTGGGTCGCCGAGACCCTGCGCTCCGAGCTCGCCGGCATGGGCCTCGAGGACCCGGACAACATCACCGACCTGGCCGACCGGTTGGCGCTCCTCCACGACGGCTCGGTGACCGCCGCGATGCTCGGTGAGGTCCGGACCACCGCGATGACCGCCCGCAGCATGGCCGAGCTCATCCTGGGGATGGTCACCGACCCGACGTGATCCCCACTGCACTTGATCCCCACTGAGCGATGGGTCAGCCGGCCACCCGCGGTGCGGTGAGCTCGGCAATCCGCTGGGCCGTCGTCGGGTCGTCCTGCGTGGACTGCACGGCCAGCACCCGGGCGTCGCGGGACAGGACCACCAGCGCACCGCCCAGGCCCACCGTACGGCCACCGCTCCAGCCTCCCTCCGCCTGTGAGGGTTCGGCCTCGTCGGAGGGCGCCGACTCCTCCACCAGCTCCGCCGCCCGCTCCGGGGACGCGACCGAATACACGGTGGTCGTGAGCTGCACCTCGCCGTCTGAGTCGTAGAAGAAGCAGGCCGCAGGCTCCACGCCGTCGTCGATCCGCACGTCGGTGACCGGCTGGCCGCTGAGTCGTGTGACCTCGTCGGCGGACAGGTACGGGCACTCGGCATCCGCGACCGGTTCGACCGGCGGCAGTTCCGGCTCGGTCGTCTCGGGAGGGGCGGTCCGGATGGTGCCCATCTCCGGGGCCGGCTCGGAGCCGCCGCACCCGGCGAGGGCACCGAGCAGGACCGCGGACACCGCGACGAGGGCTGGGGAGGCGGGTTTGCGCATACCGCCAGGATAGATGCCGGGTCGGTCAGTACTGTTGACCGTGGCGGTGCGGCTGACCGCCGACACGGCGACGGCACCGGGAGGTGGCAGATGGGCGACTCCACGAGCATCGCTGCGGGCGCCGACCGCGCGGAGGACCGCCGCCGCGACCTGCGCGGTGCGATCTCCGCCGCCGCGGTCGATCTGGTGATCGAGCGGGGACTCGACGCGGTGACGGTCGACGAGATCGCCCGAGCCGCCAACGTGTCGCGGCGGACGTTCTTCAACTACTTCCCGTCCAAGGCCGCCGCCTGCATCCCGGACACGCCCCCCGCCGGTCGCGACGCGGTGAGGGAATTCCTCACCGACCGCAGCGTGTCCACCATGACCGCCCTCTCACGGCTCATGTGGCACCAGGTGTCCAACGCACGGCGACAGAGCCGGGCCTTCGACCGATTCCACGACATGTGGCGCCGGGAGGCGAGCGTCCGCACCCAGGTCTACGAGATCCTGGCGTGCAACGAGAAGGAGCTGGCGTCCCTGGTGGCGCGCCGGGAGGGGCGGGAACCGGACTCGGTGGAGGCCGCGACGGTGGCGGCCGCGTCGATCGCGATCCTCCGCATCGCCGTAGAACGGTGGCGCACCGACGAGCCGGGTTCCCTGCTCGAGTACCGCATCCGGGAATCGTTCGATGCGATCCGAGGCTCGGTGACCGAGCCGACCGACGTCGCCAGAGGCCCGGCTGCCCCCGACGGCGCCGTGCCTGGTTAGAAAGCGCCGCCGAGCGTCCGGACCAGGCGGTCGCCCATGCGTTGGTAGGCGCGCGCCTCGCGGCCCGCGGCACCGGGCAGCACCGAGAAGGTGCGCGGCCGCCACACCGTCCGGACGGTGACGGTGACCTCGTCCGTCCCGGGGTGCAGGTCGATGTGGCAGCGGTGCTCGGCCACCGCGGTGTTGCCCTCGAGGGTGCCGACGACGACGCCCTGCCGGAGCGACTCGTCGATCAGGTCGACAAGTCGGCAGGGGCCACGCATCGGCCCGTCGAGCACGACGAGGTCCGATGCCAGGGGCGGATCCGCCGGGGCCGTCCTGATCCCCGCACGGGCGTGGGCGGCCAGACTCAGCAGATCGTCCGCGGCCCCGTCGAACAGGGCGACGCCCTCGCCGAGCACGGCGTGGGCGATGACCTCCCTCCACCCCCCGGGAGGTCTCCCGTGTTCGTGCAGGTCCGAACGCCGGTAGCCGAGTGCGGGCCCCGGCAGCGGCTGCGCGTCCCGCCCGCGTCTCGCTTCCACACCCGGCAGTGTCGCCGAGCGAGATGAGCGGGCCGCGCACGCGCGGTGAACGCCGGACGTCGGGGTCATGGCCGTGGGGCCGACCCGTAGGATCGGGCCATGCGATCGCAGCGACCCCGTCCGGCGCGCGGACGCCGTCTCGCCGGAGGGTTCGTCGCCCTGGCGGCCACGGTGACTGTCGCCGGATGCACTGCCACCGGCCCCGGTTCGGGTGACGCGGGCCCGCCGAGACTCACCCCGAATCCCCGGCACGACGTCGCCGCCGAGATGGTCGAGGGTCGGCCCGCGCCCGAGGAACGACTCAACGCCTGCGAGCTCCTCGACCTGACCACCGAGGAGATCATCGACCTCACCGGTGCCGACATGCCGGAGGTCGCCCCGACCGGTTCCGGCGACCTGGGGCTGCTGTGCACCTACGGCGGCCCGGGGTCACCCGAGAGGTACCAAGCCGGACTGGCGGGCACCAGCACGACCGACGCCGACGCGGCGGGCACCGACGCCGACGCCGCCGAGGTCTCGGATACGGAGTCGGCGGACACGGAGGGCGCGGCGGACACGGCGGGCGCCGCGGGCGCTGCAGGCGAGGCGGAGGCCACGACCGACGCGCCGACAGCCGACGCCACGACCGACGAGTCGGCGACGACCTCGGCGACCACGGTGACGACCACCCCGCCGGCCTTCGATCCGGACGTCGTCCCCGACACCGTCGCCGCCGGGGTCGTCACCCCCCGCGACGGTGCCCAGGCCGCGCTCGCGGGTCAGGCCGCACTGCTGGGCGCCAGGTACGCCTGCTCGGAGATCCGCGAAGCGGGCGCCGCGGAGGCCGGCCTGACGGCCCCGGGCGAGCCCGGGGCACCCGCCGCGGTCGGCCCACGGCCCGCCACGATGTACATCGACTGCGTGGCGGCACCCACCGGCGGCGGCGTCGAGGTGCACACGATCCTGGTCTCCGGCGACGAACTGTGGCACATCACCATGCTCAGGCCCGAGACGCCCAGATCACCGCAGACCGAGGCGGTCGCGCTGGCCGGGCTGCACCGCGTGGCACGGGAGATCGTCGGCTAGAAGTGGGCTGAAATGACGGGAACGGCGCCGGAGCCCCTCAGCATCCGACGCCGTCCCTCCATCTGGCAGATCGCGTACGATCCGGCCTCCACGCTGCCTCTCGGCTGCGGGTCGGCACCCCCCAGGTGCCCCGGTCGGGAAGACCGGCCCCTCGTTACGTGAAGTCGCAGCCCCTCAGCAACCACTTCACTTCGCCACCCACCCCTCGGCGGTGACTGAGATGACCCTATGTTGCACCTGCTGTTCGGTCAAGCCCATGATCAGGCGATTCTCCGTTGACTTCCGCTCAACTACGGCCCCCGCATGGATCTACCAGCAGTTCTCCCCGCGGCGATACCAACGAACGGTGGAAAGGTGCCCGGCCGGGTCGGTGCGCGTCCCCCGCGGAGCGGGCACCCACCGTGATCCCCGCCCGACCTCGGAGATGTACAGGCCGGGCACCTGATATGTACTGTTACTGATGTTACTTATGTGACGCGTGGGGTTGGCTGTCCGCCCTCACGCGACCCCCGCTGTCGCCGCCCGCCGCGGTGCCCGCTTCCGAGGAGAACGATGTCTCGCCGCACCCGGTCCTTCGCAACGCTTCTGGCCACGGCCTGCCTCGTCGTCGTCGGCCTCTCCCCCGCCGCCTCCGCGCAGTCACTCCTCGGTCCCACCGGATCCACCGGCTCGGTCGGCGCGCTCGGACTCGAGTCCGCACCACTGCCCGCGGTCGGCGGATCGACCGGCGTGCTCACCATGCCCGTCCCCGCCGTGGGACGGACCACGGCCGAGACCGGGGTGGCCTCGGTCTACCCCACCTCGGGCGAGACGGTGGGCGTCGCGCAACCGGTGATGATCCGGTTCGACCAGCCCGTCGCCGACCGTGCCCGCGCCGAGGCGTCGGTGGGAATCCGCACGGCGCCCGCCGTGGACGGCAAGTTCTACTGGGTCGGCGACTCGGAACTGCGCTGGCGACCACACGAGTTCTGGCCCGCGGGCACCTCCATCACCGTGTGGGCCGGAGGGCGTGAGACCGTCTTCCGCACCGGCGACGCGGTGATCTCGACCTATGACGACGCCACCCACACCGTCACCGTCACCCGCAACGGCCAGGTGGTGCGCACCATGAAGGCTTCCGCCGGCCGCGACGCCTACGCCACCCACAACGGCGTCTACTACAACGGCTGGCGGGCCCGCGAGGTGCGCATGGACTCGGAGACCTGGGGACTGTCCCGGACCGCCGGCGGGTACGACACGATCGTGGAGAACGGCGTGCGGCTGAGCTACGACGGCATCTTCATCCACTCGGCGCCGTGGTCGGTCGCCGACCAGGGTGTCCGGAATGTCTCGCACGGCTGCATCAACGTCAGCCCCGAGGACGCGGCCTGGTACTTCGACAACACCCGCAATGGCGACCCGTTCATCGTCACCGGCGGCCCCGGCCGACCGTTCGGCGCGTTCGACGGTCAGGGCGACTGGAACTACTGACCGCGGGCGGCCGCGGGCCGCCGCTCCGAAACACTTCGGTTGTGACGCACGATATATCCGGGTAGAAGTCTGTCGTAACGCTTAGAGAATCCCTCGCCGTCCTCAGGAGCCCCTCACATGACCCGTTCCTCCCGCCCCTCGGTGGCCGCCGCGGTCCTCGCCGCGATCGCGCTCCTCATGGGGGTGTCGGTCGGCGCGGGCACCGCCCCGACCGCCGAGGCCCAGTCCGTCATGCCGCTGAGCCCTCCCGGGGTGCCGCAGCTCGAGAACGCGCCCCTGTACACGCCGGCCATCCCGGGCGTCGCCGCGATGCCCGTACTGACCTACCCGGTCATCGGGCCCGCGCGGCCGACACCCGAGTACGGCAACGTCGACATCTTCCCCACCCCGAACGAGATCGTGGGCGTGGCACAGCCGGTCATGTTCTTCTTCGACCGCCCCATCCGCGACCGGGCGCGGGCCGAGGCCACGATCGGCATCCGCACCGAGCCGGCGGTCCCGGGCAAGTTCTACTGGGTGAACGACCGCGAGGTGCGCTGGCGGCCCCACGAGTTCTGGCCGGTCATCACCTCCGTGACCGTGTGGGCCGGTGGCAAGCGTCAGCAGTCGTTCCGGACCGGCGACGCCGTGATCGCCGTGTTCGACGACCGCACCAAGCTCGTCACCGTCACCCGCAACGGCCAGCACATCCGCACCATGCGAGCCTCCGCCGGACGGCCCGGCTGGGAGACCTACAACGGCACCTACTACACCGGCCAGCGCGGCCGTGAGGTCCGCATGAACTCGGAGACGTTCGGTCTGCGCATCGAGGACGGCGGGTACAACTCGATCATCAACGACGCCGTCCGGCTCTCCTACGACGGCATCTACATCCACTCCGCACCGTGGTCGGTCGCCGACCAGGGTGTCCGCAACGTCTCCCACGGCTGCATCAACGTCAGCCCCGCCGACGCCCGCTGGTACTACGACACCAGCCGCAACGGCGACCCGTTCATCGTCAAGAACGGGCCCGGCCGCCCGTTCGGCGCGTTCGACGGCCAGGGCGACTGGAACTACTGACGCCCGCTCGCCGGCGGCCCGGCCGTCCGGAATGAGAAGCGTGGGGACATCATGCTTTTCAACACCTGTACCGGTTAGACCTCGCCGGGCCACCGGCGGTCAATCGTCCGGAAAGGACCCGTTCACCTCTCCCGGCCAGGCTGCACAGCGTGCAGACTCTGTCCTCCCCGGTCGACGGGCACCCGGCGACCGCTCCCCCTGACCTCGCCGAGCGCGGCCCGGCCCGGCGCCGGGCCCGGGCGGGCGGACTGTTCCGCGAGAAGGCGCTCTTCGTCGCTCTGGTGTTGCCCAACCTGGCACTGCTCGGCGTGTTCACCTACCGGCCGTTGCTGGACAACTTCCGGCTGAGCTTCTTCGACTGGAACATCTCCTCCCCCACCTCGACGTTCGTGGGAGCCGCCAACTATGTCGAGTGGTTCGGGCGGGACGACAGCTGGCTGATCCTGCGAAACACCGGCGTGTTCACCGTCTCGGCCGTCGTGGGGTCCATGGTGCTCGGGCTGGCCCTGGCCCTGCTGCTCGACCAGCAGCTCATCGGTCGCGGCATCGTGCGCTCGGCGGTGTTCGCGCCGTTCGTCATCGCCGGGGCTGCCATCGGCGTGGCGTTCCAGTTCATCTTCGATCCCCGGTTCGGCATGGTCTCGGCACTGCTCACAATGGTCGGACTCCCGGTGCCGGACTTCTACCAGGACCCCGACTGGGCGCTGGCGATGATCACCATCACCTACATCTGGAAGAACCTGGGCTACTCGTTCGTCATCTATCTGGCGGCGCTCCAAGCCAAACCCGCAGAGCTCTACGAGGCCGCCGAGATCGACGGCGCCGGCCGGTGGACCACCTTCCGCTCGGTGACACTGCCCATGCTGCGCCCCACGACGTTCTTCTTGTCGATCACCGTGATGCTCAACTCGCTCCAGGTCTTCGACATCATCTACGTGATGACCCGCGGTGGGCCCCAGGGCAACGCCACCACGACCATGGTCTTCCAGGTCTATCAGGAGACCTTCCAGAACTTCCGGGCCGGCTACGGAGCCACGGTCGCGACGATCATGTTCCTCATCCTGCTGGTCATCACCTACCTACAGGTCCGCGTCATGGACAGGAACGCCCGATGAGCACTATCCGCGCAGGCTCCACGCCGACCATGATCATCGGGTACGCGGTGATGATCCTCGTCCTGCTGGTCATCGGCCTCCCGCTGTTCTGGGTGGTCGTCACCTCCCTCAAACCGGACAACCAGGTCTACGTCCAGCCGCCGGTGTGGTGGCCTTCCCCGCTGACCGGTGACGCGTACCCGCAGGTGCTCTCCGAGGTCCCGTTTCTCCGGTACTTCACCAACTCGGTGGTCATCACCGGCCTGCTCAGCATCGTGAAGATCACGTTGGGGGTCCTCAGCGCCTACGCGTTCGTCTTCCTTCGCTTCCCAGGCCGGTCCGTCCTGTTCATGGTCGTGCTCGCGGCCCTGATGGTGCCCAACCAGATCACGGTGATCTCCAACTACGCACTCGTGGCGCAGCTCGGGTGGATCAACACGTTCCAGGGCATCATCATCCCGCTGGCGGGGGTCGCGTTCGGCACCTTCCTCATGCGCAACCACTTCCTGACCCTGCCGTACGAGATCATCGAGGCCGCGCGGATGGACGGGTGCGGGCACCTCAAGCTGCTGTTCCGGGTCGTACTGCCGATGAGTTGGCCCACCCTGGTCGCCTTCGCGCTCATCACCGTGGTCAACGAGTGGAACGAGTACCTCTGGCCATTCCTCATCGCCTCCGACGACCGCGTCGCCCCGCTCCAGGTCGGGCTGGCCCGCCTCGTCAACACCGACGGCGGTTACACCGACTGGCCGATGGTCATGGCCGCCACGGTGCTCACCATCACCCCGATCCTCGTCGTGTTCCTCATCCTCCAGCGCCACATGATCAAGGGCCTGACCTCCGGCGCGGTGAAGGGATGACCCACTCCGCGCGATCCCACCTCCAATCCCGTCGGGCCGAACCGGTCCGGCAGCAACGAAAGGTCCGACACGAATGAACCCCATGAACCGTCGCGGATTCCTCGGCGTCCTCGGCGCCACCGCGGCCGCCACCACCCTCACCGCCTGCGCGGGCGCGGGCGGCGACACATCCGGTGAGTCGGGCGGAACCGCCTCCGGCGGCGACACCGGCACCATCACGTTCTGGTCCAACCACCCCGGTGACTCCAAGTCACTCGAGACCGACATCATCGCGGCGTTCGAGTCGGAGAATCCGGGCCTCAAGGTCAACCTCGTCGACGGCGGGAAGAACTACGAGGAGGTCGCCCAGAAGTTCAACGCGGCACTCACCGGCGGCGAGCTGCCCGACGTCGTCGTGGTCTCCGACGTCACCTGGTTCAACTTCGCGCTCAACCGGCAGATCACCCCGCTGAACGACCTGTTCACCGAGGCCGGCGTCGATACCGCTGACTACGTCGACGCCCTGCTGGGCGACTACGTCCTCGAGGGCGACAACTTCGGCGTGCCCTTCGCGCGGTCGACGCCGCTGTTCTACTACAACAAGGAGGTGTGGCGGGCCGCCGGGCTGCCCGACCGCGGCCCGGAGAACTGGACCGAGTTCGCGGAGTGGGCACCCCGCCTACAGGACGCCATCGGGGACGGCAAGCACGCCATCGCGATGTACGACGGCTCCAACTACATGGACTGGACCGGGCAGAACATCATCTGGGACTTCGACGGCGCCTTCTCCCGCGACTGGACCCCGACCTTCACCGACGACGGCACCATTCGCGGCATGGAGTACATCAAGAAGCTCGACGACGACGGTTTCCTGGTGGTCTCCGCCGACTCGATCGTCGAGTTCGGTTCCGGTCTCGCCGCGTGTGCACTGGCCTCCACCGGCTCGCTCGCCACCGCCAAGACCAACGCCGGTTTCGAGTTCGGCACGGCCTTCCTGCCCGGGGCGGCCGAGAAGAACTCCTGCCCGACCGGCGGCGCGGGCGTCGCGATCCCGGCCGGTATCTCCGACGAGCGCAAGCTCAACGCCATGAAGTTCATCGACTTCCTCACCAACACGCAGTCGACGGCGACCTTCGCGCAGGGAACCGGGTACATGCCGGTCCGTAAGTCCGCCCGCGAGGCGCAGGAGATCAAGGCCTACCTGTCCGAGACCCCGCAGGCGGTCACCGCGATCGACCAGCTCGCGCACACCCGGCCTCAGGACAACGCCCGTGTCCTGGTACCCAACGGTGGTAGGCGCATCGGTGGCGCGTTCGACCGTGTCCTCGGTGGCGCCGACATCCGCGAGACCATGCAGCAGGTGCAGGACGAGACCGCGCAGATCATCGAGACCCAGATCCAGCCGAAGCTCAACGGCTGACCGGTCACCGCCGGCGATCGCCTACGCCCGGGGCCGGGCACCTCGTATCCGGCCCCGGCGTCGGCGTCGTTCGGCGGCCCCGGCCCCACCCCTGACCCCACAGCCGCGTCACCTCCCCCGAACATTCACGCACGAGGAGCACCCCACCCGATGGCCACCGTCCGCTTCGACCACGCGACCCGCCGGTTCGACAAGGGATCGGCGCCCGCCGTCGACGCCCTCGACATCGACATCACCGACGGCGAGTTCCTCGTCCTGGTCGGCCCCTCCGGCTGCGGCAAGTCCACCAGCCTGAGGATGCTCGCAGGTCTGGAACCCGTCGACGCCGGCCGCGTGTTCATCGACGAGCTCGACGTGTCCGGCGTCGCTCCCCGCGACCGCGACGTGGCCATGGTGTTCCAGAACTACGCGCTGTATCCCAACATGACGGTCGCCCAGAACATGGGGTTCGCACTGCGCAACGCCGGCGTCAACAAGTCCGACACCCGCAAGCAGGTCGAGGAGGCCGCGCGGATCCTGCAGCTGGATCCCCTCCTCCACCGCAAACCCTCCCAACTGTCCGGCGGCCAGCGCCAGCGGGTCGCCATGGGTCGGGCGATCGTGCGTCGGCCCAAGGTGTTCTGTATGGACGAGCCACTGTCGAACCTCGACGCCAAGCTGCGGGTCTCCACCCGCGGGGAGATCGCCGGGCTGCAACGACGGCTGGGCGTGACCACGGTGTACGTCACCCACGACCAGGTCGAGGCCATGACGATGGGTACGCGCGTCGCGGTGCTCAGAGACGGCGTCCTCCAACAGGTCGCGGCCCCCCGCGAGCTGTATGACCGGCCGGTCAACGCGTTCGTCGCCGGCTTCATCGGCACGCCGGCCATGAACCTCCTCGAGGTGGCGGTCGAGGGCTCCCGGGCCCACGTCGGTGACGCCGAGGTGGCCATCCCCGCCTCACTCGAGGGCCGCGACCGCGTCACCCTCGGTGCCCGACCGGAGTCACTGCGGGTTGTGGGCGAGGACGAACCCGGCCTGGATCTGGTGGTGGACCTGGTCGAGGAGCTGGGCGCGGAGTCCTTCGCGTACGGCCACACCGACGCCGGCGACCGGATCGCCGTGCGCCTGGACCGGGCACACGGGACCGCGGTCGGCGAGCGCCTCCGCGTCCGGCACGTCGACTCCGAGGTCCACGCGTTCGACCCCGAGACCGGCCTCCGCTTGAACTGATCCGGCGCGCCTGGTCACCGGGGCGGAACGGGCGCGAGCACGCCCAGCAGCTGATCCGCGGGAACGCAGCGCGGCGGCGGGCCGGCCGGCTCGACACCACCCGGGCCCCGCGGCCCGCCGAGGGCGTCGATCACCAGGTCCACCGCTCGAGGCGACGCCAGCACGGTCAGGTGCCCCGAGCGGTCGACCTCGCAGCCGTCCTGCAGCCGCACCACGTCCAGGTCCACGAAGTCCGGCACCTCCGGCGCCACCACCGGCCCGGTGAGTTCGTCGTAGTCCGATGACACCGCCACGTACCGCACCCCGCGCGCGAACGGGACGCCCTCCTCGCCCAGCCACGCGAGCGTCGCCTCGGCGTCCTGCCGCGCGGTGTCGGGCGACAGCACGCCGAGCAGATCGGTGACGAACTCGGGTGGCCCGTCGCCGGACCGGGCGGGATCGGCGCCCAGCGTGACGACGGTGCGCACGGCGTCGGCCCGGGCGGTCGCGGTGACGTAGGAGGCGATGATCGCGCCCTGCGAGTGCCCCACCAGGTCCACCTCGGCGGCCCCGGTGAGCGCACGCACCCGGTCGATCTCGGCGGCGAGCTGCGGCGCCGAGGCGCCGGTGAGCGAGTCGACGCCGCCCACAGACGCCGGGGCGCCGCCGGGTCCGGGTGGCGCGCCCACGGTGGGGGCCCAGACGCAGTAGCCCTCGGCGGCCAGTGCGGCGCCGAAGGTGGCCCACGAGTTCCCGCCGGTGAGCCCGGTGCCGTGCACGAGGATCACCGGCGCGGGGCGCTGCGCGGTCGGCCGGCAGTCGTCCCGGTTGATGCCGGGCGGATCGGCCAGGCCGTGGGTGAGTTGGTACGCCGCGCCGTCCCACCACCGCCACGGGACCTGGTCCGTGGTGGGGGCGGGAGCGGCCGCCGCCGTGGGCGCGGCAGCCGCGGGGACGGGGGCGACGACGACGAGGGCCGCCGCCGCGAGCAGTCCCGCGATCCCGGTCCGGTTCACGATCGCGGCAGCGGGGGGATCGGTCCCAGGTACGGGGCGACCGCCTCACACCGCGGTTCACGCGGGTCGGCGGGGTCGAGGGCGTTGAGCACGAAGTCCKCGGTCCGGGGATCCGAGGCGATGGCCAGGTGCTCGGCCCGGTTCTGCTCACACCCGTCCTGGATGGTGATGTTGGTGGCCCGCGGACCCTCGACGACACCGACGGTGTACGGCCGGACCAGCTGGTCGTAGCGGGTCACGAGGTTGAGGTAGGTCACGCCCGGCGCATAGGGGGTGCCACCCGACCACAGGAGTTCGAGCGTCTCCGACCCGGCCGCCATCCGGCCGAGGGACGGCGCGATCTCGACCGCGCGTCCGCGGTCCCCGCTGGCCAGGGCGGTCCCGATCGCCCCGGACCCGGTCCCGCGGGAGCCGTGCCACAGCGGGGCTACCGAGGCGACGGTGTTCACCTTGCCGGGCCGGCCGACCTTGGCGACCAGGCCGGAGACGAGCGTCCCCTGCGAGTGGCCGACGAGGTCGACCTGCTCGGCACCGGTCGAGGCGAGGACGCGGTCGACGAACTCGCCGACCTGCGGCACCGATACCTCCGTGATGTCCGACAGGCCGCCCAGGAGACTGACCGGCCACGGCTGGCCGGGCAGCGCCCCGTAGGTGAGCGTGTAGACGCAGTAGCCCTCGTTGTGCAGCAGCGGCCCGTAGGTGGCCCAGTTGGTGACCGCGCCGCCCCAGGTGCCGTGGACCAACACCACGGGGCGCGGCTTGTCGGCGGTGGGGCGGCACGACCAGTCGTTGGCCCCGGGCAGCTCCGCCCCCGGGGCGGTGAGCGCCCGGGCGGCTCCGGAGAAGAAGGAGTACGGCACCGGCAGCGGTGCCCGTGTCGACGGGTCGGTGGCGTTCGCGGCGCCCGCGCCCGTCACCGCGAGGAGGGCGGCGGCGGTGACGGCCAGGGCGGCCCGCAGGGTTCTCATGTGCTCATTAAGCCACGCCCGGTGATCATCGGGAGGTCCTTCGCGTACACGAGTCCCGGCGCCGCCGCCACGACCGCCTCCACCGAGTTGACCAGCCGCATCGCGGTGACGAGCATGCCGGAGACGTTGTGATCGCCGTGCTCGGCGTGGTGTCCGAACTCCACCCGCATCGCGGGATCGCCGGTGATCTCGATGCGGTAGCAGCCGTCGCCGTGGTCCGGGCGCGGCCAGTCGGGGGCCTGGTCGTGGGCAGTGCGAGTGACGTGCTCCAGGACGATGCGGTCCTCGCCGTCGACCTGCCCCACCACCTCGAACCGCAGCGCGGCCTGCGTCCCCTCCGGGACCTCGCACGCAAGCAGGGTCAGGTCGCGGTCCGCGGGCAGGCGCTCGTGTCGCTCCAGGAGCGGTTCGTCGAGGGTGACGTCGAGGGCGGCCGCGAGCTGGCGGACCACCGATCCCCAGCCCGCCGCGAGCATCCCCGGACGCAGCAGTGGCGGCAGCGAGTCCATGGGCCCGCCGAAACCGAACAGTCGCCGCATGGTTTCACCCTGGTGGTACACGGAGTAGTCGGCGATCTCGCCCACGTGGATGTGGTCGATCCGCCGGGACAAGCTGGTCAAGGCCAGCGGCAGGACGTCGTTGGCGAAGCCGGGGTCGATGCCGTTGACGTGCAGTGTGGCGCCGCCTTCACGTCCGGCGGCGGCGAGCTCGGAGATCATCTCCTCGGGCAGGGTGCCGTGCGGGTACTGCAGCAGCACCGGACCGGAGGCCACCACGTCGATACCGGCGCGCAGGAAGCGGCAGAAGTCGGAGATCGCGTCCACGAACCGCGTCTCGGTCTCGGCGGTGTAGACCACCGCGTCCGGGTCCAGCGCGAGCAGCGCGTCAGTGTCATCGGTGGACGCGATACCCAGGTCGCGGTCCACCCCGGCGAGTCGCCCGGCGTCCACGCCGACCTTGGCCGGGTCGGAGACGTACAGGCCCACCAGTTCCAGCTCGGGCCGGGCGGCGATCGCCTCGACTGCCATCCGGCCCAGATACCCCGTCGACCATTCCACTACCCGGATCGTCATGGGCACCGACACTATCCGTCGCCCCGACCCGGGGGTTGCCGCTTCCACGCATCCGGCCCTCGGTGTTCAGCTCCTGTAGGGCGAGGTCCCGCGCTCCCCGACGTCCTTCGCGGTGTCCGGGTCCCGGGCCTTGCGACGGCCCCCGACGTGGGCCTCCGCCCGCATCCGCTCGCTCATGTGCGGGTAGTGCAGCTCGAACGCGGGGCGCTCGGAGCGGATCCGGGGCAGCGTCACGAAGTTGTGGCGCGGCGGCGGGCACGAGGTCGCCCACTCGAGGGAGTTGCCCGCGCCCCACGGGTCGTCGACCGTGACGATCTCCCCGTAGCGCCAGCTCTTGATGATGTTCCAGATGAACGGCAGCATCGCGATGCCGAGGATGAACGAACCGACCGTGGAGATCTGGTTGAGGACCGTGAAGTTGTCCGAATCCAGGTAGTCGGCGTACCGGCGCGGCATGCCCTGGTTGCCCAGCCAGTGCTGYACCAGGAACGTCGTGTGGAAACCGATGAAGATCAACCAGAAGTGGATCTTRCCGAGCCGCTCGTCGTACATCCGGCCCGTCATCTTGGGGAACCAGAAGTACACGCCGGCGAACGTGGCGAACACGATGGTGCCGAARAGCGTGTAGTGGAAGTGCGCCACGATGAAGTACGTGTCCGAGATGTGGAAGTCGATCGGCGCCGAGGCCATCATCACGCCGGTCAGACCGCCGAAGAGGAAGGTGATGATGAAGCCGAGGGCGAACAGCATCGGCGTCTCGAAGGTCATCTTGCCGCGCCACATCGTGCCGATCCAGTTGAAGAACTTCACGCCGGTCGGGACCGCGATGAGGAACGTCATGAAGGAGAAGAACGGCAGCAGCACCGCGCCGGTGACGTACATGTGGTGCGCCCACACGGCCATCGACAGTGCGGCGATCGCGAGGGTCGCGAAGACCAGGCCGGCGTAGCCGAACAGCGGCTTGCGAGAGAAGACCGGGAAGACCTCGGAGACGATGCCGAAGAACGGCAGCGCGAGGACGTACACCTCGGGGTGACCGAAGAACCAGAACAGGTGCTGCCACAGGATGGCGCCACCGTTGCCCGGATCGAAGATGCGACCACCGAAGGTGCGGTCGTAGAAGACGCCGAGCGCGGCCGCGGTGAGCAGCGGGAAGATCAGGAGGATGAGGACCGACGCCACGAGGATGTTCCACGTGAAGATCGGCATCCGGAACATGGTCATACCCGGTGCGCGCAGGCAGATGATGGTGGTGACGAAGTTGACGGCACCGAGGATCGTGCCGATGCCGCCGATGCCGACGCCGAGGATCCAGAGGTCCGCGCCGACGTTCGGCGAGTGGATCTTGTCCGCCAGCGGCATGTACATGGTCCAGCCGAAGGACGCCGCGCCACCGGGGGTCAGGAAGCCGGAGAGCATGATCGTGCCGCCCGCCGCGAACAGCCAGAAGCCGAACGCGTTGAGGCGCGGGAACGCCACGTCGGGGGCGCCGATCTGCAGCGGCATGATGTAGTTCGCGAACCCGACGACGATCGGGGTTCCGTAGAGCAGCAGCATCACCGTGCCGTGCATGGTGAACAGCTGGTTGAACTGCTCATTCGACAGGAACTGCATACCCGGGAAGAAGAGCTCCGCCCGGATGAGCAGCGCCATGAGGCCGCCGGCGAAGAAGAAGATAAAGCAGGTGACGATGTACATGATGCCGAGCAACTTGTGGTCGGTCGTCGTCAGCATCTTCCACACGAACGAGCCCGGCCGGGCATCACCCGTGGGTTCACCCGGCGGGTGGTCGAGCTCACGCGTCGGGCGCGTGGGCGGTACAAGAGTCTCCGACATATCGCTCCCCTGTCGTTCGTTCATCCGAAACTAGGCCGGAAGCCTCGGAACCGCATTGATCTAGGTCAACTCGGTGTGAGGAAATGCACACGTGGGCGCCCCACAGGGCCACACTGGTGACATGACCGCGCACGGGGACGATTCCGGAGTCACCGGGTCCGCGCTGTTCGCGGGCTCGGTCCTGTTCGCCTCGCTGCCACCCCGGTGCGGGGCCGCCCTGGCCGCCTCGTCGCGGACGAGTACGGCGAGGCCAGGCGCGGTGGTGCAGGTGACCGGGGAACCGGTGGGCCGCCTGGTGGTGATCACGGCCGGGGCCCTCCATGTCGTCAGGGAGGACCGGTCCGGGCACCAGCGTCACGTCCGGGTCCTCGGCCCCGGGAGCCATCTCGGCCTGGTGGAGTTCGCACTGGGCTGCCCTGCCCGTCACACCGTCGTCGCCGCGGAGGCCACCACGCTGACCAGCGTCTCGCACGGCGCGCTCCGGTCAGCGGCCGCCGCGTGCCCGGTGCTCAACGACTCGATCACCCGCGAACTGGCGTGGAAGGTGGTCGAGAGCGAACAGCACCTGGCGTCGATCACCTCGGAGGACGTGCTCACGCGACTGTCCGCCTACCTCGTGTCGTTACCCGGGTCGCCCCGCCAGGACGGGCGGATCCGGGTGCGACTGCCACTGTCCCAGTCCGACCTGGCCACGCATCTGGGGACGACCCCCGAGACGCTGAGCCGTCGACTACACGACCTCATCGCCTCGGGGGCCGTCGAGAGGGTCGCGCGGCGGGAGTTCGACCTCGACCACCGCCGACTCACCGGCGCCTGAGCACCCTCACCAGATGCTGACGCGCTCCTCGGGGGCGAGCCACAGTCCGTCGCCCTCGGTCACGTCGAAGGCGGCGTGGAAATCGTCGAGGTTGCGGACCACCTGGTTGCAGCGGAACTCCGGCGGGGAGTGCGGGTCCACGGCGAGCCGGCGGGCGGCCTCCTCGGCGCGGGTCTTGGTCCGCCACACGATCGCCCACGAGATGATGAGCCGCTGGATGCCGGTCATCCCGTCGATCTCCGGGCCCACCTCGGTGCCCTCGGCGGGTTCGCCGTCGGTGCCCTGCTCGTTCGAACCCTGCTCGTTCGAACCCTGCTCGTTCGAACCCTGTGCCAGCCGGTAGGCCAGCAGCGCGATGGTGAGACCGCCCAGGTCGCCGATGTTCTCCCCCACCGTGAAGGCCCCGTTGACGTGGTCCTTCGTGGCGTCCAGGCCGTCGGGGGTGAGGCCGTCGTACTGGGCGATCAGCGCCTCCACGCGGGTTCCGAACGCCTCGCGATCGTCGTCGGTCCACCAGTCGACCAGGTTGCCGTCGCCGTCGTACTTCGCTCCCTGGTCGTCGAACCCGTGACCGATCTCGTGCCCGATCACGGCACCGATCGCCCCGTAGTTGGCGGCGTCGTCGGCGTCGGCGTCGAAGAACGGCGGCTGCAGGATGGCGGCCGGGAAGACGATCTCGTTCATCACCGGGTTGTAGTAGGCGTTGACCGTCTGCGGCGTCATGTGCCACTCACCGCGGTCGACCGGGCCGCCGAGCTTGCCCAGCTCGTAGTGGTGCTCGAACTCGGCGGAGCGGCGCACGTTCCCGAGCAGGTCGTCGGCGCGGACCTCGAGCGCCGAGTAGTCGCGCCACTTCTCGGGGTAGCCGATCTTGGCAACGAACGCCTCGAGCTTGGCCAGCGCCCGCTCGCGGGTGGCCGGGGTCATCCACGGCAGACGGCTGATGGAGTAGCGGTAGGCGTCGGTGAGGTTCTCCACCAGCTCGACCATGCGCGCCTTGTGGCCGGGCGGGAAGTGCCGGGCCACGTACTCCTTGCCGACCTCCTCGCCGAGGGCGGCCTCGACCGCACCGACACCACGCTTCCAGCGGGCCTTGTTCTCCTCGGTGCCGGACATCACGGTGCCGTAGAAGCGGAAGTTCTCGTCCACCAGGTCCGAGGTCAGGAACGGCGCGCGCGCGGAGACCGTCCGCCAGCGCAGCCACTGCTTCCAGGTCTCCAGCGGCTCGGAGGCCCACAGGTCGGCCACGGCGGTGAGGAAGTCGGGCTGCATCGCGACGAGCCGGCCGAACGTCTCCTCGGTGCCGCCGAGCTCGCGGGCCCACTCATGCCAGGGGAAGCCGGGGGCCTGCTGCGGCAACTCGTCCCAGGTGACGGGGTTGTAGGTCTTGTCCGCGTCGCGACGGGCCACCACGTCCCAGTGGGCGGCGGCGATGCGGGTCTCCAGCGCGACGATCCGCTCGGCGGTCCGGCGGGCCCCGGTCTCCCCGTCCACGTCGTCGACCAGCCCGGCGAGGTCGAGCATCCGGGCGATGTGGTCGGTGTACTGCTCGCGCATCTCGGCGTACTGGTCCTCACGATAGAAGGACTCGTCCGGCAGCCCGATGCCGTACTGCACCAGGTAGAGGATGTACTCGCTCGAGTTCTTGGCGTCGTTGTTGACGTAGGCGCCGATCAGGCCGCCGACGCCCACCTTCTCCAGGCGCGCCATGGCCAGCGCGAGCGAGTCGGCGTCGGTCGCACCGTCGATCTCGGCCAGATCGGGCGCGAGCGCGGCCACGCCGGTGGCCTCGACGGCGCCGGTGTCCATGAAGGAGGCGTAGAAGGCGCCGATCTGCGAGTCGACCGGGGCGTCGGTGATGATGTCGCGCACCCGCTCCTCGGACAGGTCGCGCAGGGCGAGGAACGCACCGTCGATCGGCCGGTCGGCGGGGATCACGTGCTCACGGATCCAGGTGCCGTTGACGTGCTGGTAGAGGTCGTCCTGGGGCCGGACGTCCGGATCGACGTACTGCAGGTCGAGGCCCGAGGGACGGGGCGCGTCGGTGGTGGGGATCTCGGTCGCGGTCATGTGGACAGGTTACGTAAGTGGTCGCGGGGTGGGCGGTCGGCACGACGTCGGAGGTCGCCACCTCCGTGACGACGACGAGGCGGGCCGACGGGATGCGCCGAACCGGTGAGGCGGGCCGGTGGTCGTGGATGCCGCGCGCGGCTGCCGGACGCGGGTCAGGGCAGGCCGTGGCGGGCGTTGTGATCCTTGGCGCCCTGATAGGCGTCGACCATCCCCCAGATCCAGAACCCGAACATGATGGGCAGTCCGATGAGGATGACCGAGAGCAGAGCACCCACGAGGTAGCCGGCGAGGATGCCCACACCCCTACCGGCCCGGCCGACCAGCATCGTCCCCAGGCCGGGCACGAGGAGGGACGCCACCAGCATCAGTGCCGGGTCCTTGCGGGCCGCCGGCGGGAACTGACCGTAGGACTGCATCCCGTACCGCTGACCGTAGGACTGCATCCCGTACCGCTGACCATAGGACTGCATCCCGTACGGCTGCTGCGCCCCGTAGGCGTACTCGGCGCCGTAGAAGGGCTGCGCGCCGTACTGACCCGGGTCGAACTGACCGCCGCCCTGCGGGCTCCCGTACGGCGGGGTTCCGTACTGCGGGCTCCCGTACTGCTGACCGCCGTAGCCGCCGGCCCCGTACTGCTGACCGCCGTCGTGACCGGGCCACTGCTCGTTCGCCCGACCGCCGAACGGGTCGTCGGGCCGGTCGGAGGCGTTGCCGTCAGCGGGAGTACTCATGGATCCACACTATCGCGGCACCACGACAGGTCGTCCGCGATGAAGACCGCTCACACCGCCACCACAAGCGGCCCCGGCTGCACGTCCTCACCGGCTTACGCTGCCCGATTGCACCCTCATCGAAGGGTCTCGCTGCGGGAATGGACCATTCCGGGCGCGTAGCCGGGAGGTCCTCCCGGGCCGCCCTTTAATTGCGGGCCGTCATCCCGGGCCGCGCCCAGATGTCCGCGCAGTCCACGCACGCGTCCTCCGAGACGATGCCGACCCGCTGGAGCTGCCCGTACATCCAGCAGCCCAGGCAGAAGCCGAGCGCGGCCTCGGCGAGCGCGGCGGCCACCAGCACACCGAGCACGACGCTGCCCGCCACCGTGAACCCTGCGAGGAACAGTCCGAACGCGATCGAGGACATCACCAGGCCGATCGTCTGGGCGAATCGCTTGGGCGCGCCGGCGACCATCTTGGGCTCGTCACTGACCCGCGGCGCGAGCACATGCACCGACAGGCGACCGAACGGCGAGTACCGCGGGCCGCCGGCAACCCGGAGCGCGAAACCCACCACCAGCGCTCCCGCCAGCCATGTCCGGGCGGGCTCGGGAGCGAGGAGGGTGACCACCGCGAGCGTCACCACGAGGGCGGCGGTGCACCGCGCGGCGTAGTCGTTGACGATCTCGGGGAAGACGAACGCTTCTCGCAGACTCACAGTTCTCGCTCCTCACGCACTCCGATAGACCGATCGGTCTACCTCGCGGACCAGAGTACGCCCGCGCCCCGCGGAATCCCAGATGCCGCTAGTGTCGGCCCATGATCCCCGGTAGAGCAGCGGCCGGCACCGTCGTCGCGGCGGCCGCGTCCCTCGCGCTGGCGGTGTCCGGGTGCGGCCAGGTCAGCGTCGGAGACCAGACCCCCGGGACCGCGGACCCCGCCGTCCAGGCCACGGCCACCTCGACCATCGCGACGGCCACCTCATCCCCGGGGGCGGCGGCCCCCACCGCGACGTCGCCGCCCCCGACGCCCGGGCCGGAGGCCACCCCGGGCTGCGGGACGCTGACCGAACCCGTCCACCGACTCGTCCACGGCGCCGACACCGACCGCGAGGCCGTCTCCGCCGAGGTCCGCCGCCTTTCCGACGGGGTTACCGACAACGCCCTGTCCGCGGTGGCGAGTCGTCTGTCGGGCATCGCAGTGCAGCCGACCGTCTCCCCGGCTGCACTCGAGGCCGAGTGGGACCAGTTCCGGCAACTCTGCGACCTCCCCTGATCGCGCCCCCTCTACGCTGACGGCCGTGCCCCCACCGCTGCGTCGCCGCTCGAACTCACCCCGTCCACCCGCCGCCCCCGTCATCCCGAGACGGGAGCAGCTCGAGCCGCCGCGCACCGAACTCGAGACGGACGGCCTGTGGGACGGGGTCCTGGCCGCCGCCGAACACGCGCCCGACCCGGAGGAGGGCGCGGCGCAGATCGGCGGGATGGAGATCCGGGAATCCGCACTCGAGAACCTCCGGTTGAGCGGCGCCCGCGCGGACGGCCTGAGGCTGACCGATGTCGTGATCAGCGGCTGCGACCTGTCGGGACTGGTGGCCGACGGCGCCTCGCTCACCCGCGTGAGGTTCGCGGGCTGCCGACTGACCGGGATCGTGCTGTCCGACGCACGACTGACCGACGTGACATTCGAGGACTGCCACGCGGACATGATCAACCTACGGATGGCCCGACTGCAGCGGGTCCGCCTCGCCTCGACACGGTGCCGGCAGGCCGACCTGCTCGAGGCGCGCATCGCCGATCTGACCACCGAGGGCTCCGACCTGCGTGGTGCCGCGTTCGACCGGGCCACCCTCTCGGCCGTGGACCTGCGCGGCGCCGACCTGGAGGACCTACGCGGGGCGTCGGCATTGCGGGGCGCCCTCATCTCGCCCGACCAGGTGCTGGGCGTGGGCCTGGCGCTGATCGGCGAGGCGGGGATCCGGGTCGACTGACCGGTCACCCACATCCGGCCGCCCGCATCCGACCGCCCGACGTCAGGGCGCAGCGCGTCGAGTCGCTCGAGGAGAGCTCAAATCAGGTGCGAGGCGGACTCGCGCCACTGGTTCACCGCGCGGTTGATGATCGCCTGGAGCTGCAGGATCTGGTCACGATCGGTGAGCGTGATGCCCTCCGCCCCGGTCTGCAGCCGCAACTCCGGAACCCCCCGCCCCGCCCCGTGCTCGTCCAGCATCACGGTCTCGGCGACCGACACCTCCAGAAAGGGGTCGTCGCCCGGGCCATCGACCTCGGTCACGAGGTCTTGGCGGTAACGCGGGGTGGTCAGGTCGATCGCATTGTTCATTGAGGGGCACTCCCGACTGGTCGGTGGGATTGCCTTAATCGTAGGTGAGGAAACCAGGTCATCGAACGCGTGGGGCAGCGTGTTACAGGTTGTGATCAACCCGTGATCTTGGCCACTCTCCGGTCGCTCTCCGGCCACCCTCCGGCGCCTCACCGCGTCCGCTGCCCGGGCCGGAACTGGACAGATGTGAGAAATGTTGCGTGAGTTGCTTGTGTGACTGAAGGGGTTGCAACATACTCAGCCCATGACATCTGCCGGACCGTCGGCCCGACGCGCCCCCCTTCCCCGCCTTCTCGTCGCCGTGGCCTCTGCAGCAGCCCTTTCTCTCGGCCTCCTCGTCGTCGTCATCTCCCCGCGCGCCGACGCCGGCGTCCCCCTGGCGCCCGCCTACCACGGCCTCGCGCAGGGGGTCGACGCCGCGAGCTGGCAGCATCCGCACGGTGCCGGCGTCGACTGGCACGCGGCCGCCGCGTCCGGGCAGTCCTTCGCGTTCATCAAGGCCACCGAGGGCACCGGACCCGCCAACCGCTACTACGAGGCCGACGTGGCCGACGCCCGCGCCGCCGGCATGCTCGTCGGCAGCTACCACATGGCGCGCCCCGCCATGGACCCCGCGCAGCAGGCCCACGCGTTCGCCGACCGACTGCAGTCCGTCGGCGGCCCGCAGCTCCCGCCGGTGCTCGATCTGGAGAAGGACGAGGGCCTCGACCCCGCCGAGCTGGCCGACTGGACGCAGGTCTTCCTCGACACTCTCGCCCACCGGACCGGCCGCGCGCCGATCCTCTACACCTACCGCTACTTCTGGATCGATCGGATGGCCAACACCCACCGCTTCGCCGAGTTCCCGCTGTGGCTCGCCGAGTACGGGGTCTCCGAGCCCACCCTGCCCGTGATCGGCGGCTGGAACGAGTGGCTGTTCTGGCAGCGCTCCGAGACCGGTGAGGTGCCCGGCTTCACCGACGGCGTGGATCTCAACGTCTTCGCCGGAACCCGCGACGACCTCCACGCCTGGCTCGGCCACGTCGAGCCCGCACCCGCACCCGCACCCGCGCCAGCCCCCGCACCCGAATCCACACCGGAGCCCGCACCGGCGCCGCCTCCCCCGCCCGCCCCAGAGCTCGTGTCGGACCGCGAGATCGTCGAGGCGCCCGCCGGGATCCCGCCGGAGGCACCCGTCCCGGTCGAGCCGTTCACGATCCCCGTACCGCGCGACCTGCCGGCCCCGGACGGGGTGCGCCTGCCGGAGACCATCGAGATCCCCCGCGAGGTCGTGGCCCAGCTGCCGCCCGGAATGCGCTGACCCGGAACGCGCCGGCCTCCGGCGATGTCAGCGCGGTGCGGGTTCGCGGCGCCGCACCACGGCGGAGCGGATCGCACGCCATCCGATGAGGAGGACGGCGGTGACGACGCCCGCCACCACCATGAAGCTCCAGTGCGGCACACGCCCGTCACCGAGACCGCGGATCACCATGCCCACCACCAGCGTGGCCAGCCACAGCAGTACGCCCGACCCGACGGCGGCGGGCGGGCGGCGGGTCGTCAGCAGGATCAGCCACCCCACTGCCAGCCCGATGAGGAACGGCCACGCCGTACCCCAGACCTGGGCCACGCCGAGCCCCTCGGAGTGCGCGCCCCGGCCGAACGTGGAGAACACCACCACCAACACCGCATCGAGCACGATCATCACCGGCACGGCCACACGACTCACCGTCTCTTCCCCTCCCGTCGCTCGCTCGCGCTGACCGAGCAGGACGCATCGCCGGCCTCGTCGTCCACGACCCCGTCCTCACGCACGCGCAGTAGCGGGATGGGACCCGAGTCGTGGTGCACGTGGGGCCGCCACGGTGTGCCCTTGAGCGGCCACATCGCCGAAATCCCGGCCGGCGGGGCCGCCGCGACGGTCTGCCGCGACGCGGCGGTATACGCCGCCGCGGGGGACGGAGAGGGGGACGACGACGAGGTGTTCTCCCCCGGGTCGTCGGCGTCGTCCGGGTCGGCGTCGGGGTCGAGGTCCACGGCACCCCGGTAGAAGAGGAAGAAGACCACCCAGCCGGCCAGGGCGACCAGCACGAAGCTGACGATGCGGTAGACGAACACCGTCGCGAACGCCTGATGCGCGCCGAGCCCGCCCGCGGTCAGGGTCGTGATGAGCGCGAACTCCACGGTCCCCAGCCCGCCGGGGGTGATGGGCGCGCTGGCCACGATCTTGCCGGTCACGTAGGCGATGCACAGCCCGCCGATGCTGTGTTGGGCACCGACGGCGTTGGCCGCCGCCCACAGGCAGCCGATGTCGGCGACCCAGTTGAGCAGGGAGAACGCGAAGGCCTTGGACAACTGCGTCTTGGTCAGTTCGACGGCCTCGGCCTGCTCGACGACCTTGCGCACCGCGGCGGCACCGTGGTCGGCGGGCTTGCGACGCCGCGCGTTGACCCACTCGAGGAGCGCCAGGAGAGACCCCTCGATCCTGTCGGGGTTCCGGGCGGCCCACTGGACCACCACCACGATCCCCACCAGACCCATGGCCGAGAGCGCCAGCAGGAACGGGTTGGACACCGTCCCCACCAGGAAGAAGCCGAGCAGCGCCAGCAGGACGATGCCGACGGTCGACAGCACGCCGGAGATGACGAGTTGCCACGAGGCGACGACGCGGGTGGCTCCCCACTGCCGGGTCTTGCGGTACGTCAGGGTGGTGCCGAAGACCTGGCCGCCCGGGATGCTCGTGGAGAACGCGTTGGCGGAGAAGACCAGGCCGACGCTGCCCCAGTAGCCCACCCTGACACCGGCGGACTGCAGCAGCAGCTTCTGTACCGAGCCGTAACTCGACATCGACAGGTAGGAGAACACCAGCGCGGCCGCGACCCAACCCCAGTGCGGGCGGGTGACGGCCTCGAATCCCTCGGCGAAGAACGGCATCTGGCCACGGAGCCAGTAGAGGATGAAGCCCAGGACAGTCAGGGTCGCGATGGCCTTGAACCACGGATTGCCCAGGACCACCCGGATGCGACGCCGCGCCTCGGCGCCCCGCGTGCCCATCATCGACCCACCATAACCAAAGGATCCGACCCGGCCCAGGACCCACACCGCAGGGCCCTGGCGAGCGTCACGCGTCGCGCCCCTGCTGACGTTCCCGCATCAGACGGGCGATCAGGTCGGAGGCGGGGATCTTCCCGTCCTCGGTGATGTCGGGTTCCTCGTCGTACTCGGGGTCACGGACCGGCTCGAACTCCGCCTCCGGCTCGAGCTCTGACTCGGACTGCCACTCCGGCTCCGGCTCGGTTTCCGGTTCGAACTCCGCCTCCGGCTCGAGCTCCTGCTCGAACTCCGCCTCCGGCTCGAGCTCCGGCTCGGCCCCGGGCTCGCGGTCGAGCACGGCCACGGCGGTGGCGGGTCCGGCGACCTCTGTCCGTCCGGCGCCCGCGGAATCCGCGGAGACCCCGGAGTCCGCGGCGGGGACCGGCTCGGCCGCGCCGGTGGTGGCGGGTCGGCCGGTGAGCAGCTCGGGCTCGTCGTCGATCTCCGCCTCGCCGAGGCCGATCCGTTCCTGGACGCGCTTCATCCACCCGGGCGCCCACCAGTTGTCGGTGCCGAGCATCTGCATGACCGCCGGCACGAGCAGCATGCGGATCACGGTGGCGTCGATGATGAGCGCGGCGATCATGCCGAACGCGATGTACTTCATCATCACGATCTCGGAGAACGCGAACGCGCCGGTCACCACGATGAGGATGAGCGCGGCCGAGGTGATGATCCGGCCGGTGTTCGCCACTCCGCTGCGGATGGCCTCCGTCGTCCGAGCGCCCCGCGAGCGTGCTTCGACCATCCGCGAGACCAGGAACACCTCGTAGTCCGTGGACAGCCCGTAGATGATCGCCATGAGCAGCACCACGACCGGCGAGGTGAGCGGGCCGGCCGTGAACCCGAGCAACCCGGACAGGTGCCCGTCGACGAAGATCCAGGTGAGGATGCCGAGGGTGGCACCGAGGCCGAGCAGGTTCATGATCGCGGCCTTGATCGGCAGCACCAGCGACCCGAACGCGAGGAGCATGAGGAGCGTGGTGGCGAGCAGGACGTACAGCACGAACCACGGCAGACCGTCGACCAGGGCCTCGACCGAATCGCGCTCCATGGCGGGGTTGCCGCCGACGTACACCTCGGTGTCGGCGGGGATCGGGAACGACTGCAGATATTCGACGGTGTCGGCGGCGTCGTTCCGGTCGACCACGCCGGTCTGCAACACCACCACGTCGCGGCCCTGCGCGTCCTGCTCGCCCGAACGGGCGAACTGGAACGGACCGGTCAGACCCGGCGCCTCGTTGGCCGCCGAGCGGATCTGCGACAGGGTGCCGCCGTCGGAGCCGATCACCACGAGCTTGACCGGGTCGGTCCGGGTGCCGGGGAAGTTCTCGTCGTACTGCTCCTGCGCGACGCGCGTGGTGTTGTCCGGCGGGAGGTAGGTCTCGTTGATGCCACCGAACTTCACGCCGGAGAACGGGATGATGAGCGCGACCAGCACCACGACGACGGGGATGGCCACGGCCACCGGACGCTTCATGGAGAAGTCGGCGATGCGACCGAACAGGCCGTTCTCCACCTGCTCGCGCGAGCGGTGACGCTGCAGCCGCTTGATGCCCAGCATGTCGATGCGGTGACCGAGCAGCATCAGCACGGCCGGCAGGAGCGTCACCGACAGTGCGGCGGCGAGGATGACGGCGGCGATCGCGCCGTAGGCGACGGACTTGAGGAACGCCTGCGGGAAGATGAGCAGCCCGGACAGGGTCACGCCCACCATGACCGCGGAGAACACCACGGTCCGTCCGGCGGTGGCGACCGCCCGGCGCACCGCCGCGTCCGGTGGGTAGCCCTCGGCCATCTCCTCCCGGAACCGGCTCACCACGAACAGGCCGTAGTCGATCGCCAGGCCGAGGCCGATCAGCGTCACCACGTTCTGGGCAAAGGAGTTCACCGGGGTGACCAGCGACAGCAGGTGCAGCGCCCCGAGCGAACCGAGGATCGTGAGCACGCCCACCGCGACCGGCATGAACGCGGCCACGACACCGCCGAACACCACGATCAGCAGCAGGAACACCAGCGGCAGCGCGATGAGTTCGGCGCGGACCAGGTCGGCGTCCATCCCGTCCTGCAGCGCACCGGCGACCGCCTGCACACCCGCGACGTCGGTCTGGATTCCGTCGAGGGCGATCTCGTCCTCGATCACCCGGAAGTTCTCGAGGATCTCCTCGTCCTCGCCGGCGATCTGGATGGAGGCCACGACGATGCCCTCGTCCCTGTTGACCAGGGCCGGGGACTGGTTGAACACGAAGCTGGTGACGCCGGTGACCTCGTCGGGGTGCTCGGTGCGGATCGACTCGAGCGAGGCGCGGATCGGGTCCTGGAAGGCGGGATCGTCGACCGAGGTGCCCTCGGGTGCGTGGTACGACACCACGACGTCGCCGAGCGCGTCGCGTCCGTACGCCTCCTGCTCGAGCTGTTCGGCGGTCGCCCACCCGCTGTCGGGGTCCTCGAACCCGCCCTGACCGAACGGGTTGCCGAACGCGGTTCCGGCGAGGCTGATGAACGCCATGACGAGAACCGAGCACACCAGGACCAGCACGCGGCGGTGGGCGACGAACCGCCCGAGTGAGTTGAACACCGGGGAACTCCTAGCGCGAGGTGAGCAGGGCCGTGAGCGGCCGCAGCGGCTGCAGCCAGGCACCCTCGTCGGGCAGGTTCTCGAGGCTGACCCGGGGCAGCGGCTCGCGGAACACACCGGGGATGTCCTCGAGGTCGAGGAACGTGATGGTGTCGTGCTGGACGGCCCAGGTGGCGTGCTCGCGGAACCCGATCACCGTGACCGGGATGTCGTGGGCGAGGTCCTCCAGCGGTTCGCGGAACGCCTGACCGTCGGCCGACGCCACCACCACGCCCGCGAGGCGGCCGGAGCCGGCCCGCAGGTCGATGTGCTGGAGCATGTCCTCGTCGACGTCGGAGTCGTCGCTGGTCTTGGGCTTTGCGAACACGGCGAAGCCGACGTTGCGCAGCGCCTCGACCCACGGCCGGACGTTGTCCGAGGTGCCCTGGACGATGTTGGTGAAGACCGTCGCCTCGGCCTCGAGGGTGTCCTCGGTCTGCAGGGACAGGTCGGCGGTGTACCCGAGCAGCCAGCGGCCGAGCGCGTCGAAGCGCGGCCGGTAGATCGCGGTGGGGCGGCCGCCCAGGATGGACCCCAGCCCCATGTCGACGTTGGGCGCGTCCCACACCAGGAGCACCACTCCCGGGGCGTCGGGCGTGACCACGTCCGTCGTGTCGTGGTTGCGCATCTCGTCAGGTGGGGTCATCGCGTCCGCCTCGGTCGTCGTGGTTCGGGGGCTGTGGAGAAGGGGCGTCAGTTCGTACGACGCCAGAGGAATTCGTTGATCACTCGTTCCTCCTGCAGCCCCTTGCCCTCGAACTTCGTCACGGGTCTGTCAAGACTGAACGGTACGTGCCCGAGGTCGGTCGCGGGGTCCAGCCGTCTCAGCGCGGGCTCGGCGTCGCCGGTCTCGCCGATCCACTCGGCGTAGTCGGCGTGGTCCGTGGCCACGTGCAACACGCCGCCGGGCGCCAGGCGTGAGGCGATGAGCTCGAAGGTGCCGGACTGCAGCAGCCGCCGCTTGTGGTGGCGGGCCTTGGGCCAGGGGTCGGGGAAGAACACGCGGACGCCGGTCAGGCTCGCCGGCGCGATCATGTTGGTGAGCACGTCCACGCCGTCGCCGCGGATCATGCGCACGTTCTCGAGCCCCTCGCGCAGGATCATGCCCAGCAGCTGTGCCAGTCCGGGCTGGTAGACCTCCACGGCGATCACGTCGACGTCCGGCTCGGCGGCGGCCATCGCGGCGGTCGAGGTCCCGGTCCCGGACCCGATCTCCACGATCAACGGTGCGCGGCGCCCGAACATCTGCTCCGGGTCCACGGTCTCGTCGGAGACGTTGCGTCCGTAGGTGGGCCAGTGCTCCTCCCAGTTGCGCTGCTGGCCCGGCCGCAGGGTTCCGCGGCGGAACCGGTAGGCCGTCACCCGGGGGAACAGACGGGCACTGTCGTCGGGAGTGACACCGTCGTCCGGGGTCCCGTCAGCCGCCGGGGCGGGGTTCTCGCTCTGGTTCACCCGGCCATCATCCCGTAATCCGTGGTCGGGTTACGAATCCGACCGGGCGTCCCCGTCCCCGCCGCGGGGCCGCCCACCGCGCCGCGCGGGTGACCCTGCCTGGGGGAAGGTCTTGCCGCGGGCAGATCCCCGCGTCACGATTACCGCGTGCCGACCGTGACCCACGACACCGAGCCCCAGGCCCCGGTGCGACCCGAGAGCCCGGATCCCGCCGCGCGCGTCCGGCGCCTGGTCTCCTCCGCCCGGGAACGCTCCGGGCGGTCGGTCGAGCCCGCCACCGGACCGGCCGGGTCCGACCCGGGCGTGCACGGCCCGGTGGAGGAGGCACTCGCGCGCTTCGACGCGCCCGTCGACATCCGGATCCGCGGCGGCCTGGGGTCGGGGCGCCGCACCCTGGCCGCGGCGCTGCGGGCGCGTCGCGGGTGGCGGGCACAGGTCGACGACCTCGACGTGCTCGCCGCTCCCGGCGCGCCGGCCACGACGGCGCCCGATGTGGAGATCGTGTGCCTGCGCACCGCCCCCTGCCGCCACGAGGAGGCGTGGGTGCGGCGCCCGCGCCGGCACGCCCTCTTGGTGGTGGCCACGGGTGTCGGTGGCGGCGGTGACGACGGCAGCGACAGCGGCAGCGGCAGCGACGACGACGACGAGGTCCTGCCGCGGTGGGCCCGTGGGCTGCCCGCCGTGGACGCGCGGGAGCCGGGGCACCGGTCGGTCGACGGCGTCGTGTCCTTTCTCGACCGCGCCCTGGACGCCCTGGCGACGGTCCGGGTGGCCCGTCTCGAGGCGGAACTGGAACGCCTCGCTGTCCACGACGAGGTGGGCGAACTCGCGGAGGCCGCCCTCTGCGTACTCACCGGACCGGGTCCGTCGTGACCGCCGCGCCCGCTCCGTCCCGCGACTCCCCGTCTCGCGACTCCCCGCACCGCGATTCCCCGCCCCGTGACCTGACGATCGCGGTCCTGGGCGCACGGGACTCCGCCGCGCCCGCCGTCGCCGAGGCGCTGACCTCGGCCGCGGCCCCGACCGTCGATGGCGGGGCCCGGATCCGCGTGCTCGTCGACGCGGCACCCGAGGACCGGCCGGACGCCGCTGTCCTCGTCGTCGACGCCGTGTGCCCGGTACGCCCCGACGACGTCGAGGTCGCGCGCGGCGTCGCCGCCCGCCTGCCGCTGGCGGTCGCCCTGGCCGGGCGCGCCGACCAGTGCACCGCCGAGGGCCTGTCGGAGACGGTCGACGTCACCACCCGGCGCCTGGCCGAGGCGGGTGTGACGGCGCCGGTCCACGTGATCGACGACGGTCACCCCGGAGCCCCGGCCGCGCTGCTCGCCGCCGTCGCCGTCCTCGCCTCCGGCGTGCGCCGTCCGCCCACCGCGCCTCCCGCCCCCGGCGGTACACCGCCACCGGACCCGGCCGTCGCGACCGTCGACTGGCTCCTCGCGCGTCGCACCGAGGCCATCACCACCCGCTCCCAGGCACTGCGGCAGGACGTCCAGGCCCTGCGCATGCAGGTCGTCCAGGATCTCCACCGGTCGGTGCGCGACCTCGGCGGACGCGCGCGCGAGGAACTCGCTGCGGCCCCCCGCGCCCGTGTCGACGCGCTGGTCCACCAGCTCGCCGCCGATGCCGACGCCGCGGTGGCCGGCACCATCGCCCGCGCGGACCGCCGCGCCGACGCCCTCGTCGCCCGCCATCTCGGCGCCGCCGCGCCGGCGGGTCCCCGCATCCCCCCGCCCACCAGCGGGATCGCCCCGGGTCGACCGCCGCGCAACACGGGCGAGGAACTGCTCGTCATGGTCATGGGTGCCGCCGGCGGGACCGGGGTGGGGCGCATGCTGCTGTCCCCGCTCGCCGAGATCCCCGGGGTCGCGGCGGTGGTCATCCCGCTCGCCCTCCTGTGCGGTGTGGTGCTGGGGTGGATCACCGTCACCGTTCGCCGCACGCAGGCGCTGCGCACCCACACCGTCGCGGCCGTGGCCGACAGGCTCGCGGCGCTGCGGGCCGATGCCGAGCAGTCACTCGGCTCGAGGATCCTCGCCGCGGAGGCCACCATCACCGACGGCTTCGCCCACGATCCCGGCCCCCGGGTCGCCGACCTCGAACGCCGCATCCGAGCCACCCGCGCGGGACAGACCGCCCCGCCGGCCCCCACGACAGGGAGTCCCTCATGACCGATCCGCTGTTCGGTGCGGACTCCTTCGATCACCACCCGGCGCCCGACGTGTGCGGCCTCCAGGACGCCCCGCTGGCCGAACCCTCGTCGCTGGGACTGCACGTGCCCGTGGGCGAGGACGTCCTCGACCTCGGCTCCCCCGAGGCGGACCTCGACGGGGACGGCTTCATGGAGGCGGTCACCCTCGGCGACGACCGGGGACTGACCGTGTACACCGACGCCGACGGCGACGGCACCGTCGACCACGTCTCGACCGTGCGGTTCGACGGCAGCTACGACTCGTGGCGGCTGGCGAACCCCGCGGAGGGCGTGCCCTTCGGGGGATTCACGAACGAGGCTCGCGGGGACACGACCGGCGACTTCCCGTCGCCCGCCCGGTGGGAACGCATCGACCACGGCCACATCTGACCGGCGACCTGAGGAATCCCTCATGTCCGGGTGTGCAAAGGGGGCTGCGACTGAGCAGTCGACAACGCTTGACGATACTCTGTGACTAACACCATGCACCACGCGCGAGGAGCTGTGATGACCACCACCACCATTCCCGGCCTCGAGGGTCAGGCACCAACCGATCACGCGGAGTTGCTCGCGTGGATCGCCGAGGTCGCCGAGCTCACCCAGCCGGACCGGGTCGTCTTCGCCGACGGCTCCGACGCTGAGTGGGATCGCCTCACGACCGAGATGGTGGAGGCCGGGACCTTCGTCAAGCTCAACGAGGAGAAGAAGCCGAACTCCTTCCTGGCCCAGTCGGACCCGAAGGACGTCGCCCGCGTCGAGTCGCGGACCTTCATCTGCTCGGAGACCGAGGAGGGCGCCGGCCCCACCAACAACTGGCGCGACCCGGCCGAGATGCGCGAGCACATGACCGGACTGTTCCGCGGCAGCATGCGGGGCCGCACGATGTACGTCGTGCCGTACTGCATGGGCCCGCTGGAGGCGGAGGACCCCAAGCTCGGCATCGAGCTGACCGACTCGGCGTACGTGGTGGTCTCGATGAAGATCATGACCCGCATGGGCTCGGCGGCCCTGGCGAAGATCGGCACGGACGGCGAGTACGTCAAGGGCCTGCACTCCGTGGGTGCCCCGCTCGCCGAGGGCGAGCAGGACGTGCCCTGGCCGTGCAACGAGGAGAAGTACATCACCCACTTCCCCGAGACCCGCGAGATCTGGTCGTTCGGGTCCGGCTACGGCGGAAACGCCCTGCTGGGCAAGAAGTGCTTCGCGCTGCGCATCGCCTCCGCCATGGCCCGCGACGAGGGCTGGATGGCCGAGCACATGCTCATCCTCAAGCTCATCTCCCCCGCCGACGAGGTCCACTTCATCGCCGCGGCCTTCCCGTCCGCCTGCGGCAAGACCAACCTCGCGATGCTGCAGCCCACCATCGAGGGCTGGCGCGCGGAGGTCGTGGGTGACGACATCGCGTGGATGCGCTTCGGCGCCGACGGCCGGCTCTACGCCGTCAACCCGGAGTACGGCTTCTTCGGCGTCGCCCCGGGCACCAACTACTCGTCCAACCCCAACGCCATGAAGACGCTGGAGCCGGGCAACGCCATCTACACCAACGTGGCGCTGACCGACGACGGTGACGTGTGGTGGGAGGACCTCGAGGGCACCCCGGACCACCTCATCGACTGGCTGGGCAACGACTGGACCCCGGAGGGCGACGGCAAGGCCGGCAACGCCGCGCACCCCAACTCGCGCTACTGCGTCCCGATCAACCAGTGCCCGGTCACCGCGCCGGAGTTCAACTCGCCCGAGGGCGTGCCGATCTCGGCCATCCTCTTCGGCGGTCGCCGCGCCGACACGGTCCCGCTGGTCAGCGAGGCCTACTCGTGGAACCACGGCGTGTACATCGGCGCGACCCTGTCCTCCGGGCAGACCGCTGCCGCGGAGGGGCAGGTCGGCGCGGTGCGTCGCGACCCCATGGCCATGCTGCCGTTCATGGGCTACAACGTCGGCGAGTACTTCCAGCACTGGGTCGACATGGGCGCCCGGGGCGGCGACAAGATGCCCAAGATCTTCCTCGTCAACTGGTTCCGCAAGGGCGCCGACGGCCGCTTCGTGTGGCCCGGCTTCGGCGAGAACAGCCGCGTGCTCAAGTGGGTCGTGGACCGCATCGAGGGTCGCGTGGAGGGTGACGAGACCGCCGCCGGCATCACCGCCCGCGCCGCGGACATCGACATGACCGGCCTGGACACCCCGATCGAGGACGTCGAGGCCGCCCTGGCCGTCGACCCCGAGGAGTGGCGCCGCGAGCTGCCGCTCATCACCGAGTGGCTCGAGTTCTGCGGACCCAAGGTCCCGGCCGAGGTCCACGAGCAGTTCGCCGCCCTCAAGGAGCGGCTCGGCTGACACCGGCACCTGCACGGAAAGACCCACGCGGACGGGCCACACCATTCCCCGGTGTGGCCCGTCCGCCTCTACAATCTGGGCGAAGCCCTGTACTACTGCCCTTGTTGATGTCACAGTTACTGGCTGCGCGGGCAACAGCGTTCCCGCCCGGAAGGAGGGGCATGAGAGCCAGCGTGATCGGCCTCATCGCGCTTCCCATCGTGGCGAGCGGCGTCGCAGCAGCCGCCGTGGCCGGCCTCGGGCTCCCCGCCCCGACGTCCGTTCCTGCCGGGCCGACCGCCACCGCCGGGATCACCGGCGAGTCGACGGACGCGTCCCCGGCCGTCGACGAGGAGTACGCGGGCACCGCCATCGAGGGGATCAAGCCGTTCCTCACGGTGATCGACGGCAGGTCGGCCCTGCCCGTACCGGAGCCGATCCCGTCGTTCCTCTCGCTGTTGACGGTGCCCTCCGTGCCGCTGGCACCGCTTCCCCCGCAGGTCGACGGCCGGGTTGCTCCCGCGGACACCGTCGGTCCGCGCGCCGGGCAGGGCCCGGACCGGGTCCGGGACGACCTCGTGCCCCGGGATCCGCGCCCCGGTCCCGGCTCCGGGGCGGACGACCAGCCGGTGACCTTCGAACCCCACTCCGAGGGCGGGGTCGATCGAGGCGACACGCCTGACGACCGCGGGCCGGGCGGCCGTCCCGCCGTACCGGCGCCCGATGCCGGTCGGCCTCCCGTGTCCGTTCCCGGACCGCCCGCAGCAGGTGGCCCGCTGCCCGGGCCCCCGCCCCACGCCGGAGAGACCGGCCGACCGGCCCATGCCGACGAGACCGGGCCTCCCCCACACGCGGGTCGGTCGCCCGCCGGCGGCGCTCCGGTGCTCGGCCGACCTCCCGTGGGAGACCGTGCCGCGAGCGGGCCGGTAACGACCTCGCAGGGGGCGGGCGCGACGGAGGCGAGCCCGACGGTGTCCAGCCCGAGAGCGTCCGGCGACGACCACCCGATGCCGAGGTGAACCCCTCGAAACGGACGTCGGCCCCGATCCGTTGGTGGCACTCCGCCCGGCTCCGAATCACCCTCGGCATCACGTTGATCACCGCCGCCGTGTTCGCGGCGATGATGGTGTTCACGTTCCAACTGCTGAACCTCAGCACCGAACGGGTGATGGACTCGCGGCTCAACCGGGAGGCCGCCGACTTCACGACCTTCATGACGGCCGGGATCCTGCCGTCCTTCGAGTCGGAGGACCCCACGGTCGAGCAGTTGATCCGGGCGTACCTCGCCCAGCAGTACCCGTCCTCGGAGCTGCTGTTGGTCGGGACGGCCACCGAGTCGGGCACCCAGTTCACGCTCTCCCGGTACGGGTCCGAGGAGGACCAGCTCTTCCCGCCGGCGATACGCTCACAGATCCAACGGATCGGCCTGGTCTCCACCGAGAGTTCGGGGATCCTCGACGGCTCGGTGCGGTGGCGCAAGACCACGGTCGAGAGCCCCGCCGGGCTGGCCAACATCGTCGTCGCCGTCAACGACCGGGGCACTCACCAGGAGACACAGCGCGTCGTCTTCTACATGCGCTGGGCCAGCGCCGGAGGCATGGTCGTCAGTGCGGTACTCGCGTGGTGGATCGCCGGGCGGATGCTCGTGCCGGTGCGCCGTATCCGCGAGGCCGCCGAGACCATCTCCGCCGCCGACCTGTCGAGGCGCGTCCCCTCCGACGGACCCGACGAGATCGTCTCACTCGCCGACACGGTCAACGCCATGCTCGAACGCGTCGAGGAGGCCTACCGGACCCAGCGGGAGTTCCTCGACGATGCCGGGCACGAACTGCGGACGCCCCTGACCGTCGTGCAGGGCAACCTCGACCTCATGCCCGACGACCCCGACGGGCGCGCCGAGGCCACCCGCCTCATGCAGGACGAGCTGTCGCGGATGACCCGCATCGTGGAGGACCTGCTCACCCTCGCCAGGGCCGACCGTCCCGACTTCCTCCGGACCGTCCCGACCGACGTCGCCGAACTCGTGCTGGACGTCGAGGCGAAGATCGACGTGATCGCCGACCGCGACTGGCGGGTGCTCCCCTACGCCGAGGGCGTGGCCCGACTCGACCAGCACCGCATCACGCAGGCCCTCATGCAGTTCTGCTCCAATGCCGTCCGCTTCACCGGACCCGGCGACACCATCGAGATCGGGTGCCGCATCATCGAGCCGGGGGATCCCACCGTGCCCGACGGGTTCGCGGCGGGGCCCGTCACCCCGTCGCCCAAGCGGGAGGACTACCGCCGCCGGCTCCTGTGGTGGGTCCGCGACAGCGGACCGGGGATCCCGCCCGGGGAAGAAGAGAGCATCTTCCAGCGTTTCCACACCGCTCGCGGCCAACTGCGCGACGGCCGGGGCGGCACCGGACTCGGCCTGGCCATCGTCTCCACCATCGCCAAGGCACACGGGGGACGTGCGTTCGCGTTCAACGCCATGGGCGGGGGCGCGGTGTTCTGCATCGTCGTCCCCCTCATCGCACCACCACCGGAGAAGCGGCCCCGCGACGACGGGGACGCCGAGCCGGTCGCGTCGGGTGACAGCGGTACGCGCTGATCCCGCGCACGTCCCGGACGAAACCGCGGACACGGGACCGGGCAGCGTCCAACTGATGTCCTCCCGTGGGATACTCCGGGTTCGAGAAGGAGGGTTGCATGACGAATGTTCTCGTCGTGGAGGATGACGATCTCATCCGATCGGTGTTGGTGAAGGCACTCGGCGGCGCGGAGTACACCGCACTCGAGGCCGTGGACGGGGAGAGCGCCCAGGCGATCCTGTCGACGATCTCCGACATCGACCTGATGTTGCTCGATATCGGCCTGCCGGACACCGACGGGCTGACCCTCCTCCGCGAGGCCCGCGACCGCGGGTTCGCCGCACCCGTCATCATCCTCACGGCCCGCGACAGTGTGGCGAACACCGTCGAGGGGCTGGAGTCCGGCGCGAACGACTACATGGTCAAGCCCTTCCGCGTGCCCGAGTTGCTCGCCCGCATCCGTCTGCGGCTGCGCGAGCACGAGGCCACCGAGGACCCGGGCATCCTCGAGCACGCGGGCATGCGCCTGGACATCCGCACCCGCCGGGTCGAGGTGGACGGCCGGATCCAGGAGCTGACCAACCGCGAGTACTCGCTGCTCGAGATGCTGCTGCGCAACAAGGGCGAGACCATCAGTCGCGAGCAGCTGCTCGAGAGCGTGTGGGGCATGGACTTCGACCCGGGCTCCAACATCGTCAACGTCTACATCCGTTCCCTGCGTCGCAAGATCGGCGAGAACAAGGTGCAGACCGTCCGCGGCGTCGGTTACCGCGTGGAGTGACACCCGGCCGGTCGGCGCCGCGCCGACGCGTCCGATGTGTGAAGACCCCCGGCCGAGGCCGGGGGTCTTCACATCTGTCGAGGTCTCAGCCCTCGCCGGGCTCCCATCCGAACGGCATGAGCACACTCTGCAGCTCGCAGAAGGCCTCGAGCCCCTCGGGGCCGTTCTCGCGACCCAGGCCCGAGTTCTTGAACCCGCCGAAGGGCGCGCTCGGGTCGAAGGCGTACCAGTTGATGCCCATCGTGCCGGTGCGCACCCGCTGGGCCACGGCGAGCGCGGCGTCCGGGTCTGCGGAGTACACGGCCCCGGCCAGGCCGTACTCGGAGTCGTTGGCGATCTGCACTGCCTCGTCGACCGTGTCGTAGGCGATGACCTGCAGGACCGGCCCGAAGATCTCCTCCTGGGCGATGGTCATGGAGTTGTCGACGTCCCGGAAGACGGTCSGCTGCACGTAGGCGCCCTCGGCGACACCCTCGGGCAGTCCCTCGACCGTGCCGCCCCCGTAGGCGATGGTCGCGCCCTCCTCGACGCCCTTGCGGATGTAGTCCTCGACGGACGCCTTCTGCTTGTGGTTGGCCAGCGGGCCGAAGGCGGTGCCGTCGTCGGCCGGGTCACCCACGGGCATGGCCTTGACGTTCTCCACCAGCGCCTCGACGACCTCGTCGTACCTCGACCGCGGCGCGAGGATGCGGTTCTGGGACACGCACGCCTGCCCGGAGTTCATCAGGGCGGAGAAGACCATGGTGCCGGCGTTGGCGGCGATGTCGGCGTCCTCGAGCACGATGGCGGCGCTCTTGCCCCCCAGCTCCAGCGAGCAGCGCGTGAGGCTCTGGGCGGCGATCCCGGCGATGTGCTTGCCGACCCCGGTCGAGCCGGTGAACGAGATCTTGTCGACGTCCGCGTGGGAGACCAGGTGGTCGCCCACGGAGCTGGGGCCGGTCACCACGGACAGCACGCCCTCGGGCAGCCCGGCCTCACGGAACAGGTCGGCCAGCCACAGCGCGGACAGCGGTGTGGCCGACGACGGCTTGAGGATCACCGAGCTGCCGGACAGCAACGCGGGGGCCAGCTTGGCGGTGTTGAGGTAGAGCGGGACATTCCAGGCCGTGATGGCGGCGACGACGCCGACGGGGTGGCGGGTGATGACCGACGCGCCGAAGTCGCCGTGGCGCACCTCGGACCACGGGAAGGTCTCGGCCAGGCGGGCGTAGTAGCGCAGCACGCCCAGGGTCGGCGTCACCTGGATCATGGCGGCGGTGCCGGGCGGGGTGCCCATCTCGTCGGAGAGGATCTGGCACACCTCTGCCTGGCGCTCCTCGAGCATGTCGGCCACGCGTGCCAGCAGGGCGCCGCGCTCGGCGGGCGGGGTGGAGCGCCACACGCCGGACTCGAACGAGTCGCGCGCCTGGCTGACCATCTCGTCCAGGTCCTCGGTGGTGGTCTCGGCGACCCGGCCCACGACGGCGTTGGTGGCCGGCGAGGTCACCTCGAGGACGCCGGTGGTGATGGGATCGGTCCAGCGGGTGCCGGAGAAGAGCTTGTCATGGACGACGACCACGGGGACCTCCGAGAGGTAGAAAACAAGAACGTGTTCCACCTCACTGTAGCGAGTCCACGGCGCCCCGTGGGGCAGCTACCCGGCCCGCATCACCAGCACGAGGTTGGACACCAGGACCTCCCTGACCAGCGGCACGCGCACCAGCCACCACGCCCACCGCGGGTGGTAGCGCGGGAACGCCGCGACCAGTTCGGCCGATCCGGTCTGGCGTGCCCAGTCGAGCCCCTCGGCGCAGCCCACCTCGAACAGGGACTCGCCGTAGACGTTCTTGGGCGGCCGGCCGTGGCGCCGCTCGTACATCCGCCGTGCCCGCTCGCCGCCGAGGTAGTGGGTCAGCCCCATCTCATGGCCGCCGAAGGGTCCGTACCAGAGCGTGTAGGAGACGACGACGAGGCCGCCCGGTCGCGTGACCCGGCACATCTCCTCGGCCATCGTCCAGGGCTCGGGGACGTGTTCGGCCACATTGGAGGAGATGCACACGTCGACGCAGTCCGATCGGATCGGCAGCGACATCCCGCTGCCGCGGATCGAGCCCGCCTGGTCCAGGCCCGCCGCCGACATCTCCCCCACGTCCGGTTCGACGGACACGTACCGCGCCCCCTCGGCGGCGTAGGCGTCGGAGAAATAGCCCGGCCCGCCGCCGACGTCCAGCACCGTCAGCCCCGGGAGGCGGCCGGTGTCGGACCCGGGGCCCCGCCCGGCCGGCCGGTCACCGGCGCGCTCCCACAGGTCCGCCACCAGTTCGACGGTGTCGCGGGCCAGACCGGAGTAGAAGACGTCCGGGTCGGACTGCTCGAGCGGGAACGAACGCAGCAATCCGAGCGACCGACCGAGGGTGGCGCGGCGGGCCACCGAGCGCAGGGCGGGCGAGCGGTGGACGGGATCGGTGATCACGGCGGTGACGATACCGGCGGCAGCGCTGACCACCCCGTCGGCGGTCCCGACGCCCGCGTACAGTGTCCGCGTGGCTCGTATCCTGCTGCTGTGCTGGCGCGACAGCACCCATCCCCAGGGCGGTGGCAGCGAACGCTACCTCGAGCACGTCGCGGACGGCCTTGCCGGCGCCGGGCACACCGTCGTCTACCGGACCTCGCGCTCACCGGGCGCGGCCCGCTCCGCCACCACCGGGGCCGGGGTGCGGTTCAGCCGGGCCGGCGGACGGTTCACCGTCTATCCGCGCGCGCTGCTGGCGATCCTGTTCGGCAGGATCGGGCTGGGGCCCCTCGGTGTCCTGCGGCGGCCCGACGTCGTCGTCGACACCCAGAACGGCGTCCCCTTCTTCTCCCGCCTGGCCACCACCGCGCCCGTGGTGGTGCTGGTCCACCACATCCACCGCGAGCAGTGGCCGGTGGCCGGGTGGCTGGTCGCGCGGATCGGCTGGTGGATCGAGTCGTGGCTGTCCCCGCGCGTGCACTCGCGCAGTCAGTACGTGACCGTGTCGCTCCCCTCGGCCGACGAGCTCGCCGGGCTCGGCGTGGACCCCGCGCGCATCGCCGTGGTGCGCAACGGACTCGACCCGCTCCCGGCGGACGTCGAGCCGGGCGGGCCGGCCGCGCACGAGGGCCCCGGCCCTGACACCGACACCGCCGCCCCGCGGCTGGTCGTGTTGTCCCGGCTGGTGCCGCACAAGCACGTCGAGGACGCCCTCGACGTGGTCGCCACCCTGCGCGCGAGCAGGCCCGGCCTGGTGCTGGACGTCATCGGCAGCGGCTGGTGGTCCGACCGACTGCGTGAGTACGCCGCCGAGCGCGGGCTCCTCGACCCGGACGGCCCGGACACCGGCGCGGTCCGGTTCCACGGGCACGTCGACGAGTCCACCAAGCACCGCATCCTCGCCGGGGCCACACTGCACCTCATGCCCTCCCGCAAGGAGGGCTGGGGCCTGGCGGTGTCCGAGGCCGCCCAGCACGGGGTGCCCACCGTCGGCTACCACCACGCCGCGGGACTACGGGACTCGATCGACGACGGCGAGACGGGCCTCCTCGTGGACGATGTCGCGGCCATGACCCTGGCCACCGATCGCCTCCTGGCGGACCCCGACCTGCGGGGACGCATGGGTGAGGCCGCCCGCCGCAAGGCTGTGGGACTGTCCTGGCCCGCCACCGGAGCGGCGATGGCGCAGGTCCTCCGGGCGGTCACCGAGGGCCGGCGCGTGAGCGGTGTGATCAGCGGCCGGGCCGGCTGACCGGACCTCCCGCGGCGTACGCGTCCCGGCGCGCCGTGGTGGTCGCGGTGGAGACGCTGGCAACGGCCACGGCGAGGGCGAGCGTGAGCAGCCACAGCGCGTGCGCCGCCAGCACCCATCCGCGGGCCGACGCCGGAGCCGCGGGCTCGGCGGTGGCCTCCCATCGGGCATCCGCCCCACCCGGCCCGTTCGGCGCGGCCAGCTCGTGCAGGACGAGTTCGGAGCCGGTGAACCTCGTCGTCGTCGACTCCGGCGGTGTCCCGGCCAGCGTCCGCGCCGCCCGCCCGCGCGGGCCGGCGGACGTGCGCTCGTCGAGCACCCACCGCACCCCCAGTCCGGCCAGGACGCTCGGATCGTCCCCTCGCAGCAGCGCCTCGGTGGCCCGCCTCGCGCGATCACCCTCGCCCGGCACCGCGGCCGCGTCGTCGCCGGCAGCCCCGCCGACGACCAGGTCTCCGGGCACCAGCACGCGGGTGTCGAGCAGTCGGGGCGCCGGATCGAGCACCGCCGCGCCGCCCGCCCACAACGGCGTCGAGCGGAAGGACCCCGCCGGCAGGACCAGCAGGTCACCGGGCCTCCCGTCGACGATCCGCGCCACCTGCTCCCAGTCCTGGCCGTAGGTGACCGGCCGCAGCTGGTCCCACAGGGCGCGCGGGGCGTCGGGGACGGCGGCGACGGCCACCGCCGTGAGCAGCAGGCCCGCCCCGGCCGGTCGGAGTCGCCCGGCCAGCTCGCGGGCGGCGAAGGCCAGCGCCAGCACGGTCGCCGGGAGCGCCAGTGCGACGAACTTCTGGGTGTCGCGCAGCAGACCCGCGCCGGGGACCGCGGCGACGACGGTCTCCAGCGCGGCCAGGCCCGGCCCCGTCGCGGCGGCCGCCACCAGCAGCCACGTCCCGACCGCCAGCGGTACCGTCGCCCGCACCACCGGATCGCGGCGCGCCCGCCACACCCCGCGCGCCGCCACCGCCCACACGACGAGCAGCAGCACGAGCGCCACGGCCGACCACCACGTGGCCCGCGACGGCGGCACCGCCTCCGAGTTCCAGATTCCGCCCAGGGCGACCACGGACCCGAAGGTGCCGATGCCGGGCTCGGCGCGGGCGGCGAACGCGCTCACGCCCGTGCCGGCGGTCGGCGCGGTGCCGGTCCCGGCCGGGGCGAGTGCGGTCGCGAGCAGCCACGGCAGCGCGGTGACCACGGCCGTGGCGACCAACGCCAGCGCTGCACAGACGCGCCGGCCCGGCCGCGCGGCGGGACCCGCACTATCACCGGCACTGTCACCGCCACCCGCACCGCCGCTGAACAGCGACACCGCCGCGGCGACGACCGCGAGGACCCAGCCCGTCGGCGTGAGCCCCGCCGCGGCCAGCGCCGCGCACGCCGCCGCCACCCGGCGCCGACCGGGCGCGCCACCGAGGGCGCCACCGAGGGCGCCGGAGGAGGCCAACAACACCGGCATCGACATCACCGCCGCCGTCCCGGCCAGCACGGACCAGTGCCCCTGCAGCAGCCGCTCCACCACGAACGGGTTCCACACCGCCCCCACCACGGCGGGCAGGCGCAGCCAGAGCCCGGACAGCCCCGCGGCCGCGTCGCCGGGCAGGACCCGGCGCACCAGCGCCCCCGCCGCCACCGCCAACCAGATGCAGAACACGGCGGTGAGAACGCCGGTCAGCGGCCACACCGGCAACCCCACCGCCTGCAGCGCGCGGGTCGCCCACACCACCGCCACGTCCTGGGGCACCGCCCGCGCCGCCGACTCCCCCAGCCCGAGCGCGGCGTCCGACAGGGGCGGTGTCGGCGTGGCCACCCAGTCCCTGAGCAGGGGGAACCCGGGCCGCGCCACCCCCGCCAGCAGCAGGGCGGTCACCACCGCCCCCACGGCCGCGTCCACCGCAGCGTCCCTCCCGGTGGATCGCAAGGTCACGCGACGGGAACCGACAGCGGACGACATGCGCTCATTCCACCACGCCCGCGCGCGGGGCCCGCCGCCACCGCGCGGCCGCGCCGCCGGCGGCCAGCCACCGGGCCACCGCGGCTGCCCCCTACGATTCCCGGTGTGGACCATCAGGCGCGCGAGGAGGCACCCGGCACCGCCACCAGGCGCTTCCTGACCGGCGCGGGGGCGGTGACGGCCGGGTCGATGCTGGCCAACATCGCCGCCTACCTGCTGCACCTACCGGCCTCCCGGTGGCTGGGGCCCGAGGGCTACGGCGCCTTCGCCGCCCTGCTCTCCGCGCAGCTGCTGGTCGCCGTTCCGTCACTGGCGTTGCAGGCGGTCGTCGCCCGCGACCACGTGCGCGGAGTACCGGACGGGGTCCTGCGCTCGCTCGGCAGACGGGTCGCGCTCCTGGTCGCGGTGGTCGCCGCACTGGCGGTCGTCCCGGTGTCGCTGCTGCTGGACACCCCCGTCCTGGCCACCGCCGCCGCGCTGGCCCCCGGCCCGGTGCTCTGTCTGCTCACCACCGAGCAGGGCGTGCTGCAGGGCGCCGAACGGTTCCGCGCCCTCGGAGGAGTGCTCGCCCTGGCCGGCGCCGGCAAGGTGGTGCCGGCCGTCGCGGTCCTCGCCGCGGGCGGGGGCGTGGGGCTCGCGCTCGCGGCCGGGGCCGTCGGCGTGACGGTGGCCTGGCTGGTGGCGGGGTGGATCTCGACACTCGGGCCCGGGGCGTGGCGACCGCCGACCGGGACCTCCTCGACCTCACCCGGCGTCGCGGCGGTGCTCGCGGCCGGTCAGGTGCAGCTCGTGATGATGGCCCTGACCTCCGTCGACCTGCTCCTCGCACGTGCCCTGCTGTCCCCGGGGGACGCCGGCCGCTACGCGCTCGGGGCGGTCGCCGCCAAGGCCGCGTTCTGGCTGCCCCAGGCCGTGGGCACCGTCCTCTACCCGCGGATGGCCGACCCGGCGGGGCACCGGGGCGCGGTCCGTTCCGCGGTGGGCGTCCTGCTGGGTATCGGGGCCGTCGTGGTGATCGGTGCCGCCGCGGCCGCCCCGCTCGTGCCGGTGGTCGTCGGCGAGGCCTACCGGCCGGTGGCCGGACTGCTGTGGGCGTTCGCCGCCCTGGGCGTGACACTGAGCGTGCTGCAGGCGTTCCTGCTGGCGAGCATCGCCTCCGACCGGACGGTGGAGGCCGCGATCGCCTGGTGCGGTCTGGTGCTCACCGCCGTCGCGGTGTGGTTCGCGCCCCGCGACGTCGAGGGCGTCCTGGGCGCGACGCTCGTCGCGGTCGCCCTCACCACGGTCGCCGCAGGCTGGCGGGCGCTGCGCGTGCGCCCCGCCTGAGGCGAGGGCGCCGAGCGGGCCGCGCCCTCGAGCCGAGCCACGTCGCCTATCCGTTGGCGACTCACCTACCGGATCCGCTAGGTGGCGCGTGATCCGATAGGCGAAGCGGCTGGCGAAGCGGCTGGCGGAGCGGGATCGTCGAGGCCGGCCGCGGGTTCGCAGCGCCCGATCCGAGGGACAGATCGCGGGAGCCGGGCGGCTGGTGTCCCCGACGGTCGCGCGGCGGTCGCGGTCGCGGTCGGCTGCGCGGCGGCTGCGCGGCGGTCGCGGGTCCGTCACCCAACGAGAAGAGCGTTCCGCACACTCCCACTCGGGTGATGTGTGCGGAACGCTCTTGTCGATGCTCCGGGTGCGGCCCCCGCTCCGGATAGGGCGAGCGGCCGCGGGGTCTGACAGGTCAGGCGCGGGTCCGGGTGGTCCGTCCGCCGGTGCCGCCGCGGCTCCCGCGCAGGCCCAGCACGATGCCACCGATCAGCGAGAGCAGGCCGAGGATGCCCAGCACCGCCGGGACGATACGACCGAACGTGTTGAGCGTGTCCGCGCTGTCCTGCGCCGCGGCCAGAGTGCTCTCCTGGGTCTCGTCGTTCCATCCGGACTGGAAGCGGACGGCCGTGCGGGTCGGCTCGGCTTTCTCCTCCTCCAGGCGGGCCTTGTCGGAGAAGAAGGCGTCGGCCTCGGCCTGGTCCTCGGCGAAGAACTGGAAGATGTCCTCCTTGCCGTTGATGATCTGGCCGGTGGCCGGGTTCACGTACACCGTGCGGGTGTTGGTGTAGAAGCGTCGCATGTCGACCGGGCGGTCGGGGTCACCCTCGAGGCCCCACTGGCCGGCGGTCATGCCCTCGCGGCGGTAGCTGGCGAGGATCGACTCGACGGCGGGGTCGTAGCCGTCGGAGATCGAGGCGAAGTGGTCGCGGATCGAGGACCACATGTCGATCGGGCCGAGCTCCTGGGTGAACTCGTAGGCCTCGATCCCACCGACGGACGTCTCGCCGACGAACTCGATCGGGTTGGTGGTGAAGGTGCTGGCGTCGAAGTAGTCGTAGGCCCGCTGCTCGGTGTCGAACGGGAACTTGTACTGCAGCCCTTCGCGGACGAAACCCGTGGGGGCGGTGTCGTCGGCGCCGCCCGCGACGACCTGCAGGGTGCTGGTGGCCTCGTCGACCGGCTGCGCCGTGACGCGGTCCAGCGTGATGCGGTCGATTGTGGCGTTGATCAGCGCCTCGACCTCGTCGCCGCCCGCGATGTCCTCGCGCAGCAGCGACTGGGCAGCCTGCAGGGTGATGACGTCGGCGTCCGACGGCTCGACGGCCATCACCCGACGCTGCGAGTACAGGGGGATGTCGTTGTCGATGAAGCACGAGACGGGGAACTGCACCTCGGAGTCGTCGGCCTCGGCGCCGTCCTGGGTCTCGACCGCCTCACCCTCGGGCGCGTCGCCCTCTCCCTCGTCCCCGGCCGCGGCCTCGGCCCCGTCCTCGGGACGGCACTCGGGCCGGTCCGCGTTGAGCTCGGTGGGCGCGTTGCCCGCCAGTGCCCTGCCCACGAGGACCGCCCCCGGCGCGACCTCGGTGACGGTTGTCGAGTTGATGTCCAGCGGGGTCTTCTTCTGCGCCGGCACCACGAAGAACACGAGCGCCAGTGCGATAGTGATCAAGAATGCGCCGAGCCCGACGAGGACCAGCGCGGGCACTGACGACCTCCGTCCCGCGGAACTGCTCTGTCGTGCCATCGGTTGTCCTCCTGGAGTCGCGCCCTCGGTCCGTGGTCACGCCCGGGTAACGTCCCCGGGTCGGCTGCCAGACCGGACCATCATCAGGAGAAGATTAACAGTGATGAAGAACGCATTTGGCACCCCCGACCACCGAGTCGGGACACTGCCCTCGGCGACGGGCTTCGTGCCGGCGCTCGAGGGGCTCCGTGCGGTCGCCGCGTTCGGCGTTCTCACCACCCATGTCGCGTTCCAGACCGGGGCCTCGACGGGGTCGTTCCTCAACCGCGTCTGGGGCCGATTCGACCTGTCCGTGGCCGTGTTCTTCGCTCTGTCGGGCTTCCTGCTGTGGCGCGCGCACGCTCTGCACGCACGCCGGGGAGGCACGGGGACCGCCCGGCCCGCCCGCGACTATCTGCGCTCCCGACTCGTCCGCATCATGCCCGCGTATCTCGTCCTGGTGGCCGCGGTGTTCCTGCTCATCCCCCGGAACACACGGAGCTCCGCCAGCACATGGACGTCCAACCTGACGCTCACCCAGGTGTACGTCCCGGACTCCCTCGTCGAGGGGCTCACGCACGCGTGGTCGCTGTCCGTGGAGATGAGCTTCTATCTGGTGCTGCCGTTGCTGTGGTGGGCGCTCGCGGGGCTGCGCGGGCGGGCGGCGCGGTGGCGCATCCCGGCGATCGCGGTCGCGGGGGTGGCGAGCCTGGGATGGGCGCTCGTGCCGTGGTACGAGCTGGGACTGCACGACCGGCTCAACGACCAGATCCTGCCGCCGGCGTTCGCGTCGTGGTTCGCGGCGGGGATGATCCTGGCCGAACTCGCCTGCGCCCCGCCCGGACGGGCGGCGACGCTGGCCCGCCACCGCCACGCACGGTGGGGGTGGTGGGCGGTCGCGGCCGCGGCGTTGCTGGTGAGCACGGTGCCGCAGTGGTTCACCGAGGGCTTCGTGCATCCGTCGGGCCCCGAGTTCGCGCTCCGCACGGCGCTCGGCGCCGTGGTGGCGTTCTGCCTCCTGGCCCCGGCCGCGCTCGCCCCGGCCGGCGCGCCGGCCGCGCTGGCCCCGGCCGGCGCGCCGTCCACCGCCCCCGCAGGCCCGAGCACCGCGGACGGCGGCGGGCTGCGCTTCGCCGTTCTCGGCTCGACCGTCCTCACAACCCTGGGCCGGTGGTCGTACGGCGTGTTCCTGTGGCACGTCCTGGTCCTGCACTTCGCGTTCCAGATCGCGGCGGTGCCCATGTTCTCCGGACAGATGCTGCGGATCTGGCTGGTGACCGCGGTGGTCTCGACGGTGGTCGCGGCTGCCAGCTACGCGCTGGTCGAGGTGCCGGCCGGACGCTGGCTGGCACCCCGGCGCGCGCCGCGCGGACGGCCAGCTGACGGCCAGCTGACGGCCAGCCCGGCGCAGACGAGCCCCGCCACCGTCGCGACCTGAGGCCCCCAGCCGTCACCGGCGTAGCCCAGCGGGTCCGGCCACGGGGCGCGGGACAGCACCGCGGCGCCGGCGACGATCCCCGCCCCGGCCCCCACGACGAGCAGGTGCCGGGCCCGCCCGGCTCCGAGGTACCGACTCGCCACCAGCGCACCCACGGTCAGCCCGGCGGTCACCCCCAGCCCGACCGGCCCGGCCACCGCGAACCCGAACGCGGCGGTCGCGGCGACCGTCAACGGTCCGCGCCCGCGCCACGGCGTGGCGCGGGCCCCCGCCCGGTCACGGCTACCGCGGACGAGGAACAGCAGCAGGACCAGCAGCAGCGCGAGCGGCCCGGTGAGCAGCGCCGCGCGGTACGGCGCGTCGAGCGGCACGGTGAGCACGAGGGTGGCGCCGGTGGTGGTGGCGGGCAGCACCCAGCCCTGCTTCCACCCGTCGACGGTGACCGGACGCGGGTCGGCCAGGTCGGTGCCGTCGTCGGCGACGAGCCGGGCCTGCCACGCGGGCGTGACGGATTCGGGGATCACCAGGACGCGTTCGCGCGGCGCGGACGGCACGCGCAGTTCGCGCCGCGAGTCGTCCCACAGCGCGGTGGCGACGGCCCGGGCGGGGTGCGGGGCACCGCCGAGGATCGGCGCGGGGCCGCCCCCGGTGCCTCCCGTGCGGCTCCCGGTTCCCGGGTCGACGACGACGAGGCCCACCGTGTCCACGGAGAACGCCTGACCCGGGTCCACCGAGACCTCCTGCGGTCCCGCGTCCAGCCGGACGGCGGAGTCGTCGCAGAGCTCGGCCGTGACCGCGCGGCCCTCGAGCAGAGCCCGTCGGCTGGCGGTGATCCGCGTGCCGACGACCCGGTCGCCGAGGTGCAGCTTCGGCCCGTCCCGGCAGGTCAGGGTGACGGGCTCGTCGTCGGCGGCGGGCAGCGCGCCGATGCGGGCGCCGGTGGGGTCCTGTACCCACACCTCGGCGATGCCGGTGGGCAGCCGCGCGCCGGTGGGACCGCGCACGTCCCGGGTGTCGTCGACGCGGACGGTGATCCGATCGGTGTGGTCGGCGGGGACGTCGACGACGACGGAGCCGTCCTCCTCCGGGGTGAGCGTGGCCAGGTCGACGCGGGTGCGTTGGACCCCGGTGTCGACGGTGATGACCTCGGGCGCGGCGGGGGCCGCGGAGCGGGGTGCCCAGAGGCGGAGCGAGCCGACGAGTTGACGACCGGGCAGGCTCAGGGCGAGCGACGGCGCGGGAACGTCCGGCGCGTGCCAGCTGGTGGAACGGTCGCCGTCGACGGCCGCCGACGGCCTGCCCGCGGGGTCGTCCACGAGCGACTCGCCCGTCGCGCGGACCTGCCGTGCGCGGGTGGCCGGGTCCCCGCGCAGGACGTCGTCGAGGGCGGGGCCGGGACGTGGGCGCACGAGCAGTCGCGGGATCACTGTCGTGGCGGCGGGGACGTCGAGCAGGCGGGCGAAGCGGCCCGGTTCCTCGGGGTCGATCGCCAGGCCGGGGGCGCACCTGGCGGCGCCGGTGGACTCCTCGGCCCCGGCGAGTCCCTCGACCGGGCTGCCGGCGTGGACGCAGTCCGAGCGGCCGGACAGTTCCTGGCGCAGCAGCCAGCCGGACGGCGCGCGGGAGTCCTCGGGCCGGCCGGGCAGGGCGATGGTCCGTAGCAGTGGGATGTCCTGGCCACCGGCGGTCAGTCCGATCTCGGAGACCTCGAGGTAGGTGCCGCGGCCGCCGTCGGCGAAGCCCGTGGCCGTCACCCGGACCCGCCCGGTGGGGCCGGGCGGCAGTGGCACGGAGGTCTGTTCGCCCACCGCGGGGAACACCGTCGTGGTTCCGGTGTCGGTGCGCACCTCCAGTCTGCTGACGGGCGGTCCGGCGGCGGGGTCCGGGACGGTCAGCGTCAGGACGCCGCGGTCGAGGGGCTCGGGCAGGTCGATCTCGATCCATTCACCGAACGCGGACCCGTACCCGCCGGATCGCCAGGCGGTGTCGGGATCACCGTCGACGGCGGCGGCGACGGAGTGCGCCGGCCGCACCGGTCCGGTCTGGGCCGAGTCGGCCGCCGAGGACGACACCGTGACCCGGGCGTCCCACCATCGGGCCCGCGTGAGAGCCGGGTCGTCCTCGGCGACGGTCGCCGGGTAGTCGGGGACCGTGCCGCGGCTGCGGCGGGGGTCGCCCTCGGCCCGGACGGCCGAGGAGTTGTGGTCGACCCGGCCGAAGTCGGTCTCGCGATCCGCCGGGGAGTCCGTCAAGACCGGGCCGGTGGAGTTCAGCGGCCGCGGCCGCGGGAACGGATCGGACGCCGGGTCGACGCCGGCGGCGAGCGCGTCGGCCTCGAGCAGGCGCGTGACCCGGGACGGCGAGCCGACGGTGTCCTGAGACGCCAGCAGGTCGTCCAACCGGGACAGTGATTCGGGCCCTCCGGCGACGACCTGGAGGTCGCGGAGTTCCACCGTGTACGGCGCGGTCGCCGAGCGGGGCGGTCCGGGCGGCGCCGCATCCGATCCCAGTCGTGAGTCGACCCGGTAGATCTCGATCGCCGGATAGGCCGGCTGCAGCCCGGAATCGGGCACCACGACCACCTCGTCGTCGTTCCTGGCCCCGTCGTCACCAACCCCGTCGTCACCAACCCCGTCGTCACCAACCCCGTCGTCACCGACCCGGGATCCCCCGACGGGGTCGCCGAACTCGGCGACCTTCACCAACCCGGGCGAGCCGTCGATCGCCTGGTGCACCAGCGCCGGGCGCGGCGCGGCGGCGTCCTCGGACAGGTCGTTGCGCACCACGAGGAAAGCGACGCCCAGCGACGCCAGTGTGGCGGCCATCCCGGGCGCGGCGCGGCCGTCGGCCAGTCGTTGCTGCACGGCGTCGAGGGCGCGGATCGCGGGGGCCGGCTGCAACGGCACGGAGTCGCGGACCGCCCACGGCGTCCGGGCCAACGGCTGCAGGGGTTCGTCCCGGGTGACCCCCCACACCTGGCGGGCGAACGACGCGCCGGGGACCACGAGCGCACGCGTGGTGCCGGCCGGGTCGGACTCCCCGTCCTCCCCGTCCTCCCCGTCCTCCCCGTCCTCGCTGTCCGCACCCGGCCGGTCCACCGGCGCGTTCTCCGACAGCCACCGCGCCGCGTCCGGCCAGTGGTCGGGCAGCGACTCATGCGCGCCGACCGGCGCGAGCCTGCCCAGCCACGCCGGGGCCACGGACACACCCGCGGCCAGCACGATCACCATCGCCACGGCCACCGACCGGTGGCGCTCCGGGTGCGCCAGCGCGTCCACCACGCGGACGCGGGGGGTCTCGCCCGGGGCGGCCCCGTCGCCGCCCCGGGCGAGTCCCGCGAGCAGACAGGACAGCAGGTGGGCGACGCCCAGTACCAGCGGCAACCGCAGTAGCGGCTCGAACTTGTGGACGTTGCGCAGCGCGGCGCCCGGGCCGTCGAGGACGGCGCGCAGGGTCTCGGCGAGGCCGCCACCGGCGGGCCCGACCCACGGCGCCGCCATCGCCACCAGGCCGACGGCGCCGATCACCAGCAGCCGGCCCCGTGCGGGCATCCCGCGCCACAGCAACCCCACGACGCCGGCCGCGGCGAGCACCCCGGTGGCCAGGACGAACACCGGCTCGCTCGTGAGGTCCGCGCCGGCGGTCCGGTCGGTCGACACGAACGGGACCCACGTCGAGGCGCCACGCAGCACCTCGGTCACCGAGGACCACCGGGTGGTGACCTGAGCCGACTCGATGTAGTCGAGGAACGGGGGCGAGACCCGGCCGAGCAGCACCAACGGCACCGCCCACCACACGCACACCGCCGCAGACAGCGGCAGCCACCACGCGGCGAGCCGCGCCCAGGTGCGGTCCGGACGGTGCAGGGCCCACCACAGCACCGCGGGCAGGCAGGCGGCCGCGGTGGCGACGGCGTTGACCGCACCCATCAGTGCCAACGCCAGCGCGGCACCTGCCCCGCCCCGGCGCGGCGACATCCGCCCCTGCAGTACCCGGATGACCGGCAGCAGCACCCAGGGCGCGAGGGCGACCGGCCAGATCTCCGACGAGATCGAGCCCAGGTCGCCGAGCATGCGCGGCGCGAGCGCGTAGAGGACCCCGGCCACGGCCCTGGTCTGCCGGGTGCCGATGCGCAGTGCGGCGGCCACGCGGACCACGCCGACGAAGGCGACGGTCAGCACGACGGCCCACCACAGGCGTTGGGTCAGCCAGGCCGGCATCCCCACCAGGTCGAAGACCGCGAAGAACGGGCCCTGCGGGAACAGGTATCCGTACGCCTGGTTCTGCACCTGGCCGGAGAAGGACAGCCCGGTCCACAGGTGGGTGGCCTGGGCGAGGAAGCGCCCGGGGTCCACGACGAGGTCGTACTTGGTGTCCGGGACGACCAGACCCGGGGACTGCAGGCACGCCAGCAGGAGAAAAGCGAGGAACGCGACGACCGCGTCACGCGCGCCGGCGCCGAATCGGGCCCCGCGGATCACCTACGCCGGCGTGAGGGATTGACGGCTGCGCGGGATCAGCGCGCGCCGTACTCGACCTGGCCGAGCAGGGCCTGGTCGGCCGGCGGCTGCGCGACCTCGGGGATGGAGTTCTCGGCCATGGCGGTGTTGACCCCGAAGGCGACGATGCCGCCGAGGACGATTCCGCCGACTGCGCTGGCGAGCGCTCCGGTACCGAAGCTCATCGGGTTCTCCCTGCGGTTCACGTGACAATGTCTGACGATGTCTCACGGCGGGTGCTGTGGAGCACACCGACGCCGGAAGAGTAGCACCCGCGGCCCGCCGGATCGGTGGAGCGGCTCCCATAAGTCCTTACCGGCGGGTAAGTTGGGTGTGGCACATGACACCGCGCCACACCAGACCGCACCACACCGCACCGCAGAGCGCCCGCCGGGAGGAGACCTGTGACGACGGGGACCAAACGCATCCCACGCGCGATCCGCGAGCAACAGATGCTCGATTCCGCGATCAGCGTGTTCTCCGATCTCGGCTACCGGTCGGCCTCGATGGACACCATCGCCCGCCACGCCAGCATCTCCAAGCCGATGCTGTACCTGTACTACGGCTCCAAGGAGGAACTGTTCGCCGCGTGCGTGGTCCGGGAGTCCGGGCGGCTCATCGACCACCTCACCGACGCCGCGACCGGCAGCGCCGGGCCACGGCGGAGACTCGAGGGCGTCGTCCAGGCGTTCCTGGAGTTCGTCGACCAGCACACGGACTCGTGGAACGTCGTCTACCGTCAGGCATTCGCCGAACCCCAGTTCCGTGAGGAGGTCGAGAAGACCCGGTCGGTCCTGGTGGATCTGACCACCGACCTCCTCGCGCAGAACTCCGTCGACGAGCGCAGCCGCGAGGTGCTCGAGGTCGTCGCGACCGCCCTCGTCGGGGCGGGCGAGGCGGTCGCCGACCGCGTCGCGCACCGCTCGATCCCCACGTCGGTGGCCGCCGGGGTCGTCGTCGAGCTCGCCTGGCGTGGCCTCGCGGGCGACCCAGCGAAGTCACTCACCACCGCCACAGAGGAGAAGCCGTGACCGACACGTCCACCGCCACCGCCCGCCGGTCCGAGGCCGCCCGGACCCTCAGCCCGGCCGACCTCGCCAAGGGCCTGCCCTCCCTGGTCGCCGACCTGCCGTCCGTCCTCAACGGTCTCCGCATCGTCCGCACCTCGCGCAGCAGCCACAAGGTGTCCATCGGCCGCCGCTTCCAGAAGCTCGCGGCCGACCGGCCCGACGCCCCCTTCCTGAAGTTCCTCGGCACCGAGATCACCTACGGGGAGGCCAACCGGCGGGCCAACCGCGTCGCCGAGGTGCTCAGGGCGCGCGGGGTCCAGCGGGGCGACACCGTCGGCATCTGCATGGTCAACCGCACCGAGGTCATGCTCGCGATCCTGGGTGCGGTCAAGGTCGGCGCGTCGGTGGGCCTGCTCAACCACCACCAGCGCGGCGAGGTCCTCGACCATTCGCAGAAGATCATCGAGTCCAAGGTCGTGCTCGTCGGCGCCGAGTGCGCCGAGGCCGTCCAGTCCGTCCCCCGGGAGAACTGGGTCGGCGAGCTCGTCGCCGTCAGCTCCCCGATCGACCTGCCCTTCCGCGAGTTCCGCGCGAACCACCGCCCGGAGGAGCTGTCCGACCTGACCTGGCTGGAGGACGAGCTCGACGCACTGGGCGACGACGTGGGTGACACCAACCCGCCGGAAGCCGACGACACCGTGGGGGACGAGACCGCCTACTACGTCTTCACCTCGGGCACGACGGGCCTGCCCAAGGCCTCGACGATGTCCCATTACCGCTGGAACAAGGCGATGGCCGGGTTCGGCCTGTCGGGCGTGCGCCTGCGCAAGGACGATGTCCTGCTCTGTCCGCTGCCGATGTACCACAACAACGCCCTCACGGTGGGCCTCGGCTGCGTGCTCGCCGCGGGTGCCTGCATGGCGATCGAGGAGCACTTCTCGGCGTCGAAGTTCTGGGACCAGGCCCGCGCGGCCGGCGCGACCGCGGCCATCTACATCGGCGAGATCTGCCGGTACCTGCTCAACCAGGATCCCGGCCCGGGCGACCGCGACCACTCCATCCGCGTCGTGACCGGCAACGGCCTGCGCCCGGAGATCTGGCACGAGTTCCAGGAGCGGTTCGGGATCAGTCGAATCTGCGAGTTCTACGCGGCCAGCGAGTGCAACATCGCGTTCGTCAACGCCTTCAACGTCCCACGGACCACCGGCTACTGCCCCATGGACTTCGCGATCGTCGACTACGACCCCGAGACGGGTGAGCCCCGCCGGGGCGACGACGGCCGTCTGACGAAGGTCGGCAAGGGCAAGACCGGCCTGCTGATCAGCGGGATCTCCGACTCCCAGCCCTTCGACGGCTACACCGACGCCGAGGCCACGGAGAAGAAGATCGTCCGCGACGCCTTCAGCGACGGTGACGCCTGGTTCGTCTCGGGCGACCTCATGCTCGACCAGGGACTCAAGCACGCGTCCTTCGTCGACCGCCTGGGCGACACCTTCCGCTGGAAGGGCGAGAACGTGGCCACCACCGAGGTCGAGGCCGCGGTCAGCTCCCTTCCCGAGGTGGACCAGGCCGTGGTCTACGGCGTGGCCGTCCCGGACGCCGACGGCAAGGCGGGAATGGCGGCGGTGCGTCTGCACGACAAGTCCGACTTCGACGGTGCGGCGATGGCGAAGCACCTGCGCGACTCGCTGCCCTCGTACGCGGTGCCCCTGTTCGTCCGGCTGTCCAAGGAACTCGAGCAGACCTCGACCTACAAGAGCCGCAAGAACGAATTACGTGATCAGGCGTTCGACACCTCGAAGTTCGATGACCCGCTCTACGTGTTGTCCAAGGAGAACGGGTACGTCCCGTTCTACGATGGCGCGGAGAACGACGTCGTCGCCGGCACCGTCTGAGTCCCCCCGCCCGACCCGGCCGGCGCCCCCTACCAGGAGGTCCAGCCGCCGCATGCCCAGTAGTCGCATGCCCAGCCGCCGAACGTCGCGCCGCGCCCGGCCCGACCTGTCCCGCCGCTCGCTGTTGATCGGCCTCTCGGCCGGCCTCGGCGGGGCGGCGGGGTGGGCCCTGACGTCGATGATCGGGGCGGGTGACGACGACGAGGGGTCCGGTTCCGGCCAGGATGCGGACTCGGTGGGGCCGCGCCCGTACGTGCCGCCCGAGGGAGCCGTCCCGGTGACCGAGCCCCGCCGCCACTACTACGCCGATCCGGGCGACACCGACGGCCAGACGTTCGGCGACCTGTACCTACCCGACTCCGCGAACCCGGCGTTGCCGGTGGTGGTGCTGGTCCACGGCGGGGGGTGGAAGGACTCGCTCGGCCTGGCGTACATGGAGAACCATGCACGCGACCTGGCGTCCTTCGACGTGGCGGTGTGGAACGTCGAGTACCGGCGGGTGGACTCCGGCGGCGGCTGGCCCACCACCGTGGCGGACGTCTGCGATGCCGTCGACCACCTCGCCGAGGTGTCCGCGCAGCTCGACGGTCGGTTGGATCTACGCCGGGTGGTGGTGGCCGGGCACTCCTCCGGCGGTCATCTCGCGCTGTGGGTCGCGGGGCGGGCGCGGTTGCCGTCCTCGCTGCCCGGGTCCCGGCCGGTCGTGCCGGTCACCGGCTGCGTCTCCCTGGCCGGGGTGTCGGACCTGCTCATGGCCGAGCGCACGGGCGACCGGTACGTCCACAGGCTCCTCGGTGGCCGCCCGGACGATCGCCGCCAGCGCTACGTCGACGCGTCCCCGGCCACGCATCTTCCCGCCGGGATTCCGGTGGTGTGCGTCCACGGCCGCGACGACAAGGTGGTCCTGCCCGAGCAGTCCGAGTCGTATGTCCGGGCGGCCCGCCGCGCCGGCGACCCGGCCCGGGTCTCGCTGGTCCCCGGCGGGCACGACCCGTGGGGCGACATCAGCGGCACCGTGTGGCACGACACCCGCGACACGCTGCTGGCCATGGCCCGCCGCAGCCCCAACCCGGCGGGTTAGCTCCAGCCGGTGTCCACGCGGATCCGTTCGAGCCGCCGGTAGGCGATCAGCCACTGGCCGTCCACCTTCCGGTACCGCTCGTGGTAGTGCCCCCAGCCGTGGAGCCGCCGTTCACGGCCGTCGACCGACCACCACAACCGGTCCTCCATCGCCCAGATGCCGGTGGCCGTGGGCTCACCGGTGGTCGGGTCCGGGCCCGTCAGCTCCAGCAGCGGCGTGTGCCCGTGATGGACGCTCGTCACCGGGTTCGGACCGTCGAGGGTGTCGCGGATCGCGGCGGTGAGCGCCTCGCGCCCGCGCACCTCGGCAGCGCCGCCGCTCGCCGCCCACGACTCGCTGACCACATCCTCGGTGTGGCACGGTCCGTAGGCGTCCCACTGTTTGGTGTCCATGACGTACAGGCGCCGGGCGAAGACCGCCCGGATCGCCTCGAGGTCCTCCACCGCGCTCCCGTCGTGCAGCCGGCTCAAGTCGTGTAATCAGCGTTGATCGAGATGTATTCGCGACTCAGGTCGCAGCCGTAGACGGTGCAGGCCCCGTCGGCCACGCCGGCGCCGCTCTCCACACCCAGGTCGACGGCGATGGTGACCTCCTCGGCCCGCATGATCTCAGTGAGCCGCGCGAGCTCGGCCTCGCCGGGGAAGGCGGGGTAGGTCTCGAGGTCGCCAAAGACGATGCGCACCCGCTCGGGGTCGATGTCCGTGTCGTCGTGGCACTTGCCGATCGCCATGGCGACCCGTCCCCAGTTGGGGTCGGCGCCGTGGACGGCGGTCTTGACCAGCGGGGAGTTGAGGATCGCCTTGGCCACCCGCTTGGCCTGGGCCCGGTCCCGCGCGCCCGTGACCTCGACCGTGAGGAGTTTGGTGGCGCCCTCGCCGTCGCGCGCGAGCTGGCGGGTCAGGTCGAGGCAGATCGCCTCGAACGCCGCACGCAGTTCGACCTCGCCGACAGGGTCGCCCGCGCCGCTGGCCAGGGCGATCGCGGTGTCCGAGGTCGAGGTGTCGGTGTCGACGGACAGGCAGTTGAAGGTCTCGTCCACCGCGGCCCTGAACGCGGAGTCCAGCACCCCCGGCTCCACCGCGGCATCGGTGAACAGCACCGCGATCATCGTGGCCATGTCCGGTTCGACCATTCCGACGCCCTTGGCGATGCCCACGATCTCGGCGGTGCCGCCCGTCGTCGTCGTCACCTCCACCCGCGCCGTCTTGGGATGGGTGTCCGTGGTCATCATCGCGGTGGCCAGCGCGACCGCGTCGGCATCGAACCCGGCACCGGCCAGGCCGTCGAGGTGCGTGCGCAGGAGGTCCATCGGGTACCGCCGGCCGATGACGCCGGTGGAGGCGATGAGCATCTCCTCCGGCGCCGCCCCCACGGCGGCGGCCGCGTGATCGAGCACCTCGCGCGCGTCGGCCATGCCCTGTTCGCCGGTGGCGACGTTGGCGTTCTTGGCCACGACCACCACGCCGCGCGCCCGACCGCTCGCAGCATTGGCGCGGCTGAGCACGACCGACGGTCCGGCGAAGAGGGACCGGGTGAACACTGCCGACGAGGCCGGGGAGGGACCGTCGTTGACGACGACGAAGACGTCATCCCCGCGCTCACGCAGTCCCGCGGCACCCGAGTGGGCGCGAAAGCCCGGCGGGAGCGGGATCGTCCGGGCGGCGACGGTGGCGTTCGGCGGAGTCATGGTGACCATTCTCCCCCGCCGGGGTCCGCCGGCGGTATGCGACCGCCCGTGTCGGGCCGGGGCGCCTGCTGAAGCCCGAGGTATTTCAGTAATGTGACCCAACTAACACGAGAAAAATGGGGAGCCCCCTTATCTGCATTGATAAGAAAGTGTGCGACCGGAACACCGGGCGAAAACCTCCCCGGAGGTAGTAATTCCGCGGGTGCTGCGTAACGTCCTCCAGCGGATTCGGGATGTACATCACGAGTCCGAAAGCAGGACTGCACCACGAGAGCAGCGCACCCTCGCGCCGCCCACAGACGAAAGGGGTCTCTCATGATCGAGAGCATCTTCACCGGTTTCCTCAACTTCTTCAACAGCCTGATCGGCACCGGCTCCGACGCCGCCGAGGGCTTCGTCAGCACCGGCTCCGCCGCCGCCGACGGTGTCTACGGCACCGTCACCGGCTCGCTCGGCAACGTCGTGGGCGCGCTCTGAGCTGAGTGACGCTGGACCCACGAGGTCCTAGTCACTTTCAACGCCGGCATTCTCTTTCGAGGATGCCGGCGTTGTGCATTTACCAGCCCCTTCTTCTCCCGCCTCCGGGCTTTTCCGGAAAGGCGCAGCACGCCTTTCAGGGCTGAATGTGGCGTAGATCACATTAAACCGCGAACCCGGGCCGGCCAGCGTAAGTAAAAGACATTCCCCGTGGACCGCCCGCGATTGGCACTGAACCGGGTGAATCCCGCTGCAGCTCTACGTAGCGTCCGAAGGTGAGTTCCCGATGAGCCCCGAGCTCGCCGGGAACCACGCACACCGATCGACGCACCAGGCGTCGCATCCCCCGACGAAAGGACCACATCATGGGTTCCATCGAGACTTTCCTCCCCGGCCTCGCCACCGGCTCCGACGCCGTTAACACCGGCTCCGACGTCGTCGACGCCGGCGCAGGCATCATCGCCGAGGTGCTCACCACCATCGGTGGCTTCGTCGCGCAGGCCACCGGCTCGCTGACCAACTGAGCCGACGCGCCTGACGGCGCCTCGCCCGGGCCCGGCTGCGGTCGGCCCGAGCGCACAGTGAGACCGGCCCCCGCTCCGGCGGGGGCCGGTTTCCGCATTTCCGCAACCCGTTCTGTCGCGACCCGTTTCGTCCACACGCGCCGGTACCGTGGAGCCATGGAACTCGACCTGACCCGCCACGTCGCCGCCGGCCCCGACACCGTGTGGGCCGAGCTCACCGACATCCCCGAGGCGCACCGCACGCTCAGTGGCGTGCTGGCGGTCGAGATCCTCACCTCCGGCCCGTACCAGCCCGGTCTGCGCTGGCGTGAGACGCGCAAGATGTTCGGCATGAAGGCGACCGAGGAGATGATGGTGCTGGCCGTCGAGCCGCCACACTCCACCACCATCGTCGCCGAGAGCGGCGGCACCGAGTACAAGACCGTCTTCACGATCACCCCGGACGCCGACGGCGGTTCGACCCTTCGGATGCGGTTCGGTGCACACACCGCTCACGCCCCCGCGGTCTCCCGGGTCGTGATGTCCGTGATGGGCCGGTTCGCGGAGAAGTCGACCCGCAGGACGATGGAGCAGGACCTGGCGGACATCGCCGCCGAGGCCGAGCGGCGGGCCGGGTGACCCGCACCCGGCCGGGCGCCGATCAGCCCCGCAGCGCCACCGCCCGGTCCCACAGGTCCGCGACGACCTCCGACGCCGGCCGATCGGCGTAGGCGTCGGCCGCCCGCCAGCGCGACCCCGCCCACAGCGGCGGCACCTCGGAGTCCCCGGCCTGCGCGGCGGCCTTGCGCATGGCCCCGGTGAGCAGGTGCAGATGCGGGTACGCCGGGGGCGCGGCCGCATCGAACTCTTCCACGAAACCGTTGACGAGCGCCCGGGCGTAGCGGCCGGTGTAGCAGCGGGTCGGCCGGGACTCGGTGAACCCGGGGTCGGCCAGCGCGCTCCTGTGCAGGTCGCTCGTGCCGGCCTCCGGGGTGCGCAGCAGGACGGTGCCCAGCTGCACACCGTCCGCCCCGGCGTCGAGCACGGCGACCACGTCCTCCGGCGTGCTGATCCCGCCGGCGGCGACGAACTGCGTCTCCGGCAGCGCCTCACGCACCGCCCGCACCAGCGCCACTGTGGTGATGCCGTCGGGCTCCTCCCCCACCGTCGTGGTGGAACGGTGGCCTCCGGCCTCGGCACTCTGCACCGACAGCCAGTCCGCCCCCGCCTCGACCGCCCGGCGTGCGTCGGCGACCCCGGCCACCGTGACGACCACGGCCGACCCCGACTCCTGCAGAGCCCGGACCATGCCGGGATCCGGGATCCCGAAGGTGAAGGAGACCACCGGGACCGGGTCGGCCACCAGCGCCGCGAGGCTGGCGTCCTGGTCGAAGTCGGTGAACTCCGGCTCCTCCGGGAGCGTGACCCCCAGCCGTCGTGCGACCGGCCCGATCGCCGCCGCGTACCCCGCCACCGCGTCCGGTCCACCCGCCGCCGACAGGGCTGCGTCGGAGTCGTCGCGGTCCACGAGGAAGACGTTCACCCCGAACGGCGCGTCCGTCAGTTCACGCACACGCGCGATCTCCGCGCGGAGGCCGGCGGCGTCGAGGTACCCCGAACCGATCATCGCGAGCCCGCCCGCCTCGCCGACCGCGGCGATGAGTTCCGGTGTCGTGGGTCCGCCCGCCATCGGCGCACCGATCACGGGACGCCGCAGGTGGGACGGCAGGAGACGGGGCCGGACGTGGCGGGTGTCGTCGTGGGTCATGCCCCCGACGCTACGCCTGGCGGCACCGCCCGGCGTCGGGTCACCGCATAGACCGCGCCGCCGACGACGAAGACGACGACGCCCCCGATCACCGACTGCCAGGGCAGACTCCCGGCGACCACCACGCACCCGATCGCACCCAGCACCGGCACCCAGGCCGGCAGTCGCCGGCGTCGCCGATCGAGGCGCAGTGCGGCGGTGTTCGCCACGAGGTAGTAGATCAGCACCGCGAAGGAGGAGAACCCGATCGCCTGACGGACGTCCGCGACCAGCACGATCGCGGCCACCAGCACGCCCACGCAGAGCTCGGCGACGTACGGCGTCCGCGTGGTGGGGTGCACGGCCGCGAGCGGCGCGGGCAGGTGCCGGTCGCGAGCCATCGCCATCGCCGTTCGGGATACGCCGAGCACCCCGCCGAGCAACGCCCCGAGGGCCGCGATCCCGGCGGCGACCCGGACCACCGACGCGAGCACCCCGCCACCGTCTCCTGCGCCACCGTCTCCTGCGCCACCGCCTCCCGCACCGCCGATCTGCGCGGCCGCGTCGAGCACCGGCGCGGCGCTCGCGGCCACTCCCCCCACCCCGAGCACGTGCACCGTGGCGGCCAGCACCGCCGCGTAGACCCCGATGACCACGGTGATCGCCACGACGACCGCGCGGGGGATCGTGCGGGCGGGGTCACGCACCTCCTCGGAGAGGGTGGCGATGCGGGCGTATCCGGCGAAGGCGAAGAAGCAGAACCCCGCGCCCCCGAGGACCCCGAGGACCCGGGCGGGCCACGCCTCACCGTCGACGGCGGGCGGTGGCGCCACCGGGCCGGCACTCACGGGCCCCGTGACCCACGCCATCGCGACGAACACCGCCAGAACCGCCAGCACGATTCCGACCAGAACCTTCGACGCGGTGGCCGTGCGCTGCACGCCGAGCACCGACAGGATCGTCAGCGCGAGCACCGCCGCGGCTGCGACGAGGTCGGCGTGCCCGGGCCAGATGTACAGGCCGACGGTGAGGGCCATCGCCGCGCAGGACGCGGTCTTGCCCACCACGAAACCCCAGCCGGCGAGGAACCCCGGCAGCGGCCCGAGGAGTTCGCGCCCGTAGACGTACGTCCCTCCCGCCGAGGGGAACTGCGCCGCCAGCCGGGCCGACGACAACGCGTTGCACACGGCCACCACCGCGGCCACCGCGAGCGAGACCCACACCAGCGAGCCGGCGCGGGCCGCGGCGGGCGCGAAGGCCACGAACACGCCGGCCCCGACCATCGCTCCGAGGCCCACCATGACGGCGTCGGACAGGCCCAGTCTGCGGTCGAGACTCGATGTCACCGCCCCACCATGACAAACCCGCGTGGACGGCAGATGAACGCGGCACGCGGGCCCCGCGCGTAGTCGGCTCGCCCGCCGGTCCGGATACATTGGGAGGCGTGTCCCTCACCCGCCGGCTCCGCGTGATGGCCGCCGTCCTCATCACCGGACTGGCGATGAGCGGGTGCTCGGACGACGAACCCGTGGACCCGGCCCCCGTCAGCGCTGCGGCCACCCCGGCAGCGACAGCGGCTGGCGCTGCGCCGCCCGCGCCACCGGCGCCGCCACCTGCACCGCCGTGCGAGTCGCCCCTGGATTCACTGAGCCAGCGGGAGCGGATCGCGCAACTGTTCACCGTCGGCGTGAGTTCGATGGCAGACGCCCGGCAGGCGGTCGAGCAACACAAGATCGGGGGGATCTTCCTCGGTGGCGGCGTCGTCGGCGAGGTGGTCTCGGGCGACGCGCTCGCCCGTCTCCAGCAGGACTCTCCCCTCCCGCTGCTGGTCGCGATCGACGAGGAGGGCGGCCGCGTGTCCCGCATCGCCCCCTACGCCGGCCCGCTGCCGTCCGCCCGGGTCATGGCGGCCACCATGAGTCCGGAGCAGGTCCGGTCGGCGGCCCGCGCGCGCGGCGAGTTCCTGCGCGGGATGGGCGTGACCGTCGACTTCGCCCCCTCGGTCGACGTGTCCGCGCAACCGGACGGCGCCGTGATCGGGGACCGCTCCTTCTCCCCCGATCCGGCCCGCGTGGTGCGCTATGCCCGCGCGTTCGCGACCGGACTGCAGGACGCCGGTGTGGCCCCGGTCTTCAAACACTTCCCCGGCCACGGCCGCTCCTCCGGCGACAGCCACCACCAGTCGGTGACCGTGCCACCCCTGGACCAGCTCGTGCCCCACGACCTGCACCCGTTCGCCGAACTCGCCGGGACCCCCGGCGCCGGCATGATGCTGGGCCACCAGCAGGTGCCCGGACTGACCGGGGTGGACCGTCCGGCCTCGCTCTCACCGGCGGCGTACCGACTCCTGCGGGAGGGCCACGGTTACGGGGCGCAACAGTTCGACGGACCGATCTTCACCGACGACCTGTCCGGCATGCGCGCGGTCACCGACGCCTTCCCGCTGCCCCGGGCGGTCGCCGAGTCGCTCATCGCCGGCGCGGACTCCCCGCTGTGGATCACCACGGCCGGGATCGGCGAGGCGTTGGACGCCGTCGAACAGGCACTGGCCAATGGCGCCCTGAGCAGACAGGCCCTCGACCGCTCCCTGATGCGCATGGCGGCACTGCGCGGGATCCCCGGCTGCGTGGGCGGCCCCGCCACCGGGCAGGTCGAGGGCGCCGCCGCACTGTCCGCACCGATCCCCGACCTCCCCGCCCGCGCCGGACTGCCCGCATTGCCGGGGCCACCCGGCTGACCGGTCAGCCCGCGCCCTCCAGAGTCGTCGCGCCCCCGGTCCACACGCCCGAGGATCCGCGACGGTGCGAATCCACCAGGTGGGTGTCGACCACCCCGATGGCCTCCATCAGCGCGAAGACGGTCACCGGTCCCACGAAGCTGAATCCGCGTCGTTTGAGCTCCTTGGCGAGCGCCTCCGATTCCGGCGAGCGGCTGGGTACCTCGTCCGCGGTCCGCGGCTGCGGGGTGGTCTCCGGCCGGTACGACCAGATCAGCTCCCCGAGCCCACCCTCGGACCGCAGGGCTACCACGGCACGCGCATTGGCGATGGCGGCGTCGATCTTCCGGCGGTTGCGCACGATCCGCTCGTCGGCCATGAGCCGGGCCACGTCGTCCTCGGTGAAGGCGGCGACGGCGTCCGGGGAGAACCCCGCGAACGCCTCCCGGAAGGCCGGGCGCTTGCGCAGGATCGTCACCCAGCTGAGCCCGGACTGGAATCCCTCGAGGACCAGCCGCTCGAACAGTCCGGCCTCGTCCCGGACGGGCACGCCCCACTCGGTGTCGTAATACTCCCGCAGCAGGGGGTCCCGCGCCGCCCAGGGAGGTCGCCTCAGCCCGTCCTCGCAGAGCACCGTGCCGGCGGTCGGGGCAGTGGGGTTCGCGGCATCGGCGGGGGTCGGGGCGGCGGCGGAGTCGTCGTCCTGGGTCTGGGACTGTGCGTGGGACTGTGCCTGGGTCTGGGTCTGCATGAGGTCTCCCGGGTTCATCGGACCACCCGTGTGGCGGTCGCCCGCCACCCTAGGACCGCGCTACGACAGCACGCCCGTGAGCTGGACGATCCGCACCAGAGCCAGGACCAGCAGCGCCACACCCACCACGAGGGTGAGCACGCGCCCGGCCACGCGGCCGTACGACAGGAACCGGTCGATCCGGCGGGTGGCCGCGGTGATCCCGCCCGACCGGACCCGCGCCAGGGCGACGATCAACCCGGCACTGGGCAGGATCGCGATGATCGCGAAAAACAGGATCTGCAGCAGCTTGGACCACCACGGGGTCTCGGCGAAGGAGATGAGCACCATCCCCGCGGCGAACGGCGCCGACGTCCCGGACTGGATGACGCCCAGGGCGACACCCGTGGCCATGATCCCGAACTTCTGCAGGATGTTCTGCGTCAGCGGCGCCTCGACGCTCTCCTCCTTGGCCTCGGCGGGCTGCCGCAACCCCATGACCGTGATGACGAGGCCGACCACGCCGAGCGCGACCATCGCCCACAGGTTGTAGAACAGGCTGCGGACGAACTCCTGGTTGTTGCCGATCACCCACACCGAGATCAGCGAGAGCAGCACGATGCCGCAGAACGCGCCGCCGGTGAACCGTGCGGCCCGCGGCGCGAACGCGACCCCGCGTCCGGCAGAGGTCAGCCACAGGCCCGCGATGACGGCGAAGGCCAGGAGGTTGAGCGAATCGATCGCCGCGAAACCCAGCAGGCTGAGGTAGTACTGCACCGGACAACCCTACCGACGTCGGCCCGGCCGGAAGTCTCGGAGGCCGTCGGGATCAGCGTCGTCGTCGCGGTCGCGGCCCTCGTTGTCGTCCCGCTCGCCGTCGTCCCGCTCGCCGTCGTCCCGCTCGCCGGCGGAGCTCCCCTCCCGGCGCGGGCGGCCGAACACCGACCGCTCGCGGCGCCGCAGCACGTCGAGGTCCCGCACGGTCCAGCTCCGCACCGGTGCCGGGACACGCCACTGTCGCCACCACGCGACCATGCGGAACGCGAACACGAGGAAGGACAACACGGTCGCGGCGATCGGCCCCCAGGTGTCGGTGGCCACGGCGAGGGCCGTCAGGGCGGCACCGGTCGCCGCCGGGATGACATACAGGTTGGAGCCGCTGAACACCGCGGGGATCTCGTTGGCGACCACGTCCCGCAGCAACCCGCCGCCCACCGCCGTGACCACCCCGAGCAGCAGCGCCGACGCGACCGGCATCCCGTGATCCAGCGCCCGCGCGGTGCCGAAGGTGCAGAACAGCCCTAGGCCCGCGGCGTCGAACGCGACGATCAGGGTCTGCACGCGGTGGATGAGCGAACCGAGCAGGTACACGACCGCCGCCGCGACCACGGGCGCGACCAGGTAGATCGGCTCCGACAGCGCGAGCGGGGTGACCCCCAGCAGGACGTCACGGATGATGCCGCCACCGAGACCGGCGAGAAGCCCCAGCACGAGGCCACCGGTGATGTCGATGTCCTTCCGCGCCGCCAGCAGGTTCCCGGACAGGGCGAAGAAGAACACACCCATCAGGTCGAACCACAGGACCAGCGGCGAGGACTCCACGGCGGGGCCTAGACCACCGCGTCGGCCGCGTCCGACGCATCCGTGGTGGAACGCGCGTGATGACGGTTGCGCACCGCCCGGAACGTCCAGAGCTTGTTGACGATGAAGTTGATCGGCATCGTGATGAGGATCGTCAGCAGCTGACTCCAGTACTCACGGGAGTTGATCCCGGCGTCCTCGTGGAACAGCGGCTCCGGTAGGTAGAACGGGCTGGTGGGGTTGGTGAACGCGAGCTTGATGAAGATACCCGCGGCCGCCGCCACCGACCCCACCACAAGGAACGGCCAGAACTCCTGCCAGGGCGGCGCCTTGTGCCCCTTGCCGAACGTCCAGTGCCGGTTGAGCAGGAAGTTGTAGACGTTCGCCACGAGGAAGGCCACGATCCACACCAGCGTGGTGAACCGGAAGTTGAACTCCGTCCCCCCGAGCGGGAAGAGGATGTCCTGGGCGTTCTGTGTCCCGCCGTTGGCCTTGTTCATCAGGACCGTGACGATCATGTTCACGACCATGCCGGAGCCACCCACGATCCCGAACATGAGGAACTGTCGGGCGCCACGACGGTAGCGGCCGGGTTCGGGGAGGGCTGGGGTCACAGGCGATGAGTCTAGGCGTTCACCGCCCTCTCAGGCCGCGCCGTGGCCTTCCGCGATGCGTTCCGCCGGGTCCTCGATGGGCCCGGGTGCGGTGCCGTCGCCGAACGGTCGACCGCCCAGTTCCTCGCGGTGGTGCGGGGTGAGCAGACCGGACAGGTCCGGCCCCTTGGGGACCACACCGGTGGGGTTCACGTCCCGGTGGACGTCGTAGTAGTGCTCCTTGATCTGCGGGAAGTCGCAGGTGTCACCGAAACCGGGGGTCTGGAACAGGTCCCGCAGGTAGCCCCACAGCGCGGGCATCTCGGAGATCTTGTTGCGGTTGGCCTTGAAATGGCCGTGGTAGACCGCGTCGAAGCGGACCAGTGTGGTGAACAACCGGATGTCCGCGACGGTGATCGTGTCGCCGACGAGGTAGCGGCGCGTGGACAGCCGCTCCTCGAGCCGGTCCAGCGATTCCCACAGCTCGTCGTAGGCCTGCTCGTAGGCGTCCTGGTCCGCCGCGAATCCGCAGCGGTACACGCCGTTGTTCACGGTGGGGTAGATCCACGAGTCCAGCTCGTCGATCTCGTCCCGGTGCTCGGCCGGGTACAGGTCCGGGGCACCCTCGCGGTGGAAGGCCGTCCACTCGGAGAGGAGATCGAAGTTGAGCTTCTGATAGGCGTTGGTCACCACCGACTTGGTGGGCAGATCGACCAGCGCGGGGACCGTGATGCCGCGCGGGTAGTCGGGGATCCGGTTGAAGTAGGCCTCCTGCAGGCGGTGCAGGCCGGTCTCCGGGTCGCGCTCGTCCGGGTCGAGGTCGAAGACCCAGGAGTTGACGTCGTGCGTGGGGCCCGCGAGGCCCATCGAGATGACGCCCTCGAGCCCCATGAGTCTGCGCACGATGATGGTGCGACTGGCCCACGGGCAGGCGCGGGCGGCCATGAGTCGATACCGGCCGGGCTCCACCGGCCACCGCATCTCGCCCACCCTGTCCCCCACCGGTTCCGACCCGGCCGGTACGTCCGCCACCACGCGATCGTTGATGTAGGTGGCGTCGCGGACGAACTCACCGTCGGTCGAGGCGTTCCTGGCGGGCGTGAAGTCGGTGTCGGCAGCCATGAGGGCCTCCAGAGATCGGCGTGAGGTTATTGATGCATCACCAACATACCGGGTGGGATGTGGCCAGGCCAGCCCTCCTCCCGACAAGGGGTGTGCGACGCTGGGCACCATGGACTCCGCGCACGTCGACGACGTCCCCGCCCGCTACTCCGACTTCGCCGAGTTCGAGGTCCGCGGACGCACCCCGGTGTACCTCTCCTGGGCCCGGGGCCTCGCGGACGACCCCGACACCAGCGACCTCATCGCCTCGCTGCCCCGGATCAAGCGTCAGCCGGCACTGTTCTTCGCCGCCGCCCGTCACGCCGGTGCGCCCGAGACCGAGGACTACCCGGCCTTCCGCGACTTCGTCCACGAACACTGGCCGGGGATCGAACAGATCGCGCTCACGCACTCCACGCAGACCAACGAGGCCAAGCGCTGCGCGGTGCTCCTGCCGTTCCTGTCCCTGCTGCCCGGACCGCTCTCGCTGGTGGAGATGGGCGCCTCCGCCGGCCTGTGCCTCTACCCGGACCGCTACGCCTACCGGTACACGCTCGACGGCGGCGTCACCCGCGAGCTGACGCCCGCAATCGTCGACTCTCCCGCGGCGCCCCCGGTCCTGGACTGCGACCTGCGCGGCGGCGTCCCGCTGCCCCGCGCGTTGCCGGAGGTCGTCCACCGGGGCGGCGTCGACCTCTCCCCCATCGATCCAGCCGACCCGGATTCCCGCGACTGGCTACGCAGCCTGGTCTGGCCCGGACAGCAGGCCGAGCGCGTGCCCCGCCTGGACGCCGCGCTCGACATCGCGGCCGCCGACCCGCCGCAGATCATCGCCGGCGACCTGGTCGAGGAGCTGGAGGCCTCCGTCGCCGCGTGTCCCGCGGGATCGACACCGGTGGTGTTCCACACCGCGGTGCTCGGCTACCTCGAGCCGCCGGCCCGCGCCGAGTTCGTCCGCCGGGTCACCGAGCTGGACTGTGTGTGGATCTCGGTCGAGGGTGTGACCCTCCTGCCCGACGTCGCCGAGCAGGTCCCGGGGTCGCTCCGTCGACACAAGGGCATCTTCGTCGTCGCCGTCAACGGACGCCCCCTGGCCACGGCGCACGGCCACGGCGACTGGGTCCGCGCGCTCGACCTGCCCTGAGCTAGCCGAACGGCCACCCGCGCCGCATCGGCACGTCCGTTCCGGACCCACTCGCGTCGGGCTCGATGAGGTACTCCGTGCCGAAGGCCGCGGCGTAGATGTCCGGCGGGAACGCCAGCATCATGCCGATGTCGCTGGTCTGACTGGCGTGGCACTGCATCGCGCGCCGCTTGAGGTCGATCACGTCCGACGGCAGGTCGATCGCCCACGCGATCTCCGACTCCGCGACCCCGATCGGTTGCCCGTCGTCGCCGATGAGGATCGCCTGCCGGATCCGATCCGCGTCGAGGTCCATCCCGCCGGCCGCGAGAGCCTGCATGAACTCGGCCGCGGCGGGGCTGTCGAGCATCTCCACCTGGGCGTCCCGGTTGGTCGTGGCCTCCATCAGGCGGGGACGTCGCGCGGCCACCTCCGCCGCGCGCCGGGCGATCCGGTGGACCGCGATGTGGTCGGGGTGCCCGTAGTTCCCGTGGTGGTCATAGCCCACCAGGACGTCGGCGTCCTCGCGGTCGCAGATCCGCGCCACCCGCGCGGCGGCCTCGTCGACGTCGGCGCTGTGGAGGCTCAGCGGGTGATCGTTCTGCTCCCACCCGGTCATCCCCGAATCCCGGTACCCCAGCCAGTCGATCCGGGCCACGCCCAGCACCGCCGCCGCCGCACGGGCCTCCCCTCGCCGGTGCTCCACCAGGTCGCCGTCGGGTCCGAGGTGCTCGGGGCGCTCACCGTGATCGCCGTCGGTGGCGAACACCGTCACCACCCGGTGCCCGGCGCGGGAGGCGAGCGCCATCATCCCCGCGGTCTGGGACGTCTCGTCGTCGGGATGGGCGTGGAGGAACACGATGGTCGACACCCGGACATTCTGCCCTGCCGGCCGCCCCGCGCGGGGCGTCACGCCCGTGCGTCGGGATGGCCCGCGAGCCAGCAATCGAACGCCTCGGCGCTGGTCAGCTCAGGCGTGTAGCCGAAGACCGTCCGTAGACGCGTGTTGTCCAGCACCGGGCGGTAACGCAGGAAGCCGGTCTGCTCGGGCCCGTAGCGGCTGACCCGCAGTGCGCTTCCCACGGCGAGGACCGCCTTGAGCACCGGCTCGGGGATCGCGAGGGTGCGCTTGCCGAGCCGCGCCGCGATCTGGTGGATGGTCAGCGTGCCGGTGCCGGCCACGTTGAACGTGCCGGGCGGCCCGTCACCCACCGCGCGCACGACGATCGCCACCAGATCGGTGTCCCAGATGAACACGAACGGCGAGTCCGACCCCCGCACGGCCAGCAGCCGCCGCCGGTGGAACAGGGCGGTGATCTGGTTGTCCACGGCGTCGCCCAGGATCGTGCCGATGCGCAACACGACCTGCTCCAGCTCCGGGTGCTCCCGGCGGGCGTCGGCGAGCAGGTGTTCGACGAGCGCCTTGTGGTGGCTGTACGCGAAGGCGCTGGTGCCGCGGACCGGGTGACCCTCGGTGATGGGCACCGGATTGTCCGCGTGGTAGCCGTAGGCCGCGCCCGACGAGGACACGACGAGCCGCCCGACCCCGTGTTCTACACAGGCGTCGAGGACGTGGCGGGAGCCGTCGACATCCACCCGGTAAGCGGCGTGGCGCCCCATCCCGTCGGGGTCGACGATCGAGGCCAGGTGGACGACGGCGTGATGGCCCGCCACGGCGGCGGAGACGGCGGCGGCGGTCACGTCGAGGCGCACGTGCCGCACCCCGGCGTCGCCCGGGCCGTCCGGCACCAGCAGGTCGCCGCTCGTGACCTCGTGCCCGGCCGCCGCGAGTCCGGCCACCACCCCTCTGCCGAGGAACCCGCTGCCGCCGGTGACCAGAACCTTCATGCCGTGACCTTCCTGTTCTCGGCGTTCGTCGTGCTGTGCCGCGCCCACACCACGGCGACGACCAACCCGGCTATGATGTCCCACACACCCCACCACGCGGCGACCAGGGCCATCCCACCGAGTCCGTCGAAGAAGCTGAACACGAACAGCAGTCCCAGTCCGGCGTTGCGGATGCCCACCTCGAACGTCATGGCCTTGCGGGCGGGGACGTCGAGCCGGAACCCGCGCGCGATGCCGTACCCGAGGCCCAGGGCGAGTGCGTCGTGGAGGAACACCGCCACCGCCACCACCCCGATGTAGGCCACGAACAGCGCCCAGCTGTTGGCGACCGCGATCACGATGATCCCGCCCAGCGCCACGAACGACAGGACCCCCACCACGCGGTGGGTGCGCGCCGCGACCTGCGGCAGCAGGTGCGACACGGTCAGCCCGAGCGCGAACGGCAGCGCGATGACCAGCAGCACCTCGCTGAGCATGTCCCACGGGGCCACGTCGCCGCGCGCCCGGTGCGTGAGGATGTTGGAGACGTTGCCGGGCGGGCAGCACGCCACGAGGATCATGCCGAGCGCGACCGACCCCTGCACGCCGAGCAGCAGCGTCAGCAGGAACGTCAGCGCGGGCAGCAGCGCGAACTGTGCTGCCACGGCCACCGCGAACGCCCTGGGCTTGCGCAGCGCCAGCCGGAAGTCGGAGAGCCGCGTGTCCATGGCGATGCCGAACAGGATCAGCCCCAGGACGATCTTCAGCGTGGTGAGGGACCCGGAGTCGAACGCGATCCGGATGTCGTCGACGTTCACGAGCCGGCCCCCGGTGTCTGCGCGGCGTCCGAACCCGCCGCTTCCATGCGCGCGACCAGCCCGGTCACGGCGCCGCGGTAGGCGCTCTTGTTGACGTAGTAGGCCATCCGGTCCAGCCCGAGGTAGTGGTAGCCGCCCGTGAGGTCCGGGCGGGGGCCGCGCCGGGAGGAGTCGACGACGGCGAGGGCCGCACGCCCGGCCGGTGAGTCCTCACGGCGTGCCGCGAGATAGCGGGCGACGAGGTCGGCCTGTTCGTAGCGGCCCTGCCAGCTGATGCCGGAGGCCTCGAGCATGCCGAGTACGGCGAGGTCGTCGCGGGCCGACGGGAAGATGTTGAGGTTCAGGTCCGGCGCGGCGGCGCTCTCGGCCCAGTCGAGGTGGCGGCGGTCGATGAACGGGTAGTCCAGCACGTAGCCGGTGGCGAGCATGACCAGGTCGTACTCGCCGGAGGTCCCGTCGACGAAGTGCACGGTTCGCCCGTCGAACCGGTCGATGTCCGCGCGGACCCCGATGTCGCCGTGCCCCACGTGCTGCAGGATCAACGAGTTCACCACGGGGTGGGACTCGTAGATCTTGTGGTCGGGCTCCGGGAAGCCGAACCGGGTCGGGTCGCCGGTGAAGGCCTTGAGTACGCGTGAGTCGATGAACTGCTTGATCCGCGGGGGCAGGGGGCGGCCGCCGGACCCGAGGGTGTCGGCGGGTCGGCCGAAGAGGTACTTGGGCACGAAGTGGTAGCCGCGCCGCAGGCTGATGTCGACCGACGCGGCGTGGTGGACGGCGTCGACCGCGATGTCGCAGCCACTGTTGCCGCCGCCCACCACGAGGACGCGCTTCCCGGCCAGCTCCCGCGGGTACTTGTAGCGGCTGGTGTGGCGGACCTCGCCACTGAACCGGCCCGCGAACTCCGGGATCTTGGGCTCAGAGAGGGTGCCGTTCGCGATCACCAGCGCCGAGAACTCCCCGGCGTCAGCCTCGGGCCCGGGGCCCACCTCGTCGTCGTCGGTCCCACCGCCGCCCCCACCCACCGCGCGCACGTGGAGTCGCCACCCGGAGTCGCGCGCGTCACTCACCGGTTCCGCGCGGACCACCTCGGTGCCGAAGCGGAACCGTTCGCGTAGGCCGAAGTGGTCGGCGAAGTCGCGAAGTAGGCCAGCAACCGGCGGTGGTCCGGGTAGTCGGGGGTGTCGGCCGGCATGGGGAACTCGGCGAACTCCGTGGTGCGGGCGGAGGAGATGAGGTGGGCCGAGGAGTAGACCGTGCTTCGCGGGGAGTCGATGTTCCACAGCCCGCCGACGTCTCCGGCGAGGTCGAAGCCCACCCAGGCGACGCCCTGACGGTCGAGGTTGCGGGCTGCGGCCAGGCCGGAGGGCCCGGCCCCGATGATGGCGACTGGACGGGTGTCAAAGATGGGCACGGGTACAGATACTGCCCCAGAACGCGAGAATCCCCGGCCGGTTTCGTCCGCACTGGACGAAATCGACCGGGGAGGGCCCGGAAGCGACCCGGAGTCTACTTCTCGCGAACGACCGAGCCGTCGTCCTGCAGACGCAGGAGCGGGTAGATGCCGTTCTCGTCGTGGTTCTCGTCGCCGACGACCGGGGGGTTGAAGACGCAGAGCATCTGCATCTCCTCCTCCACGATGACCTGGTGCTTCTCGTTGCCGTCGAGCAGGTACATGGAGCCCGCCTCGAGCGGGTACTCCTTGTCGTTGGTCAGGTCACGCAGGGTGCCCTTGCCACGGGTCAGCCACACGGCCTCGATGTGGTTGGCGTAGTGGAAGTCGTTGGTCGTGCCGGCCGCGATGGTGGTCTCGTGGAACGAGAACCCGACGCGGTCGTCGGCCAGGACGATGCGCTTGGACTCCCAGTTGCCGTTGTTACCCTTGATGTGGCGGTCGGTGTCGGTGATCTCTGCGGTGGTACGAACGATCATGCGGGGCCTCCTCGGCGAGGTCGTGGGTCGAGGGTGTGTGGTCTGGGCGCTCAGAGGTACTGCTGGGCGAGGACGTGGTCGACGGCCTCGTAGCAGATCTCGATGCCGCGATCACGCTCGTCGTCGGTCAGGGTGAGCGGGGCGAGGAACTTGACGACCTCGTCGCTCGGGCCGGCGGTCTCGACCAGCATCTTCTTGTCGAAGCACCGGGCCATGACCTCTCCGGCCAGCTCCGGCTTCTCGAGGAAGGCGATACCGAACGCCATGCCGCGGCCGCGGAGTTCGAGCTTTCCCTCGTACTTGTAGACCAGCGGGGAGAAGCGCTCGCGCAGGATGCGACCGTTCTCGAGGGTGCGGTTCTGGAGGGTGTCGTCGGACCAGTACTTGCGCAGCGCCACGTCGGCGGTGATGAATGCCATGTTGTTGCCGCGGAAGGTGCCGTTGTGCTCGCCCGGGGTCCACTCGTCGAGCTCGCGGTTGAACAGGGTGACCGCCAGTGGCAGGCCGTAGCCACCGATCGACTTGGACAGGCAGACGATGTCCGGCTTGATGCCCGCGAACTCGAACGAGAAGAACTCGCCGGTGCGACCGCAGCCCATCTGGACGTCGTCGACGATCAGCAGGATGTCGTGGCGCTTGCACAGCTCGTCGAGGGCCTTCAGCCACTCGGCGCGCGCAGCGTTGATGCCTCCCTCGCCCTGGACGCACTCGACGATCACGGCCGCCGGGCGGTTCATGCCCGAGCCGGAGTCGACGAGGACGCGCTCCATCCACTGGAAGTCCTCGGTGACGCCACCGAAGTAGTTGTCGTACGGCATCGGCGTGGCGTGGACCAGCGGGATGCCGGCACCGGCGCGCTTCATCGAGTTGCCGGTCACCGACAGCGATCCGAGGGTCATGCCGTGGAAAGAGTTCGTGAAGTTGATGATGGCCTCGCGGCCGGTGACCTTACGGGCCAGCTTGAGTGCCGACTCCACGGCGTTGGTGCCGGTCGGCCCGGGGAACATCACCTTGTAGTCCAGCCCGCGCGGCTCGAGGATCTTCGAGGAGAAGGTCTCCAGGAACGCGCGCTTGGCGACGGTGTACTTGTCGAGCGAGTGGGTGACGCCGTCGCGCTGGATGTACTCCAACAGCGCGCTCTTCATGTCGTCGTCGTTGTGGCCGTAGTTCAGTGCGCCGGCACCGCCGAAGAAGTCGAGGTACTCGTCTCCGTCGACGGTCGTGAGCGTGGTGCCCTTGGCGGTGTCGAATACCACCGGCCAGTTGCGCGAGTAGCTACGGACCTCCGACTCGCGGTCGGAGAAGATGTCCGTATTGGTGCTGGTGTCGTGCGTGGACTCGGTCATGGTCTTCAGATCACTCCATTTGTGAAGAGGCGGGCGACGGTGGCGGGCCGGGCGGCCCGCGCGCCCTCGTCTAGGAAATCGTGTACAGGTCTTCTTGCTCGTGACCTTCGCCGAGGAGTTCGGAGCTCAGGTAGTCCTCGTCGGACAGCGTCATCCCGCGGTCTCGCGCGACGGCACCGAAGGTGCGCTGGGACGCCTCGTTGTCCGGGCTGATGGTGGTGCGCAGGCGCACCACGCCGCGCTCGGCCAGCCGGTCCATGAGGCTGTGCAGCAGTCGCGCCGCCAGTCCCTTGCCGCGCTGGTCGGCGTCGACGCCGACCTGCCACACGAAGATCGTGTCCGGCTCCGAGGGGCGGATGAATCCGGTGACGAATCCGACGACCCGGCCCTCGACCTCCACCACCACGGAGCTCTCCGAGAACTCCGCCCCCCACAGCACGTAGGCATAGGAGGAGTTGAGGTCGAGAACGCCGCTGTCTCGGGCGATCTCCCACATGCGGGTTCCGTCGGCCGCGGTGGGCACACGGAACAGCGCGTCGGACGAATCAGGGTTACGGGGTACTACTCGTTCTCCTGGGTTCATAGTCGGTGTCCACCGTAGTGACGTCCCCACGTTGTTGCATCACCCTTCCCCAATTCGTTACCTGAAAACACGATGAGTGTGCAGGTGGCCGCCGGGGAGTGAGGTCGGTCACGGCGCAGTCTCCGACAACGGTTCCGGCGCCGGCCCTGCGGTGAGAGAATCAGGACATGGACGCCAACCCGATCACCGAATTCGACGAGGCGCGAAGTCTGCAGCTTCTGGGCACGGTCTCCCTGGGACGCCTGGTCACCGTCTCCGAGGGCCGTGCCGACATCTTCCCCGTCAACTACGCGCTCTCCCCGGAGGGCAAGCTCTTCTTCCGCACCGCGGAGGGCTCCAAGCTCGCCGGGATCACGGTCCATCCGGACGTCGTGTTCCAAGTCGACCACATCGAGGGCGACGACGCCTGGTCGATCGTCGTGCGTGGGACGGCGCGACGGCTCGACAGCTTCGCGGAGATCAACCGCGCGGAGGAGCTCGGGCTCAAGCCCTGGATCCCGACCCTGAAGTACAACTTCGTCGAGATCACGCCCGAGAAGATCTCCGGCCGCGGATTCACCTTCGGCGAGGAGCCGGAGCGCTACACCGGCTACTGATCCACGCCTCACTGGCCCGCGCCCACCTAGCCACCTACCCACCTAGAACGGTGGTGGGTCGATGAGTTCGTCGAGGCGTTCGTGGAGTAGGGCGCGGATGCCTTTTTCGATGTCGCTGTGGTGGGGTTTGTTGCGGGCCCACCAGCGGCTGGCGCTCTCGGGGGTGGCGCTGGCGGGGGTGGCTTTCTCGGGCGTGGTGTCGGTGGCCGCGCCGGTGCTGGAGCTGGAGGCGCCCGTGCCCGTGCCGGGCGCGGGTGGGGTGGGGTCAAAGGTGCGGGCGCGTTCGGCGTTGCGGCGTTCGGTGCGGTGGCGCGCGGCGCGGCGCGACCAGAACGTCGGCTCCGCGTCGGCCTGCTCGTCACCGGTGGGCCCGGGGCTGCGGCGTTGTTGCCGGGTCCACGCCTCGGTCTCGGCGCGGGCCTGTTCCCGCCGGTACTCGGCCAGTGGGCCGGAGGGTCGGGTGAGCATGGTCGAGCCGTCCGGGGCGCGCACAATCAGGGTGCCGTCGGGGTGCAGGTCGTAGATCCAGTCGGAGAAGGTCTTGAACCGGTGATGACGCCGGCACATTGCGGCCAGGTTGGCCTCGATGGTGTGCCCGCCCCGCTGGGGGTCGGCGTGATCGAACGGCACCACATGATCCAGATCACAGGCCTCGGCCGGGATCGCACAGCCGGGGTGGCGGCAGGTGCCGTCCCGTAGCCGGATCCGGCGCGCGAGTTCGGCGCTGGGCCGGTACTGCAGGGCGGTGCGGGCGTCGTCGGCGGCGCCGATGCGCGGGTCGATGGGTTCGAAGGTGGCTCCGTCGCTGGTGGCGAGCATGTCGAGCAGGGCCTGTAGGGCGGCCTGGCCGGTGCGGGTGAACTCCACCCGGGCGCCGCCGTCGTCGCGGGCGGTGTTGCCGGTGGCGATGACGGTGACCTTCGGCCGCAACGCCACCCCGGCACCCGGCGCGCCCGACCGGCCGGGGCGGGCCGGGGTGCCAGCCGGGGCGGCGTCGCCGCACACCAGGGACATCAGGGCGTCGGCGCGACGCTCGGCGATCGAGTAGTCCTCGACCTCGCCAGAGCCGCCGGCGCCGGGGTTGGCGGTGTCGGCTTGGGTGTTGGCGGCGGCTTGGGCGTCGGCGTACTTGTGGTCTTTCACGCGTTGGTCGAGGGCCTCGGCCAGGACGGCTGCTTCCTCGGTGGCCAGGATCGCCGACACACTCGACATGCCGTCGACGCCCTTGTGGAACCGCACCCCGCGGGTGCGGGCGGCTTCCTGGCGGCGCAGGCGGATGCCGTTGGCGTCGTAGCGGGCGATGATCGCATCGACGTTGCCGCGGATGGCTTTCTCACCAAGGCGCACCCCGCCCTCGATCGCGGCGAGATACTCCTCGACGACCTGCCGCTGCACCGCCTCGAGCACATCGACGTGGACGGTGGCCATCTGCGAGGCCAGGATATTCGCAGCCTGTAGATCCAGCCGCCCCTGCGCCATCGCGGACAGGATCGCCGGATACCGCAGGTGCAGATCGAGGGCGAAGGTGATCATCCGTTCGGCCCGGCCCGTCGAGATCGCCATCGCCGACACCACGTACCCGGCCGCGACATCGATCGGATCGAGTACCGCATGACCGGGCCGACACTCACCGCCGCCCGCCCCGGACTCCTCCCGACGCTGGCATTCGACAAACAACTCGTAACAGGCCACGAACCGGCGCGCCGCCGCGCGATTCTCGCCCATCCACCCCTCCCGCGCCGCCGCCCGCAACCCCGACAACGAAGAGGGCGCCGCGGAACCGGCGCCGCCACCAGACGAGGAGGGGCCACCGGCCGCGCGGTCTGCGTTACCGCCCATGTGCCCCACCCCCCGACCGTGCGCCGCCTACCTGGTATCGAATCTGTGTTCTATGATACGTACACACATTCGAACAGGCAAGGGCCTCACGTCACCAAGTAGCCCCAGCCGAGAACACGCGGGGCCGTCGTGCTCACGCCAGCGACGCGGCCACCGCCGCCTTCGCCCACTGCCCCACCCCGATGAGGGTCGCCGACGCCGCGCCGCACCAGTCGCCGTAGCCGAGCAGGAACAGTCCCGGGACGCCCGGCACCTCGACGCCACTCGTGACGACTCGTCCGTCGCGACGCGGCAGCAACCCCCGTAAGTGACCCAACGCCGGCCGGAACCCCGTACACCAGATCACCGCGTCGACCGGCTCGCGTCGACCGTCCGACCACTCCACGCCGGCCGCGGTGAACTGCTCGAACATCGGCGTCGCCTCCAGGAGGCCGGCGTCACGGGCCGCGCGGACCGGCGGCACCACGACGATGTCGCCCAGCTCCGCAATGCCGCCGCCGGACTCCCCCACGCCCCGGATGGCCGCGTTGGCGACGCGGAAGAGTTCGCGGCCGTCGACATCGTCGGGCAGGTAGCGGGGTGGGCCGGTTGTGCACCAGGTCAGCGACCCGCCGGAGTCGGCGAGTGGCCGGGCGAGGTCAGCGGCGATCTGGGCGCCCGAGTTCGCGCCACCGACCACCACGACGCGCCTGCCCTCGAGGTCCGACGGGCCCCGATAGGCGGCGCTGTGCAGCTGCCGGCCACGGAAGTCGGCGGCGCCCGGATAGGTGGGGACGAAGGGGCGTCGATAGGTACCGGTCGCACTGATGACCGCCCGCGCGCGCCACGAGCGACCGTCAGCGGCCCGGATGAGAAACACCTCGTCGTCGTCATGGTCGTCGTCGTGGTTGTCGTCGTGGTCGTCGTTGCCGTTGGTGGCGTAGCCGCCCTCTCGCACCGCTCCCGGCGGCTCCACGGCGACCACCGTCACCCCGCGCCGCACGGGGAGGTCGTAGTACTCCTCGTACCCGCGCAGGTAGTCCACGACGTGGGCCGCGTCGGGATTGGCGCCGTCGTCGGTGCGGGGCATGCGGCGGCCCGGCAGGGACGAGAAGTCGGCGGGCGAGAACAACCGCAGGGACGGCCACGTGTGCGGCCACGCGCCGCCGGGCTCGTTCGAGGCGTCGAGGATTTCGAAGTCCGCGCCGGCGCGGCGGAGGTAGAAACCGGCCGCGAGGCCCGCCTGGCCCCCGCCGATCACCACGACGTCGCGGTGGATCACAGCGCCCGGCCGATGACCTCCTTCATGATCTCGTTCGTGCCGCCGTAGATCCGCATGACGCGGGCACCGGCGAACTTCTGCGCGATGGGGTACTCCATCATGTAGCCGTAGCCGCCGAACAGCTGGAGGCAGCGGTCGACCACGTCGTCGAGCATGTCGGTCGCCTGGAGCTTGGCCATCGACGCGGTGACGGCGTCGAGCTCGCCGTCGATCTCCCGGGAGATGCAGTGGTCGACGAACGTGCGGGTGGCCATGACCTGGGTCTTACAGTGCGCCAGCTCGAAGCGGGTGTTCTGGAAATCCAGGATCGGCTTGCCGAACGCCTGCCGCTCGCGGACGTACTCGAGCGTCTCGATGACGGCGGCCTCGGCCATGGCCAGCGCGTCCACGGCGATCGCCAGGCGCTCGCGCGGGAGCTGGTTCATGAGCTGGTAGAAGCCCTGCCCCTCCTCGCCACCGAGGAGGTTGGCGGCGGGCACGCGCATGTCGTTGAAGAACAGCTCGGCGGTGTCCGCGCCGTGGCGGCCCATCTTCTCCAGCACGCGGCCACGCTCGAAGCCCGGCGTCGAGGCCTCGACGGCGAACAGGGCCATGCCCTTGTGGCCGGCGTCGAGGTCGGTCTTGGCCACCACCACCACGAAGTCGGCGGAGCCACCGTTGGAGATGAAGGTCTTGGAGCCGTTGATGACGTAGTGGTCGCCGTCCCGCTTGGCGGTGGTGCGCACGCCCTGCAGGTCGGACCCGGCGCCGGGCTCGGTCATGGCGATGGCGGAGATCCACTCACCCGAGCAGATCTTCGGCAGCCATTCGCGCTTCTGCTCCTCCGTGGCGTAGTTCGCCACGTAGTGGGGGGTGATGGTGGAGCCGACGCCCATGCCGAAGGCGGTGTCCCCGGAGTGGACGAGCTCCTCGGTGACGAGGTACTCCATGCCCGGGTCGCCGCCCTGGCCGCCGAACTCCTCGGGCACGTCGAGGCAGATGAGGCCGGCCTCGCCGGTGCGCAGCCAGGTCTCGCGGTCCACGTGCTTCTGTGTGGACCACTTCTCCTGGTTGGGCGTCATCTCCTTGGCGAAGAACGCGCGGGCGTGCTCTCGGAGCAGCCGGTGGTCGTCGGTCTCCCAGGTGGGGCGGTAGTCGGGGAAGAGTGCGGACACTGGGGGCCTCCATGAGGGGACGACGACGACGATGAGGTTCGCGGCAAGTTTACGTGTGCCCGTTCCGGCGACGGCGGGCACGCGAGCACCGAGGAGGGCCATACTCGGGGCATGAACGATTCCCCGGACCGGCCAGAGAACGCAGCCCAGCCCGAGAAGGCCACCACCCCGGCATCCTCGGACCATTCCGTGCCCGAGGCGTTCCCCACCGACTGGACCCGGGGGCTGGTCCTGGTCGCGCACCCCGACGACCCCGAGTACGGGATGTCCGCCGCGGTGGCGCGGTGGACGGCCGAGGGCCGCAGCATCGTCTACGTCCTGGCCTCCAGCGGCGAGGCCGGCATCGAGGGGATGGCACCGGCGATCGCGGGGCCGATCCGCGAGGAGGAGCAGCGGAGGTCCTCGGCGATCGTCGGAGTGGACGAGGTGGAGTTCCTCGGTTTCCCGGACAGCCGGATCGTCAACAACGCCGAGCTGCGCGACGCGGTGGCCGACGCGATCCGCCGCCATCGCCCGGACGTCGTCATCTCCCTGTACTCCGGTGAGGAGTTCGGGCCGGGGATGCCCAACCAGAGCGATCACATGGAGTTCGGAGCGGCCGTGGGGGCCGCGTACGACGACCTGGTGGCCGCGGTCGGGGTGGACGCCGCGGAGGGGCGTCCGCAGATGTGGTTCGAGTCCTCGCCCGAGATGACGCACTACGTCGACGTGAAGGGTTTCGTCGAGCCGGCCGTCGACGCGCTGGCCGAGCACTCCGAGTACCTGTCGGTGCTCGACCCGGAAACGCCGGTGCGGGACCAGGCGCGCGCGCAGGTCGAGGCCGTGTGCGCGTCGCGTGAGGGACTCGCGGACGGGAACCCGGTGGTGGGCTTCCGGCGCATGCGGCCCTGAGCCGGGGTCGGACCCGGGGTCAGATCGAGCCCTCCGCCAGCCGCAGGCGCTCGACGATCTCGTCCGCCCACTCCGCGTGCGGCGACGCCATGGTGCCGTCGCCCGGACGACTGACGTAGGTCAGCCAGAAGCGCTGCGCGCCCTCGCCGACGACCGCCGAGTACACCAGCGCGCCCTCCGGGCCGATGATGTCCTGCGGGACCGTGGGGAGCACCCGGAACGACACCGACCAGCCGTCGCCGACGCGCGTGGAGAGCGGTTCGATCCGCTCCTCGACCGGCCGCCCCGGGACGGGGAGCAGGAACTGACCCATCCCGTTGGCCAGTGCGAGCGCCGCGAGCTGGTCGTCCGGGTTCTCCGGGTCGAACAGGTCCTCGGTGAGCTGCCCCACCAACACGACGCCGTCCGAGCGGCTCGGATCATCGGCAGCCGCGACCGGACTCATGACGGTACTGCCGAAGACCAGCTCCCCCGACTCCGCGCGCCACCCCTCGGGGACGCGGATCACCAGGCCTGCGTAGGGATCCACGTGATCGGAACCCGCCGCCACCTGGATCTTCGGGGACAGGGTGCGCACCCCCGGGGAGTACGTCGCCGACGAGACGACCACCGTCACGACCGCGGCGACCACCGCCAGGACGGCGACGAGCGCCACCACGAGAATGATCCGGCTCCGGCTGGCGGACGGGTTCTGCCCTGACGTCATCCGCCCAGCGTAGGCGGCCGGGTTTCCCGCAGCGTGATGTTGACCCTCCCCGGCTCCGCGCCCAGCACCTCGCGGCACCACGCCGGGGCGGTGCCGTCGAAGACCTTCGGGACGCCGTGAAAGGCCATCCGCGACGGCCCGCCGAACACCACCAGGTCGCCGGACTCCAGGCGCACGTCGGTGTACGGGCGCCCGCGATGCTCCGGGGTCCCGAAGCGGAACGTGCACGCATCACCCAGGCTCAGCGAGACGACGGGTGCCATGCTCGCCTCGTCGCGGTCCTGGTGCAGGCCCATCGTGGATCCACGGCCGTAGAGGTTCACCAGGGCGGTGTCCGGGGTGTAGGCGGGGACGGGGTCGGGGGTCCGGCCGGCCGAGCCCGTGACCGCCGGCTCCACCGCCGCTGCCGCCGCGAGCCCGTTCCGCGCCGCCCGCACCAGCCAGTCCGGGACCGGCGGGACCACCTCGTCGTCGTCGTACCGGTACGGCACCCAGTGGCGTCCCAGGCTGAACGTGCGCACCGACATCCGGCCCCCGCCCGGCAGCACGATCGAGCGCGGCACGCGCACCGCGGCCCAGTCCACGCACGCCCGGAGGAGGAACTCCTGCTGCTCGCGGCTCAGCCAGTCGGGCACGTGCACCGCACCGGGGCCCAGGATGGTGGGCTCGCGGTCGACGCCGAAGAGCGGCTCGGTCACCCCAGGTCCGTGCCCAGCACCGCCCACGCCTGCTCGGCCAACTCCGGGGTCGCGGCCGCCACGACCGTGCCGCCCTCGAGCGGCTGGCGGCCGTCCGGGTCGGTGATCACGCCGCCCGCGGCCTCGATGATCGGGATCAGCGCCACGATGTCGTACGAGTTCAGGTCGGCCTCCACGACCAGATCGACACGCCCCGCGGCGAGCATGCAGTAGGCGTAGCAGTCCCCGCCGAAGCGCTGCAGGCGGACCCGGCGGCCGAGCTCGTCGTAGCGGCTGCGCACCTCGCCGTCGTCACCGAACATCGACGGGTGGGTGGTGTACATGATCGCCTCGGACAGCTCCGTGCACCCCGACGCGCGCAGGTCGATCGCGCCCGGACCGTCGGAGCGGCGCCGCACGGTGGCGCGGCCGTGCACCGCCGCGAAGGTCTCGCCCAGGACCGGCTGGTCCATCCACCCGGCCACGGCGCGGCCGTCCTCCACCACACCGACGAGCGTGCCCCACCCGGCCATGCCCGTCATGAACGCCTTGGTGCCGTCGATCGGGTCCAGGTACCAGGTCCGGGCGGCGCCGGCCGGCCCGGTCTCGCCGTTCTCCTCCCCCACGATCCGGTCGCCCGGGTAGACGTTCGAGATCCCCGCCCGCAGCAGCGCCTCGATCGCGCGGTCGGCCTCGGTCACCGGGTCGTAGCGCCCGTCCGTCGCGCCGTTCCCGGCCCGGCCGTCGCCGTTCCCGCCGTCGCCTGCCACGCCGTTCTTGTCCGCGGCGGCCAACGACTCGAGGTCACCGTGGAAGTGCCGGCGAGCGATGCGGCCACTGGCGGCGAGGAGCTCGTCGAGGCGCTCGGTCAGGTCGTGGTCCAGGGGGCGTGCGGGCCGTGACGTCATGCCCCCATGGTGCACCACGCCCCGCCACCGTCCCGACGGATCGGCGCATGTGCGCCCTCTACGCCCGCCGATACGGCTACCGTGGGCGCACCCGAACACGGAACGCACCACCCACGGATGGAGCCGAGATGCGATGACCGCCCTGATGGACTTCATCTCCACCCGCCGCTTCCAGCTCGCGACGGACTCGTGGCAGCACATCAGCGCCACCGTGCAGGCCGTGCTCATCGCGACGCTGCTCTCGGTCGCGCTCGGGGTGGCCGTCTACCGCAGTCGGTCGGGGTCCGCGATCGCCACCGGCCTGGCCACCACCGCCCTGACCGTCCCGTCGTTCGCGCTGCTCGGCCTGCTCATCCCGGTCCTCGGCCTGGGCGTCCTGCCCACCATGACCGCACTGGTGATCTACGCGGTGCTGCCGATCCTGCGCAACACCATCGTCGGCCTGGACGCCGTGCCCGCGGCGACCGTCGACGCCGCCCGAGGGGTGGGGATGAGCCGGATCGGGGTGCTGGGCCGGGTCGAGATCCCGCTGGCGTGGCCGTCCATCCTCGCCGGGATCCGCATCTCCACCCAGATGTCGATGGGCATCCTCGCCATCGCCGCGTACGCCAAGGGCCCGGGGCTGGGCAACCTCATCTTCGCGGCCCTGTCCCGGGTCGGCACGCCCACCGCGCTGCCGATGGCGCTCACCGCGACCGTGCTCATCGTCGTCCTCGCGCTCGTCCTCGACGCGCTCCTCGTCCTGCTCGGACGTCTCACCATCAGGGGGAACCAGTGAGCACCTCAGAACCCGTATCCGGCGTGCCGATCGTGTTGGACGACGTCACCAAGGTCTACCCCGGTCAGGAGCGCCCGGCGGTGGACCACGTCTCGCTCGAACTGCCCGCCGGGCGGACCACCGTGTTCGTGGGCCCGTCCGGCTGCGGCAAGACCACCACGATGCGGATGATCAACCGCCTCATCGAGCCCACCTCCGGCACGATCACGATCGACGGCGAGGACAACCGGACCCTCGACGCCGACACCCTGCGCCGCAGCATCGGTTACGCCATCCAGGCCTCCGGACTGTTCCCGCACATGACGGTCGCGCAGAACGTCGCCACCGTGCCGCGGCTGCTCAAGTGGAAAAAGTCGCGCATCGCCGAGAGGGTGGACCAGATGCTGGAACTGGTCGGCCTGGACCCGTCGGACTACCGCGACCGCTACCCCGCGCAGCTCTCCGGTGGTCAGCAGCAGCGCGTCGGCGTGGCCCGGGCGCTGGCCGCGGACCCGCCGGTGCTGCTCATGGACGAGCCGTTCGGCGCGGTCGACCCCATCACACGCGCGTCACTGCAGGACGAGCTCGTGCGACTGCAGGACGAACTGCGCAAGACCATCGTCTTCGTCACCCACGACTTCTCGGAGGCGGTCAAGCTCGGGGACCGGATCGCGGTGCTCGGCCCCGGATCGTCGGTGCTGCAGTTCGACACCCCGGAGGCGATCCTCACCAATCCCGCCGACGAGACGGTGAGCGGGTTCATCGGCGACGACGCCGCGCTGAAGACCCTGACCCTCCGCCGCGTGGGGGACGTGGAACTCCAAGGGGCGACGACGGCGAGGGCCTCCGAGAGCCCGACCGATTTCGCGGCCCGGTTGCGCGGAACCAGCGACGAGTGGGCCGTGGTGCTCGACGACGCCGGCCGCCCCCTGCGCTGGGTGCGCGGGGACCGGGTGTCGCGAATGCCGGACCTGGGCTCGGGCGGGTTGCCGATCACCGGCACCGTGACGGTCGACTCCTCGCTGCAGGAGGCGCTGGACGGACTGCTGTCCACGGCGAGCGCCACCACGGTGGTCGTGGACCGGGACGGGGCCTACTGCGGCACCATCGGGATCGACGACCTGGTCGCCGAGTTGCGGCGTATCCACCACCGGCACAACGACGAGGGCCTCGCCGAGCAGGACGTGGCGCCGTGAGCGCCCCCGCCACGGCGACGCGCGGGGGCTCCGCCGGTCGTGGTGGCGCTGCCAATGGGGTCGCCGCTCTCCAGGACTCCGCGCGGCTGATCGTGCAACCGCTCCTCATCGTGGCCGCGGCCGTGGGCGTGCTGTGGTGGGCGTTCTCCAGCGAACTGGACGAGACACAGAAGGCCTCGCTCAACGCCGCCTCCATCACCCAGCGCACGCTCGAGCACGTGCAGATCACGGTGACGGTCGTGGCGATCGTCGTGGCGGTCGGCGTGCCGCTGGGGATCCTGCTCACCCGCCGACGGACGCGGTTCCTCGCACCGGTGGCGGTGGGGTTCGCCAACATCGGCCAGGCGGCGCCCGCGATCGGCCTGATCGTGCTCCTGTTCCTGGCCACCAACCGGACCGGGTTCTGGATCGGTGTGCTGCCGGTCGCGTTCTACTCCCTGTTGCCGGTGCTGCGGAACACCATCGTGGGGATCCGCAACGTCGACCCCGCACTCATCGACGCGGCGCGCGGACAGGGGATGTCGAGCGGACGGGTCCTGCGCACGGTCGAATTGCCGCTCGCGGTGCCGTTCATCCTCGCCGGCCTGCGCACCACCCTCGTGCTGGCGGTGGGCACGGCGACGCTGAGCTTCCTCGTCGACGCCGGCGGGCTGGGGATCTTCATCGACACCGGATACCGGCTGCAGGACTACACCACCCTCGTGGTCGGCTCGGTGCTGGCGGTGTGCCTGGCGCTGTTCGTGGACTGGCTCGGCGGGGTCGGCGAGATCCTGTTCAACCCGAAGGGACTGCGATGACGCGCGCCGGGCCGACACGAACCGGGCTGACACGGACGAGGCGCCTGGTCGCCGCGCTCCTGGCCACCGTGATGCTGGCGACGGGATGTGGGCTCAACAACGGCGGTTCCGTCCCGCTGCCCGTGGGCCCCGGCCCCGAGGGCACCGTCCCCGCGCTGGAGGGAGTGCGCATCACGGTCGGCGGCAAGGACTTCACCGAGGGCGTGATCGCCAGCTACCTGGTGGAGTTCCTGCTGGCGGCCGCGGGGATGGAGGTGTCCGACATGTCGTCACTGGCCGGGTCGAACAGTTTCCGCCAGGCGTTGGTGACCGGGCAGGTCGACATCGGCATGGAGTACACCGGCACCGCGTGGATGAGTTACCTGGGCAACTCCGACCCCATCCGCGATCCGCAGGGGCAGTGGGAGGCGGTGCGTGACGCCGACCTGGCCGAGCACGACCTGAGGTGGCTGGCCCCCACCACCGTGGACAACACCTACTCGTTCGCGATGAACCGGGCCACCGCCGAGGAGACCGGGGTGCGCACGTTCTCCGAGTACGCCGAGTTGGCCCGGACCGATCCACAGGCGGCCCTGACCTGCATGGAGACCGAGTTCTCCGTGCGTCGCGACGGCTGGCCCGGGCTGGCGGAGGCCTACGGGTTCGACGCGGGCGCCGTGCCCACGCCGATCATGCAGCCGGGGATCATCTACCAGGCGACCTCGGTCGGCCGGGAGTGCCGGTTCGGCGAGGTCTACACCACCGACGGCCGGATCAAGGGCCTGGACCTGCTGGTGTTGGAGGACGACCAGCGCTTCTTCCCCGTCTACAACCTCGCGACGGTGGTCCGCGGTGAGATGCTCGACGCACACCCGGAGATCGCGGACGTCCTCGCACCGCTGGTGGACATCCTCACCAACGAGGTGATGGTGGAGATGAACATGCGTGTCGACGTCGACGGCGAGGATCCCGCGCTGGTCGCACGCGATTTCCTCGAGGACCGGGGGTTGGTCTCGGTGGACTGACCGCAGGTGCGCCCCCGCGCGGCCGGATGCGCCCGCCCGCCCGTTGACACACAATCGGGTACCACTACCAGGAGGTGCCCTGTGTCCAGGAGGTCGATCGTCTGGCTGCCGCGGACGGCCGCGCGACTACCGCGGATGATCCCCGACCTGGCGCATCTGCCACCCGGGCGGATCGTCACGCTCGCGGACGGTGTCACCACGAAGGTCCACGACACCGGCGAGGAGCACCTCGCACCGGCGATCCTGCTGCACGGGATGGCGGCCACCGGGATGCTGAACTGGTACCAGACGTTCGAACGACTGCGGGGCGAGTACCGGCTCATCACGTTCGACCAACGCTGGCACGGCAAGGGCTTCCACGGGGATTTCCGGTTCGAGACCCTCGCGGAGGACGTGCTGCGGGTCGCCGACCACCTCGACCTGGCGGCACCGGTGGTGGGCGGCTACTCGATGGGCGGGATCGTCGCCCAGCTGGCGGCCCGCCGCGACCCCTCCCGGCTCGGCGGCCTCGTGCTGGCCGCCACCGGGACGGGCGCACAGCGCAATGCCCTCGAGAAGGTCGCACTCAGCGGGTTCACCCGCTCCCAGCCGCTGCTCAACACCGTTCCGGAGGAGGTCGGCGAGGTGGTGGAGGAACAGGTCGACGACGAGGCGCTCAGGCCGCACGCGTGGGCGCTGCGCGAGTTGTCGTCGGTCTCGCTCGCCACGCACCGCACCGTGATCGCCCAGGTGGCCGGGTTCAACTCGACACCCTGGCTCCACGAACTCACCCTGCCCGTCGCGGTGGTCAAGACCACCCGTGACCTCGCGTTCCCGCAGTGGATCCAGGACGAGATGGCCGATCTGCTGCCGCACAGCGCCGTGTTCCCGATCCACGCCGGCCACGCAGTCTGTGCCACCCACCCCGGCACGTTCGCCCGCCGGATGCGCACCGCGATCGGCTGGGTCGTGTCGAACGCGCGCTAGAGCGCCGAGTACCGCACCGCGGTCACCACGAACACCACCAGGGCGATCACGCCCAGGACCACGCCCGCCAGTGCGCGACGTGGGTTCGCATCGTCGTTGGTGAGCCAGCCGGTGGGCCAGCGGGCGAGCAGGCCGAACGCGACGGCCATCAGGCCCGCGAGGAACGCGATGATGTTGAGCACCGGCACCCACGAGATCACCAGGGCCCCGACACCCAGCACCAGCGCCCGGGTCCCCAGGTCCATGCCGTCGGACGAGCGCCTGCGTGGCGAGGCGGCCTCGGAGCGGGGGCGGAGCGGCATGAGTGCAGCCTAGTCGCCGGGGCGTCCCCGCTGGTCGTCCAGACGAGCGACCCGCCGGCCCCCGGCGGTCTGCCGGTACGAGGATTCGACGAGTTCGGCCACCTCATCCCAGTCCGGTCCACGGCCGCCACCGTCCACTCCACCGTCCAGCGGCAATGCCAGCCAGCCGGCCGGCCCGTAGTACGCCGGGACGTGGAATCGCTCGTCCTGCGCCAGCGCCGCGCGCTCCCCCGGATCCGGCAGGAACAGGAGTGCCCGGGCCAGGAGGGGGTCCGAGTGATCCCCCTTGACCGAGCCGCCGTACACCGCGAACACCTTGGTCGTGTACCAGGTGGGCCGGCCGTGCGAGATCTTCTCGCCGGCGTCCGGCAGCGCGAGGCACACCTCCCGCAGACGCGTCAGCAGCGGATCCGCGGCGTCGAACATGATCGGATGACCCACACGGCCGAGACTACGACCGCCGACCGCGTCATCCCGGGCGAACGGCCGGGAAAACCCACCCGGGGCCGGCTCAACCCCCGAACTGCCCCGCGACGAACCCCGCCAGCAGCACCGCGAACCCGCCCATCTCGCCGACGATGAGCGCCACCATGCCGATGTGCAGCATCGCTGTGGGGTGCTCGAACTGGTTGGTCGTGTCCCTCCGCGCGCCGTGGAGGATGTAGCTGCCGATCGCCACCAGGAAGAAGAAGACCACCACTGCTGCCGCTGTCAGGTTCACCCAGGTCGGCCAGCTGCTCAGCTCGACGAACGCGGCGATGAGCAGCGTCGCGAACGAGTACAGCAGCGAGGCCCGGTGCGCGATGTCGACGTACGGGTGGGCGAGGTGATCGGCGGTGGTGGCCATCTGCCGGTACTTCCACACCCCCAGGCCGAGCGCCAGCAGGAAGAGGAGACCCGCGGCGAGCAGGGTGAGGCGCGTGTCGAGGCCGAGTTCCATGGATCCTTCCGAAGTGCACTTGACAGCAGTGCGTGATTTGTATGCTTCACGACCATAGGACAGCGCGCTGACCTGCGCGCTCGATCGCGCGCGATCGCACACGGGAGGCCTCATGGACGCGCAGGTGGTGCACGCCGCGGCAGTGCAACTGGAAGGCGTGCCGGGGCACGTGGACCTCACACTGGGTCGACTGGAAAAGATGATCGTGGAGGCCGCCGGGCGGGGCGCGCGCCTGATCGCGGTGCCGGAGTTCTGCACATCGCCGGTGCCCATGCGCGGGCAGGTCCACGACGCGGTCCTGCCGCGCGAGAACGTGGCCGTCGAGATGTTCCGACTCCTCGCCGCACGCCACTCCGTCACCGTCGGTGGGTCGATGCTCGTGGCCGACGACGACGAGGTGTTCAACCGCTATCACCTGGTCGAACCCGACGGACGCGTGCACATCCATGACAAGGACCTGCCGACGATGTGGGAGAACTGCTTCTACTCCGGCGGCGGCTTCTACGCGGACGGCAGCGACGACGGGGCGTTCGTCACCGGGCTCGGCGGGGTGGGGGTGGCGAGCTGCTGGGAGCTGATCCGCACCGGGACCGTACGCAGGCTCCGGGGGCGGGTCGCGGTGGCGATGACCGGGACCCACTGGTGGACGGTCCCGGACAACTGGGGCGGGCTGACCGGGCGAGCGCTCGGTTCGCTCGCGCGGTACAACCGTGACCTGTCGGAGAACGCGCCGGCGGAGTTCGCCCGGCGGCTGGGCGCGCCCGTGCTGCAGGCCTCCCACTGCGGGACGCTGCGGTCGGATTTCCTTTTGTTGCCCGGTTCCGACGCATCGGTGCCGTACGCCACGGAGTTCGTGGGCGCCACCCAGATCGTCGACGCCTCGGGCACGGTCCTGGCCACCAGACGCACGGACGAGGGGCCCGGGATCGTCTACGCGGACGTGCCCCTCGGAGCCACGGACCCCGTCACGCCGCTGGAGGACCGGTTCTGGATCCCCGACCTGCCTCCGCTGCTACGCGGGTACTGGCACCAGCAGAACGTCGCGGGCAGGAGCTACTACCGCCGCCGAGGTCGCGTAGCCGGGCTGCGCGCGGCGCATCACAGGTGCACGTCGTTGTAGGCCCGCTCGTCCTCGATCGGCTCGAGGTGTGTGGTGATGTGCGAGCTCGGCAGGACCGCGTGGATCTCCTGCTCCACGGTCTCCACGAGGTCGTGCCCGCGTTCGACGCTCCACTGTCCGGGCACCAACGCGTGGAACTCGACGAAGCGCCACCTGCCCGACTCCCTCGTCCGCAGTTCGTGGAAGTCGACGCGGCCGGGTTCGCGGTGGCGTTCGAGGACCTCCTCGATCGCCCGGTTGTCCTCGTCGGGGAGCGTGGCGTCCATCAATCCCATCCCCGATTCGTGTACCAGTCGATAGCCGATGAACAGGATGTTCAGTCCCACGCCGATCGCGACGATCGGGTCGAGCACCTCCCAGCCGGTGGCCCAGGCCAGTGCCAGCCCGGCGACGACGCCGACAGACGTGATGACATCGGTGATGAGGTGCTTCCCGTCGGCCTTGAGGGTCGGTGACCGGTGACGGGTCCCCGCTCGCACGAGCGCCACACCCACCACGCCGTTGATCACGGCGGCGCCCACCGAGATCGCCAGACCGATGCCGAGTGCCTCCAGCGGTTCCGGATTGATCAGCCGCTCGACGCTGACGACCAGGATGAACGCGGCGGCGACGAAGATCATCGCGCCCTCGACACCCGCGGAGAAGTACTCGGCCTTGGAGTGGCCGTACTGGTGGTCGTCGTCGGCCGGGCGCTCGGCGACCGTGATGGCGCCGAGCGCGATCGCCGCGGCCACGAGGTTGACCACGGACTCCGCGGCGTCGGAAAGCAGGCCGACCGAACCGGTGACCCACCAGGCCGCGATCTTGAGCACGATGGTCACGATCGCCGTGGCCACGGACAGCCACGCGAACTTCTTCAGAGTCGACACGTCCCAGCAGCCTAGTCCCGCACGCAGGAGACCTCCTGCCCGTCGCCCGCTGTCGGTAGGCTCGGTGTCATGCATGTGGGACTGGCCTGGCTCGGAGCAGCGGTGTTGCTCGCCGCCGGAGAGGCGGCCGGGGGCGAGCTGTTCATGCTCATGCTCGCCGGCGGCGCCCTCGGCGGTTCGGCCGCGGCGTTCCTGGGCGCGCCGGTCTGGGGGCAGGCCCTGGCGTTCGCCCTCGTCTCCCTCGTCCTCGTCCTGGGGGTCCGCCCCCTCGTCCGGCGGCGCCTGCTCGCCGCACTCCCCGAGCACGACACCAACACCGCCGCGCTCACCGGCCGGGACGGCACCGTCGTCGAGGCGATCGGTGCGGGCGGCGGACTGGTCGAGATCGCGGGCGACACCTGGACCGCGCGTCCGCTCCTCGAGGGCGAGACGTTCGAGGCCGGGGACAAGGTCCTCGTGCACCAGATCGAGGGCGCCACGGCGATCGTCGTGCGTGGCATCTAGAAGGCGCTGGTCTCCGGCCAGCGGACACGCACGAGAAGCATCGGAGGAACCATGGAAGGCTTGATCTTCCTCGCCGTCATCGTCATCCTCATCGCCTCGGTGGTGGTGAGCTCGGTCAAGCTCATCCCCCAGGCGGAGGCCGCGGTCATCGAACGGCTCGGCCGTTACCAACGCACCGTGAGCGGCCAGCTCACGCTCATCATCCCCTTCATCGACCGGGTGCGCGCCAAGGTCGATCTGCGCGAGCGGGTCGTGACCTTCCCGCCGCAGTCGATGATCACGGAGGACAACCTCACACTGAGCATCGACACGGTGGTCTTCTTCCAGGTCACCGACCCCAAGGCTGCGGTCTACGAGATCAACAACTACATCGTGGCCGTCGAACAGCTGGCCACCACCACCCTGCGCAACGTCGTCGGTGGGCTCACCCTCGAGCAGACGCTCACCAGCCGCGACATGATCAACAAGCAGCTGCGCGGGGTGCTCGACTCCGAGACCGGACGCTGGGGCCTGCGCGTGGCCCGGGTCGAGCTGCGGTCCATCGATCCGCCGATGTCCATCCAGGAGTCGATGGAGAAGCAGATGAAGGCCGACCGCGAGAAGCGCGCCACCATCCTCACCGCCGAGGGACAGCGCGAGGCCGCGATCACCACGGCGCAGGGTGCCAAGCAGGCAGCCATCCTCGACGCCGAGGGCAACAAGCAGGCCTCGATCCTCAACGCCGAGGCCGACCGGCAGTCCCGCATGCTGCGCGCCCAGGGTGAGCGCGCAGCCCGCTACCTCGTGGCCGAGGGCCAGGCCGCCGCGATCGCCCGGGTCAACGCCGCGGTCAAGTCCTCCAAGCCCACGCCGGAGATGCTGGCCTACCAGTACGTGCAGAACCTTCCGGAGATGGCCAAGGGCGAGGCCGCCACGATGTGGATGATCCCCTCGCAGTTCGGCGATTCGCTGGAGAACTTCGTCAAGTCCGTCGCCAGGAAGGACGACGACGGGGTGTTCCGCTACGAGCCGGCCGACGTCGACTCCGATGCCGATCTGCCGTCGGCGCCCGACGAGTGGTTCGACACCTCCACCGACCCGGAGATCGCCCGGTCCGTGGCCGCCGCGGAGGCGGCGGCCAAGGGTACGACCTCGGTGATGGACGAGCAGCCGAGCCGGCCCAAGCCCAAGCCCGGCGTGTTCGACATGGTCCCGGAGTCGGAGGGTGGCGTGGCGCCCGACAGCCCCTCGCAGTCGGCAGGCCAGGACACCCCCGCGATCGGCGGGCCCCAGGCTCCCGGGCCGGGGCAGCCGTCCGGGTTCGACCAGGCCGCTGACCAGCGGTCGGGCGAGGGTGCCTACCCCGTCGATGGTGGCGACCAGCCCCGGCGGTGACCCCCGACGGGTGGCATTCCGCGCAGCCACCTCGGCCGGGCGTCGTAACATGGGGGTGTGACTCGTAACACTGGCCTGGGTGGTGGCCGCGCGCCTGACGCCGAGGATGTCCGGTTGATCGAGACGGCGTCCGCGGTGTTCGCCGAGCGTGGCATCAAGGGCACGAGCACCGAGGACATCGCGCGGGCGGCCGGTGTCACCCGCGTGACCCTGTACCGGCGTCTGGGGCCGCGGGACGACATCCTCCGCGCCATCTACGCCCACGAGGCGCAGCGCCTGATGATGACCGTCAACGCGCGCTACACGCCCTTCGAGTCCCTGCAGTGGGACCCGGTGAGGCACATCGAGGACCTGCTGGTCGGGACCGTCTTCGACATCCGGCAGAACGAACTGCTACGTCGGCTCATCGAGGTCGACAAGGTCGAGGCCATGGCGTTGCTCGCGGGCCAGTCCGACACGGTCCTGGACGCGATCACCGAGATCCTCGCCCAGTTCGTCCGAAGCACGTGGAACGCGGACGTCCACACCCGCCAGATGGACGACGAGGAGTGCGAGCAGCTCTCCCGCGAGGTCGCCAGCGTGGTCGGCCGGTTCCTCCATTCACTGGTCGTGATGACGGACGGCCCGCCCGCGGTCGACACGGAGGAGCAGATCCGGGCACTGGCCCGTCGCGTGCTCGTGCCGATGATCCTGCAGCGCTGAACGCTGCATCTCTCTACAGCCCCGCGGGGAGCTCCTCGGCACCGAGTTCGTGGGCCAGCGCGCTTTCCAGCCACGGGTGCCGGAAACGGTGGTCCGCGCCGGTCAGTGCTTTCGGCAGGATCCGCTGACTCGCCAGGGCGAGCTCGTCCGAACCCCGCCCGCCCAGGACGAGCGCCGGGGCCCATCCGGGCACCGGGACGACCGTCGGGCGCCGCAGGACCGAACCGAGAACCCGGGTGAACTCGGAATTGGTGACCGGTTCGGGGGCTATGGCGTTGACCGGGCCCGTCACCGCAGGGTCGACGATCGCCCGCAGGTAGATGTCGGTGAGGTCGTCCAGCGAGATCCACGACATCCACTGCCGTCCCGAGCCGAGGCGGCCGCCGAGCCCGGAGCGCGTGATGGCGGCCAGCGGCGGGAGCATCCCCCCGGAACCGGACAGCACGATGCCCGTGCGCACGTTCACCACCCGGGCCCCGGCGAGACGTGCGGGCTCGCAGTCGCGCTCCCAGTCGACGACGATGTCGGCGACCGGACCGGAGCCGGGAGCGGAGTCCTCGACGAGCCGCTCGTCGCCGCGGTCGGCGCCGTAGTAGCCGATCGCCGACGCGGACACGAGGGTGGTGGACCCGCCGCGGTCGGCGACGAGTTCGGCGAGACGACGGGTGGGGCCCACGCGACTGTCGCGGACGAGTTCGAGATGCCGGTCCGTGAAGCGCCCAGCGATGGGGGCACCGGCGAGATGGACCAGGACGTCGACGCCCTCGAGGAGGTCAGCGGCGGGATCGCCGGTGTCCCAGTGGCGCTCCCCCGGGCCACGGGCGTCGCCGCGGACGAGGCGGATGACCCGGTGTCCGGCGACCCCGAGGAGCGCGGTGAGGGCGGTGCCCACGAGGCCCGACGCGCCGGTGACGGCGACGGTCAGAGCGCGGTTGTCGTACCGGGCGAGGCTGTCGAGGTCGGCGGCCATCTGGCGGTACCGGTAGGCGAACACCGGCGAGAGCATCCGGCCGGGCACCCGGGCGTCGACCCTGTCGCCGAGCAGGGCGGTGCCGTCCGGACCGGCCGTCACCGTATGCGTGTGGACCCATCCGGTCGTCGCGGCGTACGGCTGGGATACGCAGCGGTCGACGAACCGCTCACCCTCGATGAAACCGGCGGGGTCGTGCTGCGCGAGCCAGCGGGGTCCGAAGCGGACTCCGAGAGGTCCCGGCAGCGCCGTACGCGGTTCGAGGACCGCCACGCCGTCCCGCAGCGAATCGGCCTCACTCACCGGTCGCAGCGGCATGAACGGGGGCGAGAGCCGGCGGAAGGCGCCGGGCGAGGCGAAGTAACGCCACGCCTCGTCGGGGGTGGCCGGAACCGTGCAGGTGAGATCGATGCTCATCGGGTGCTCATCACGGCAGGAGGCACAGTGGGGTCACGTCGCCGCGGCCGACCGCCATCGGAACGGTGAGGAAGGCGCATGACCACCAACCGCGGTCCTCGATCACGTCGCGGACGGTGGACCACTGCTCGGGGTCGAGGGCCGGCTCGCGACTGAGCACGAACCCGGACGACCGCGTGGGGTCGCCCACGATGGCCAGCGAGTAGTCGTCGGCCAGGTAGGTGATCCGGTAGTTGACGGGTCCGTTCTCGTCCTGGAACGGGACCATCGGGAAGTTGACCCGGAGCGAGGCGTTGGTGTCGGTGTCGCGGACCTTCGCCTCGCCCTCGATCACCGAGTCCGAGCTGATGGCCGAGCCGCACGAGTTGCGCACGGAGACCGTGCCGGGCGCGGTCACCGCGTACTCGGCCCTGGTGTCGTTGGTGCACTGCAGCGTGTAGGGCTGCGGGATGGCGGCGACCTGGAACCACTCTCCCTGAAACCGCTCGAGGTCGACGGAGTCGACCTGGGTGAGCTCGGGTCCGCCGAGGGAGCCCACGGCGACACCGTCGGGCAGGAGCTGCGAGGAGCCGCCGCCGAGGCGTCCGCCGTCGGTGACGTCCTGGGCGCTGGCCACGGGGGCGGTGCCCAGGCCCGCCGCGAGGAGCGGCGCGACGGCCAGGGCCGTCACCAGGCCTCGCAGGCGGGACCGGGACGGGCCGGAGCGGGGGCTGGTGCTGGTGCGGGCGGCGGTGCTGGTGCGGGCGGTGGTGCTCATGCGTGGATCTCCTCGGTCGTGGTGGGGCCGGCGCCGTGGTCGCCGGTGCGGCGGTCGGGGTCGTCGGACGCGGAACCTGCGGTGGCGCCGCGGCGGGTCTGTCCTCGCGGGTCACCCGGCCACCACACCTTGTCCCCCACGAGGGTGAACAGGGCGGGCACGACCAGGGTGCGCACGACGAAGGTGTCGAGCAGGACACCGAGGGCGACGATCACGCCGACCTGGGTGAGCACGATCAGCGGAAGGACGCCGAGGACCACGAACACCGAGGCGAGCACGATGCCGGCGGAGGTGATGACGCCGCCCGTCAACGCGACGGCGCGGACCATCGCCTCCCTGGTGGCGTGGGTGGAGGCCTCCTGGCGGGCCCGGATGGTGAGGAAGATCGAGTAGTCCACGCCGAGGGCCACCAGGAACAGGAAGCTGTACAGCGGCACCGACACGTCCAGGCCGGGGAAGCCCAGGATCTGGGTGGTGACGAACGTGCCGAGCCCGAGAGCGGCGAGCGACGAGAGCACGGTCGCCGCCATGACCAGCAGGGGCGCGACGACCGACCGCAGGACCAGAACCAGGACGACGAACACCACGAGCAGGATGAGCGGCGCGATCAGGGTGAGGTCACGCAGGTTGCCCTGGGACGTGTCGACGGCCTCGGCCACCGACCCGCCCACCAGCGCCTCGGCACCGGGGACCGTGTCGACGGCCTCGCGGAGCGCGATCACGCTGTCCTCCGACCGGTCGGTCGCGGGCGCGGCGTCGAGGACCACGGTGACGCGGCTCCATCCCGTCCCGGACTCGCCGGCCGGGCGGGCGGACACGACACCCTCCACATCCCGGACCACCTCGGTGATCCCGCCCTCGGTGCCGGTGCGGGTGAGCACGGTGACCGGGTCGGTGACGCCGGCCGGGAAGTGCTCGGCGGCGGTCTCGAGCCCGGCGGCTGCCTCGGAGGGGGTACGGAACTGCTCGGTCTGGCTCAGGCCGATACGCGTACCGAGCAGGCCGAGCGACAAAACGGCGAGGAGCAGGACGCAGGAGACGAGGACCGTCACGGGGCGCTTGACCACGCGCGCGGCGACGCGGCCCCAGACGCCCGGCGGGACGTCCTCGTCGAAGTCCCGCGGGGTCACGGGGGCGCCGTCGTCGGTTCGCGTGCCGGCAGGTCCCTCGTGCGGGCGCGGGATGAACGGCCAGAACAGGCCGCGGCCACACACGGCCAGGGCGGCGGGCAGCGCGACGAGCGCGTAGACCAGGGCGACGAGCAGGCCCACCGCCGCGGAGGCGCCGAGCGATCGGTAGTTGGGCAGGGCCGCCAGGAGCAGGGTGAGCAGGGCGAGCACGACCGTGACGTTGCTGGCGATGATGGCCGGGACCGCGCCCCGGTACGCGTCGCGGAGGGCGGTTCGACGATCCGAGGTCTTGCGGAGTTCCTCGCGGTAGCGGGACACCAGGAGCAGGGCGTAGTTGGTTCCGGCACCGAAGACGAGGACGGAGACGATGCCGGAGGTGGACCCGTCGACGATGAAGTCGAGTGCTTCCCCGACCTTGGCGACGAGCAGCGCCGCGACGCGGTCGGCGACACCGATGATGATCAGCGGGACGAGCCACAGCACCGGTGAGCGGTAGGTGACGATGAGCAGTACCGCGACGACCAGGGCCGTGGCCGCCAGGAGTCGGAAGTCGGCGCCCTCGAACGCGGCGGCGGTGTCGGCGGCGAACCCCGGGCCGCCGGTGAGCTGGGCGCTGATGCCCTCGTCGAGACCGTCGGCGACGGCGTCCCTCATCTCCGACACCAGGTCGCTGGCCGCGCCCCCGGAGAGGAACTGGGCGTCGACCGGCACCAGCATGAGGGCGGCGGCGCCGTCCTCGGACGGGATGGGTCCCTCTGCAGGAGCACCGACGACCTCGGCCATGCGCTCGCCGGCACCGACGGCCGCGGCGATGCCCTCGGGCCCCAGTTCGCCGCCGTCCTCGCGGGTCACCACGAGGACCGCGGGGACGGACTCGGAACCCGGGAACTCGCGCTGCATCTCGGAGACGAGGGCGGCCTCGGAGTCGTCCGGGAGCGTCTGTGGCCCCTGCGACGAGCCCTCCGATGAGGCGAAGGCGAGCACCGCGCCGCTCACGAGGAGCACGACCACGAGCATCAACCACGCGGAGAGCTTGCCCGTGACGACGCCGACCCACCCGTCGGCCGACCCCGACCGCCCCGTCGACCCTGGCTTCTCTGCAGCCGACCGCTCAGCTCTCATCGGTTCCCTTGTCTTCACACGTCGTATTCGGAGAGGAACTCCTCGAGGATGGTGGTGACCTCGTCGGGACGTTCCATGCTGGGCGAGTGCCCCGCACCGGGGATCTCGCGATAGCGGGAGCCCGCGATCAGCTCGGTGATCCGCTGGGACTTGTCCGGGGGCGTGGCCGCGTCCTCGGCCCCCACCATGACCAGCGTCGGGGCGATGATGCGGATGGCCTCGTCCTCACACGGGTCACGGTCGGCGACGGAGTCGATGGCCTTGACCAGCCCCACGCGATCGGTGCGCTCGAGCTGGGTCATCCACTCCTGCACCCAGGGGGCGTCGAGGTTGCCCTCGGCCAGCATGATCGGCGCCACCCGCGCACGCAGGGGCTTCATGCCGGCCACGCGGTACACCTTGGACAGCGTCTTGTACTTGCTGCGGTTGGCCGGCTCCTCCGCGGTGGCGGCGGTGTCCATGAGCGTCAGGGTGTGCACGATCTCCGGGTTGCGGGCGGCCAGGCGCATCCCCGCGAACCCGCCCATGGACAGGCCCACGAAGTTCACCACCGGGATCTGCAGGTGCCGCAGGAGTTCGGACACGTCCACCGTCAGGGTGTCCATGTCGTAGCCACCCATGGCCCGCGGGGAGTTGCCCTGCCCGCGGAAGTCGATCGTCACGCACCGGTACTTGTCGCGCAGACGGGCGATCTGGTGCTGGAACATCCAGCCCGAGAACAGCAAGCCGTGGGCGAAGAACACCACCGGGGCGTCCTGGCGTCCCGCGGGGGCGCCGGTGTCCGTGTAGGCGATCGTCGTGTGACCGCGCTGGAAGGTGGGCATCGTGGCGTTCTCCTGACGTGCTCTCGCGGCCGCCTGGAACGGCCTCTACGGTCGTACGATACGACGCCCGCCCGGGCGCGAGGCGGCCTCGAGCCGATCCGACGTGCGGTCGGCCGACATCGTCACCTCAGGGTGACCAGTCGGCGCGGGTCGTCGGGCCCGGCCGCCCGCTCGAGGTGCTGGTGTTCGTTGACCGCGATACACGTCATCCCACCGCGACCCACCACGACCCGGGCGGTCCCGGTGTTCACCGTCACGCGCTGCAACCGGGTCCACAGCCCCACGACGCCCTCGGGGTCGGCGAGGAGGCCGGCGACCGCCAGGGAGATCGTGCCGGCGGAGGAGACGACGACGGTCGTCCGGCCGGTCCCGGACCTCGCGGCGGCGTCCGCCAGGGCGTCGTCGGCGTCGCGCCGGTACTCGGCGAACGCCTCGAGGCCCGCCCAGTGTCCGAGGGCCGCGTCGAGTTGGCGCTGGAACGCCTGCTTGGCCTCGTCGGAGGCACCGGCGGAGTCGAGGGTCCCGTGCTCCGTGGTCAGTCCGGCCACGCGGGCGGCCTCCAGCACCGCGTCGGCGTCGTACTCGGCCCAACGCTCGTCGACCTCCACGGCGACATCCTCGGCGGCGACGTCCCGGTCGTGGTGGGCGCGCAGGCCGGCGAGCAGGCCCTCCGCCGTCTCGCGCTGTCGGCGCAGGCCGCCGTGGATGATCACGTCAGGCCGCAGCCCGCGGCCGGCCATGTCCTCGCCGGCCAGCCGCGCCTGCAGGTGGCCGGTCTCCGACAACCGGTCGTAGTCGCCGCTGCCGAACGAGGCCTGCCCGTGGCGGACGAGATGGATGGACCCCATCAGCGCCCACCACCCGACGTGCCGGTGGGTCGCCCGCCGATCACGGGGAGATCGCCGATCACCGGCAGGCCTCCGAGCAGACCCGTCACCTTGCCCCGGACGTCGTGGACGCCCCCGGCGAGCAACGGGAGCACGACCCGCGGGACGCCGAGCAGTTCCGGGACCACGTCACGCGGGGAGACCCGGGTCGGAGTGAGACGACCGTCGCCCGTGCGGATGATGCGCAGGCACCGCTGCTCGAGGAACGCCACTCCGGGTCGGAAGGCGCGGAACGCCGGGTTGGTGGTCTGCCCGTGGAAGTAGCGGTGGTTGATCTGCTGCGCGATCACGGCCAGGCGGAACAGACCGAACACCTCGTAGAAGCGCCACTGCTCCGCGGTGATCTCCAGGCCGGCCCGGCGGGCGTACCGCTCGACGACCTGCTTGCGGGTGAGCATCCCGGGCGCGTGGGTGGGCTGGCGGCGGAACGCCTTGAACAGCGGGCCGTCGTCGTCCTGCACCCAGTAGGCGAGTGCCCCGCCGAGGTCCATGAGCGGGTCGCCGACGGTGGCCATCTCCCAGTCCAGGACGCCGATGACGTGGGTGACGTCCCGGGGATCCAGCACGAGGTTGTCGAAGCGGAAGTCGTTGTGCACCAGGCAGTGGCCCACGTCGTCGGGCTGGTTGGCGTGCAGCCACTTCATCACCGGGGCGAAGTCGGGCACGTCGGGGGTGCGGGCGCGACGGTAGCGGGCGGACCAGCCCTCGACCTGGCGGCGCACGTATCCCTCGCCGCGGTCGAGGTCGCCCAGGCCCGCGGCCCCGACGTCCACCGAGTGGAGGTCGGCGAGCGCGTCGACGGCCGCCTCGGCGAGGCGGCGGGTGGTGACCCGGTCCATGAGCAGTTCGCGGGGCAGCTCCTTGCGCAGGATGGTGCCCTCCATCCGCTCCATCACGTAGAAGTCCGAGCCGATCACCGAGTGGTCGCCGCAGAACCCCACCATGCGCGGCACCAGCGGGTACACCGGTCGCAGCGCCGACTGGACGCGGTGTTCGCGCTTCATGTCGTGGGCACCGCGGGCCTTCGTCCCGGCCGGCGGGCGGCGGAGGACCAGGTCCGCGCCCGGGTAGCGCAGCAGGTAGGTGAGGTTGGACGCGCCACCGGTGTACTGCCGGACCTCGGGGATGACCGGCTCGTCGTCGTCACCCAGATCCACCCCCGCCAGCACGGTCGGGTCGTCGGGCGTGATCGACCGCAACCACGCGGCCACGGCCTCGACGTCGAACGCGTCCTCACCGCGCACCGCGTCGGTGCCGGGGACGCGGCGGCGCAGGGCGGCGTCGCGGTCGGGCGCGCCGTCTCGGGCGGTCACCGGTTCGTCCCGGTCTTCTCGGTGCCACCGGTGGTGGCGGCGTCGCGGTAGGGCGCGAGCAGGGCCCGGGCGACGACGCCGAGGTGGACCTCGTCGGGGCCGTCGGCCAGTCGCAGCGACCGCGCGGTGGCGTACGCCCCGGCCAGGGGGAAGTCGTCGCTCATGCCGCCGCCACCGTGGAGCTGCAGGGCCATGTCGATGACCTGCTGCGCCATCTTCGGGACGGCGGCCTTGATGGCACTGACCTCCACTGCGGCCTGTCCCTCTGTGTCGAGCTTCCAGGCTGCGTGCTGGACCAGCAGGCGCGCCTGGTCGATCGCGATGCGCGCCTCGGCGAGACGCTCACGGTTGCCGCCGAGGTTGACGATGGGCTTGCCGAAGGCGACGCGACCCGAGGCACGGCGGCAGGCCAGGTCCAGCGCCATCTCCGACAGGCCGATCAACCGCATGCAGTGGTGGACGCGCCCCGGGCCCAGTCGGCCCTGCGCGATCTCCGCGGCCTTGCCCGGTCCGGCGATGATGCTGGACACCGGCAGTCGCACGCCGTCCAGGGTCACCTCGCCGTGGCCGAGCGGTTCGTCGTAGACCCCCTGGGCGGTGAGCATGCGCTCGACGCGGACCCCGGGGGCGTCCATCGGCACCAAGACCATCGAGTGGCGCAGGTAGCGGTGCGCGTCCGGATCGGACACGCCCATGAAGATGCCCACCTTGCAGTCCGGGTGACCGACGCCCGTGGACCACCACTTCCGGCCGTCGAGGACGACCTCGTCACCGTCGATGCGGGCGGTGGCGGCCATGTTCGAGGCGTCCGAGGAGGCCACGTCCGGCTCGGTCATGAGGAAGGCGCTGCGGATCTTCCCGTCGAGTAGCGGGTCCAACCACCGGTCCTTCTGCTCCTGTGAGCCGTACTTGAGCAGGACCTCCATGTTCCCGGTGTCCGGGGCGTTGCAGTTGAACACCAGCGGGGCGAGGAACGAGCGGCCCATCTCCTCGGCGACCGGCGCATAGTCGGTGTTGCTCAGGCCGGTGCCACTGTGGGTGCCGTAGCGCTCGGCGTAGGGCCCCTCGTGTCCGGCCGGGAGGAAGAGGTTCCACAGTCCCTGCTCGCGGGCGCGGGCCTGGAGTTCCGGGACCCGCGGATCGACCGCCCACGGATCCTCCCCTGCCAGCCGGCGCCGGGCGATGTCGGCGTGGATCTCCGGCTCCACCGGGGCGATGTGGGTGTCGATGAACTCGCGGACGGCTGCGGTGAGCTCAGCGGCGCGGGGCGAGGAGGAGAAGTCCATGGGTTCATCGTGGCACAGCCCGACGAACGGGTCCCGGCTCCGCGGCGTCTCCACGTGCGGGCCGGGGCCGGGGGTCGCGCGCGGGCCCGCCGACGGGTGACCCACAATGGCGAGACGGAGACCCCCTCCGCGACCCGCCCGGCCGGTGGGTCGTCACAGCGAGAGCGAGACGCCCGACGATGCTGCCGGACACCGAGGGTTGGTTCCGACGCCGGAGCCTGACCGCCCGGGACTTCGACGCCGCCGGGGTGGCCGCGGCGAAGGCCGGCCGACGCCTGTCGGTGGTCCTGCCCGCCCGCGACGAGGAGGCCACGGTCGGCGCCATCGTCACCGCGCTGCGCGAGCACCTGGTGGAGGCGGTGCCGCTGCTCGACGAGATCGTCGTGATCGACTCCGACTCCACCGACGACACCGCGCGGGTCGCCCGCGCCGCCGGCGCCGTGGTCCACGCGCAGTCCGAGATCCTGCCGGAGTGGGGGTCGGTCCCGGGCAAGGGCGAGGCGTTGTGGAAGTCCCTCGCGGTGACGACCGGGGACGTGGTGGCGTTCATCGACGCCGACCTGCGCGACTTCGACCCGACCTTCGCCGTGGGATTGCTGGCCCCGCTGGTCCTGGATCCGTCACTCGGCTTCGTCAAGGGGTGCTACGACCGGCCGCTCGCGGACGGCGTCACGGTGTCGCCCTCGGGCGGCGGTCGGGTGACCGAACTCGTGGCCCGGCCTCTCATCGACGCCTGGTGGCCGGAGCTGGCGGGGTTCGTCCAGCCACTGGCCGGGGAGTACGCGGCCACCCGGGAGGTCCTCGAACGGATCCCGTTCGCGCGGGGCTACGGCGTCGAACTCGCGCTCCTGGTGGACGTGTGGGAACTGGTGGGACTCGACGCGATGGCGCAGGTGGACCTGGGCATCCGGCGACACCGCAACTCCCCCGACGACTCGTTGGCCCGGATGGCCGCGCAGATCCAGCTCACCGCACTCGACCGTCTCGTCCGCGCGGGCCGCGTCACCACGACGGCGCGACCGGATCAGCGGCTCACCACGTTCACCCGGTCGCCGGCGGGGGCCTACTCGCCCACCACCACGCGCATCGAGACCGGAGACAGGCCTCCGATGTGCGAGGTGAGGGTTCAGCCGCGGGCGGGCTCCTGACCCTCGGGACTGCGGGCGTCCGGCTCCTGCCGCGCCCGCGCGCGGCGCCGGTCGCGTAGCGCCCACACCGCGAGGCCGACGGCGGCCACGGTCAGCGCGGCGACGGCGAACCACAGGTCGTCCATCCCCGCGACCCGGCGCTCGATGGCGAGCTGCAGGTCGAACTGGGCGTCCACACCCATCACCGAGCCGAGGGCCGCGGTGCCGTCGGTGAGGACGAACATCAGTCCCACCGCGATGAACAGCACCCCGGCGATGAGTGAGGTGGTGTGCGTGCGGACGGGCCCCAGGGTGACGTCGCGACCGCGGATCCATCGCCGGCGCGACACGCCCAGCCGGTCCCACGCCAGGGCGAGCACCGCGAGCGGGACGACCATGCCGACCGCGTAGGCGCCCATGACCGCCGCCCCGTAGGCGGGCGAACCCCCGGCCATCGCCAGGGTGAGCACGCCGCCCAGCAGCGGGCCCGAGCAGAATCCGGCGAACCCGTAGAGGGCGCCCAGCGCGAGGACGGCCACGGGGCCGCTGCCGGTGACGCGGGACGAGGCGTCCGAGAGTCCGGGGAGCCGGAAGCCGCCCCCGATCGCGGTGTAGACACCCAGGGCGACGACGACGAGGCCACCGATCAACGTCACGGTCCCGCGGTGGACGGTGAACAGCGAACCGATGGCCCCGACCCCCGCCCCGAGCGGGACCAGGACGATGGCGAGGCCGAGCAGGAACAGCCCGGTCCGGGCGAGGAGCACCCGGCGGGTGCCGAAGGCGTAGGCGAAGAAGGCGGGCAGCAGCAGGGCCGAGCACGGGCTGAGGATGCTCAGGACGCCGCCGAGGAATCCGCCGATCAGTCCGATCTGTTCGGTCATCGGGCCCACGTCACCCGTCGAGTGAGCTGTCGATGACGTTGCGGAACGTCTCCGCGGAGCGGGCACCGATGATGCCCGTTCCGTTGATGAGGAACGTCGGGGTCGAGGTGGCACCGAGTGCGGTGGCCGCCTCGTAGTCGGCCCGGATCGCCTCGTCGTACCGGTCGCTGGTCATGTCCTCGCGGAAGCGCTCGATGTCGGCGACGCCGGCCTCGCGGGCGTACCCGACCAACTTCTCCTCGTTGAGGTCCGGGTGACCGCGGTCGGGGGAGTCGGCGAAGACGACCTCGGTGAACTCCCAGAACCGGCCCTGGTCGGCGGCGGCGCGGCCGGCTCGCGCGGCGGCCATCGACTGCTCGCCGAAGATCGGCAGGTCCCGCCATTCGATCCGCAGCTCGCCGCTGCCGACGTATTCCTCGACCAGGGCGGGCTCCACCTCGCGGGAGAACTTGGCGCAGAACGGGCAGCGGAAGTCGGTGTACATGGTCATCACGACCGGCGCGTCGACGGGCCCCATGGCCATCGGGTCGCCCTCCTCGAAGCGCGCGATGCCCTCCATGGACTCCGGGCCGGGAGCCTGTTCCGGGCTGGTCTGCCGATCGTCGGACACCTCCGACGTCCCCGCGGCGGACCCGTCGGCGGACGGTTCGCCCCCGCCCACCTCGCGGGCGAGGAGGATCGCCACGAGGGCGAGGAGTACGGCCACCACGAGGGACAACGCGATGACCGGGACGCTCGGACGACGGGGCACTTCGGGGCTCCTGCGGGTGCGATCGGGGATGGGACCGACCCGCGAGCGGGCCACTTCCTACTACGTTTCATAGTAGTTCGCGGCGGTGGCGCGATGTCAACCCGCCAGCGCGGAGCACATCCCCAGCACGAGCGTCGTCGCCGCGGCCGCGGAGATCGCCGCCGGGGAGACCGCGTGCACGAGCGCCAGCGCGAGACCGGGCCCCGTCCCCCGGGGTCCGGCCGGACCCGATGACAGGACGGCCACCCGGCCGGCCGGGGCACCGAGCTCGCCGAGGGCACCGCGCACGGCCGCCGCACCACCGGCACCGAGCGCGGCCCGCCGGTCCGCGGCCAGCTCGGCGAGGACGGACACCTCCGCTGCCGCTCGCCGCAGCAGGGGCACCGGCGAGAACACCGTGCGCAGTGCCGCCGCCGACGTCACCGCGACGTGGTGACGCCCCCGCAGATGCGCGATCTCGTGGTCGAGCACGGCCCGCCGGCGCTCCTCGCCGAGATCCCACAGGGCGGTGGAGGCCACCACAGTCCCGCCGGGCGAGGCCGACCCGCGTCGCCCCACGCCCGGGAACCCGCGCGTCGCCGCCCCCGGCAGTGCGTAGGCGACGGGTTCGTCGTCGGCGATCCACCACACCCGTACCCCGTCGACGTGGTCGGTGGCCTCGACCAGTGACCGCAGGGTCCGGGCGTGCGCCCGCGCCGAGCGCCGGGCCCGGGACATCGCCGCCACGACCACCGCGACCGCGGACACCGCCGCCACCACGGCCACCGCGACGACCACGCCACGGACGGCGGCCGGCCACACACCGCTCGTCGCCGGATCGAACATCGTCGCGCAGGCCGTGACGGCGGTGGCGGCGGGCGCGAACCCCCTCAGCGGCTGCACGTGCATCACCACCGGGGCGGCGACGAGCAGGGTCACGAAGACGACGCCGGTGCCGATCCAGGCGCCCAGCGCGACGCCCGGCCGCGCCGCCGCGTCCACGGCGCGACGCAGGTAGGCAGGGCCGGCGGCGCCGACGACCAGCGCCGCGAGCAGCATCCCGATGCCCATCAGGTGTCCCCTCCGCCGCGGAGGCGCGCGGTGATCCTGCGGAGCACTCCCGCCTCCTCCGGGGCCAGGTCTCCACCCTCCCTCGAGACGAAGTGCAGGAGGAGCTTCTCCGCGTCGCCGCTCGACCGGAGCAGTTCACCCAGGGCGTCGGCGCCGAAGTCCTCGCGGCTGCGCGCGGGCCGGTACCGGTACCCGCGTCCGACCTTCTCGCGCGTCACCGCCCCTTTGTCGTACAGGTGCGCCAGCACGGTCATCACGGTCGTGTAGGCCAGGGGCCGCCGGTCCGCGAGCCGATCCGAGACCTCGCGGACGGACAGGTCGTCGCCGTCACCCGCGCACTCGTCCCACAGCAATTCGAGGACGGCGGTCTCGAGCTCACCGAGACCGGGCAGCGAATGGGCCACGACAGCGCTCCTCCCGATCTATCTACCAGGGCCGGTGGCGGATACCCCGCCGGTATGCAGACCATGGTGGCATGAACCACTCGTCCGGCGCGTCGGCCGCCCCCCGGAACGCGCCCGCCCCCGAGACCGCGTCCTCCGAGGCCGCGTCGTCCGGGATCGCGTCGTCCGAAATCACGTCGACCCCGGCGGTGTTCGCCCCCGCCCGCGCCGCCCTGGCGGCGCTCGGGACCTTCCTGCTGATCGGCATCCCCACCGACATCCTGCCCAACCCGGTGTTCGGCCGCGAGATCCCCGTCCGCTGGTGGGAGTACCCCGTGCTCGCCGCCACCGTACTGCTCACCGCCGCCTGGTTCGGCATCCGGTCCGCGCGGGAGGCCGGCGTCGGCAGCGCAACCGGGCACCCCGCCGGAGCCGAGCCGTCCGAACGCCCTGCGCTGGTCACCGTGGGCGTGGCGACCGCCTGGTTCGCGGTGGCGTGCCCCGTCTGCAACAAGATCGTGCTGATCCTGCTCGGCACCACCGGCGCGCTCGGGGTGTGGGCCCCGCTGCAGCCGTGGCTCGCGGCCCTGTCGCTGGCCCTCCTGGCCGGCGCCGTGATCTACCGGTGGCGGGCCCGCCCCTGCGCCGATGGCGCCTGCGCGTCCGACGCCTGCGCGGTGCCGCCCACCGGGAGCGGGGACCGCGCTACCGACGCCGGGCGGACCCGCTGAGCATCGGCGTCAACGGCACCACCGGCGGGAACGGACGGGCCTGCAGGCCGGAGACGTCGAAGCCCGCCTCCGCGACGTGCCGGGCGGTGTCGCGGTTCGGGTGGCACCCGCCTCCGAGTCGGCTCCACATGGGTTCGATCCGGTCGGCGACGCGACCCAGTCGACCGTCCGCCCGGACGTGCTCGAGCAGACGCAGCTCGCCGTCCGGGGCGAGCACCCGCCGGGCCTCGGCCAGGGCGGCCGGGACGTCGGGGACGGTGCACAGGACGAGCCCGAACACCACGGCGTCGGCCTCACCGTCGGCGAGCGGGAGCGCCTCCGCCACCGTGTCCACCACCTCGACGTCGACCGCCGCCCGCTGCGCGTGCCGGCGGGCGTACGCGCGCAGGTGCGGGTCCGGTTCGACCGCCACCACCCGGGTGACCTCCGGCGGGTAATGCTCGAAGGTCACCCCGCTGCCGGCGCCGACCTCCACCACCGTGCCCGACAGGCCGTCGACCAGACGACGTCGCGACTCCGCCAGGCCGATCCGCTCCAGCACCGGGCTGGCCACCACCCACGCGCGGGCGAAGAGTGAGGCATCCTTCCGTTCGCGAGACCTATTCATGCGAAGATACGGTACCGGGTATCCGCCGGCCCTGGGGCCGGTCCAGCGATTCCCACCGACACAACGATCCCTACCGACAGAGCGATTCCCACCGACACAGGGAGGTCCGCCGCGATGCGCACGACGACCGGACTACCGGACTGGGACACGGTCCTGGCCGTGGTCGCCCACCCCGACGACGAGTCTTTCGGCCTCGGCGCGATCCTCTCGACCCTCGCAGCCGCGGGCGCGCGGGTCCACGTCCTCTGCCTGACCCGGGGCGAGGCCTCGACCCTCCACGGGGCGCGTGGAGAGGAGATCGAGGGAGACCTGTCGGTGATCCGCGAGCGCGAACTACGGGCCGCCGCCGACGCGCTCGGCGCCCGCGGGGTCACCCTCCTGGACCTCCCCGACGGTGGACTGACGGCGCTCGGTGCGGACGCGATCGACGACGCGGTCGAGCGGGAGATCGAGGCGGTGCGGCCGGACGGGCTGGTCGCCTTCGACTCCACCGGCATCAGCGGCCACCCCGACCACGTGGCCGCCACCGCGGCGGCCGTCCGCGCGGGCGAGCGCCACGACCTGGGGGTGCTGGCGTGGGTCCTCCCCGACGCCATCTGCGCCACGCTGGCGGGCGAGGGGTACGCGGGATTCCTCGGGCGCCCGGCCGACGAGATCGACCTGGCCCTGACCGTCGACCGTGCCGCGCAGCTGGCCGCGGTGGAATGTCACCCCAGCCAGGCCGTCCCGGGCAGCGTGCTGTGGAGGAGACTGGAACTGCAGGGGGACACCGAACACCTCCGGTGGCTCCGCCGCCCCTGACCGCCCTGCCCGACCGAACCACCGAACCAGCCGCCGGCGAACCGGCCCACCGCACCGAAAGGACCACCGCCCGTGGACGCCTCCGCATGGAACGCCCGCTACCTCGCGCAGCCCGATGCGTGGGGCACGACCCCCGCCGCCCGGATCGTCGCCGAGGTGACGGCCGCCGAGGACACCGGGCTGGACGTGGGCACCGCCGTCGACCTGGCCTGCGGTGACGGCCGACACGCGCGGTGGCTCGCCGCGCACGGCTGGCAGGTGCAGGCGGTCGACTTCTCCGAGGTCGCCATCGAGCAGGCTCGCGCCAAGGACTCCGACGACGGACGCAGCGGCAGCGTCGACTGGGTCGTCGGCGATGCCACCACCTGGGCCCCGTCCGAGGCCGTCGACCTCGTCGTCGTCGGATTCCTCCACCTCGACCTCCCCGCACTGACCGCCGTGCTGCGCAGCGCCGGCACCTGGCTGCGCCCCGGCGGCCACCTGGTCTACCTCGGCCACGCCGCCGAGAACCTCCGCCGCGGCGTGGGCGGTCCGCAGGATCCCACCGTGCTCCCCGACATCGCCGACCTCGCCCGCGGCGCCGAGGGACTCGAGGTGGTCTCGCTGCGGCACGACCTGCGGCCTGCCGGCAAGGCCACCGCCGTCGACGTGCTCCTGCACGCCCGCACCTGGGGCGGGGCGTGACCCGCGCCGGCGACGCCACGCACACCGCACCGGAGACGGGCCGGGCAACGGCGCAGCGGCGGATCCTCACCGTCCTCGTCCTGGCCCAGCTGCTCGCCGGGGCCGGACTCGCCGCGGGCATCACCGTGGGCGCGCTGCTCGCCGAGGACCTGCTCGGTGGCCCCGGCCTGTCCGGGCTGCCGTCGGCCCTGTTCACCGGTGGCTCCGCCCTCGCCGCGATCGCGGTCGGCAAGCTCTCCCAGGCCCGCGGCCGCCGCCCGGGCCTGGCCGCCGGATTCGCGGTCGGCGCACTCGGCGCACTCGGCATCGTCGCGGCCACCGCCCTCGAATCGCTGCCGCTGCTGTTCGCCTCGTTCGTCATCTACGGCTCCGGCACGGCCACCAACCTGCAGGCCCGCTACGCCGGGGCCGACCTCGCCACCGACGCCACCCGCGCCCGGTCCCTGTCCTACGTCCTGCTCGGCACCACCGCCGGTGCCGTCGCCGGGCCCAACCTCGTGGGGCCCACCGGCGCTGTCGCCGAGGCGCTGGGGCTGGCTCCGCTCGCGGGACCGTTCCTGCTCGCCGCCGCGGCGTACGGCGGTGCCGCGCTGGTCATCTCCCTGCTGCTGCGGCCCGATCCCCTGCTCGAGGCGCGCAGGATGGAGATCGCGGCAGCGGAGGCGACGCTCACCTCGTCGTCGTCACTGTCGTCGTCGTCCCCCTCCCCTACTGCGGAGGCCGCGGCCGCCGCCGCCGACTCCGAACGGCACGCCGTGGCGCCCGTACCGACCCGCATCTGGACGGCCGACGTCATCACCGGTGTCGTGGTGATGGCGCTGACCCAGTTCGTCATGGTCGGGCTCATGACCATGACCCCCGTGCACATGCGTGCCCACGACCACACCGTGACCGTGGTGGGCGTCGTGATCTCGCTGCACGTCGCCGCGATGTTCCTGCCCGCGCCCCTGTCCGGGCTGCTCGTGGACAAGTTCGGCACCCGCGCCGTGGCGGTGTCCGCGGGCCTGGTGCTGTTGGCCGCCGGAGCGCTCGCCGCCCTGGCCCCGCCGCAGTCCACGGCGCTCGTCGCGCTGGCGTTGATCCTGCTGGGGCTGGGCTGGAGCCTGGGGCTGGTCGCCGGCACGACCGTTCTCACGACGTCCGTCCCGACCACCGTGCGCGCCAGCGTCCAGGGGCAGGCCGATGTGGCCGTGGCGCTGTCCGGCGCGGCCGGCGGTCTGCTGTCCGGCCTGGTGTTCGCGTGGATCGACTTCCGCGGGCTGGGCTTCACGCTCGCCGCCCTGTCGCTCGTCGTGGTGGCGGCCGTACGGCCGCGGCGCGTGTCCGACCCGGTCTGACCGCCGAGTGGTCACAAATGCACAGGCTCGCCGTGGGCGACCTGGGGATATGCGAACGGAATCGACCACTCGCTGGTGAATCCCCGGGGCCCGGATCAGCCGACCGGCAGCCGCTCCCGCGGCTGCCCGGTACGACCGGCGGCGTCCGCGCGCGCGGCCAGATCCACGCGCCACCACACCAGGAAACCCCAGATCACGAACGCGCCGTACACCAGGTACAGCGCCGCCGACGGGTAGTAACCGGCCTTGAGCAGCAGCGGCACCCCCACGATGTCGACGCCGATCCACAGCAGCCAGAACTCGGTCCACCCGCGGGCCATGCCGTAGGTCGCGAGGATCGACCCGGTGAAGATCCACGCGTCGGCCCACGGCCCCCACGAGCCGAGCTGGGCGAAGATCCAGCCGAACACCAGGGTGCCGGTCACCATCCCGATGACGAGACCGGCCCGCTGCCGGCCGGTCGCCCAGTGCGGGTGGACGGCCACCGCGCCGGCGGCCGAGCCTCCGGGCATCGCGGCGCTCGCACGCCTGGACTGCGACCACCGCCACCAGCCGTAGACGCCCACCGCCAGGAACATGACCTGCCGGCCGGCCTGACCGTAGAGGTCCACGTCCTGCGGGGTGTGGAAGACGCCGCCGAGGAAGACGGTCAGAAGGGTGAGATTGCCGACGATTCCGACCGGCCACGCCCACACCACCCGGCGCATACCGCCGATGGCGGCCGCCAGGCCGAAGACGTTGCCGACGATCTCGCGCCACAGGATCGGCACGCCACCGATCATCAACTGCGCGTCGAGGAATTCCACGAGAAGGCTCATCGTGTGCCCCTTTCACGGGCTCTACACAGACGGCCCAGGGCTTGTGACGCGACGCCCGCCCGGCCACGGTCGTCATTGACCGGGACCGCGTCGGGTGACGCGGGGTTCTCTTCCATCCGGACTATGACCGTCGGCCCCGGGATCACACCGGGTCTGCTGACCCCCGCGTACGTGGAGTGGCCGGACCGGGAGTCCAACCGCACCGCGGGTGCGGGGCGCTCGCGGGCTCGCCGCCGGCCATGGGGCCGGTGACATCACCGCCGGTGGGGAGTTTCACCCCGCCCTGAGAACGTGTTCCCGTTCTACCCCTGACCGTGGCCGCGCCGCAAGCCGAGGCGGCGGCGGGTCGGCGGGCGCGGAGGCCGGCGGGGCTGCTGTCGCGGGCGGCGGCGGGCGTCAGCCGAGGGTGAGCTGCCCGCCGGACTCCGTCACCGGGATCGCGTCGAGCGGGCGCGGGGCCGGGGGCAGGGTGTTGCGGCCGTCGGTGGCGTCGTACTCGGCGCCGTGGAGCGGGCACCGCAGCGTCATGCCCTCGATCACCTGGACCACCCCGCCCTGGTGGGTGCAGCGGGCCGAGTAGGCGACGAACTCGCCCTCGACGGGCTGCGCGACGATCACCGTGGCCTCGCCGGCCCTGAACTGCTTGGCCGTGCCCGGCGGGATCTCGGCGGCGGGGATGGTGGTCGCGGGGACCGTGGTGGTCTGCTGCACCGTCGACGGGGGCTGCGCGGGCTCGGTCATGCCGCAGGCCGAGGCGATGCCCGGCAGCAGGATGATCCCGGGCAGGGCGGCCAGCACCGCGCGGCGCTGGGTGCACGGCCCGACGGCGGCGGCTCCACCGGTCGAGGCGGACGTGGCGGCGAGGGGCTCGGTCATGCCGCCCATGGTATCGGTCGGCGCCACCCGTCCTGCGTGTGCCGAACACCGTGGGCCGAACACCGTGGGCCGAACACCTAGGCTGCCCGTATGACGGTCCGCAGACTCCGACCCCACGCCACGACGATCTTCTCCGAGGTCTCGCAGCTGGCCACGCGGTTCGACGCCATCAACCTGGGCCAGGGCTTCCCCGACACGGACGGACCGGAGTCGATGATCGAGGCGGCCGCACGCGCCATGCGGGAGGGCCACAACCAGTACCCGCCGGGCATCGGCACCCCGGAACTGCGCCGGGCCGCCGCCGACCACGAGACCGCCCACACCGGACTGGTGCACGACCCGGACACCGAGGTGCTGGTGACGGTCGGCGCGACCGAGGCGATCGCCGCCGCGGTGGTGGGCCTGGTGGAGTACGACGACGAGGTGGTCGTGATCGAACCGTATTACGACTCCTACGCAGCCACGGTGGCGATGGCCGGCGCCACCCGTCGCGCCGCGAGGATGGTCCGCACGGGCGGCGAAATCCGACTCGACGTGGACTCGTTGCGGGACGCGTTCTCCCCGCGGACGCGGGCCGTGCTGGTGAACTCGCCCCACAATCCCACCGGGGCCGTCCTGCCGCGCGAGGACCTCGAACAGATCGCCGCGCTGTGCCACGAGTTCGACGCGATCGCCATCTCCGACGAGGTGTACGCCCACCTCACCTACGACGGGGTGGAGCACGTGTCGATCGCGACGCTGCCCGGGATGGCCGAGCGGACCCTGCGCATCTCGAGCGCCGGCAAGCTGCTCAACTGCACCGGGTGGAAGATCGGATGGCTCACCGGGCCGGCGGACCTCGTGGCGGGGGCCCGCACCGCGCGGCAGTACATGAGCTTCACCGTCGCCTCGCCCCTGCAACTGGGCGTCGCGCACGCCCTGCGTCACGAGCAGAGATGGATCGCGACGCTGCGGCAGGACATGCAGGCTCGGCGGGACCAGTTGGTGGACACGCTCTCGGGTGTCGGGTTCGACCTCGTCGTCGCACAGGGCACGTACTTCCTCACCGCGGACCCGCGCCCACTCGGGGTGACCGACGCGGCGGCCTGGTGCCTGGAGTTACCGGAGCGGATCGGCGTGGCGGCGGTGCCGTTCGCCCCGTTCACCGACGCCTTCTCGGCGGAGTGGTCCCACCTGGTGCGGTTCGCGTTCTGCAAACGGCCCGAGGTGCTCGACGAGGCGGGGCGACGGTTGCGAGCCCTTCGGGGGTAGTGGGTCCGCCACCGTCACCAATCTTTCGGACTGCGGTCCGTAATCGCGCCGACCGCGGGGCGACGTGCTCTACGGTGGGCACGTGACGCGCCACCCGGTGCGGACCACCGTCGTCGGAAAGGCCCCGCGTGTCCCACTACCGCAGCAACCCACGTGACCTGGAGTTCGTCCTGTTCGACGTGTTCGGTCTCGACGAGATCCTCGAGCGCGACGACGCCACCGAACTCGACGGCGACACGGTCCGCACCATGCTCCGGGAAGCCGCCGCGCTCGCCGAGGGACCGGTCGCCGCGTCGTTCACCACCGCCGACCGCAACCCGCCCACCTTCGACCCCGAGACCCACGAGGTCACCCTCCACCCCGACTACGTGGCCTCCGTCCGCGCCTGGCAGGACGCCGGCTGGGGCCTCGTCGGCGTGGACCCGGCCGTCGGGGGCGTGGCCGCACCGCGCCTGGTCACCTGGGCGATCAGCGAGTTCCTCGTGGGCGCCAACCCGTCGATCTTCATGTACCTGTCCGGTCCGCTGTTCGCCGGGATCATGCACTCGATCGGCAACGAGCAGCAGAAGACGTGGGCCACCAAGATCATCGAGCGCAACCACGGGTCGTCCATGATGCTCACCGAGGCCGAGGTCGGCTCCGACGTGGGCGCCGTGCGCACCAAGGCGATCGAGCAGCCCGACGGCACCTGGCACATCGAGGGCACCAAGCGGTTCATCACCGGCGCCGACACCGGCGACCTGTTCGAGAACATCTGGCACCAGGTGCTCGCCCGACCCGAGGGCGCCGGCCCCGGCACCAAGGGCCTGAGCTACTTCCTCGTGCCCAAGTACATGCCGGACCCGGAGACCGCCGCGCCGGGCGAGCGCAACGGCGTCTACGTCACCGGCATCGAGAAGAAGATGGGCCTGGCCGCCTCCGCGACCTGCGAGGTGGCTTTCGGCGCGCACGGCCGACCCGCCGTGGGGTTCCTGGCCGGTGACGTCCACCTGGGCATCAAGCAGATGTTCAAGACCATCGAGGCCGCCCGGATGATGGTCGGCACCAAGGCCATCTCCACCCTCTCCACGGGCTATCTGAACGCTCTCGAGTTCGCGCGCGAGCGGGTCCAGGGCAACGACATGGCCGACGCCGGCAACCCGGACGCCACGAAGGTCACCGTCATCCACCACCCGGACGTGCGCCGGTCGCTGCTCACGCAGAAGGCGTACGCCGAGGGGCTGCGCGCGGTGTACCTCTACGCCGCCGCCCACCAGGACATCGTGTCCGCCGAGGTCGTCTCCGGCGCCGGGCCCGAGCTCGCGCACACGGTCAACGACCTGCTCCTGCCCATCGTCAAGGGGGTGGGCTCCGAGCGGTCCTACCAGTGCCTCGCCGAGTCACTGCAGTGCTTCGGCGGTTCCGGGTACCTCAAGGACCACCCCGTCGAGCAGTACCTCCGCGACGCGAAGATCGACTCCCTCTACGAGGGCACCACCGCGATCCAGGCGCAGGATTTCTTCTTCCGCAAGATCATCCGCGACGGCGGGACCGCACTGGGCCACGTCGCGGCGCAGATCCACCGCACCGTGGACGAGGCAGGAGCCGCCGAGGCCGGTCCCGCCGAGCTCGAGACCGCGCGCGCCGGGGTGGCCGGCGCCCTGGCCGACGTCGAGTCGATGGTCGGCACCCTCACGGAGCACCTCATGGGCGCCCAGGAGGATCCCGAGAAGCTCTACCTCATCGGGCTCGGAGCGGTCCCGCTGCTCATGGCCGTCGGCGACCTCATGGTGGGATGGATGCTCCTGCGCGAGGCGGGCGTGGCGCTGGACCGGCTGCCGGAGGCGACCGGCGACGACCACGACTTCTACACCGGCAAGGTGACGGTGGCGAACTTCTTCGCCCGCGCCCACCTGCCGCAGGTCGGCGCCGCGCGGGCCACCATCGAGGCGCTCGACGTGGACGTCATGCACATGCCCGAGGGCGCGTTCTAGGTCGGGGCCTTCCGGCTCGGCCCGCCGGGGCGGCAGCGCACCTCGTCGTCGTCGATCCCGGCCCGCCCCGCCCCTCCCTCGTCGAGAAGAGCGTTTCGCCCGCGTCTGCCGAGTAGAAGTGGGCGAAACGCTCTTCTCGACGGGGACCTGGGACGGGGGGACTCAGCGGCCGGTGGTGAGGACGATCTTGCCCACCGCGCCGCGGCCGTCCATGAGCTCCAGGGCCTCCGTGGCCTGCTCCAGGGGGAACTCGGCGCCCACCAGCGGGTCGAGCTTGCCGGCGGCCAGCAGCGGCTCGACCTCGGCCCACTGCTTCTGCAGGTAACCGGGATTGGACATCCAGTACTCGCCCCAGCCCACGCCCACGGCGCTCTTGTTGCCCAGCAGCAGGCGGTTGACCTTGACCGTGGGGATCTCGCCGCCGGTGAACCCGATGACGAGGATCCGCCCCTCCTGACCGAGGGACCGGATGGAGTCGGTGAACCGGTCACCGCCCACGGGGTCGACGACAATGTCGACACCCTTCCCACCGGTGAGGTCCTTCACGGCGTCCTTGAAGCCCTCGGGCGCGATCGAGTCGCTCGCCCCGGCCTTCAGCGCCAGGTCCCGCTTCTCCTCCGTGGAGGCCACGGCGATGACGCGGGCACCCATCGCGGTCGCGAACTGGGTGGCCGCGATCCCGATCCCGCCGCCCGCGCCGTGGACCAGCACCGTCTCCCCCGCCTGCAGCCGGCCGCGGTGGGCCAACGCGAAGTGGACGGTGAGCACGTTCATCGGGATCGAGGCGCCCTGCGTGAACGACAGGCTGTCCGGGAGACGGAACACCTGACCGGGATCGGCCGAGACCACCTCGGCGAACCCGCCCAGACCCGGGAACGCACACACGCGGTCACCGGCGGCGAACCCCGAGCCGTCGGGGGCGGACCGCACCACGCCCGCCACCTCCGAGCCGGGGACGAACGGAAGCGGCGGCGAGATCTGGTACTTGCCGCGCGTCTGCAGCACCTCGGGGAAGGTCACCCCGGCGGCGTGGACGTCGATCAGCACCGCACCCGCGTCGGGCTCGGGGACGTCCACCACCTCGAGAGCGGCGGGTCCGTCATGGCTGGAGATGTGGATGGCACGCATGCGGTCCATAGTGTCAGCCCGTCACCGAACGCATGCGCCCTCCGCCTCACGCTGGTGCCGCCGACGGCGGAGCAGGTGCAGGGCCAGCCCCACCGCCACGAACACCTGACCGATCTGGAAGGCCAGTGCCATGACGATGAACTCGCGGCCGAACGTCGTCGGCGAGATCAGGAGGGCTGCGCAGATGCCCAGCAGGACGACCGTGATGAGCTGCCCGCCCGCCAGGAACCGCCGCGGATTCGTGGTGAGCTGGCGACGGAACGCCATCAACAGCGAGTTGAGCGCCACCAGCAGACACACCGGGACGCCGATCTGGGCCGGGAACAGGAACAGCACCACGAACAGCGGGTGGGAACTGAGGGTGACCGTGCCCTCGAACAGGAACTGCGGAACACTCCACAGGGCCGTGAGCAGCGCGCAGATCACCGAGATCCACGAACCGCCCACGAGGATCCTCACGCGGAGAGAATAACGCCGCCGGTCACTCCCTCGTCAGCGCCTCACCGATCGGGATGTCGCCGTCCGAGAATTCGATGGTGCGACCGGCGGTGTCCGGTCGGCGCAGGACGGCGGCGATGACGGCGGCCACCGCGTCCCTGCTGGTCGACCGGTCCTCGCGCTTGTCGTCGCCCACCCCGATGGTCTCGCCGCCGGGCTCGTCGGTCAGCGCCCCCGGCCCGAGGATCGTCCACCCCAGGTCCGAGTCGCGCAGGTGCGCGTCCGCGGCGCCCTTGGCCTCCGCGTACGGGAAGAACGAGTCGTCCTCCGGGACGCCGTGGTCGGGGCCCGCACCGTCGTAGGAGACCATGACGTAGCGTCCCACCTCCTCGGCGGCGCTCGCGTCCATCGAGCGGATGGCGGCGTCACGGTCCACCGCGAAGGTGCGGTCGGGGTTCCCGCCGCCGGCGCCGGCGGTCCAGACGACCGCCCCGCTGCCGCGCACGATCTCGCGGAGCCCATCGACGTCGAGCGTCTCCACGTCCGCGACGACAGGGTTCGCACCCGCGGCGCGGACGTCGTCGGCGTGATCGGGATTGCGGATCACCGAATACACCTCGGCACCCGCCTCGGACAGGATCCTGGCGACGCGGAGGCCGACCTTGCCGTGGCCGCCGATGATGGTCACTGGTTTGTCGATAGTCATCTCTCCGTTGTACGCCTCCGCGTTCGCCAGCGGGGACTCCCCGGTTCGATCACGAATCCACAACGACCGGGCGTCCGTCGGTCCGGCGATTGGCCCGGTGTCGGACCCGGAGTGCATCATGTGGACATAAGCCGGGACTCACCGGCGGCCCCGCGTTCGTTCTTTCGGAGTACCGCATGTCCCTGTCCAGGTCTCGAACCCACTCTGCTCGGGCGGTGCCGGGTCCCCTCGGCCTGCTCGCCGCTCTCCTCGCCCTGCTCCTGGTCACCGCCGGGTGCACGATCCCGATGCCCGTCGGTTCCGCCGGGGAGACGACGCCCACGACTCCGACCTCCGAGGCGCCCGCCCCGGCGACGCTGGAGGTGATGCCGGCCGACGGCGCCACGGAGGTCGCCGTGGTGGACGGCGTCCGGGCCACGGTGGAGAACGGGACCATCACGGACGCCGTGCTCACCAACGATGCCGGCAAGGAGATCGAGGGGGAACTCTCACGCGACGGTGCGCAGTGGCAGCCGGCCGTCACCCTCGGTTACGGGCGCACCTACACCCTCGAGATCACGTACGAGGGCGCGGCCGGCGGGAGGAGGAGCGACACCCGCACGTTCACCATGGCCGATCCGCTGGCCGTCGTCACGCCCAGCCTCGTCACCACGGGCGGGGCCGCCCTCGAGTCCGACCGTGAGTACGGCGTCGGGATCATCGTCGCGGCCAGGTTCGACCAGCCGATCGCCGATCGCGACGAGGCCGAGAAGCACATGACGGTCACGACGACCCCCGAGGTCGAGGGCAACTGGTTCTGGCTCAACGACTCGACCGCGCACTGGCGGCCCCGCGACTATTACGAGCCCGGCACGCGCGTGCAGGTCGCGCTGGACGTCGAGGGACGCAGCCTCGGCGGCGGGCAGTGGGGCGGGGCGAGCGCGGAAGCCGACTTCACCATCGGCGAGCGTCGCGTGGCGATCGCCGACGACGCGACCAAGACCGTCACCGTCTACCACGACCAGAAACCCGTGAGGGTCATGCCGACCTCCATGGGCAAGGGCGGATGGGCCACCTACGGCGACGTGACGATGCACTTCTGGACCCAGCCGGGCAACTACACGGTGCTCGACAAGGCCAGTTCCGTGGTGATGGACTCCTCGACCTACGGCCTGCCGTTGTCCGCCGGGTACAAGGTGACCGTCGACCACGGTGTGCGCCTCACCAACGACGGGATCTACCTCCACGCGCTCGAGTCGTCGATGTGGGCACAGGGGAACACCAACACCTCGCACGGCTGCCTCAACCTGTCGCCCACCGACGCGAAGTGGTACTTCGACCAGGCGGTGACGGGCGATGTCGTGGAGGTCAAAGGCACGGGCGGACCCGAACTCGGGGTCTGGCAGAACGGTGACTGGTCGGTGCCGTGGGAGGTCTGGCAGTCCGGCTCCGCCGACTGACGTCCCCCCACGTCCCCGCACACGGCCCACGTAGCCCACGCGACCTACGAAATTCGCTATCCGGATTCCTGATCTGCGCCCCCGAATGGAGTAGCCGATCCGGAATCCGGATAGCGGATCTTCTTGTCTCGTGGTGCCTGGGTGCGAGGTCAGCGCACGCCCATCATGTTCTTCCTGATCCACGGCGACAACGCGGCCATGATCCCGGCCAGGACGATCGAGGCGACGCCCAGCACGAGGAAGTAGTTGCGCTCGGCGCCGGCGTCCGTCGGGTCGTAGTACCCCGCGAGCACGCCGGACAACGCGCTGCCGATCGAGACGCTGAGGAAGAACAGCGCGACCATCTGCGTCTTGAACGCCTCCGGGGCGAGCTTGGTGGACAGGGACTGCCCGACCGGTGAGAGCAGCAGCTCGGCCATCGTGAACAGGAACAGGATCCCGACGATGCCCAGCAGCGGCGTCGCCACACTGCCCACGAAGAACAGGAACACCAGGTAGGCGATACCCATGATGAGGTTCGCGAGGGCGAACTTCATCGGGCTCGAGGGCTGACGGTTCCCGAGCTTGACCCAGAGCGTCGCGAACACGGCGGCGAAGATGATGATGAACAGCGGGTTGATGGACTGCACCCAGCTCGCCGGCATCTCCCAGCCGCCCAGGTTGCGGTCCAGTCGCTGGTCGGAATAGATCGCGATCACCGTGAACTGCTGCTGGAACAGGGCCCAGAACGCCACCGAGGCTACGAACATCGGGATGAACGAGACCACCCGGCTGCGCTCGACCGGCTCCGTCTTGGCACTGGTGATGAGGAGGGCGAACAGCGCGATCGCGCCGACCACGGCGATCGCGGTGACGATGTCCGCCAGTGACTCCAGCGGCACGAGGCCGGTGGCGATGGCTGCGACGACGAGCACCGCCACGACCGCGCCGATCCCCAGGTAGCGGACGCGCTGTGGCCGCGGGAGCGGGTCGGGGACGACAGCGCCGACGCCCTTGAGGGTGGCGCCGCGCATCGCGACGTACTGGATGAGCCCGATTGCCATACCCGCGGCCGCCGCCCCGAAGCCCCAGTGGAAGCCGTAGTTGTCCCACAGCACCCCGGTGAGCAGCGGGCCCGTCAGACCGCCGATGTTGACCGCCATGTAGTAGATCGAGAACGCGGCGTCCCGCCGGTCGTCGGTCCGGCGGTACATGTCGCCGACCACCGTGGAGGTGGTGGCCTTGAGGGTTCCCGCACCGACACCGACCAGCACGAGGCCGATGCCCAGGCCGATCGCCCCGGGTACGAGCGCCAGGGACAGGTGGCCGAGCATGATCATCACGGCCGCGCCGAACAGCGTCCTCTCGGCGCCGAGGAGGCGGTCCGAGACCCAGCCGCCCAGGATCGCGGAGGCGTACACCAGACCGCCGTACGCGCCGACGATCGAGGCGGCGATCTCCTGGGAGTAGCCGAGTCCGCCGTCGCCGACCGCGTAGTAGATGTAGTACGCCAGCAGACCCTGCATGCCGTAGAAACTGAACCGCTCCCACAGTTCGATCCCCGACAGGTTCGCCAATCCGAGTGGGTGGCCGAAGAACCTGCGGTCCGAATCGGCGAGAGCCACCTCGGCATTCCGAGTTGTCATGTACGTCAGTGATACTCCTGCTCCCCGAGCCGGACAAAACCGGTGCCGCGCGAGCTGCCCCGTAGGGGTGGGAGTCGACAATCGGTGCCCCAGACGGGAGAATCGGACCGATCAGCCCGGGCGATCTGCCCCGGGCGCAATCGAGAAGCGCAGGAGCACCTCCAGTGAGCCGAGCCGACACCCCGGCCCGATCTATCAGCCCCCTTCACCGAAGGGGGGACACCGGATGAGCATCGCGCTCTCACTCCTGGTCGGCGTCGTCGTCGTCCTGGCCATCACCGCGCTCACGGGCTACTTCGTGGCGCAGGAATTCGCCTTCATGGCCGTTGATCGCTCGCGGATGGGGGCTGCCGCCGAAAAGGGCGACCCCGTCGCCGACCGCGTACTCGGGGTCACCAGGCGGACCTCGTTCATGCTGTCGGGTGCGCAGCTGGGCATCACCGTCACGACCCTCGTCGTCGGCTACGTGGCCGAGCCACTCATCGGGCGGGCACTGGGCGAACTACTCGGCCTGGCCTCCGTTCCACAGGCCATCGGCGTCGGTGTGGGCACGGTCCTGGCCCTGCTGTTCTCGACCGTCGTGCAGATGCTCTTCGGCGAGCTCGTGCCCAAGAACCTGGCGATCGCCAAACCCGAACCCGTCGCCCGCTGGTTGGCGCGGTCGACCACCATCTACCTGGCGCTGTTCGGCTGGCTCATCGGGCTGTTCGACAAGGCGTCCGAGGCCCTGCTCAAGGCCGTCGGCATCGAGCCGGTGCACGACAAGGAGCACTCCGCCACCGCCCGCGACCTCGAGCACATCGTCCACGAGTCCAGCGAGACCGGCGAACTCTCCCCCGAGCTCAGCCGCCTGTTGGACCGGATGCTCGACTTCCCCGGACAGCCGGCGGAGCACGCGATGATCCCGCGCTCCCGTACCGACGTGGTCCGCGGGGAGGACGCGGTCCCGGACGTGCTGTCGAAGATGGCCACCGGCCACACCCGCTACCCCGTGGTCGGTGAGGACTCCGACGACGTCATCGGCATCGTCGACCTGCACGACCTGCTGGTGATCTGCGACGACGAGCGGGACACCTCCCTGACCCTGGTGTCGGAGGTCATGCGGGCCCCGATCGTCGTGCCCACCTCCCTGCCGTTGCCCGAGGTGGCGGCGCGCCTGAGCGAACAGAAGGCCGAGATGGCCGTGGTCGTCGACGAGTACGGCGGGTTCGCCGGAGTCGTGACGATGGAGGACATGGCGGAGGAGATCGTCGGGGAGATCGCCGACGAGCACGACCCGCAGGCCGCCGGGGACGCCCCGGTCAGTGAGGGGTTGGGCTGGGTCCTGGGGGGCGACACCCACCTGGACGAGGTCGAGCGCCTGCTCGACATCACCCTGCCCGAGGTCGACGCCGAGACGCTGGGCGGCCTCGTCGTCGAGACGATCGGTGACCTGCCGGACGTCGGCGACCGGGTGGACATCCCGCTGCCCGACACCGACATCCTCGAGGAGGTCTCCGCCGATCGCGTCCTGCGGGCCGAGGTCCGTCGTCTCGAGCGTCGCGTCCCCGCCGAGCTGCATATCGTGGTCGAGGAGGCCACACGATGACCCCCACCACGACCCTCATGGCCGCCGAGGCCCAGTCCGGACTCATGAGCAATCCCTGGGTGGTCCTGGCCGCGACCGTCCTGCTCATCGCGGCGTCCGCGTTCTTCGTGGCCGTCGAGTTCTCCCTCATCTCCGCGCGGCGCCACCGCCTCGAGGACGCCGCCGCCACCAGCAGGGCCGCCCGTGCGGCCCTGCGCAACGCCTCCGAACTCACCCTCCTGCTGGCGGGTGCGCAGCTGGGGATCACGCTGTGCGCGCTGGCGCTGGGGTCGATCACCAAGCCCGCCGTGCACCACTGGCTCACCCCGGTCTTCTCCGGCTGGGGCCTGCCGTTGTGGACCGCCGACGTCATCGCGTTCATCCTCGCGCTGATCATCGTGACGTTCCTGCACCTCGTGGTGGGCGAGATGGCCCCCAAGTCGTGGTCGATCACGCATCCCGAGTACTCGGCCACCCTGCTGGCTATTCCGATGCGGGCGTTCCTCTGGCTCACCCGTCCGCTCCTGGTCGCCCTCAACGCCATGGCGAACAACATCCTGCACCGGCTGGGTGTCGAGTCGAGGGACGAGGTGTCCGCCGGTCAGGACGCCGATTCACTGCGCGAGCTCGTGCGGCACTCCGGTGAGGCGGGGACCCTGGACGACACCCATCAGCGCCAGCTGCTCAGCGCCCTCGAGCTGCAGGAGCTCACCGTGGGCGACCTGCTCGGGGAGCGCGGGGTCGACACGCCCGCCTCGCCGGAGGAGATGTCCTCCGTCGGCGCGGACGCCACCCCGGGCGAGATTCGCGACACCGCCCGCCGCACCGGCCACCTGCGGCTACTGGTCCTCGAGGACGACACCGCCGTCGGCGTGGTGCACGCGCGGGACGCCATCGACGTCGAGGGGCCGGCCACCGCCCGCGAACTCATGCGGTCGAGCCTGTCCCTCGAGCACGACCTGACCGTCGCCGAGGCGTTCCGCCGGATGCGCGACGCACGGGCGCACCTCGTCGTCGTCGAACAATCCGGCGGGCACCCGGGCACCCACGTCTCCGAGGTCCGCGGCGTCCTCACCCTCGACGACGTGGTCCGTCGCCTCCTGCCCGTCACCTCGGGGTAGATAGGCGGGGGGTAGCTCGGCGCAGGTGGACCGGCGCGGGTCAGATCCGGCTGATGAGCCAGACCACGCCGAACAGCGCCAGCCCGGCTATCCCCAGCAGGACCAGCAGCATGAGCCCGACCGCGCCGATCGCCCTCAGCAGGTAGCCGCGCGCGTCGGTGTCGACGCGTCTGCCGTCGGCGATGGTGCGGTCGACCAGCCGCAGGTTCTTGGACGTGGCCTTGTGGGCGGCATCGGCGACGTCACCGACGAACGGGATCAGCCCGAGCACGGCGTCCACCAGGTAGTTCCAGCCCATCCGGAACAGGATCCGCACGGGCACCCGGTTGCGCACCGCCTCGGCGAACACGGCGGCCGCGAACACGGTGCCGACCGCGTCGCCGACCACCGGGACCAGCCCGATCACCGGATCCAGACCGACGCGATAGCGGGTGCCGGGGATGCGGACGAGGTCGTCGAGCACGCGCGCGAGACCGGTGGTGACCGGGGAGGCGCCGGTGCGGTCGACGGGTGCCGGGGCGGGGTCGGGACGGTCGGGGTTCACGGGCCCGAGCCTACGGTCCGCGCTCCCGGTGCGCCCGGGCCCGGGATCTGGTTTCGTGGAGAGATGATGCCCACGCCCGCCTCTCAGCCGAGTCGCCGCCCGCTGCGGCCCCACCGCGATCCCGGCGCGACCCGGCGCCCGGATCGTCGCGCCGGAGGCCTCGTGGCGGCGGCCCTCGCCGTCGTGCTCGTGGGGTCGGGGTGCGCCGCGCTGACCGGCGACACGGGCGCCGACGAGGTGGACCAGTTCCTGGCCGCCCTCAATCGGGGCGACGTGACGGGCGCGGCCGCGCTGACCACCGACCCGGCCGCCGCGGAGGAGACCATCATCGCGAGCGTCGAGGGGATGGGGTTGCCCGCGATCTCCGCGACCACCACCGGCGACGACGGGCGCCCCGACCGCGACCCGGTGACGGTGGAGATCACGTGGGACATGGGCGCCGCGGGCGCCGACGATGAGGGCGGCGAGAACGAGGGCGGCGCCGACGGTTCTCGTGACGACGACGAGGCGGGCTCCGGCCCGGCCGGCGGGGACGAGGCTGCCGGCGCCGGGACGCGCAGCGTGACCACCCGCGGCGAGGTGCGGACGACCGAGGTGGGCGACGAGTGGAAGGTGCAGTGGGCGCCGACGGTGCTGGACACCCGGCTGGCACAGGGGGGTCGGCTGACGTTCGCCGAGGAACTCGACTGGGACACCGACATCCTGGACCGGACCGGCGAGCCGCTCATGCAGTGGACCCCCGTCACGGCGGTGACGCTGGCACCCGACGCCGCCGGCTCCGCGGACGCGGTCGCATCGCTGGTCAGCGGGGCCGCACCGACGATCACCGGGCAGACGATCCGCGACGGCATGGCCGAGGCCGGCGACCAGCCGTACCAGGTCGTGGCACTGCGCCCCGCGGACATCGACCCGATCCGCGATCAGCTCGCCGCGGTGCCGGGCGTGAGCCTGCCGGAGCAGGGCCAGCTCATCCGCACCGACCGCGACCTGGACTCCCCTGCCCTCGACGGCCTGCCGAACGCCTGGACGGAGGCGCTGCAGTCCGAGGCCGGCTGGTCGGCGCAGATCGTCAACCCCGGGGCCGAACCGATCGAGATCGGGGGCGCCCCGGCCGGGGAGGTCGACGACCTCGTCTCGATGGTCCAGATCTCGATGCAGCGCGAGGCCCAGCGGGCCGTGGACGCCAGCGGGTTGGCCGCGTCGATCGTCGCCATCCAACCCTCCACGGGTGGGGTGCTGGCGGTGGCCCAGAACGCCGCCGCCGACCGGCAGGGGCCCGTCTCGCTGCAGGGCCGCTTCCCGCCGGGGTCGACGTTCAAGGTGGTCACCACCGCCGCCGCGCTCTCCGCCGGCGTCGTGGGCCCGGACGAGATCGTGCCGTGCCCGGCGTCGGTCACCGTCTCGGGCCGGACGATCCCCAACGACGACGACTTCGAGCTGGGCCCCGTCCCCCTGGAGACGGCGTTCGCCCGGTCGTGCAACACCACTCAGGCCGTGATCAGCGACCGGCTGCAACCCACGGCGATGAAGGACACCGCCGCGTCACTGGGCCTCGGCGTCGGGTTCTTCACCCCGGGGCTGAACACCTACACGGGGGAGGTGCCCGTCACCGAGCGGGGCCCGGGCCGGGTCGAGGCGGCGATCGGGCAGGGCGAGGTGCTGGCCAGCCCGTTCGGCATGGCGGTGATGACGGCGTCGCTCGCGAACGGTGGCCGGATGATCCTGCCGCAGCTCATCGACGGGATGCCCGCGGTCGCCGACGACTCCCCGGAGCCGCTCGACCCGGCCGTGGTCGACACCCTGCGCCGCTACATGGTGCAGACCGTGCAGTCGGGCACCGCGACGGCCGCGAGGTCCGTGCCCGGACTGGGCGGCAAGACCGGCACCGCCGAGGTGGGCAGCGGGCCGTCGCACGGCTGGTTCGTGGGCTTCACCGGGGACATCGCGGTCGCGGTCCTCATCGAGGGCGCCGACTCGTCCGGCCCGGCGGTGGAGATGGCCGCCGACTTCCTCGGGGGTGTCGGACAACCGGCACCGCTGGCCGCTCGGTAGTTTCGGCACATGCGCCTGCCCAAGGTCTCGCTCCCTGAATTGTCCCTGCCCGATCTGTCCCTGCAGAATCTGCCGCTGCCCGGCCTGGACCGGCTGCCGTTCTCGTCGTCGTCCCCCTCCCCCGCGGACACCCACCGCCGCGTCCTGGTGACCGGCGGTGCGTCCGGCCTCGGTCTGGCCCTGGCGACGGCGTTCCTCGAGCGCGGCGACCGGGTGATCGTCGCCGACCTCGCCCCCACCGGCGACCGCCCCGACTCCGTGCCCGCCGACGCCCACTACCTCCGGCTCGACGTGCGCTCGGAGGACGAGTGGCAGGCCGCACGCGTCGAGGTCGAGAAGATCTGGGGCGGACTGGACGTGCTCGTCAACAACGCCGGCATCGCCCAGGGCGGCCGCATCGAGATGCTCACCGAGGACGACTGGCGGCAGATCGTCGACATCAACCTGCTCGGCGTGGCGCGCGGATGCCGCACCTTCGTCCCGATGCTCAAGGCACAGGGCAGCGGTCACCTCGTCAACACCGCCTCGCTCGCCGGACTCGTCCACCCACCCACCATGTCCTCCTACACGGCGGTCAAGGCGGCGGTCGTGGCGATCTCCGAGAGCCTGCGGTGGGAACTCGAGCCGTTCGGCGTGGACGTGTCGGTGCTGTGCCCGTCCTTCTTCCGCACCAACCTCGCCTCGAGCCTCAACGCCTCCGACCCCGCCGCCAGCGGGTTCGCGAGCAAGCTCATCGACCGCTCCGAGCGGGGCGCCGACGAGATCGCCGCGGAGGTGATGACGGGCCTGGACGCCAAGCAGTTCCTCATCCTCCCCGACCCCGACGCCCGCAAGTCCTACCGCGCCAAGCGGTTCCTGCCCGCCGCGTACGCCAGGACCATGCTCGGCATGGGCCAGAAGTTCGCGGCGGCGACACGGGCCACGGGCGGGGCGGGCGCCACGGACGGGGCAGGCGCCGAGGCCGGCGGAACGGGCGCGTGAGCACCGGGGGCGGCCCCCGCTGGTACCGCCCGCTAGTACCCTGCGGGGCATGACCCCCTCGCACCTGCTCTCCCGCGCCGACCTCGATTTCCTCCTCCACGACTGGCTCCGCGTCGCCGAACTGTGCGAACGGGAGCGGTACGCGGAGCATTCGCGCGTGACGATCGACTCCGTGGTGGACCTGTCGGTCGAACTCGCCGAGAAGTACTTCGCACCCCACTTCCGCAAGGCCGACCTCACCGAGCCCCGGTTGGTCGGCGAGGACGTGGAGCTCATCCCCGAGATCGGCGAGGCGCTGGCGAAGTTCGCCGAGGCCGACCTCGTGGGTGCGGCGATGGACGAGCGGGTCGGCGGGATGCAGCTGCCCTACACCGCCTACCTGGCGTGCATGGCCTGGTTCTACGCCGCGAACATCTCCACCGCGGCCTACCCGCTGCTCACGACCGGCAACGCCAACCTGCTCATCGAGCACGGCTCCGACGAGCAGATCGAGCGGTACGTCAAGCCGATGATCGAGGGCCGCTTCACGGGGACGATGTGCCTGTCCGAGCCGCAGGCCGGGTCGAACCTCGCCGACATCACCACCCGGGCCGAGCCGCAGCCCGACGGCACGTACCGGCTGTTCGGGCAGAAGATGTGGATCTCCGGCGGCGAGCACCAGATGGCCGAGAACATCGTGCACCTGGTGCTGGCGAAGGTTCCCGGGTCGCCGGCGGGCACCCGCGGCATCAGCCTGTTCGTCGTGCCGAAGTTCCTGGTCGCCGACGACGGCACGATCGGCGAGCGCAACGACATCGTCATCACCGGCCTCAACCACAAGATGGGCTTCCGCGGCACGGTCAACACCATGCCCACGCTCGGCCAGGGCATGCACACCCCCGGCGGTGAGGCGGGCGCGGTCGGGTACCTCGTCGGAGAGGAGAACACCGGCCTCAAGAAGATGTTCACCATGATGAACGAGGCCCGGCTCGGCGTGGGCCTCGGCGCGACCGCCATCGGCTACACCGGGTACCTCAAGTCGCTGGACTACGCCCGGAACCGTCCCCAGGGCCGGCAGGTCGGGGCGGACCCGTCATCGCCGCAGGTCATGCTCACCGGCCACGCGGACGTGCGCCGCATGCTGCTGGCCCAGAAATCGTACGTGGAGGGCGCCCTCGCCCTGGGGCTGTACTGCGCGCGACTGGTCGACGACGAGAAGACCGGATCCCCGGAGGAGTCGGCGGCGGCGAAGATGCTGCTCGACGTCCTCACCCCGATCGCCAAATCGTGGCCCTCGCAGTGGTGTCTCAAGGCCAACGAGCTCGCGGTGCAGGTGCTGGGCGGGGCCGGCTACACCATCGACTACGACGTGGAGCAGCACTACCGCGACAACCGTCTCAACCCGATCCACGAGGGCACGCACGGCATCCAGGGCCAGGACCTGCTGGGACGCAAGGTGATGGCCGGTGGCGGGGCCGGGTTGGCCGCGCTGACCGGGCGGATCACCCAGGCGTGTGACCGGGCTGCCGAGGCGGGCGGGTCCGCGGCCGAGATGGCCGCGCTGCTGCGCCCGCGCGTCACCCGCCTCATCGAGGTCACCACCGCGCTGGCGGAGGTGGGGGCCACGGATCCGGAGGCCTTCCTGGCCGACGCCACCGAGTACCTCGAGGCCGCCGGGCATGTGGTGATCGCCTGGATCTGGGTCGAACAGGTGATGGCACTGGGCGCGCGCACCGACGACGAGGACGACGCCTTCGCCGCGGGCAAGCTCAGGGCCGCGGAGTACTTCCTGCGCCGCGAGCTCCCGATCGTCGACGCCAAGTTCGACCTGCTCGCCGCGGGCGACCGCACGACGCTGGACATGCGCGACGACTGGTTCTGACCTCTGGTTCTGGCCCGCTCCTGGTGGCCGGACCGCGCCCGGTTCGGCCGACCGCTCGGCGGCGACGCACGACGAAGCCCGGGCCGGCGCTCTCGCGTCGGCCCGGGCCTCGTCTCGTCTGGTCGACCTCACCGGATGGGCGGGAGTTCAGGGCACCCGTCCGCGGCGATCGGTCAGATCACTCCTCGGGGATGAGGACCTGGTCGATGAGGTAGACGGTGGCGTTGGCGGTCTCGACGCCACCGCAGACCACGTTGGCACCGTTGACCATGAGCTCGTCGCCGGAACCGGTCACATCGACGTCAGCGCCGTTGAGAGTGGTCTGCATCCCGGAGATCTCGTCGGGCGTGATCTGGCCCTCCACGACGTGGTAGGTCAGGATGCCGGTGAGCAGGTCGGCGTCGGTCTGGAGCGCCTCCATCGTCGCGTCATCGATCTGCGCGAACGCGTCATCGACGGGGGCGAAGACGGTGTACTCGCCGTTGTTGAGGGTGTCGACGAGGTTGACGTCCGGGTTGACGCCGCCGGACAGGGCGGCGGTGAGGGTCGTCAGCAGCGGGTTGTTGGAGGCGGCCGTGGCGACCGGCTCCATCGCCATGCCGTCGACCGAGCCCGGGCCCTCCGGGTTGGCCTCGGCGTAATCCGCGCACCCGGGGCCGACGAGCATGCCGGCCGGCTCGGCCTCCATGGACGAGGTCTCGGAGGAGGCGGTGGTGCTCATCATGGAGCTGGCGGTGCCCTCGGCGGTGGTCTCGGTGTCGCCTCCGTCGTCGGTCGAGCAGCCGGCGAGGACGAGTCCGGAGACCGCGGCGGCTGCGGCGATCGAGGCGACTCGGCGGGAGATCGTGATGCCCATTGTGCTGTCCTTTCGGTGGAGCCCCTGTGGTGTGGGGCTCTGTGCGGTGGGTCACCAGTGCTTCGCCGCCCCCCGTGATCCGGATGGGTCCGGGCCGAAAGTTTTTCTCGGGCCGCCAGCCGCAGCCACCTGCCGCCGCCCGTCACGATGGCGTCTCGCGTGAACAGATGCGCAGGCCAGACGCCCTCCCCGGGGGCGGCGGTCGCCGGCGCGTCCATCCGCGCGAGCAATGCGCCATGCGCGGGAGCGGATGCCGATCGCGGGGCGTCGGGGAGGTGTCCCGGTGACGCCGGGCACCGCGCGGGGTGAGGCCGCGCTGACTCCCGGGGGTCGCCGGGGGTGCGCCCGGCCGTGCAGGCCCGCCGGGCAGGCCGACCGGGCCGTCCGACCGGGCTCCGGCTCCGAATCAAGGACGTGAACACTCCACAGACCCGATCCCTCGTCGCGGCCAGAGCCGGCGCGGGCCTCCTCGCCACCGGTCTCGCCGTCGCGGTGGGTCATGCCGTCGCCGGAGTCGTGGCCCCCGGGTCGTCGCCGTTCCTCGCCGTCGCCGACTCGGTGGTCGACCGGGCCCCCTCCGCGGTGCGCGAGGTGACGATCGACGCACTCGGTACCGCCGACAAGCCTGCACTGATGGCCGGGCTGGCGGTCATCCTCGTCGTGACGGGCGTGGTGGTGGGCCTCATCGAGCGCCGGGGGCGCCCCGCCGGCACGATCGTGCTCGCCCTTTTCGGTCTCATCGGCACCGCAGCGGCGGTGACCCGGCCGACAGCGGGGCCGCTGTGGGCACTGCCGACGGTGCTCGGTGCGATCGTCTCGATCGTGGCCCTGCGGGCGATGATCGGCGCCCTGTTCCCCGCCTTCCCCGTCGCCGCAGCCGCCGGAGGCCCGGAGGGGGCAGCCTCCGCCCGCACCGCGGAAAGTCCCTCCTCGCCCGGCGCCGCCGCGGCGGAGACCGCGACGCGGCGGGATCCCGACCGTCGACGCTTCCTGGTCCTGGCCGGGTCGGCCGCGGCCGTCATCGCCGCGGCCGGTGCCACGGGAATGGCACTGACCCGCCGTGCCGCCGAGGCGGTGGCCGAACGCACCGGGTTGCGGTTGCCCCGGGTCCTCGCGCGGAACGCGGCGCCTGCCGTGCCGACAGGTGTGGTCCCGGATGCGCCCGGCGTGACCCCGTTCCTCACCGACAACGACGAGTTCTATCGCATCGACACCGCTCTGCGGGTCCCTTCGCTGAGGGCCGCCGACTGGCGACTGCGCATCCACGGGATGGTGGAGCGCGAGATCGAGCTCGACTGGCAGTCGCTGATCGACAGGGAGACCCGCGAGCGCATCGTCACCATGACCTGCGTGTCCAACGAGGTCGGTGGCGACCTGGTCGGCACCGCGAGCTGGACCGGCTTCTCCATCGCTGACCTGCTCGCCGAGGCCGGGCCCCTGCCGGACGCCGACATGCTGCTGTCGACGTCGGTCGACGGCTGGACGGCCGGTACCCCACTCGAGGCCCTGACCGACGGGCGCGACGCCCTGCTGGCCGTGGGGATGAACGGCGAACCGCTGCCGTTCGAGCACGGGTACCCGGTCCGCCAGGTGGTGCCGGGGCTCTACGGGTACGTCTCGGCGACCAAGTGGGTCGTGGACTGGGAGGTCACCCGCTTCGACCGGGCCAGTGCGTACTGGACGGATCGCGGGTGGGCGGAGCGGGGTCCGATCCGGACGGCCAGCCGCATCGACCGGCCCGCGCCGCTCGCCGAGTTGCCGCCCGGACCGGTCGTGGTGGCGGGCACCGCCTGGGCCCAGCGTCGCGGTATCGAGCGGGTCGAGGTCCGGGTGGACGACGGCCCGTGGCGCGAGGCGCAACTGTCCGAGGAGTACTCGGTCGACACCTGGCGGATGTGGTCGTGGACCTGGGACGCCGAGCCCGGTCTGCACACCCTGCACGTCCGCGCGACGGACGGGACCGGTCGGGTACAGCCCGAGGAGCGGCGGGAGCCCGTCCCGAGCGGCGCCACGGGCTGGCACAACCGGACGTTCCGGGTGGCGACGGCATGACCCTCGTAGAGATCCCCGCACCGGGAACACGGCCGCCCCGCGACCCGGACCGGATTGGCCCTAGACTGGTGACCGTGTCCGAGCCAGTCGCCCCGCCACTGACCGACCCGGGGCGCCTGCTCGAGCTCGCCTCCTCCGGTGACCTCCAGGCCTTCGGTCGCTTCTACGACCTCATGTCCCCGCGCGTCTACGGCCTGGCCCTGAGGGTCCTGCGGGACCCGGGGTACGCCGAGGAGACCGTGCAGGAGGTCTTCCTCCAGGTCTGGAAGCAGGCTGCCGACTACCGGCCGAGTCTGGGATCGGTGCAGTCCTGGGTGCTGACCATCACGCACCGTCGGGCGGTGGACCGGGTTCGTTCGGAGACGTCCGCCGCGCGGCGCGACGAGATGGACGCGGCGGCGGACTTCACCCGGTCCGGCGACATCGCGGAGCAGGTCACCGAACAGCTCTCCCGTGACGAGGACGCCGCGGAGGTCCGCAGATGCCTGGGGACCCTCACGGACAACCAGCGCGAGTCCATCGAGATGGCCTACTTCTCCGGCCAGACGTACCGCGAGGTCGCCGACCGTCTCGGCACCGCGCTACCCACGATCAAATCGAGAATCCGCGACGGTCTCCGTCGCCTGAAGAACTGCCTGGGAGGTGAGCTGTCATGAGCATTCGGCACCACGATCATCCGTCGCACCTGGGCAGCGTCCGTCCCGAGGACCTCGACCTCTACGCCCTGGACGCCCTGGACGATGACGAGGCCGAAGCCGTCGAGATGGCGCTGGTCAGCGCATCGGCCGAGGAGAAGTCGTCCATGCTGGCGCACATCGCCTCGACGCGTGAGGTCGTCGCCGGCATGGTCGCCGACGCCGGGCTCGACACCGCGCCCCCGCCGCAGTTGCGGGACCGCGTCCTGGAATTGGCCGCTGCCGGTACCCCCCGCGGGCCGGCCCGGCCGGCCGACGCCGGGGACACCGACCGGGATCAGCCCGGCGGAGGCACCGACGTGGTCGACCTGAGCCGGGAGCGCGAGCGCCGGCGGCCCGGTCCGCTGTCGTTCCTCGCCGCCGCGGCGGCCGCCGTGGTGCTGGTCGCCGGTGGCGTGACCATCGGTCGCATCACCGACGGCGCAGGGGGCGACAGCTCGGTGCCCGTCGCGGCCCCGCCGTCGATGCCCGGCAAGGTCACCTCGCTGCTGGCGGCGGAGGACCTCGCGGTGGTCCGCGGCCAGGTCGGCGCGACCGGTACCGCCACCGTCCTGGCGTCCAAGACGGCGGACATGGCGGTCATCTCGATGACCGACCTCCCCGAGCCGGCCACCGGCCGCGCCTACCAGCTGTGGTTGATGGGTGACCATGAACCCATCTCGGCGGGGACCATGGAGTCCGGCCAGGTCGGACCGTCGCCCTCGGCGCAGATCGACGGCATCCGGAACTCCGAGCAGATCGGCATCACCGAGGAGCCCGCGGGTGGATCGCCGGCGCCGACCGGTCAGGTCCTCCTGGCCCTCGATATCGACTGACCCGGCGGTCCGGCTGCGCAGGCGATGCCCGCGCGGGCGGCCTGCCCCTCGAAGGCCTTCGTCAGGCCTGCCACCACGGCCGCAGCGGCACATCCCAGGTCATGGTGTCGCCCAGCCGGACCGCGAGGATCTGGTGCAGCTGGATCTTGTTGTGTTCGAACCCGTACTGGCACGCGCCCATGTAGAGGCCCCACAGTTTGGCCATGGGCTCGCCGACCTCCTCCACGGCGTCGTCCCAGTGCTCGACCAGGTTGGCGCACCAGTCCCGCAGGGTGAACGCGTAGTGCTGGCGCAGGTTCTCCTCGTGCACCACCTCGAAGCCCGCGTTCTCGGCCTCCAGGTGCACGGTCCCCGCGCCGGCGAGCTCACCGTCGGGGAAGATGTACCGGTCGATGAACTGCCCCGCCTTGACCATGCGCGAGTTGTCCGGCCGGGTGATGCAGTGATTGAGCAGGCGCCCGCCGGGCCGCAGATAATTGTGCAGCCGGGTGAAGTAGTCGTGGTAGTTCTTGCGGCCGATGTGCTCGGTGATGCCGATCGAGCTGACGGCGTCGAAGTCGCGTTCGGGTACGTCCCGGTAGTCCTGCAACCGGACCTCCGCGAGGTCACCCAGTCCGTCGCGCGCGATCGCGGCCTGTCCCCACTCGGCCTGCTCCTTGGACAGGGTCACGCCGATCACCCGCACGCCCCGCGCGGCGGCGTAGCGGACCATGCCGCCCCAACCGCACCCCACGTCGAGCAGCCGGTCGCCGGCCTGGAGACCCAGCTTGTCGAACACCAGCCGGTACTTGTTCTCCTGCGCCTCCTCGAGGGAGGTGTCGGGGGCGGTGTAGCAGGCGCACGTGTACGTCATGGATTCCCCGAGGATCCACTCGTAGAAGCGGTTCGACACGTCGTAGTGGTAGCTGACGACCTCGGAGTCCCGCTCCTTGGAGTGTCGGCGCATCCCCGACACCACCCGCTTCCACGCGGGCTTGACCTCCATGGGCGGCGTGGGGAGGAATCTGATGTTCTCCGTGCCCACCGCCCGGGCGATCCGGGCGAGGGTCCGGGCATCGGGGGTGCGGGTCATGTGTTTGCGGAAGACCTCGAGCGCCCCGAACACGTCGTGGGGCGCCCCGGGGTGGACACCGTCCATCTCGAGTTCACCCATGAGGTAGGCCCGCGCGAGCCCGAGGTCACCGGGGGCGGTGACGAAGTACTGCAGCGCCTTCTCGCTCTTCAGCCGCAGCACCAGGTCACTGTTCTCCGGTCCGATCGAGGACCCGTCGTAGGCCTCGATCCGCAGGGGCGGTTCACCGGCGGCGAAGGCGCCGATGATCTCGCCGATCGTCATCTTCCCCGGGGCACCAGCGGTCCCCGCACTCGTCGTGGTCACCGTGCACCCACCGCCTTGTCGTAGAGGGTCGCGAACCTGCCCTCGGGATCGAATTCCGTCTTGAGCCTGCCAGCGTGGTCACCGCCGTAGAGCTCGGCGAACTCCTCGCGGGAGTAGAAGACCTCCGAGTACAGCGACTTGTGACCGCCGAGCCTGGAGACCTCCTCCTCGATGCGCCGGTTCCACGCCCCCTCGGCCATGCCGGGTCCGATCGGCGCGGACGACCAGAAGCCGATGTTGACGTAGGTCGTGTCCGGGGCCAGCGGGTACAGCGGCCAGGGCCGGTCGGAGCCGGGGCCGCCGCCCACGCCGGGCGAGGGGCTGGACTCGCGCAGGCGCAGCGGGCAGATCCACAGCGGCTCGATGGGCACCTCGCGCAGGAACCACCCGAGGAAGTCGGCGGTGTGGTCGATGGTGACCTCCACGTCCTGCACCACCCGCTCGCGCGGGCCCTCGCCCTTGAGCGCGCCGATCCTGTTGCCCAGGTCGTACTTGTGGTCCAACCCGATGATCTTCCAGTACGCCGAGCTCCTCAGCAGCTGTTGCGGCCACAACCTGCGGATGCGCGGATTCTGCACACCGAACGCCCGGGAGCACCAGAACCAGTCCGTGTCCCAACGCCAGAGGTAGTCGCGGATGGTCAGGCGGTCGCGCTCCACCGAGCCGGCGGGACCGCCGTGTTGGATCGAGCGGTAGAAGATCGCCTGCTTGTCGGACACCCCGGTGTAGTCCGAGACGGGCCCCGGCTCGTCGGTCCGCCGACCCAGGCACAGGTAGGATTCGTCGGCCGAGAACACGACCCCGTCGAGGAAGTCGACCTCCTCGTCGTCGTATCGCTCGTCCTCGCTGATCCGGGCCAGCGTCGACTCGAGCGCGGTGAGGGAGTCAAACCGTACGTGTCGCAGTTCCACGAAGCGCCTCACCGGTTCGAGCGCGATCCGCAGACGCACCGCGTACCCGAGCGAGCCGTAGGAGTTGGGGAAGCCACGGAAGAGCGCGCGTTCGCGCTCGGTGCCGTCGGGGCGGGCGGTGACGATCTCGCCGGTACCGGTGAGCACGTCCATCTCGAGCACGGACTCGTGCGGTAGGCCCAGGCGGAACGAGGAGGACTCGATGCCCAGCCCGGTGACCGCGCCACCGAGGGTGATGGTCTTGAGCTGCGGCACCACGTACGGCATCAGCCCGTGCGGCAGCGTCGCGTCGACCAGGTCCTCGTAGGTGCACATGCCCTGGACGTCGGCGGTGCGCGCCCCGGGGTCGACGGAGATGACGCGCGTGAGACCGGAGGTGTCGAGACCGGGCGACGACGACGAGGCGCGCGGCCGGAACAGGTTGGACGTCCGCTTGGCCAGCCGAACCGGTTCACCTGCGGGCACGGCCCGGAAGCTCTCGACCAGTCGCCGCACGCCTTCGTCATGTCGGGCGGTACCCACGACGAGTGGGTCGGCGAGGCTGGTGGCAGTTCCCATGCGCCCCACCCTAGTGCGGCTCGGGGACCCCGGCGCATGATCGGGGGATGGGTGCCGGCACCGGGGCGGGCCTCCACCCCGGTGGGCCGAACGCGTAGCCGAGCCGCTCGCCCCAGCTCGCGGCACCGCGGAGGTCCCGCCAGATGGCGACGTACTCGTGCGTCTGGAGCCAGAACGGGTTGTGCGAGGTCACCGGCGTCGTGAGCCCGTAGGTGGGCCGGTGGGTCTCGGGGCGGAAGGTGCCGAACAGGCGGTCCCAGATGATGAGGATCCCGCCGTAGTTGCGGTCCAGGTATTCGGCGTCGCTGCCGTGGTGCACGCGGTGGTGAGAGGGGGTGTTGAACACGAACTCGACCGGTCCGGGCAGCCGACCGATGCGCTCGGTGTGCACGAAGAACTGGTAGACGAGCGAGATCGAGAACCCGGTGAAGACCATCCACGGCGGCACCCCCAACAGCGGTAGAGGCAGCCAGGCGACGATCTCGCCGGAGTTGTTCCACTTCTGGCGCAGGGCGGTCGCGAAGTTGTAGTACTCGCTCGAATGGTGGGCCTGGTGGGTGGCCCAGACGAGCCGGATCCGGTGCGCGCCGCGGTGGTACCAGTAGTAGAGGAAATCGGTGCCGACGATCGCGAGGACCCACGTGTACCAGGCATCCGACGGCAGATGCCACGGCGCGAGGTAGACCCACACCGCCGCGTAGATCACCAGGCCGATCAGCTTCCCGACCAGCCAGAACGCCTGCGAGCTCGCTCCCATGAGGAGCGAGGTGACGGCGTCCCGCGGCTGGTAGCCGCCCGGCTCCCGGGCCTCGAGCACCCGCGCCGAGATCCACTCGATGGCGACGAAGGCGATGAACACCGGAAATGCCAGCAGCACCGGCTCGTGCAACGGGTCCGCCAAAGCCCCCAGCGCGCGGCCCAGCGACTCGGAGTACCCCGTCTCGTTCACGTCTCGATTGTGACACCACTCACAGACATTCGGGCAATCGGACCCGACCGGGCCGCACACGTGAATTACCCTCGCCACAGCACCGGCCCCGTGGGCCGGTATCGCACAACCGACTTGACGAGGAGGACCCACCGTGACCGTCACACCCCGGTCCGCACGGACCCGTTCCCGCACTCTCGCCGCCGTGTCCGGCCTCGCCGCGTTGGCACTGGCCCTGGGGGCCTGCGGCGAGGAGGGCGAGGCCGAGCAGGCCGTCGGTGAGGCCACCAGCGCGGTGGGCTCCGTCGCCGCCGAGGCCACGTCGGCGGTGGGTGACGCGATGAACGACGGCGGCGAGGGCGGCGCCACGACCGGCAACGGCCCGCAGCCCGAAGGCTCCGAGGAAGGTGGGGGCGAGAGCCCGAACCCGGACGAGGAGTTCCTGAACGACATCCAACGCGTCGGCGTGGACACGCCGGACGAGCAGGACTACATCACCCGCGGCCGTGACGCCTGCGCGTCGTTCGACGAGGGCACCGGCTACATCGACGTGCTCCAGATGTACAACGACGCCCATCCCGATGCTCCCGTGATCGAGGCACCGGCAGTGGTGACGGCCGCGGTCAAGGCGTACTGCTCGCAGCACCTGCCGCTCGTCGGCGACGGAGGCGAGAACGGCGGTGGCGAGAACGGCGGTGGCGAAAACAGCGGAAGCGAAAACAGCGAAGGCGCCTAGGACCGACCCCGTCAGATCCCGGCGCGGTCGAGCGCCTCGGCGGTGAGGCGGCGGCCCAGCGCGATCAGCTCGTCCGCCCGGTGGAAGTCGAACGTCGAACACGCGTCCGAGGGGACCTCCACCAGCACATCGGGGCGGTTGCCGGCCATGCGGTAAGCCGTCACGATGCTCTCCATCGCCTCGATGGTGTGGGTGACCACGTCGAAGATCCGTAGGGACCCGGGAAGGGATTCCTCGGCATCGGCGGCGACCTCCTGCTCGCCCTCGTCGACCACCTCTTCCACCACGTCAGACGGCTGACCGGGCACCCGGTTCCCGGCCGTCCCGTCGTAGACGCCGTCGACCGCGTCGTCGGCCACGTCACCGCCGGCGTCCGATGAGTCCTCGTCCTCCGGGACAGCCGGATCCTGGCCGAATCGCGCGGCGATCAGGCGCACCAGGTCGCCGTCGCGGACGTCCGCTGCGGCGGTCCGGATCCGGCCTGTCAGCGTGCCCGCCGGCCTCGCCCCGCCCGCGGCACCCCTCCGGGAGATCTTCGGCTCGGCCTCGGGGGACACCTCGTCCGGGTCCGAACTCTCCTGGAACGTCGACCCTCGGATCCCGGACCGGCGGCCCGTCAGCGAGACCGCGAGCAGCAGGTCGCTGTTCACGGGCGCCAACGGTTCCAGCGGGACGGGGTTGGTCACGCCACCGTCGACGATCAACCGCCCTCCGACCAACGCCGGGGTGATGACGCTGGGGATGGCGAACGACGCCCGCACCGCCACGTCCGCGGGGCCGCGGGTGAACCAGACCTCCCGGCGGGCCCGCAGATCGGTGGCGACGGCGGTGAACGGGATCTCGAGATCCTCGATGCGGACGTCGTCCAACATCGCCCCGATCACCGCCATGATCCTGTTCGCCCGGATGGCGCCGCCGCCCGCGAAGGAGACGTCGAGGAGCCGCAGGACGGCGGGCTGGGTCAGGCCCCGCACCCACTTCTCGAAGTCGTCGAGCTTGCCGGCCGCGTAGAGGGCACCCACGACGGCACCCATCGACGCCCCGGAGACACCGACCACCTCGTGTCCACGTGCCTGCAGCTCACGGATCACGCCGATGTGCGTGTATCCACGCGCCCCGCCCGAGCCCAGTGCCAACGCGACCCTCACAGGCGCCCCTTCCGGTCGAGTCCGACCACGCGTCCCCCGCGTGTCCGCCCCCAGTGTGCACCCGTCCCGTCCGGGTACAGGACGTCAACTCCACGGTCCGTGTCGTAGGTGGGATCTACCGTCAGCATCGCATCGAGCACCTGTTCGACGCCGGGCACCGGGCCCGATACACCCGCACAGAGGAGATCCCATGTCCCACACCGCCATCCCGCCCCGTACCGGCTCCGCCTACGCCCCCACCATCGACCGCGACATGCTGCGGGTCGCCGCTAACGTCGAGCGCTCCGGGATGCACGTCGTCCACGTCGGCGAGGGCTGCAACTGCGGCGACTGCGCCGCCACACCACTTCCTCCGGACGACAGGTTCGGCTACACCATCGGACTGACGGATCTGGGGCACCCCGAGTTGCTCGTGCGGGGCCTGCCGGCGCGGGAGACCGCCGATCTGCTGGGCCGGTGGGGCGAGACCGTCCTGGCCGGCCAGGTCTTCGATGCCGGGCACCTGCTGTGCGAGGGCTCCGGCGGCCCGACCTGGGAACTGGTCCCCGTACGCCGGCCGTCCCGCACCCTGCGCTGGGCGGGCAGGTACTACCGCACCTCCGGAACCGGGGGCCTGGCCGCGCTGGAGTTGATCCCGGCCCGCCGGCCGTGCCCCTGCGAGGGGTGTAGCTGACGGTCCGGGCCCGGCGGGGGTCGTCGTAGGGTCTAACCATGCCCCGTCACCAGCTGCACCTGGATGCGCGTTCGCCGTCGATCATCGTCCCGATCACCGCCGGCGACCTCACGCAACTGGAGCAGCAGGCCGCGGCGTTGGCCGACGATCCCGTGGTCGATCTCGTCGAGTGGCGGGTCGACCTCTACGAGCCCGCCCCCGCCCGGTCCGGGGCGGCCGCCGCCGAGGCCGGGACGTCGACCGATCCCGGCCCGGCGGTGGCGGCGCTCGAGGCCCTGGCCGGGCTGCTTCCGGACACCCCGATCCTGGCCACGTTCCGCACCACGGCCGAGGGCGGTAGTGCCGGGATCGCCGACGACGCCTACGTCGCGCTGGTGGCTTCTCTCGCGGCGACCGGCCTGGTGGCGGCGGTGGACGTCGAGTACAGGCACCCGCGGGCGGCACGGGCGATCGAGGCGGCCCACGCGCACGGCACCTCGGTGGTGGCGTCGAACCACGACTTCGATGCGACGCCGCCGGCCGCGGAGATCGTCGCTCGACTGGAGGCCATGGAGGCCGCCGGGGCGGACGTGGCCAAGATCGCCGTCATGCCCCGCTCGGCGGGCGACGTGGTGACGCTGATCGCCGCCACCGAGAGTCGCCACCGCGTCGCCGGTATCCCGCTGATCACCATGTCGATGGGCGCGCTGGGGGCGGTGACGCGGATCGGCGGCGGCACGTTCGGATCGGCGGCCACCTTCGCCACCGTGGGCGAGGCCTCGGCGCCGGGGCAGTTGCCGGCGGCCGGGGTGCGGGCCGCGCTCGATCTGCTGGGTTAGCCGTAGCGCCGCAGGACCTCCTTGCGGAGGCCGGAGGTGGCCACATCCGCGATGTGCTTCTGGGCCTTCTTGAGCATCACTCCGGGAAATTTGATCTTGAGGTCCACCTCGAGGTCGAAGACCACCTCGGTGGTGCCGTCGCCCTTGTCCGTCAGCACATAACGCGCGTTCTGCACATTCTGGGTGCTGCTCTCGACGAGCGACCAGCTCACCTCGCCGTCGTACCACTCATACCGCACGACCATCTGGTCGGTCACGCCGTACTGCGCGATCTTCTCCCACACCACGATCGGCCACCCCTCGTCGTCGGCCTCGCGGATCTCGACCTCGCGGTGGGCCTCCGACCAGTCGACGAGGGATTCGACGTCGGCGAGGACCTCCATGATCTCCGGGATGCCGGCCTCGATCGTGGTCACTGACTGCACTGACACTGCCATGGTCGCCAAAGTTACCCTCGCGGCCCGCCCGTGGTGCGAGGATCGGTCCATGATCGCCGCAGCCGGTCCCGGCGGGTCGAGCGCAGACCGCAAGGTCGCGTTGCTGCGGGGGATCAACGTGGGCAGGTCGGCCAGGATCGCGATGGCGGACCTGCGGGCCTGCACCGAGGAGTCGGGCTGCACGGAGGTGAGAACCGTCCTCGCCACCGGGAACGTCGTGCTCACCGACCCACGCACCGAGGACGAACTCCGGGCGGTGCTCGAAGCCGCCTACGCCGACAGGTTCGGCTACGACGCGGTGGTGCAGGTCCTCACCCGCGATGCGGTCGAGGAGGCGGTGGCGGCGTACCCGTTCGAGTCGCTCGACGAGCACCACGACTACGTCGTGTTCTCCGATGACCCGGCGGTCACCCGGGCGGTCGCCGAGGCGATGGGCGCGGCGATCGAGCCCGGCGGCACCGAGGTCGTGACAGCGGGATCAGGGTGCGTGTACTGGCGGGTTCCCAAGGGGGCGACGCTGAACTCGGCCGCCGGCAAGGCCTCCGGCAACCGAGCGCATGACCGTCACCTGACGAGCAGGAACCTCCGGACGCTACACAAGATCCTCGCGGTGGGCTGAGACGCGTCAGGGCCCTTGGACGGACGCGCCGATCGTGTCGACGAAGGCAGCGAGGGGCCCGAAGATCGCGGGGAAGATCCCGTCCCACATGGCCTGCAGCTGGGAGAGGTCGAACGGGGGCATCGGTCACGCTCCTTCTGTGGGAGGGGTGGCGTGCGGGCTCTCCGCCTGCGCCGGGTTCCCTTCCGCAGACAGGATCCTCTGCACACGTGCTCGGACGCAACCCTTTGCCCGTGGCAGACTGCGAGCGATGTCCCACCGCCCGCCCACCGGATCCACTGCCGCCGCACTCGGCGCCGTGCTGTTGGCGGCCATCGCGCTGGGTGGGTGCTCGTCGGACCCGCGGGAGCCCGCGCCCGGGGACGCGGGGACGACGACGTCCGTGTCCACCTCCGCGGCGCGGGTGCCGACGGCCGCGCCGCGGGAGTCCCCGCCCCCGGCGCGGTCGTCGTCCCCCGCCACCGACAGTCCCGTCCCCTCGGAGTGGGGCTCGCCCTCGCCCGTCCCGCCGTTCATCGAGGCCGCGACCTGGGGCGACTCCGACTACGGGGTGACGCTCGAGGTCGCCCCGTCCACCGCCGGCCGCCAGGCGTGGGGGGACGACGATTCGCGAACGGCCTGGCGGGAGGTCGTCCGGCTCGTCCCCGAGGCCGACAGCCCGGGGATGTGGGAGCAGTTCGACTGCCACTGGACCTGGGCGCGACTGCTCGAGCCGGACAAGCCCACCTGGAATCTCGAGCCGTGGCGGCCGGTGGTCTCGCCCGAGCGCATGCTGGCCGAGGGGTGCAACCCGGGAGGGCCGGAGGTGTGAGGGCGATCCGCCGCGCCACCGTGGCCGACGCCGCCGGTTGTCTGGACGTGTACGCGCCGTACGTCCGCGAGACCACGGCGACGTTCGAGACCGAGGTGCCGCCGGTCGACGAGTTCGCGGCGCGGATCGACCGGGCACTGGCGGGGTACGACTGGCTGGTGGCCGAGCTCGACGGCCGGATCGTCGGGTACGCCTACGCCGGGCCGGTCAAGGACCGCGCGGCGTACCGCTGGTCCTGCGAGGTGAGCGTCTACGTCGATCCGGGCGCGCACGGCCTCGGGTTGGGGCGGTCGCTGTACCGGGAGCTGTTCGCCCGGCTCGAGGCGGCCGGGTTCCGCCGACTGCTGGCGATCGTGACCCTTCCCAACGAGCCGAGTGTGGCTCTACACCTGGCCATGGGGTTCCGCGAGGCGGGCCGGCTGGAACGGATCGGGTTCAAGCACGGGCGGTGGCTCGACGTGGGGTGGCTGCAGGCCGACCTGGGACCGGAGTCCGGCGCGCCGCCCCACTGACCTGCACGCGAGCGGCCTCGTCCTGCCCGCCCGGCCCGGTGCGACCGGCGGCCGGGGTGGCGCGGCGGACCAGCCCGGCGCACAGCTCGTCGAGCCAACCCCCCACCGACCCGCGGGCGGCTTCGGTGCCCGGATAGCGGCAGCGCACGTGCAGCCCCGAACCGCTGACCACGAACCACACCATCACCCCGTCGGTCCGGATCGCGGCCGACACGTGCTGCGGGCTGAGGCTCAGGTCCACGTCAACCGGCAGGCGGCGGTGGTCGAGCCACGAGATCGCGAACATCCCCGGGGTGTGCGGCATCCCGCCGTACGGGGCGAGTATCGGCCCCAGTGCGTGCGAACCGAGGTCGACGGCCTCGCGCACGGCCACCGCGCACGCGGCCGGGTCGGGGTCGTCGCACTCGATCACGGAGTTGGTGATGAACCACCCCACCGAGTCGTTCCAGCGGGCGGAGCGCACATCGTGGCGGGAGTGCACAGGCAGGACCGCGCGCAGGCCCACCCCGGCGCGGCGGTGGAGTACGGCCGTCATCTCGGCGATCGCCAGCGAGATCATGCGTACTCCGCCGGCGGCGGCCGCCTCATCCAGGGCGGCGACCCCGGCCGGGTCGAGCACGTCGCGCACCTCGACCACCTCCTCGCGCGGGGTGGAGATGTCGCCCAGGTCGAGCGGGAATACCGGCATCTCACCGCCGCCGCGGGCCAGGATCGCGGCCCAGCGTCGGTGCACCTCGTCCGGCGCGGGCGGGCGGGCGGCGAGCTCGGCGGTGTGGGCGGCGAACGCCGTCGCCGGCGGCAGGCAGGTGCCCGGTTCGAGTCCGCAGGCCAGGTCGTCGAGGCACGAGCAGAAGTCGCGCATCAGCACCAGCAGCGACCAGGCGTCGACGTGGCAGTGGTCGAGCCCGATCACCACGACCGGCCGCTCCCGCTCGTCCCGCGGCTCCACCAGGCACAGCGCGTGCGCCGGCCGGGCGAACGGGCAGCACGCCTTGTCGAACACCCGGCGCAGGACGGCCCTCGGGTCCTCCCCCGGCTCCGCGGGCGGGGTCCGCCACCCGAGTGGCCGCACGGTCACGGGCCGAAGGCGCAGCTCGTCGTCGTTGTCGTCGTCACGGTCGTCGCGGTCGGTCCTCCCCTCGTGCTCGTCGCGGTCGTGCCCGCCTCCGGTGAGCACCGTGCGCAGCGTCTCGTGGCGCGCGACCACCGCGAGCCACGCCCGCGCGACCTCGTCCCGGTCGGCCGGGAACGGCAGCGTGAACGCCACGGCCATCCACGAGCCCGGGCGGGGGCCGAGCGAGGCGTGGCGCGCCTGGTCGAACGAGGGGGATCGATCTTCGCCGTGAGCTGGGGTGACATCGGTCGCAAACCGGTGCACGACGCCGTCGGGGAGCGACATCCGCGTTACGGTGGTGAGCCTCATGGCCCGGACGGTAGGGGCGGCGTGTTACGGGGAAAGGCGCGGAGTGTGACGACGACGAGACGGCTCGACGCCCGGCCCGGCGGGGACGGGCCCGCGCTCGCCCGCGACGTACGCGGGGACGGGCTGCCGGTGGTGCAGTTGCACGGGCTCAGCTCGAGCCGGCGCCGCGACGAGGTGTTCGGCCTCGACCTCACGGCGGGCCGCGACGGCCTGCGGGTCGTGCGCTACGACGCCCGCGGTCACGGTGAGTCCCCGGGCACCGCGGACCCGGACGACTACACGTGGCCGGCGCTGGCCCGCGATCTGCTCGCCCTGCTCGACGAGGAGTTCGGAGGCCAGCAAGTCCACGGCGTGGGTCAGTCGATGGGGTCGGCGACGCTGCTGACCGCGGCGGTGGCCGAGCCGGAGCGGTTCGCATCGCTCACCCTGGGCATCCCGCCGACGGTGTGGCAGTGGCGGCGGGAACAGTCGCGGCTGTACGAGTTGGCCGCGCGGCAGGTGGAACGCTGGGGCGGGGCCCGGTGGTCCGAGGTGACCCGGCAGCCGCCCACCTCGCCGGCCATCGACCCGGCCCGGCCGGTCACCGCGCCCGATGTGGCGGACGAGTGGCTGCCCGCGGCGTTCCGGGGCGCGGCCGCGACCGACCTGCCGCCCAGGGAGGAGGTGGCCCGGCTCGGGATGCCGGTGCTGCTGCTCGCGTGGCCCCTGGACGCCTCGCACCCGCTGGAGGTGGCCGAGGAGCTCCTGGAGTTGCTGCCCGACGCCCGACTGGAGGTGGCTCGGACCCCGGCCGAGGTGGCCTCGTGGCCGCGGGTCGTGGGCGACTTCGTGCGCGCCGGCGGCGGCTGAAAGGGTCGGCGCCCGGCGTCCCGGCGGCGCCCGAGCGGTGGCACCGCGGCGCCGGCCTCGCACAATGGGGCCATGCGAGAACTACAGCGGACGATCATCGACAGCCTCGGGGTCCGGCCCGACATCGACCCCGCCACCGAGGTGGAGCGACGGGTGCGGTTCCTCGTTGATTACCTCACCACCAGCGGCGCCAAGGGATTCGTGCTGGGCATCTCCGGCGGGGTCGACTCCACTCTGGCCGGACGCCTGGCCCAGATCGCGGTGGAGCGGGTGCGCGCGGACGGCGGCGACGCGGTGTTCGTGGGGATGCGCCTGCCCTACCGGGTGCAGCACGACGAGGCCGATGCCGTCGCCGCGGTGGAGTTCGTGGACGCCGACGAGACCGTGACCGTGAACGTCGCACCGGGGGTCGACGCCCTCAACGGGGCGATCCGGGAGGGCACGGGGGCCGAGCTCACCGACTTCACGAAGGGCAACGCCAAGGCGCGTCACCGCATGGTCGCCCAGTACGCGCTGGCCGGGGACCGCGGACTGCTGGTGATCGGCGCCGACCACGCCGCCGAGAACGTCACCGGGTTCTTCACGAAGTTCGGCGACGGCGCAGCGGACGTGTTGCCACTGTCGGGGCTGAACAAGCGGCAGGGTCGCGCCCTGCTCCGCCAACTGGGTGCCCCGAAGCGACTGTGGGACAAGGTGCCCACCGCCGACCTGCTGGACGAGAACGAGGGCCAGACCGACGAGGACGAGCTCGGTCTGCGGTACGACGACATCGACGACTACCTCGAGGGCCGCGACGTCCCCGAGCACGTGGCGCGGACGATCGAGACGGTGTGGCACCGCAACCGGCACAAGCGCACCACGCCGGTCGAGGTCTCGGACACGTGGTGGCGTCCGGGCGAGCAGACCGCCCTCGTGGTGATCGACATGCAGAACTCGTACTTCGAGTTCCCCGAACTGGCGAAGGTGCGCGACGAGCTGGTGCCGCGGGTCAACGAGCTCATCCGCACCGCCCACGACGCCGGACGACCCGTCGTGCTGGTGCGCACCGAGCACTCCCGCGACAAGTCCACGTGGACGCTCAACATGTGCGAGGACGACGAGGGCTTCGCGTTTCCCGGCACCGAGCAGGCGCAGTTCCTCGACGAGTTGGCCACGGGCGATCACGTGGAGGTGGTCAAGACCCGCGACAGCGCCTTCTTCGACACCGAGCTCAAGGCCCGGCTCGAGCAACTCGGCGTGGACCACCTGCTGCTGTGCGGGGTGTCGACGCACAGCTGCGTGTCGCAGACGGCGATCGACGGGTTCGCCGAGAACCTCCACGTCGCGGTCGCCCGCGGTGCCATCTCGTCGGACAACTCCGCCCTCTCGGAGGCGCTGCTGGACTTCTGCGCCGACCAGATGCGCCAGCCGATCATCGACCAGGAGGCCAGCCTCCAGCTGTTGCGAACCGGAGCCTGGCCCGACGGGGACTGACCCGACGGCCGCCGACTATCCCACCGGCCGCGTGACGCGGCCGTCCGGGTAGCGGGCGAACCGGGTCTCGCCGCGCGGATGGACGGGGTCGTTCTGCGGCAGGTCCCAGGTGCCGAACACGCCGGCGCGGTACTCCTGCATGGCGGTGACGATGTCCTCGCGGGTGTTGCCGACGAACGGCCCCTGCTGGACGACCGGGGCACCGATCGGCCGGGCCTGCAGGACGAGGAACGACGCGCCCTCGTCTCCGGCGGTCACGGTGACCGTCTCCGGGGCGAGGACGGCGGCGTCGTACCCCAACTGCTGGTCGTCGACCGTCAGTGGCCCGCCGTAGTTGTAGAGCACCCGGTTCGCGGAGGGGTCGGCACCGGGCAGTTCCGTGCTCACGCCGGGGTCGAGCGTGACGATCCAGATGGCCAGGTGGTTCTCCGGTCGCGCCGCCCAGGAGTGTGGCGGCGGGTCGAGCGCCCGCACGCCGTCGATCTCCCCGGCGATCAGGCGGAACCTCGCGGCGGCCCCGTCGGCTCCGCGGACGACGACCGGGGTCTTCTCGGACCAGAACATGTCGAAGTGCGGCTCGGCGGACTTGTCCTCGGGCGCGAGGTTGAGCCAGATCTGGAACAGCTCCATGGTGTTGGGCCGCTCGGTGTCCAGAAGCGGGAACATCTCCGAGTGCGAGATCCCGGAACCGGCGGTGAGCCACTGGGTGTCGCCGTGGCCGAAACGGGCCGCCGCGCCGAGGGAGTCGGCGTGGTCGACCACGCCGTCGAGCACCACGGTCACGGTCTCGAACCCGCGGTGCGGGTGTTGGGGGAAGCCGGGGACGGTCTCACCGTGGTACATCGACCACCCGTCCTGGCCCGAGAAGTCCTGCCCCAGGGACCGGCCTGCGAGAGAGGCGGCGGGACGCATGGTCTCGCCCTCGGCCGGAGGGAACTCGTCACGGTGATGGACGGCGAACAGGAACGGGTCGAGGCCCGGCCACTGGCCTCCGAGCGGGACGACCTGGCGGATGGCGGACATGGTTTCCTCCTGGGGTGCACGGGTGAGCTGACACGACTTTTTGCTGTCACATCAGTTAACCGCGTGGGGCGTCGCGGTGTTCCCGCTGCTCCCTGAACTCCAGGTAGGCACGCCGCCCCAGGAACACCGCCAGCAGCACCACGATCGCCGCGACGACGGCGTTGGACGCCCATCCCGCCACCGACTCGATCCGGTGCCACTGCTCACCCAGGAGATACCCGGCCACGACGAACAGCGAGTTCCAGATCAGACTGCCGGCCGTGGTGAGCAGCACGAACAGCAGGAGGCTCATCCGCTCCACACCCGCCGGGATGGAGATGAGGCTGCGCACGACGGGCACCATCCGACCGAAGAAGACCGCGCCCCGCCCGTGGCGGGTGAACCAGCCCTCGGCCTTGTCGAAGTCCGCGACCTGGATCAGCGGGACCCGGTCGAACAGCGCGCGGACCCGCTCGGCACCGAGCCAGAAACCCAGACCGTAGGCGAGGATCGCCCCCAGCACGGACCCGAGGGTGGTCCAGAAGATCGCACCGGCGAGGGTGAACGTGCCCTGCGCCGCGCTGAACCCCGCCAGCGGCAGGATGACCTCGCTGGGGATGGGCGGGAAGACGTTCTCCAGACCCACGACGAGGGCCGCGCCGGGCCCGCCGAGCGCCTCCATGACGCCCACGGCCCAGCCGGCGATCCCGCCGAGATCACCCTCGGTCGAAAGGACCACAGGAGCGGCGACCTCGATCAGCCCCGCGCGACCACGCCGGTGACCGGGATCCGGCCGTCCACGGCCTGGCGGAAGTTGAGCACTGCGCGCTTGACGTGGTCACCGGTGGTCACGACGACGGCGCCGGTGGTGCCGCGCTCCCGGAAGATCCGGTCGGTGAACTGGGCGTTCTGCACCGTGGAGGCGGAGTTCCCCTCCTCGGTGATCCGGAACGGCGCGATCCCGGCGCCACGCAGCCAGTCGCCCATCGCGCGTGCCTCGGTGCGCCCGTTCTGCGGCACGCCGCCGGTGACGATGATGCGGGCGGTCGGGTACGACTGCGCCAACCGGTATCCGGTCCGCAGTCGCTCCTCGAGCACGGGGCGGATGCCGCCGTCGGGGAGCAGTCCGGCACCCAGGATGACGATATCGGTGGTGAACGGGTTGACGGTGAGCACCGCGGGATCGTCCACGGTGGGGACCTCGAAGTCCCCACACACCGCCAGTAGCTCCTGGCCGACGTTCTGGCAGCCGAGCATCGTCAGGCCGCTGTACAGCGCGACGCCCGACGGCACCTCGGCCGACCCGGCGGAGGCGGTGCCCGCTCCGGCGCCCAGCGCGAGAGCGGCGGCGGCCGCGACGGCGGCGAGACGCCTCTGAGTTCTACGCACGATAGCGGTCCTCTCCCGAGCAGTGTCGTGACCCGTTGGTTATCGCATTGTGCGTGAAGGTCGTTACCTGTGACACGGGGAGGTCATGATCGACCCGCGTACCCTTCACGGCATGCCGGAAGGATACGACAGGGTCACGGCCGTGCGGTACCTCCACGATGCCGACCCACACCTGCGCGCGCACATCGACGCCGTCGGTCCGTGCACCCTCACCCCGACGCCGGACACGGGGCCGCACACCCTCTTCGACCGGCTGGCCTCGTCGATCCTGTCCCAGCAGCTCTCGGTGAAGGCCGCCGCGACGATCGCGGGCCGGCTGCGCGGGCGGGCGACGAGCAACGCCCAGCTCGACCCCGCGCTCGTGGCCGCACTGTCCGACGAGGAGCTGCGGGCGTGCGGGATCTCGCGGCCGAAGGTGGCCGCCCTGCGGGACCTCGCCGACGCGGTGCGTGGGGGTCGGATCCCGACCCTGGGGGAACTGAGGGACTACGACGACGACGAGGTCATCTCGTCCCTGACGACGGTCCGCGGGATCGGCCGATGGACCGTGGAGATGCTGCTGATCTTCCTGTTGGACAGACCCGACGTGTTCCCCGTGGCCGATGTCGGGGTGCGGCGGGGATTCGAACGGGTGCTGGGTCTGGACGACAAGGCCTCCCCCGCGATGATGCTGGACCACTCGGCCGGCTGGGCACCGTACCGGTCGGTGGCGTCCTGGTACCTGTGGCGGGCGGTGGACCAGACGGGCGAGGCGGCCCCGGCGCCCACCTCCTCGTCCTAGGCTTCACGACCATGGCGAACCTCTACTGGGAGCGGGTGCGGGCGGCGACGGCCCGCGCCGCGGCGGGCGCACGAGACGTCAACCGTCATCCCACGTCGGTCGAACTGCTGCGGCGGGCCCGGCGGGCCCTGCCCGGGGACGCCGGTTTCGGCGACCCGCTCTCGGCCGCCGGCCGCGACAGCGCGGGGACGATCGCCCGGGTGGCCGGCCGACTGTTCGACGAGCAGCCCACCGCGTCCCGGGAGGTGACGCTCGGCGGGCTCCAGGTGTGGCACGCCGTGCTCGAGCGCACGGGGCGGGCCGGCGGCGGGAGCGAGGTGACCATCGTGTTCACCGACATCGTCGGGTTCTCCGACTGGGCGATGCGCGCCGGCGACGAGGAGTCGCTGCAGCTCCTCCGACGGGTCGCCGCGGCCACCGAACCCGAGGTGCTCGCCCACCGTGGCGCCGTCGTCAAACGTCTCGGCGACGGACTGATGGCCACGTTCCCGTCTCCCCAGCTGGCGCTGGACGCGGTGGCCGCCTGCCTGGACGGGGTCGCCGGCGTGGAGGTGGCGGGCTGGCGTCCGCGGTTGCGGGTCGGCGTCCACACCGGGCGCCCGCGCCGGATCGGGGACGACTATCTCGGCATGGACGTCAACGTCGCCGCGCGGCTCGCGGAGAAGGCCGGCGCGGGCGAGATCCTCATCAGCGAGTCCACGCGCGCCGGACTGGACCCCGACAGCGTGGCGACCCGCCCCAAGCGGACCTTCCGGTGGGGCGGGGTCAAGGGTGTGCCCGACGGGATCGCCGTCTACGTGGCGACCCCGCGCTGAGGAGTTCGGCGGGACCGGGAGCGGGGAACCCGCCATCCGCCGCCCCACCCCGGAACCGGCCGGACCACCGCCGACCACCGGCATCCGGTAGAACGGACGCATGGCAACCACCAATTTCAAGGGCAACCCCGTCAGCACGTCCGGCGAGCTCCCCGCCGTCGGCTCGAAGGCCCCGGAGTTCGAACTCGTCGGCACCGACCTCGCTCCCGTGACCTCCGGGTCGCTGGCCGGCAAGAAGCTCATCCTCAACATCTTCCCCAGCGTCGACACGGGCGTGTGCGCCCAGTCGGTGCGCACCTTCCACGAGAAGGCCTCCGGCCTGGAGAACACCGAGGTCGTCAACATCTCGGCCGACCTGCCGTTCGCGCACAAGCGCTTCTGCGCCGCCGAGGACATCGAGAACGCCACCGCCGGCTCGACCTTCCGCAGCGACTTCGCCGCGGACTACGGAGTCAAGATGACCGACGGCCCCATGGAGGGCCTGCTGGCCCGCTCGGTCGTCGTGGTCGACGCCGAGGGCAAGGTCGTCTACACGCAGCTCGTCGACGAGATCACCACCGAGCCGGACTACGACGCCGCGCTCGCCGCCGTGAACTGAGCGCACCGCAGCGAACGCACCGCAGCGAACGACGAGGCCCGCCCCCGAAGAAACGGGGGCGGGCCTCCTTGCTCAACTACTGCGTCCGGCTACTGCGCCTGTGTAGCGCGCCGCGACTCAGGCGCTCGCGTCCACCAGGGAGAAGCGGCGGGTGGCCTGCTCGAGCTGATCGAACAGCGTCGCCAGCTCCTCGGAGCGGCGCTCCGCGGGCTGCACGCCCTCGGGGCCGAACTCGGTGAACAAGCTCAGCGAGATCTGCTGACGCACGCCGTACATGTGGAAGTTGGCCACTATCTGCCGCCAGTGCTCCACGGCGCGCACACCACCCTCGGCTCCGTAGGAGACAAAGGCGACGGGCTTGTTCGCCCACTCGCTACCGAGCGAGTCGAAGGCGTTCTTCAGGCCGCCCGGGACACTGTGGTTGTACTCGGGGGTGACAAAGACGAAGGCGTCGTAGGAGTCGATGGTCGAACTCCAGCGCTGCACCCGCTCGTCGGAGTACTGCTTGTTCGCCGCGCCCGGCACCGTGGCCGAGGTGAGCAGCGGGACGTCGAACGACTTGAGGTCGACCAGCTCATAGGTGGCGTCCTGCCGCGCCTGCGATTCCTGCGCGACCCACTCGGCCACGGTCTGCCCGGAACGCTCCTCGCGGATGCTGCCCAGAATGATGCCGATCTTCACGTACGGTCCCCTCTCGTCGTGCGGGTTGCTGATGACGAGAACTCTACTTGATTGACGTGACACCTACTACCGGTGGCCGTAGACCGTGACCGTCGCCACGGCACAGACGCGCCCCCGCTCATCCCTCGTCGTCACCTGGGCGATGCCCCAACTCCGGCCGTCGTGCAGGACCTCGGCCCGGACCGTCACCGGCTGCACCAGCGGGATCTGTCGTACGTACCGCACGTCGAGCGAGGACGAGCTGACCTCGCGTTCGTGCGGGAACACCGCCGCCCCGGCGACCTCCGCGGCCGCCGCGAACACGCCGCCGTGCAGATTGCCCAGCGGGTTGGCCAACGTCGGCTCCGGCGCGATCACGCCCTCCACGACGCGGGTTCCGCCCGGGCCGTCGTCCCGCTCGTCCAGCGTCAGGCACAGGACCTCGGCCAGCGTTCCCGGCGCGAGTCTGGACGGCCACGGCGGCTCGTCGTCGTACCCGTCCGGGTCCACGGCTCCCGCGATCTCCATGGATTTGACCAGTCCGGAGGCGATCACCTCGCCGTCGTCGTCGACGACCTCGCCGCGCGTCGTGAGGCAGTGACCGTCGTCGCCCAGGTGGTCCGTGCGGATGCCCAGTCCCGCCGATCCCGCGCGCGGTCGCGCCAGCAGGTCCATCCGCAGCTCGGTGGTGACCGTCCACATCCCCTCGGGGCGGCGGCGGTGGTTCTCCGACCCCAGGCCCGAATCCACCAGGACCGCCAGACCGCCGGTGGCGAAACGCCCCGACGGGTCGATGAACTGGTCGCCGACCGGCTGGTGCCAGCTCACCGACCCGTCCGGGTTCGGGCTGAACGTCAACCCCAGGCGGGGCTCCGGGCCGTCGTGCTGCGATTCTCTCACCCGCCGACGCTAACACGTGTTCTCGTTCACTCCCCGCGACCGCGCGCGCCGGATCGCGTCCGCACAATGGTGACGTGCCACTGAACCGCGAGGCCCTCACGACCCCCCGCCGCTGGCCCATCCGCGTCGCCACGACCGTGATCGCCACCGGCATCGTCATCCTCGTGCTGGCGGCAGCGGCCGGCGGTGCGTGGCTGCTCCTGCGGTCGGCCGTGCACGGCGCGATCGACTCCGCCGACCGTGCCCGGGCGGTCGAAGTGGCGGGTGGGCTCGCGGCCCGGGGCCCGCAGGCGTCCCTCGAGCTGGTCTCCGAACCACTGTCCGGGGTGGACCTGGTGCGGGTCGTCGCGCCCGACGGCCGCGTCCTGGCCGGTCAGGTCACCCGCGGCCTCGAGAACGTCCCCGCGCTCCCCTCTCCCGCCCCCGGTCAGGTCATCCAGCGCGACCTCGACGCCCCGAACGGCGCCGACCTCCGCCTCACCTCCGTCGGCGTGGAGGTCCGCGGGGGAACGTTCGCCGTGGACGTGGCCACCGACACCGACCGCTACGACTCCCTCCTGGCCACCGGCGCGGTGCTGTTCCTGGCGTTCGTCCCCGTCGCCGGCCTGGCCACCGCGGTGTTCGTCCACTACGCCATGGGGCGGGTGCTGCGGCCGGTCGAGTCGATCCGCTCCCGCGTCGCCGAGATCTCCGCCTCCGGCCGCGGCGAACGGGTCCCGGTCCCCGAAGCCGAGGACGAGATCTCACGCCTGGCCCGCACGATGAACGCCATGCTCGCGCGCCTCGACGCCGCCCGCACCGCTCAGGTCGCGTTCGTCGGTGACGCCTCGCACGAACTGCGCAGCCCGCTGTCCACGCTGTCGACGATGCTCGAGCTGTCCTCCACCTCCGGCACCCCGGTGGACGTGGAGACCGTCGACGAGCTGCTCCTGCCGGAGGTGCAGCGGATGCGCACGATGGTCGAGGACCTGCTCCTGCTGGCCAAGAACGACGAGCGCGGCCGGCCACTGCGGCGCGACGACGTGGACCTCGACGACATCGTGCTCTCCGAAGCCGCCCGGCTCCGCGGGCTCGGCGGCGGCGGCGACGGAGGCGGCGGCAGCGGCGACAGCATCGGCGGCGGGCTCGAGGTGGCGGCCTCGGTGGAGCCCGCGCGCCTCGTGGGCGACGCCGATGCCCTGCAGCGCGTGGTGCGCAACCTCGTCGACAACGCCCGCCGCCACGCGCGCGACCGGATCGCGCTGCGGCTCACCGTCGACCGCACGACCCCCGGGGCGCCGCGCGCGGTAGTCTGTGTCGACGACGACGGCGAGGGCGTTCCCCCTGATCAACGGGATTCAGTGTTCGATCGCTTCGCCCGCCTGGACGCGGACCGCGCGCGGGGCAAGGGCGGATCGGGCCTGGGTCTGGCGATCGTCGCCGAGATCACCCGCTCCCACGGCGGCTCGGTCCGGGCGGAGGACGCCCCCGGCGGGGGCGCGAGGTTCGTGGTCGAGCTGCCGGTCGAGTCACTGGACGACGACGTCGACGACATCCCCACCGGCCCGGCCCGGCCCGCCTGAGCGGTCATCCCGCACAGGGTCCCGCCCCCTGCGCCGGCGGGCGGCTGTGGCAGGACGGATGGCCACGCGCAGACGCCGGCGAGGAGTGGGCGAAGTGGCCCGGCTCAGGGGCGCGCCGCGACGCTGTCGACGAGTCGGTAGCCCTGCCCGCGAACGGTCTCGATGGCGCGGGCCCCGAACGGGGCGTCGATCTTGCGTCGCAGGTAGCCGACGTAGACCTCGACGATGTTGTCGTCACCGTCGTAGGCGGCGTCCCACACGGCCCGCATGATCTGGACCTTGGACACCACCTGGTTGCGGTGGCGGATGAGGTACTCGAGCACCGCGTACTCGCGCGCGGTCACGGTGATCCGCGTATCCCCGCGGCGGACCTCCCGCGCGGCCGGGTCCACCACGAGGTCGCCGGCCTCGAACGTCGCCGGGCGCTCCGGTGCCCCCCGCCTCACCAGGGCCCGGAGCCGCGCCTCGAGGACGACGAACGAGAACGGCTTGACCAGGTAGTCGTCGGCGCCGAGGTCGAAGGCGTCGGCCTCGTCGTATTCGCCGTCCTTGGCGGTGAGCATGAGCACCGGGGTCCAGACCTCGCGGCGTCTCATCTCGCGGACGACCTCGTACCCGCTGCGCCGCGGCATCATGATGTCCAGCACGACCACGTCGAAGTCGTCGGCGCAGGCCATCTCGAGGCCCGCGTCACCGTCGGCGGCGGTCTCCACGGCCCAGCCGCCCGTGACGAGCCCCCGGCGCACGCTCTCGCGCAGCGCCGGCTCGTCGTCGACCACCAGGACCCGCATCGGCGTGTTTCCCTACCCCTCGGGGTCGATCTCCTGGTCCATCCGCTCTGCGGGGACCAGCGAATCCGCGTGCCGCCGGACCACCTTCGCGGGGACCCCGGCCACGGTGGTGTGGGGCGGGACCTCGTGCAGGACCACCGATCCCGCGGCCACCCTGGAGCAGGCGCCCACCCGGACGTTGCCCAACACGATCGATCCGGCGGACAGCAGCACGCCGGAGCCGATCTTGGGATGACGGTCGCCGTCCTCGTTGCCGGTGCCGCCGAGGGTGACGCCCTGCAGGATGGACACGCCGTCGCCGATCACGCAGGTCTCGCCCACGACGATCCCGGTGGCGTGGTCGACGAGGATGCCCGAGCCGACACGGGCCGCGGGATGGATGTCCATCGCGAACACCTCGGAGATCCGGCTCTGCAGGAACGACGCCGCCATGACGCGCCCGGAGTTCCACATCTCGTGGGCCACGCGGTGCACCTGCAGGCCGAGGAAGCCCTTGGCGAAGAGGTAGGGCACCAGGTAGTTGGGGTACGCGGGGTTGCGCTCGAAGCTCACCACGAGGTCGGCCGCGACGGCCTCGAGGACGTGGGGATGCTCCACCAGCACCGCCCGGATCTCCTTCTCCAGCACGTGCCGACCGATCTCGGGGGTCGCGACCCGGGAGGCGGCGAGGCGCGCGAGGGATTCGCCGAGGTCATCACAGCCGTCGATGAGATCCAGGACCAGTCCCGCGATCAGCGGTTCGTTCCTGCTCGAGGTCGCGTCCAGCGACAGGCGGTTCCAGACGGCGCGGACGGAGGAGTCGGCCTCTGCCCGCGGGACGCACGGGTTCTCGGTGCTCATCTCGATGGTCACCTGATACAGCGTATGCCTGCCCCGGCGATCGGGGCGAGTCGCACCTCCCTCGACGGCCCGCTCCCCACGCGGCAGGATGGGGCCATGATCCTCATCAACGTGCGTTTCGACGTCAAGCCCGAGTTCGCCGAGTCCTGGCTCGAGTTCACCCGCGAGTTCACCGAGGCCACCCGCGCCGAGCCTGGCAATCTCTTCTTCGACTGGTACCGGTCGCCGGAGTCTCCGAACACCTTCCTGCTGTGCGAGGCCTTCCGGGAGGGCGACGCCCCCGCCCAGCACGTGAACTCCGACCACTTCGCCGAGTTCACCGGCTCGGCCGCCCGCTACCTCGAGCGGACCCCGCGGATCATCAACACCACCGCCGAGGGCGAGGAGTGGGGGGCGATGGGCGAGATCACCGTCGAGTAGGCGACGACCCTGCCAGACGTCGCGTCAGATCGAGCTGCCGAGCGCCGACTGCGCGAGCGCGATCGGGTCGACCGGCCACCACTGGCCGTAGTCGAGTGCGTAGACACGGTTGAGGTCGGACACGACCCCGCCGACGGTGACCTGCTGCCGGACCGGCAGCTGGTGGATCGTCGCGCTCGGGTTGAGGCGCCCACCGGAGCCCCAGTCGTGCTGCCAGAAGTACCGCCCCAGGCCGGTCTGACGGCACCAGTCGATGGTGGGGGCGTTGGCGTACACGCCGAGCTCCATCCCCGCGCCGTGGAGATGGGCGCGCCAGCGCTCAAGGTACGGGCGGATCTGGTTGTCGAACTGCCACCGGGTGGGGTTGTCGTCGATCGCGACGTACATCGGCACGCCGGACGGCCCGCCGGCCTCGCGGTGGATCCGGATCCCGATCGGGGCGTGGCGGTCGCCGCCCGCGGCGCCTTCCCTCCAGTCGGCGGTCTCGGCACGCCCGTACTGGTAGCAGGAGACCATGTTGAGGCCACTGCGGCGGAAGTCGTCGACCTCGCGGCGCAGCAGCGGCTTGCCCGTCATCCACTCGGCGCCGGGGCGACGGTTGGAGCAGTACCGCACGGCGCCCATGTGGCCGGCCGCGCGGATCGACGCCGCCGACGGCGGGCCGGAGGCGTAGTCGAGCAGTGTGCCGATCGGGACGCCGACACCCGCCCCCGGCAGCGCACCGAGCCCGGCGGGGATCGAGGACTGGGCACCCACCGCGGGGGTGATGCCCGCGGCGAGGGCGCCCGCCCCGGCGGCGCCGATGCCGGCGCGGCGCAGGAAGGTTCGGCGGTCGAACGTCATGGGGCTACTCCGGGATCTCGAGGAAGGGGCACGCGGGGGCACGTGTGACACGTGGGACCCGCACACCCGACGAGTGTGTCACAAGGACATCGCGAACGATATCCCGGCGTTACCACACGGACGGACCACCACAGCGCAGGCACGGCTGGTTGACTGACGTTCATGACTCGCGCGCACAGATGGTCCGCCACCGACATCCCCGACCAGACGGGCCGGACCTTCGTGGTCACGGGCGCCAACGGCGGGATCGGGCTGGCGACCACCGCCGCACTCACGGCCCGGGGCGCCCGGGTCGTCATGGCCTGCAGGAACGAGGAGAAGGCGCAGGAGGCGCGCGCGACGCTCCCCGCCGGTGACCGGGAGCGCGCGCAGGTGCGCCTGCTCGACATGGCGGACCTGGACTCCGTCGACGCGTTCGTGGCGGCCACGGCGGCGGAGGGTGCGCCGGTAGACGTGCTGATCAACAACGCCGGTGTGATGAACATCCCCCACGCCCGCACCGCGCAGGGACACGAGATGCAGTTCGGGGTCAACGTGCTGGCACATCACGCGCTCACCCTGGGGCTGGAGCAGATGCTGACGGACCGGGTCGTGTGGCTGGGCTCGCTCGCCCACCTGCGCGGACGACTCGACACCGACGATCTCGACATGGACGTGCGCGGCTACCGACCCATGGCGGCGTACGCGGAGTCCAAATTAGCGTGCATCATGCTGGGCTACGAGTGGCAGCGCCACTTCGAGCGGTCCGGCAGCGGGCTGCGGTCGGTCGCCGCCCATCCCGGTTACACGGCGACCGACCTCATCCGCCAGAGCGGCAACCCACTGGCGGACCGCTTCTTCGAGTTGGGCAACTCCATCACGTGGGCGGGCCTGACACCGGAGATGGGCGCACTGTCCGTGCTGTACGCGGCGACGGTGCCCGGCCTCACCGGCGGCGAGTTCGTCGGCCCCGATCGCCTCGGGGGCCTGCGCGGGCATCCGAAGCCCGCCCGGTCGGGTCGCCGTTCGCACGACCGGACCACGGCCGCCGCCCTGTGGCGGCGGTGCACGGAGATGGCCGCGTTCCAGCGGGCATGACGAGGGTCACGACGACGAGGTCATCCCCCGCAGAGTGGTGACCGTGGTCGGCCGGTGGCCGGGATGGGTCAGCCGAGCCCGGCCGCGGCCAGCCCGTCGCGCAACTTGGCCCGGTGCTCGGGCGGCCCCTGGAGGAGGGGCATGCGCAGGCGGTCCGAGCCGATGAGGCCGGCCTCCTTCAGCGCCGCCTTGACCTGGATGGCGCCCTGCGAGGTGTGCATGATCGCGTCCACGGCCGGGATGAGGCGGGTGTGGATCTCGCGGGCGCGGGGCAGGTCGCCGGCGTCGACGGCCTCGATCATCGCCCGGTAGTCGTCGCCGGCGACGTGGCCGACGACCGAGACGATGCCGGTGGCACCGAGGGCCAGGAAGGCCAGGTTGAGCACGTCGTCGCCGGAGAACCAGAGCAGGTCCGTCTCCGCCATGAGTCGACTGGCCTCGAACAGGTCACCCTTGGCGTCCTTGACCGCCAGCACCCGGGGGATCTCGGCCATCCGCCGGATGGTGTCCGTGGCCAGGGCGGTGCCCGTGCGGCCGGGGATGTCGTAGGCCATGATCGGGCGGTCGGCGGCCTCGGCGATCATCCGGAAGTGCTCGACGATCCCGTGCTGGGTGGGCTTGTTGTAGTACGGGGTCACCACGAGCAGGGAGTCGGCGCCGCGGGCGACCATCTCGCGCGCCGCGCGCATCGAGTGCTCGGTGTCGTTGGTGCCGCAGCCGGCCATGACCTTCACCCGGTCGCCGACGGCCTCGACGACGGCGGCCACGCTGTCGTAGTCCTCGTCGTCGGTGGTCGTCGCGGACTCGCCGGTCGTGCCGTTGACCAGCAGACCGTCGTGGCCGTGATCGGCGAGGTGCACCGCGAGCCGCTGCAGGCCGTCGAAATCGATCGAGCCGTCGTCATGCATGGGGGTCACCATCGCGGTGATGACCCGACCGAAGGGATTGTCCGACATGCGCACCAGACTAAGCCACGGTGACGCGGTCGGGAGATTCCGACGTGAGGGGTCCCCACGGGACTAGGGTCGTCAGCACCCCGGCGCCGGGGCCCGGCGTCCACCACCGAGACCGCGGAGGCGATTGTGACCGACCAGACCCGACCCGACGACCCCGCGCGCATCCCGGAGGAGCCCGCGGAGTCGTTCGGCAACACCATCGACGGATCGGGGGCCGGCGACGGCAGCACCTCCCGGGGCGGGGACGAGGCGGACACCGCCACCGAGTCCACCGCCACCGAGTCCGCCACCGACCGGGCCGCCGGGGGCGCGACCCCGCACGACTCCGCGGGAGCGGCGAGCTCCGCTGCGACGTCTGGCGCGGGCGGGGACGGCGCCGCCGAGCGCGCCGAGCAGAAGAAGGTGTACCAGACCCCTGAGCAGCCGGATCACGCCGTGGGCGGCTCGGACGGTACGGCAGACGGCCAGTAGCCGGGCCTGACGTGGCCATCGCCCTGACGCTCACGCTGGCGTTGATACTGCTCATCAGTGCCAACGCCCTGTTCGTGGCCGTCGAGTTCGGGTTCCTCACCGTCAACCGGGACGACGTGCGAGCGGCCGGCTCGGAGGGCGATCGCATCGCCACGACTCTCGACGGGTCCCTGGCCAGGACCTCGACGAACCTGTCGGGGGCCCAGCTGGGCATCACGGTCAGCAGCCTCCTGGCGGGATACCTCACCGGTCCCTCCGTGGGCGAGCTGATCACCGGCGCCCTCGGCCTGTCGGGGATGGGTGAACCGGCGGCCCGCGGCATCGCGATGACGGTGGCCTTCGTCGTCGTCACCTTCCTCCAGATGGTCTTCGGCGAACTGGTCCCCAAGAACTGGGCCATCGCCGCTCCGATGCGGGTCGCGCGGCTGGTCGTGATCCCCCAGAGGATCTTCATGGCGGTGTTCGGCTGGCTGGTCACGGGCCTCAACACCACCGCCAACGTCGTCCTGCGGCTGCTCGGGTTCACCCCGCAGGAGGAACCCGGCGAGGCACGGTCACCCGAGGAGCTACGGGCGTCGGCCGCGCGGTCGGGCCGCCAGGGCGCGATGGACCCGCACACGGCCGAGCTGGTGACCCGCTCGATCTCGTTCGGGGAACACCGCGCGGCGGACGTGATGGTGCCCCGTCCGCTGGTGACGTTCCTGCGTGACCACACCGCACAGGACCTGCTCGACACGGTGGCCGCGACGGGCCGGTCGCGGTTCCCCGTCCTCGGCGCGACCGTCGACGAGGTGGTGGGCGTCGTCCACTACCGGCAGGCGTTGGCCGTGCCTGTCGACGAGCGCGCCCGGACGCCGGTGCGGGAGATCGCCACCGAGGCGACCGTGGTGTCGGAGGTGATGACGCTCGACCCGCTCATGCGGCTGCTCCGTCAGACCGATCTGCAGATGGCCGTGGTGGTGGACGAGTTCGGCGGGACCGCGGGGATCGTCACCCTGGAGGACCTGGTGGAGGAGATCGTCGGCGAGATCGATGACGAGCAGGACCGTGCGTCGCGCACCCACGAGTGGGTCGACGACGACACCGTGCTCGTGGGCGGGATGATGCGGCCCGACGAACTGGGCGCCATCCTGCGACTGGAGATCCCGCCGGTGGAGACGGTGTCCACCCTGTCCGGGCTCCTGTCCGAGGCGGTGGACCGACTCCCCCGGGTCGGCGACGAGACCGAGTTGGACGCGCACGACCACGAGAACCGCGACGACGACGACCTGCCGACGCGGGCGCGTGTGCGCCTGCGGGTGGAATCACTGCGCGCGCACCGGGCCGAGCGGGTGCGTGCCACCGTCCTGCGGGACGAGCCCGAGGCGGTGGACCCGGATGAGTGACGGTGTGGCGTTGCTGGTCCTGGTGGCCCTCCTGCTGGGCAACGGGTTCTTCGTCGCCGCGGAGTTCGCGATGGTCTCCGCGCGGCGCGACAACCTGGAGCCGCACGCTGCCGAGGGCAGCACGCGCGCACTGTGGTCGCTGCGCGGCATGGAGAACGTGTCGCTCTCGCTGGCGGCCACGCAGCTCGGCATCACGGCCTGCTCGTTGCTCATCGGCGCGGTCGGCGAACCCGCCATCGCCCACCTCATCGAGCAGCCGCTGGGCTGGCTGGGCGTGTCCACCGGGTTCGCCCACCCGATCGCTCTGGTGATCTCCCTGCTCATCGTCACATTCCTGCACATGGTGCTCGGCGAGATGGTGCCCAAGAACATGGCGATCGCCCGGCCCGCGGCCGCGGCCCTCCTGCTCGGCCCGGTCCTGCGGGTCTTCGTGCTGGTGTTCCTGCCCGCGATCTGGCTGATGAACAAGTCCGCGGACGCGGTGGTGAGGTACGTACTGCGGGTGGAACCGCGTTCCGAGGTGGAGACCACTTTCACGGTGGACCAGATGCACGGGATGGTCGCCGCGGCCGAGGACTCCGGCCTCCTCGACGAGGACGAGACGCTGCTGCTCGAGGGCGCGCTCGAGTTCGATCACATCACCGCCGCCGACGTCCTCCGGCCGATCGCGGAGGTGGACTCGATCGAGGAGGACTGGTCCACCGGAGACGTGCAGCAACTGTGCGTGCGGACGGGGCACTCGAGGTTCCCCGTGCGCCGCGGCGGCGCGTACGTCGGCTACGTCCACGTCAAGGACACCCTCGGCGACGATCTGTCCCAGCCCCTGCGCCGCGAGCGGATCCGTGAACTGGGGATCGTGCCCGCCGAGACCCCTCTCGACGACGTCCTGGAGGCGATGCAGCGGGCCCGGGCCCACCTGGCGGTCGTCGACGATCGCGAACACGGCGAACCCGACCCGCGTGGGCTGCTGGTCCTGGAGGACGTCCTGGCAGAACTCGTCGGCGAGGTCAGGGATGCGACGCCCGGAGCCGATCAGTAGGGCGCCCGAGGAGCAGAAAGGGCCCCGACGACCTACCGGACCTTGTCGGGGTTGGTGTCGAGCACCCGCCCGAGAGTGTTGTCCACGACGATCTGCGCCACCCCGCTGTACGTGGCCACACCTACTCGCACCGTGGTGGCCAGCGCGTTCTGCAACATCGTGGAACCTCCTGCTAGTCGGTGTGACACCCGTCACTCTACGCTCGTCGGCGCCGGGCCACTGACAGATAAACAATCTTTCTGGACGGGCGTTCTGAACGATCGCCCGAACAGTCGTTTCGAACCCTAAAGTGCCCCCTCCATCGCCGCCACCGAACGCGCGAGAGCGTCATCCCGCCACCGGCCGATGCTATAGTTGATGCGTCATCCACCTCTGGGGAGGGGGCACAGAGCCCATGTCCGACATCCGTATCCACCGGTCCCGGTCGCGCTCACACGACGCCGGCGGGTGGTTGGACTCCCGCCACTCGTTCTCGTTCGGCAACTACCAGGACCCGATGAACACGCACTTCGGCCGCCTGCTGGTGAACAACGACGACCGCATCGCCGCCGGCTCCGGATTCGACACGCACGGCCACCGGGACATGGAGATCGTCACCTGGGTCCTGTCCGGCTCGCTCGTGCACCAGGACTCCGAGGGACACAGCGGGATCATCTACCCCGGACTCGCGCAGCGGATGAGCGCCGGCACGGGAATCCTGCACTCCGAACGCAACGACGCCTGGCGTGACGGCTCGGTCCGCACCGAGGCCGCCCCCGCCGACCCGGTCCACCTCGTCCAGATGTGGGTCGTCCCGGACGAGACCGGCGGGGATCCCGGGTACGAACAGCTCGAGATCGAACCGGCGGAGCTGGAGAACCAGCTCGTCGTCGTCGCCGGAGGGCTACCCACCTACTCGAACCGTGCCGCCATCCGGATCCGCGACCGCACGTCCGCGCTGCACGCAGCGCGGCTGGGACCCGGCCGGTCCGTCCACCTCCCCGACGCGCCCCACCTCCACCTCTACGTGCCCCTGGGCTCGGTGACGCTGGAGGGCGAGGGCCTGCTGGACACCGGCGACGCCGCGCGGATGACCGCCGCCGGGGGGCGGCGTGTCACCGCCGGCGACCACGGCGCCGAGATCCTCGCGTGGGAGATGCACGCGGGCATGACGATGCTCGACGTCCGCGGCCACTAGTCCTTCTCGGTTGCCGTCCCCTTGTCGTCGCCGGCCGACAGGGGGGCACCGTCGTCCTGCTCCCCGTCCCCCGGGATGTGGTACAGCGGGTGCACCGGCTCGGGCGAGGGCGCCTCCTCGTGCTTCTCGAGCTCCTCGGCCGAGTAGGCACGGCGCCACTGGCGGGTGATCGTGGGCGGCCTCTCCCCCATGTCATTGCTGATCCCGCGCACCAGGCTGTACATCATGACGAAACCCATGATGAAGAACGGCAGGCCGATGACGGTGATGACCTCCTGAAGCGCGGTCAGTCCGCCCTCGCCCGTGCCGGCCAGCAGGGTCGCCGCGACCGCGCCCATGAGCACGCCCCAGATGACGCGCTGATGGGTCGGCGAGGGCTCGAAGTCGTCGTCCTTGCCGGAGGCCATCATGTCGACGACCATCGACGCCGAGTCGACGGACGTGGTGAAGAAGACGACGACGAGCAGCACCGCGATACCGGAGAGCAGCGTGGCCAGCGGGTAGTTCGACAGGAACGCGAACAGCGCGCCCGGGATGTCGCCGTCGTCGACCACCGCCTCGGTGAGGCCGCCGGAACCGAAGAGTTCGATGTGGAACGAGGCCATGCCGAAGATGCCGAACCACAACACCGAGAAGCCCACCGGCAGGGCGAGGACGCCGAAGACGAACTGTCGGATCGTGCGGCCGCGGCTGATCCGGGCGATGAAGATGCCCACGAACGGCGACCACGTGATGGTCCACGCCCAGTAGAAGACGGTCCACGTGTTCTGCCACGAGGCCAGGTCGTCGTTGGCAGGAAAGACGTTGTTCCACAGCGCCAGCTCCGGCAGGGTCGACAGGTAGATCCCCAGCGACTCGACGGTGCCCTTGAGCAGGAAGAGGGTGGGCCCGGTCGCCACGACGAAGATCAGCAGCGCGACCGCGACCGCGATGTTGAGGTTGGACAGCCGCTTGATGCCCTTCTCCAGGCCCAGGGCCACGGAGATGCACGCGATGGTGGTGACCACGACGATGACGAGGACCTGGACGACCGGGGACATGGCGATGCCGAACAGCTCGTCCAGGCCGGCGTTGATCTGCAGCGTGCCCAGGCCGACCGACGTCGCCACACCGAACACGGTGCCGACGAGCGCCACGATGTCGATCGTCTTGCCGAGCGGGCCGAAGATCTTGTCGCCCAGCAGCGGCGCGAAGATCGAGCTCACCCGCGGCGGCATCTTGCGCTTGTAGATGAAGTAGGCGAACGCCAGGGCGGGCAGCGCGAAGATCGTCCAGGTGTGCAGGCCGAAGTGGTACAGCGTGAACGCCATCGCCTCGGTGGCGGCCTCCCGGCTGCCGGGTTCGACACCCCCGCGCGGCGGGGTCGCGAAGTGCGAGATGGGCTCCGCCACGCCCCAGAACATGAGGATGGTGCCGATCCCGGCCGCGAACAGCATGCCGAACCAGGTGAGTGTGGAGTGCTCGGGCAGCTCGTCGTCCCCGCCCAGGCGGACGTGACCGAACCGGCTGAGCGCGATCCAGATGAGGAAGCCGAGGAACGCGGTGACACCGAAGATGTAGAACCAGCCGAGGTTGGTCATGATCCACCCGGAGGCGGAACCGAATACGCTGCCCACCCATTCGCCGGCGAAGAACGTCACCACGACGAAGAGCAGGATGACCCCGACAGTCGTGAAGAACACCCCCGGATCGGTCTTGAGCCTCAGTGCTCTCAGTATCCGTTCGGACATGGTCTCCCCCGTCGTCTCGGCTCTACCCGGGCGCCGGTGCCGCCGGATCGAGTGGTTCAGTCAGAGTTCTGCTCGACGTGCGTGATCCTGCTTCTAGTACGCGAAGTTGTGTACCACGAATACCTTCCCGCCGCTCGAATAGGCGATTCCCATACCGGCGGACCGGTACCCGGGATCGAGGAGGTTTTCGTTGTGTCCGGGCGAGTTCTTCCACAGGTCGACGAGGCAGGTCGCGCCGCAGTGGGTCCCGGCGGCGACGATGTTCTCCCCGTAGCCACGGCCGATCAGGGCGGTGTTGTGGACCACCTCGTCGCGGGCGGCGAGTCGGTCGGCCCAGGCCTGGGCCTCACGGTCGAGTTCCGGGTTGGGCGCCAGCGTCCCGAGCGCGCGGCCGATGCGGTACGCGTCGATCTCGCGGACGATGCCCTCGCGCAACCCGCCGCCGACGGCCAGGGCGGTGATGTCCTGGTAGGCCATCTCGCTGGAGCCGACCGCAGCCCACGCCTCGGGAGGCAGTGCGGCCCGCACCTGGGAGACGAGACCGTCCACCTGGGGGACCAGGTGGGCCGGGATCAGGTGCTGCGGGATGAAGGACGGCAGGGTCCGGTCAGCCGTCTGGGCAGAGGCGGTCGCGGCCCCACCCAGAAGGGTGGCGGCGGTGACGGCGATCGTCGCGAGTGACGCGATGGGACTGGTGCGCATGGTGGTGATCATGCCGTCTCGGTGCGCCTGAAGCGAACCGATTGGCCGATGAGGTAACAGGACGGGCGCGGGACGGCGTCAATGCTGTGACCAGCAGATATCAGCGATGCTGGTGTGACTGGAGTGGCTCACGGGGTACGAGGAACCGACCCGCTCCGGGGAGCACCTCGACGGTCACCGGAAGGGGCGCGATGGCGTCCCCGTCGGCGAAGGCCTCGACGTCCGCGGCCTCGAGTCGGACCGTCCGGCACCGCCTCGTCGACACGCCGCGCAGACCCACGTGGGCACCGGAGTAGATCGAGGGGAAGTGCCGCATGAAGCGGAGTTTGGAGATCTTCCCGACGTAGCAGACGTCGAACAACCCGTCGCTCCGGTCGGCGTCGGGTGCGATCTTCATGTCCCCGCCGTAGCTGCGGGTGATCGCGAACGCGCTGAGCAGGACCTCGGTCTCGACGGTGTCCTCGCTCGGCAGCCCGGCGTCGAAGACCATCCGGAAGCGCCGGGGACGGTAGGTCGGGAACTCGATGATCGAGGCGAGGACGTAGCGCAGGGGCCCGCGGAGGAGTCCCATCTCGTTGACCCGCCGGTTGACCTTCGAGTCCAACCCGGCGCACAGCACCGAGGCGAACACCGTTGGTTCCCCGCCGTCCGGGGTGGCCCGGCCGAGGTCGACGGTCTCGACCCGGCCGTCTGCGACGACGTCCGCGGCGGCCTCGGGATCGCCCAGGGGGATGCCGTACTCGCGGGCCAGGTCGTTGCCGGTGCCCGCCGGGATGATGCCCACGGGCACATCGGTGAAGGCCTGCGCCTGCACGGCGATCGAGACCATCCCGTCTCCGCCGCACACCACCAGAGCGTCGGTCCCGTCGGCGACCGCCCGCCGCGCCAACGCGAGGGACTCGGTCGCCCCGCCGCCAGCCAGTCGCGTGACCTCGAGTCCGTGCGCACGCAGGCGGCCGGCGGCCCGGTCCGCCACCTTCTCCCCGCGCCCACCGCCCGCGGCGGGGTTGACCAGCAGCGTGACCGCGCCGATCCGGCGGTCGGACAGCTGCGCGCTCATGGGATGAGTGTGCCCGGGTTGCACACGCCGTGGGGGTCGACGGCGTTCTTCACCGCTCGCAGCATCCGCAGGCCGACCTCGCCGATCTCCGACTCCAGATACGGGCGGTGGTCCACCCCGACCGCGTGGTGGTGGGTGATCGTGCCGCCGGCCGCCACGATCGCCTCGGAGGCCGCCCGCTTGGCATCGAGCCACTGGGCGACGGGGTCCTGCCCACGCTGACCGGCGACCACGGTGAAGTAGAGGGACGCACCCGTCGGGTAGACGTGGCTGATGTGGCACATGACCAGCGCCGGCGTTCCGGAGGCCTCGAGCGAGGTGGTCAACGCCTCCGTGACCGCGGCCCGCAGTGCCGGCAGGCGGGACCAGTCGGTGGCGGTCTCCAGGGTCTCCACCAGCGCGCCGTTGTCCAGCAGCGCATCGCGCAGGACCGGGGCCCCGAAGCGGCCGTGCTCCCACGACCGGGCGGGCCCCGGGCCCAGCGAGGTGCCGCCGTGGGCGATCAGGACCTCCCGCGTCTCCGCGTGCCGGGACCCGGCATGGGCGGCCGTGCCCTCGAACAGGCAGAGACACAGGCACCCTCCGGAGCGGTCCTCGTCCTCCGCGTCCGCGTCAGCACCTCCTGCCCGCTCGCCGATCGACTCGGTCGCGGTCGCGAGGTTCACCATGGTCTCCGTCTCGTCGGACAGACGGATGACCGTCGGGCCCGTCCCCTGCTGTTCGACCGCGCGCAGCGCCGCGGCGCCGGTGGCGAAATCGGGGAAGCGGAACGCCTCGTGCCGCACCACCTCCGGCACCGGATGGATCCGCACGCGCACCCGGGTGCACACGCCGAACGCACCCTCCGATCCCAGGAGCCACTGCCGCAGGTCCGGGCCCGCGGCCGATGCCGGGGCCCGGCCCGCCTCGATCACGCCGACCGGGGTGACCACCGTCAGCCCGCGGACCATCTCGTCGAAGCGCCCGTATCCGGCGGAGCTCTGTCCCGAGGACCGGGTCATCGCGTAGCCGCCCAGCGTGGCGTAGGGGAAGGACTGCGGGAAATGCCCGAGCGAGAAACCGTGCTCACCCAGCAGTTCCTCGGCCCGAGGGCCCGTGACACCCGCCCCGAGGACCGCCTCCCCCGACTCGGGGTCGATGGACTCGAGACCATCGAAATGGGCCAGGTCGACGCTCAGCACGGCCCTGTTCGTCCCGGTGTCCGGGTCCAGGCCACCGACGACGGAGGTGCCGCCACCGAAGGGGACCACCGCGACCTTCTCGGTGGTGCACCAGTCCAGGAGGGCGGCCACCTCGTCGTCGTCCCCCGGGGCCACCACCGCATCGGGGCAGTCCACGGCCGGCCTCGTCCGCCACGCCAACAGGTCGGGCGTCGACTTGCCGCGGGCGCGCGGAAGGCGCTGCGCGTCGTCGACCGAGACGTCGCCGGGGCCCACGATGTCGGCCAGTGCGGCGAGATCGGCGTCGGTGAGTCGCGACGGCGAGGCGGTCACCGCGGCCGGGTCGAACGTCCGCCCGGTCTCCGCGGTCACGCCGAGCACGTCGCGCAGCAGGGCGCGGATGCTCTCGCTCAGCTCCGTGGCCTCGGCGGCCGTCCCCCACCGGGGCAGGTCCATCGGCGGTAGCGGCAGGCGGCCGGATCGGTGCTTGTCAGCGGGGTTCACGTCGCTCATACTGGGACACTAGAGCACGATCTGTTCCGCTCACGGGTTTTCGTCGGGTGACCCGGCACCGATCCGCGCCCCGCGGGACCCGCCGCGAAGGAGGCCCGGTGACCGTTTCCTCCCCTTCGCGCCACACCACGCGGGACCGCGCGCTCACCGCCGCCCGGGCCGCGATCCTCGAGATCGGCCCCAGCCGCACCACGATGGTCGAGGTCTCGCGCCGATCCGGCGTCGGACGCACCACCCTCTACCGGCACTGGCCCGACGTCAGGGCACTGGTCGCCGACCTCCTCACCCGCGAACTCACCGGCGTGGTCGAGCGCGTCGGCCCGGACCTGCTGGAGGGCGCGGTCCACGATGCCGGCGAGTTGGCCCGCCTGCTGTGCGCGATGGCCGACGAGGTGCGCACCGACCCCCTGCTCGACGCGCTGCGCCGACACGAGAGCGGCATGCTCGCCGAGTACGTGTTCCGCCGGCTCGGCACGTCCCAGCACCGACTCATCGGGTTCCTCCGCGACGTCCTCGCCCGCGCCATCGCGGCCGACGCCCGCCTCGCCGGCCGCGACCCCGACCGCATGGCCACCATGCTCTACCTCGCGGTCCAGGGCGCCGTGCTGTCCGCTCCACTGGCCGACCCGCCGCTCGACGCGGACTCGTGGCGCGCCGAGCTCCACCTGCTCGTGACCGGGTACCTGGGCCTGTGACCGGGCACGCGAAAGCGGACCCCGGGCCCACCGCGCGCCCCGGGCCCACCGATGCGAGGGCTCCGTCCACCGCGCTGTCCGCCGGTCGACGCGCGCGCGAGCTCGCCGAGCTGCGCGGCCGCTCCACTCCCGTGGACCTCATCGTGATCGGCGGCGGCATCACGGGCGCGGGGATCGCGCTCGACGCCGCCTCTCGCGGACTCGAGACCGTATTGCTGGAGGCCCACGACCTGGCGTTCGGTACCAGCCGGTGGTCCTCCAAGCTCGCCCACGGCGGGTTGCGCTATCTGGCGACCGGCAACGTCGCGATCGCGCGCCGCTCGGCCGTCGAGCGTGGCATCATGCTCGAGCGCACCGCCCCCCACCTCGTGCGCCCGCTCGCGCAGGTGGTGCCCGTCTACCGCGACACCCAGCCGGTGGGGGCCGTGCTGCCGGGCCTCGGGTTCGTCGCCGGTACCGTGCTCTCCCGTCTCGCCGGGACGCGCGCCGACCGCCTGCCGGGCGCGCGGGTGCTGGGCCCGCGCCGGGTCGCCGAGTACGTGCCGGGCGTGCGCCGCGACGGCCTGCGGTTCGGCCACCTCAACTGGGACTGTCAGCTCGTCGACGACGCCCGCCTGGTCACCGCCGTCGCGCGCACCGCGGCCGGGCACGGGGCCCGGGTGATCACGCGGGCGCGGGTGCTGGAGGCGAGCGGCACGCGGGTCACCGTCCGCGACGAGCTCGGCGCGAGCGTCGCGGGCCGCGCCGTGGTGGGCGGCCCGGGGGCCGGCGGCGCGGCGCGGAGCGACGATGACGACGACGAGTTCACCCTCTCCGCGCGGGCCGTCGTGTCGGCGACCGGCGTGTGGGCCGGCCAGACCACTCCCGGCGTGCGCGTGCGTCCCTCGCGTGGCACCCACCTGGTCCTCGACGCGGCCGCGTTGGGCCATCCCGTCGGCGCCCTCACCGTGCCGGTGCCGGGTGAGACCAACCGCTTCTGCTTTGCCATCCCGGCCGAGTTCGGGCGACTGCACGTGGGCTTGACCGACGTCGACGCCCCCGGCCCGGTGCCGGACGTGCCGGAGTCAACCGAGGCGGAGATCGACTTCCTGCTGGATGTCGTCAACCGGGCGCTCGAGGTGCGGCTGACCCGCGACGACGTGCTGGGCACCTTCGCGGGCCTGCGCCCCCTGGTCGATTCCGGCGACGGCGACACCGCCGACCTCTCCCGCGATCACGCCCTGCTCACCTCGGACAACGGCCTCGTCACGATCACCGGCGGCAAGCTCACGGAGTACCGGCTCATGGCCGAGCAGGTGGTCGACCTCGTCGCGGGGCGTGCAGGACTCCCCGCCGGTCCGTGCCGGACCGCCGACCTCCCGCTCGTCGGGGCGCCGGGGCATCCCGTGGCCGCGGTGTCGGCCACCTCCGCCGGACTCCTCCCCGCCTCCCTGGTCGCGCGCTACGGCCAGGAGGCCGGCACCGTGGTGGCGGCCAGCCTGCTGGACCGGCCGCTGGAGGCGGTGGCCGAGGGCCTCGACGTCACCCGCGCCGAGTTCTCCTACGCGGTCACCCACGAGGGGGCGCTGACCGTCGACGACGTCCTCGACCGTCGCAGCCGCATCGGGCTGGTGGCCACCGATCGGGCCGCCGCCGAGCCGGTCGCCCGTCAGGCCCTCGCCGCGGGACGGGCCGCCGCGGACTGACTGCCGGTACGCCTACCGCGCCTGCTGCGACCCGACTGGAGCCGACCGGCGCCGGGAGGCCCTAGTCGAATCTCCGGACCAGCTGCAGAAACTCCGTGCCGTAGTCGAGCTGGGTCTGCAGGTCGCGATAGCGGGCCTCCGCCTCCGAGCGGATCTCCTCGACCGTCGTCCGGGCCGCGTGCCAGTCGTCGAGCTCCACCGAACCCGAGCCGCGGCCCGCCGAGAGGACGTCCGTCGCCCGGAGGAACTGCCTCATGCGTTCCAACGAGAACCCCAGGGGCTTCATCCGCCGCACCAGGAGCAGTCGCTGGACATCCGCATCGGTGTAGAGCCGGAACCCACCGGCGGTGTGACCGGAGGGCACCACCAGGCCGAGCTCGTCGTAGTGGCGGAGGGTGCGGATCGACAATCCGGTGATCTCGGCGACCTCGCCGATCTTGCGCACCGCGTCGTCCGACATCGTTCTCCTTGTGGGCTTGTTCACACTCATGGGCTCGGGTTCGCGCTCGGCCAACTCTACCGTTACGGTACATTCAGAATCTCCCGCTACGGGAGAGTGTGTCATGCCCCTACGTGGTGAGGAAAATTCTCCGTGACAGCTCCCGCGACCACGCCCGGGGCCGCTCCCGCTCCCGGCGTCGACGATGACGGTCTGGCGCCCGTCGGTGTCCTCGCGTCATTCAGGTACGCCCTTTCCTCGGCCCGGCGGCTGCGCACCGAGGTGCTGGCAGGACTGGTCGTCGCCCTCGCGCTGATCCCCGAGGCCATCTCGTTCTCGATCCTCGCCGGAGTCGACCCGCGGGTGGGGCTGTTCGCCTCGTTCACGATGGCCGTGACGATCGCCTTCACCGGCGGGCGGCCGGCGATGATCTCCGCCGCCACGGGCGCGATCGCTCTGGTCATCGCCCCCGTGGCGCGTGACTACGGAATGGACTACCTCGTCGCCACAGTGCTGCTGGCCGGCATCTTCCAGGTGGTCCTCAGCCTGATCGGCGTGGGCCGGCTCATGCGCTTCATCCCCCGCAGCGTGATGGTCGGGTTCGTCAACGCCCTGGCGATCCTCATCTTCACCGCGCAGATCCCGCACCTGCTCGGGGTGCCCTGGCTGGTCTACCCGATGGTCGCGGCCGGCATCGGCATCATGGTGTTCTTCCCCCGGCTCTCGGCCGCGGTTCCCGCACCGCTGATCGCGATCGTGGCGATCACCGCCGTCGTGGTGCTGTTCGGCTGGACCATGCCCAACGTGCGCGACCAGGGTGAACTGCCCGACTCGCTGCCGTCGCTGTTCATCCCCGACGTGCCGTGGACCATGGAGACGCTCCAGATCATCGCCCCCTACGCCCTGGCGATGGCCCTGGTCGGGCTCATGGAGTCCCTGATGACCGCCAAACTCGTCGACGACCTCACCGAGGTGCGCACCGACAAGACCCGCGAGGGCTGGGGCCAGGGTGTGGCCAACATCGTCACCAGCTTCTTCGGCGGCATGGGCGGTTGCGCGATGATCGGCCAGACCATGATCAACGTCAAGCAGTCGGGCGCCCGCACCCGCCTGTCGACCCTCCTGGCGGGCGTCTTCCTGCTCATCCTCGTCGTCGCACTGGGCGACATCGTCGGCCTGATCCCCATGGCCGCTCTCGTCGCGGTGATGATCATGGTCTCCGTGGCCACCCTGGACTGGCACTCCATCCATCCCCGCACCCTGCGTCTGATGCCGCTCAGCGAGACGGTCGTCATGATCGTCACCGTGGCCGCCACCGTGATCACCCACAACCTGGCCATCGGCGTCGTCCTCGGCGTCCTCACCGCGATGGTCATGTTCGCCCGCCGGGTCGCGCACATGACGAGCCTGGAGAAGGTCTCGGAGCTCGACGTGAATCACGACGGCACCATCGACATCCGTACCTACCGGGTCCGCGGGGAACTGTTCTGGGCCTCCAGCAATGATCTGGTCTACCAGTTCGACTACTCGGGCGATCCCCAGCACGTTGTCATCGACCTGACCGAGGCCGACATCTGGGACGCCTCCACCGTGGCCACCCTGGATGCGATCAGCCACAAGTACGCGGCCAAGGGCAAGACGGTCGAGATCATCGGCCTCGACGGGGCCAGCCAGGAGCGACTGGAGAAGCTCTCCGGCAACCTCGGTGAGGGGCACTGACCTGACCCGACCCGGCCTGACCAGACCGTATCCTGGTCGACCGCACCCCGTTCCGGACCGAAAGGAGCGCTACCCGATGCACACCCTCCCGAAGCCGGGGAGCGCGCTGCGCCTGGCAGGTCTGATCCTGACCGCGGCCGTGATCACCGCGGTCATGGTGCGAGCCGCGACCGAGTTCATGCTGGACCTCCAGGTGTTCCAGGACGCCGGACGGGCCCTGCTGGCCGGGGCGGACCTGTACTCCGAGGGCTTTCCCACCCGCTCGGGCTTCAGGTTCATCTACCCGCCGTTCGGCGCCGTCGTCTTCCTGCCGCTGGCGCCACTCGGAGCCACTGTCGCCCAACTCGCCTGGACCGCCGCCACGGTGGTCGCGGTCTGGGCGATCCTGGCCATGGCCGCGTCCCGGCTCCAGCTTCAGGGCGCACGGACCCTGGCCCTGGCACTGACCGGCGTGGCGCTGCTGTTCGAGCCGGTCCGCGCGAACATCGGCTTCGGCCAGATCAACATCTTCCTGTTCCTCATGGTCACCGCCGACGTCCTGGGCTTCACTCCCCGCCGCGCCCGCGGCGTCTTGCTCGGCCTGGCCGCCGGCATCAAGATCACCCCGGCCGCGTTCGGCGTTCTGTTCCTCGTCCGTAGAGACTGGGCGTCCCTGGCACGGGCGGTTGGGACAGTCGCGGCCACGATCGGCCTCGGGCACCTCATCCGCCCGGCCGAGTCCTGGCATTTCTGGACCGCCGAGTTCTTCCTCACCGAACGGGGCGGCACACGGCACTTCGTCCCCAACCAGGCCCTGAGCGGCCTGCTGGCCCGGGCCCGGATCCCCGCCGAGCACCTCGACCCGCCCGTCTACGGCTTCTTCCTGCTCGTCGCCGCGGCAGCCACCTGGGGAGCCTGGCGACTGACCCGGGACAACCGGCCCGTCGACGCCCTACTCCTGGTCGCCCTCGGGGTCTTCATCGCCTCTCCGGTGGCGGTGACCCACCACTGGTCCGGCGTGATCATCGCCATCCCGCTACTACTGACCGCCCGGCGCAGACCGGTCCGGATCGCGGTGGCGGTCCTGGTCCTCACCCACCTGATCGGCACGCACTACGCCTACGCGCTCACCGCGGTCGACCCAGCCGCCCACGTGCTGCAGTGGCTCATCGGCAACGCGCAGGGTGTGAGCGGAATCGCCGCGTTCGCGATGCTGCTCGGCGACGCCGCTCTGGGCGGCGCGGCTTTGGGCGGCGCCCCCGGGCGGCGTCAGCCGATCCGTTCGGGCGCCTGGAACTCGGCCTCGAACCTGTCGTAGGAGAAGGTGGCGAGGGCGCGGGCGCGGTCCAGCCCGAGTTCGCGTACCGCCTCGGCGAACCGCGCGACATCGGCGTCGCTGTCATCCGCGCCCGTCGCGATCGTCACGCGAGCGCCGCTCAGCGGACGCATCCGCCCACCTCGGGCGGTGGCCTCGGCCGTGACCCGCACCGGCTGACCGTCGAGGACCTGCACGCAGTTCATGGCGAGTGATTGGCTGCCGGGGATCGGGACACCGACGCGGGTATCCAGCCTGAGATCGACCCCGCCCGCGCCCGCCGACCCGACCGCCCCGAGACGGGCATCGTCGAGCGCCCCGCCGGCGGTGCCGACCATGTCGCCCTTCCACTTGGGAAAGCCCCACAGCTCGTTGCCCGCCGCGAGGGTGAAGTCCTGGTCCACCGGCAGTTCGTGGATGTGCACCAGCGTCCCGTGGCCCGGCACCTTGAGCTGGAAAGCCACTCCCATCTCGTGGTACGCACCCAGGACGTTGCCGGGCACGTCGTGGTACCGCACGTGGATCATGATCGCGGGGGTCCGGCCGCCGGGTAGTGCCACCGGCTCGGCGCCCGCAGCGTCGAGAACGGCGGACTGACGGCCGGCCGCGATGAGCCGGCGGACGACGGCTGCCCGGGTGAGGAACGCCGCGCCGGAGACCGAGGCGGACACGACGGGGACCGGGAAGGTGATCTCGCGCCCGGCGACGACGCGGGAGGTGGGAGAGCTCATGGTGCGACGGTAGCGGTCGCGCGGGCCGGAATCATCAGTTTGCGCGGCTAACGATCGGGGCGGCGGGTCCGATATCACCTGTGTAGGCCAGCTCACGTCCCGCCGCCCGGTTCGCGGCGCGACCACCGATCCATCTGGAGGCACTCATGCTCAAGGCCATCGCCGACTTCTTCGCCCAGTTCGACTACACCGTCGGCTCGTCCGCCGCCATCAACGCCGCGATCTCGGGCTCGTCCGCATTCATCGACCAGCAGTTCGGTTTCGACAGTTCGCTGGGGAACCTCGCCGTGAGCAGCATCGGCCGCGTCGGCGAGCCCCCCGCCTGACACGGCTCACCCTGACACGGCTCACCCGGGTCGGAGTCGGACCGCCCTGGTCCGACTCCGACCCGGCGGCTCAGGCCGTGGGGCCGGTCATATCCTGCCCGGGTTGTGCCACGTCCCGTGTACCACCTTTTCCCTTGTACTTCGGCCGCAGGAGGTTGGACGGCGACAAGATGTCATCGAGCTCCGCCGCCGACAGCAGCCCCATCTCCAGCACCACCTCCCGGACCCCGCGGCCCGACCGGGCGCACTCACGGCCGACCCGGTCACCGTTGTGGTGGCCGATGATCGGGTTGAGGTAGGTGACGATCCCGATCGAGTTCATCACGTTCTGGCGGGCCACCTCGACGTTGGCGGTGATCCCCTCCACGCACTTCTCGGTCAGCGTCTCGATGGCGTTGGTCAGCAGGGAGATCGACTCGAACATCGCCTGGGCGATCACCGGCTCCATGACGTTGAGCTGGAGCTGACCTGCCTCGGCGGCCATGGTCACGGTGACGTCGTTGCCGATCACCTTGAAGCACACCTGGTTGACGACCTCGGGGATCACCGGGTTGACCTTGGCGGGCATGATCGACGACCCGGCCTGCAGCTCCGGCAGGTTGATCTCGTTGAAGCCGGCGCGCGGCCCCGAGGACAGCAGCCGCAGGTCGTTGCAGATCTTGGAGACCTTCACCGCGGTCCGCTTGAGGGCGGCGTGGACGTTGACGTAGTCGCCGGTGTCGCTGGTGGCCTCGATGAGGTTCATCGCGCCGGTGACCGGCAGTCCGGTGACGGCCCGCAGATGTTTGATGACGGCGCGACGATAGTCGGGCGGGGTGTTGACTCCGGTGCCGATCGCGGTCGCACCGAGGTTGACGTCGAGCAGCATCCGGGCCGCGGCGCCGAGGACGTGGAGTTCCTCGTCGAGCGTCACGGCGAAGCCGCCGAACTCTTGGCCCATCGACATGGGGACCGCGTCCTGCAGCTGCGTGCGCCCCATCTTGAGGACCTCGCGGAATTCCTCGGACTTGTCGTAGCAGGCCTCCCGCAGGGCGACGATCGCCGGTTCGAGCCGTTCCAGCGCGTGCCACAGGGCGATGCGGAATCCGGTCGGGTAGGCGTCGTTGGTGGACTGTGAACGGTTGACGTCGTCGTTGGGGCTGACGATGTCGTAGGAGCCCCTGGGGTGGCCGAGGCGCTCGAGGGCGAGGTTGGCCACGACCTCGTTGGTGTTCATGTTCACCGAGGTGCCGGCGCCGCCCTGGAACTGGCAGGAGGGGAACTGGTCCATGCAGCGCCCGTCGACCAGGATCTCGTCGCAGGCCCCGACGATCGCCTTCGCCACCGTCTCGTCGAGGACACCCATCTCGAGGTTCGCGAGCGCGGCGGCCTTCTTCACCATGACCATGCCGCGCACGAAGTCGGGGATGTCGCTGATGGTGGTGGCGGTGATCGGGAAGTTCTCGACGGCCCGGACCGTGTGGATGCCGTAATAGGCCTCCGCCGGGACCTCCTTGGTACCGAGCAGGTCATGTTCCACACGGGTCTGGCTCATTCGTCCTCCGCCTCTCGGGTCGCCTGCGGCCCACCCTAACCGCGCCGCACCCGACCTCGCGGCGATCCACCGGCGGGAAGGCCGCCGCTCTGCCTAGTGTGGTGGCATGTCGCGCACGACGACCTCCCGTCGCTCCCGAGCGTTCAACTCTGCTCGGGACATCCTGCGGCAGCTGTACCCGTCGGACGGGGTGCTGGGGAGCATCGTCGACCGGCGCGAGATGCCGCTGCCGCGCGGGACGTGGACGATCTTCGGGGTGGCGTTCGTGGGGTTCGCGACCCCGGTGATCGGATTCGTCGAGCTGGCCGAGCGCATCCGCGGCGATGCGGGCCTGCCCTTCGACCGGCCCGTCATGCTGTGGCTGCAGAGTCGCCATTCGCCGCGCAACACGCGCATCGTCCGGGCCGTCACCGAACTCGGCGGAGTCACTGCGGTGCCGTTGTTCGCCCTGGCCACCTCGGCGTATCTGGTCTCCGTCCGGGGCAGTCGCCGGCCCGCCGCACTGTTGACGGTGTCCCTGGTGGGGTCGACGATCATCAATTCGGTGCTCAAGGCCCTGTACCGGCGGGGTCGGCCCACGTTCTTCACCCACATCGTGGAGGAGAAGAGCTACTCGTTCCCCAGCGGTCACGCCATGGCGAGCGCGGCGTTGGCCGGGTGCGCCTGCGTCCTGGCCTGGCCCACGGCGTGGCGTTACCCGGTGATCGTCGGGTCCGCGGGGTACGTCCCGGCCATCGGCGTCACCCGCATGTACCTGGGTGTGCACTTCCCGAGCGACATCCTGGCCGGCTGGTGCGTGAGCCTGGCGTGGGTGGGCGAGGTGGCGACCATCATGTGGTTGATGGACCGCCTCGACGACTCGCCGACGCCGATGATCACCCGCCGGAGGTCGGCCCGCGAGGCCGTGGCGCCCGGGGTGTCGGGATGACGACGACGAGGCGCGCCCGGATCGAGCTGGGCCACGGCGACATCACCCGGATGACCGTCGACGCGGTGGTCAACGCGGCCAACAGTTCCCTACTCGGGGGCGGCGGTGTGGACGGGGCGATCCACCGCGCGGGCGGGCCGACGATCCTGGCCGAGTGCCGGGAGCTGAGGGCGGGCCGCCTGCGAGACGGGCTGCCGACGGGACAGGCCGTCGCGACCGGTGCCGGAGATCTCCCCGCCCGCTGGGTCATCCACACCGTGGGCCCGGTCTACGAACGCACCGGCGGCGCGGAAGCAACGGGCGGCACGGGCGGCACCGGCGGCGGAGCGTTGCTGGCCGGCTGCTATCGCAATTCCCTCGCCGTGGCCGATGAGCTCGGCGCCCGCACGGTGGCCTTCCCGCTCATCTCCGCCGGGGCCTACGGCTGGCCGCGCGAGGACGCGATCCGCACCGCGCTCGGGACTCTCGCCGGCATCGACACCGAGGTGGAGTCCGCCACGCTGCTGCTGTTCGACGCAGCCACCCTGAGCTTGGCCGAGCAGTGCCTCGCCGAGATCCGGCCCCGCTGACCCGCCCCGCGCCCGGCCCGCCTCGCACTCCGGTCCGCCCCGCCCCGCGCCACCCCGCACCGCACCGCACGCACCACCCCACCCCGCACCGCACTCCGATCCGCCCCGGCCAGATCCGCTACTCTCCCTCCGGATCCGCTAGTCCAATCCGACCAGCGGATCCGTATTCGGGATAGCGGATTTTCGGGGGGTGGCGGAGAGCGTGGTGGTCGAGAGCGGTGCGTCGGCCCGGGGTTCGGTCGCGCCGGATGGGCGGACGCGTGGCGTGCTCCCGGCGACGGTTCTGACGGAGGTCTGCGCCCCGTGGGTGGTGCTCACCGTCGGGTCGGTGCACCTCGGCCGGGCGGTGGGGTCGACCGGGTGGGGGCTCGCGACCGCCGCCGGCCTGGGCATCGTTCCGCAGGCCGCGATCACCTGGCGGGTCCGACGCAAGGCGCTGTCCGACCACCACGTCACCCGGCGGGAGGACCGCCCCCTGGTGATCGTCGGCATCGCCGGGTCGGTGGCGACCCTGCTCGCGGCCCAACGGTGGGGCGACGCCCCGGACGAGTTGCAGCGGATGACGCGGGCCGCACTGGTGGCGCTGGGCGTGGCCGGGGCCGCGACGCTCCGGATCAAGGTCTCGTTCCACACCGCCGTGCTCGCCGGGGTCGCCACGGTCCTCGCCCGCGAACTCTCACCCCGCTACTGGCGACTGCTGGCCCTCGTACCGACGGTGGCGTGGGCGCGCGTGCGGATCAGCCACCACACCCCGACCGAGACCGCGCTCGGGGCGATGATCGGCGTGACCTGCGGCTCCCTGGGCGGCGGCCGGACACCGGTGGTCGGGTAGCCGCCGCCCCGGGGGCGGAGTCGAGTCAGATGCGGTCGACCAGCAACTTGGCGAACGCGGCCGGATCGGACAACGTGCCGCCCTCCGCGAGGACGGCCGCACCCGACAGCAGCCGGGCGGTATCGGCCAGGCCCGGCGCCGACGGATCCGATGCGTACTGCTCGCGCAGCCGCTCGACCAGAGGGTGCGTGGGGTTGAGCTCGAGGATCCGCTTGCTCGTGGGCAACTCCATGCCCGAAGCGCGATACATGGCCTCGAGCTGCGGAGTCATGTCGAACTCGTCGCCCACCATGCACGCGGCCGACTCGGTGAGCCGGTGCGACAGGCGGACCTGCTTGACCTCGTCCGACAGCTCCTCGCCCAGCCAGGCGAGCAGGTCGGCGAACTCGGCCGCGTCGGGCTCGTCCTCGCGATCCTCGCTCTCCGAGCCGATGCCGGACAGGTCCACGTCACCCTTGGCCACCGACCGCAGGCGCTTGCCGTCGACCTCGCCGACCGCGTCGACCCACACCTCGTCGACCGGGTCGGTGAGGATGAGGACCTCGACACCACGGGCACGGAACGCCTCCAGGTGCGGGGAGTTCTCCACCGCCGCGCGGGACGTCCCGGTGAGGTAGTAGATCTCCTCCTGCCCGTCGGCCATCCGGGAGACGTACTCGGCGATGGTGGTGCCCACCTCGTCGTCGTCACGCTCGTCGTCGCGCGGGGTCTCGTCCGATCCGGACGCGGCGTCCCCGGCGCCCGCCTGGGCGGGACGCGTGGAGGCGAACGTGCTCACGGCCAGCAACTGCTCGCGGGCGTCGACGTCCGCGATCAGGCCCTCCTTGAGGACGGCACCGAAGTTGGCCCAGAAGCTGCGGAACTCCTCCGGCCGGTCGGTCTTGATCTGTTCGATCGTCTGCAGCACCCGCTTGACCAGGCGCTTGCGGATCGCCCGGATCTGGCGGTCCTGCTGGAGGATCTCGCGGGAGACGTTGAGCGACAGGTCCTGGGCGTCGACGATGCCCTTGACGAAGCGCAGGAACGGCGGGACCAGCTCCTCACAGTCGTCCATGATGAAGACACGACGGACGTAGAGCTGCACCCCACGTTTGGTGTCCGGGGAGAACAGGTCGAACGGCACCTGCGTGGGAAGGAACAGCAGCGCCTGGTACTCGAACGTGCCCTCCGCCTTGAGGGTGATCGTCTCCAGCGGCTCGTCCCACGCGTGCGAGACGTGACGGTAGAACTCGGCGTACTCCTCGTCGGTGACCTCCGAGCGGGGCCGCGTCCACAGGGCCTTCTGGGAGTTGAGCGTCTCCGTCTCGGTGACCGTGCCGGGAGCCTCGGGCGCGGCGTCCTCGGCGGCGGCATCGTCTGCGGCATCGTCTGCGCCGGCCCCGTCCGCGCCGGCCTCATCCGTCGACTCCGGCTCCGGCGCCGGGCGCTCGACGTCCATGCGGATCGGCCAGGCGATGAAGTCCGAGTAGGTGCGCACCACCCGGCGCAGCGTGTGCTCCTCGGTGTAGTCCGGGAGCGCCGCGTCCCCACCGGCCGGCTTGAGCTGCAGGATCACCGAGGTGCCCTGGGGAGCGTCCGGGGCGTCCTCGATCGTGTACGTGTCCTCGCCGCTCGACGTCCAGCGCGTCCCCGCACTCTCGCCTGCCTTGCGGGTGACCAGCGTGACCGTGTCCGCGACCATGAACGTCGAGTAGAAACCGATGCCGAACTGGCCGATGAGGTCCGCGGTGGCCTGCTCCGAGACCTCACCGGACTCCTGCGCCGCGCGCGCCGCGGAGAGTGCCTCCCGCATCTGCCCGGTGCCCGACCTGGCGAGCGTGCCGATGAGGTCCACCACCTCGTCGCGGGACATGCCGATGCCGTTGTCGCGGATCGTCAGCGTCCGGGCGGCGGCATCCGGGATCAGCTCGATGTGCAGATCCGAGGTGTCCGCGCCGAGCGAGGAATCCTGCAGCGCGGCCAACCGGAGCTTGTCCAGCGCGTCCGAGGAGTTGGAGATGACCTCGCGCAGGAAGGTGTCCGGATTCGAATAGATCGAGTGGATCATCAGATCCAACAGCTGCCGGGTCTCGGCCTGGAACTCCCGGGTCTCTGCTGCACCGGAGGTCTGCGGGCTCATGGCGGGTATCGGTCCTTTCTCGTCACGGCTGAAGGGCTGGCGCGATCTGTTCACACCGTCCCAGTCAACCTAGTGTGAAGCCCAGACATTCCTGGAGGTGAGGTGCCCGTGACCCCGACCCCGCTGAGCCCGGAGGACCTCGCGGTCCTCGACCGGGCCACCACCCTGTTCGGCCGCGCGCTCGCCGGCGGACTCGACGGTGACTGCGAGGCCTGCCCGGGATGGACCCGCCGCGACTGCGCCAACCACGTCTTGGGCGGTGGACTGCGCTACGCCGCCTACTTCCCACGGCTGCCGGAGTCGGAGATCGAGTGGACCCGCACCGCCGACCACGCCGGTGAGAAGCCGATCCCCGCACTGCACCGCACGTCCGCGGGTCTGCGCAGGGAACTCGCGCGGGCCCGGGACGCGGACGCGATCGTCCAGCACCGGCTCGCCGAGATCCCGGTCCGCGACCTCCTCGCCCTGCGCGTCTTCGAACTCCTGGTCCACGCCCACGATCTCGACCCGCGGACGTGGGACTCGACGGAGGCGGAGGACCTCGCCGCCTGGACCCTCGACCACGCGCGGAGCGTGGTGGAGTTGATGCGGTCGTTCGACGTGCTCGCCGAGGCGAGCCCCGTGACGCTCGGCGCGGATTCGCGCGCCCGACTGCTCGCACTGTCCGGACGGCGCCCCTCCCCGGCCGGACCGGTCGGCGACGGCGACGGCGACAGCGACAGCGACAGCGACAGCGACAGCGACCAGATTTAACGTGTCCGGCGCCGCAGACGGGTCTAGCGTTGCGTATACCGGGTAGCACCGGCACGCGGTCGCCCACGACGAGAGGCTCCGACATGGCCATGACCTGCGTCCCCTACATCTCCTTCCCCGCCAATGCGGCGGAGGCGTTCCCCTACTACCAGGAACTCTTCGGCGGGAAGCTCGAGGTGATGACCTACGACCAGTTCCCCTCCACCGAGGACTTCCCGTTCGACCCACCGCACGGTTCGGTCGCCCACGCGACCCTCGAGGCCCCCGGGATCAGCCTGACCGGCGGTGACGCCATGGGCGAGAGCCTCCCGCAGCCGCGCAGCGACGTCTACTCGTTCCTGCTGGGATTCGACACCGAGGACGAGGCCCGTGCGTTCCTGGACAAGGTCACCGGCAGCGGGGGCGAGATGGCGATGCCGTTCGAGGTCGCCCCGTGGGGTGACCGGTACGGGCAAGTCCACGATCGGTTCGGCATCCGCTGGGACGTCGTCGTGCCGGGTACCGGCGACTGATTACGCACTGACCCGGCCAAGCCACCCTTATCCAGCGCCCGTGCTTGTTACCGTTCTGGCATGGAAATCTCTGGAGCAAGTGCCATCGTCACGGGCGGTGCGTCGGGAATCGGCGCCGCCGTCGTCCGTCAGCTCGCCGCCAAGGGCGCCAAGGTCGTCGTCGCCGATCTCAATGCCGAGAAGGGTGAGGCCCTGGCGAACGAGGTCGGGGGCGTGTTCGTCTCCGTCGACGTCACCAAGACCGACCAGAACGAGAAGGCCGTCGCCGCCGCTCTCGAGCTCGGTCCGCTGCGCTACCTCGTCAACTCGGCCGGCATCGGCTGGGCGCAGCGCACCATCGGCCGCGACGGCGAGTACTCGTCGGCCTTCGACATCGACTCGTTCCGCAAGGTCATCGACATCAACCTCATCGGCTCGTTCGACATGCTGCGGCTGGCCGCCACCAAGATGAGCACGCAGGAGGCCGACGAGGACGGCCAGAAGGGCGCCATCGTCAACATGGCCTCCGTCGCCGCGTTCGACGGCCAGATCGGCCAGGCCGCCTACTCCGCCTCGAAGGGTGGCATCGTCGGCCTGACCCTGCCCGTCGCGCGCGACCTATCGGCCGCCGGCATCCGCCTCAACACCGTGGCACCCGGCCTCATCGACACCCCGATCTACGGCGAGGGCCCGGACTCGGAGGCGTTCAAGGCCAACCTCGGCTCGAATGTCCTGTTCCCGAAGCGTCTCGGCTCGGGCGATGAGCTGGCGTCCATGGTCATGGAGCTGCTCACCAACCCGTACATGAACGCGGAGACCATCCGCGTCGACGGTGGCATCCGGATGCCACCGAAGTAGCACGCCCCCAGAATCGACCACACCCCCGGGCATCGAAAAGGACGTTCCGCGCACTCCCCTCTCGGGCGATGTGCGCGGAACGTCCTTTTCGTCGGTGTGGGGCCTCGTCGGTGTGGGGCCTCGTCGGTGTGGGGCCTCGACGGTGCGGGTGCGGATCAGGCCTTCGCGCGGCGCTTCTTCATCCGGCCCTCGAGGTACACGGCGAACTTGGTGAGCGTGTAGTTGACGAGGATGAACAGGATGCCCGCCACGATGTAGGCGGGGACGGTGTTCGCGTACGCCGAACCCAGGGTCTTGGACCAGTTGAGCAGCTCCAGGTAGGTGATGCCGTAGCCCAGTGCGGAGTCCTTGAGGACGACGACGAGTTGGCCGACGAGGGCCGGGAGCATCGCCGTGAGTGCCTGGGGGAGCTGGATTGAGCGCAGCACCTGCCCCGGGGTGAGGCCCACGGCCAGTCCCGCCTCGGACTGCCCCGCGGGCAGCCCGTGGACACCCGAGCGGACGAGCTCGGCGATGACCGCGCCGTTGTAGAGGGTGAGCGCGGTGACGACGGCGGCGAGCGGCGCGTGCTGGTTGGGCACGATGTTGGAGGTGGCGAAGTACCCGAAGTAGGCGAAGACCATCATCAGCAGCACGGGCACCGAGCGGAAGAACTCGACGATCACGCTGCAGAACCAGCGCAACGGTGCGAACGGCGAGAGCCGCCCCATGCCGAAGAGCAGCCCGAAGACCACGGCGAGCACGATGGAGATCGCCGCCGCCGTGAACGTCCCCTTGAGGCCCGGGATGAGGTAGGACGTCCACACCTCGGGGTCGGTGACGAACGGCTCCCACATGAAGGCCTTGAGCTGGCCGGCCTTCTCGAACTGGAGATAGATGACGTAGGCGATGGCGACCACGAGGACCACGCCGACAGCGGTGAGGATCCTGTGCCGCAGCCGGGCCTTGGGGCCGGGTACGTCGAAAAGTACCGCCTGTGTGCTCATCGCTTCACCGACAGCTTCCGGGAGAGGGAGGTGGTCCACAGTCCGATCGGGAGGGTGAGGACCACGAAGACCATGGCGAAGAAGAAGAACGTCAGCAGGCTCGCGCCCTCGTTCTCCGTGATGACCTGGAGCAGGCCGGCGGAGTCCCCGACACCGATGACCGCCGCGACGGTGGAGTTCTTGATCAGCGCGATGACCACCGACCCCAGCGGGGCGATGGACCCGCGGAACGCCTGCGGGAGGATGACCTCTCGCATGGACTGGCCGAAGGCCAGACCGATCGAGCGGGCGGCCTCCGCCTGCCCCACCGGGACGGTGTTCACGCCGGAGCGCAGGGCCTCGCAGACATACGCGGCGTGGTAGACGGCCAACATGATCGCGGCCCACCAGAAGGCGTTGCGGGCGAAGTCGTCCGAGACCGACAGCTGGAGGATGAAGGACAACCCCAGGATGCTGAAGACCATCAGCAACGTCAGCGGGAGGTTCCGGAACGTGTTGACGTACGAGGTACCGAGGCCGCGCAGGACAGCCACCGGGGACACGCGCAGGACGGCGATGATCGTCCCCAGGACCATGGCCCCGATGGTGCCCAGGACCGAGAGCTGGATCGTCACCCAGACCGCCCCGAGGACGTCGTAGTCGGCGAAGATGTCGCCCATGGTCCACCTTCCGTGGTGAGGTGCCCGCCCTCCTCCCCGCGCCGGTGGGTCGGCGCGGGGAGGGAGGCGGTGGTCTGCCGGATCGGGTGCCGATCCGGCCGGGTCGGATCAGATCAGGCGCAGGCCTCCGGCTCGGGCGGATTGCCCTCGCCCGGGGTGAAGCCGGCGGCGCCGAGGTTCTCCTCGACGGCGGTGTCCCAGGTGCCGTCGGAGATCATCTCGCGGATGGCCTCGTTGATCTGCTCGCACATCTCCGTGTCACCCTTGGCGATACCGACGCCGTACCGCTCCTCGGAGAACGGCTCCCCGACCACCTCGAGCTGGCCCTGGTACTGGTCCTGGGCGGCGTACCCCGCGAGAATCGTGTCATCCGTGGTCAGGGCGTCGACCGCGCCGGACACCAGTGCCGAGACACACTCCGAGTACGTGCCGAACTCCTGCAGGTTCACGCCCGGCACCTGCTCCTTGACCGTCTGGGCCGAGGTCGACCCGGTGACCGAGCACAGACGCTTGCCGTCGAGGGAATCGGGACCGGTGATCGAGTCGTCGTCGGAGCGGACCAGCAGGTCCTGACCGGCGATGAAGTACGGGCCGGCGAAGCCGACCTTCTCCTTGCGGGAGTCGGTGATGGAGTAGGTGGCCACGATCATGTCGACCTGACCGGTCTCCAGCAGCGTCTCGCGCTGGGCGCTGGGGGCCTGCACCCACTCGATCTCGTCCTCGGGGGTCCCGAGCTTGTCGGCGATGTAGCGCGCCACGTCGACGTCGAGGCCGGTGTAGTCGTTGCCCTCCTTCAGCCCGAGTCCCGGCTGGTCGAACTTGATGCCGACCTTGAGCTGGTCCTCGCCGCCGCCATCGTCGCTACCGCACGCGCTCACGCCGAGTGCCAGGGCGACGGCCGCCGTGGCCGCTCCGATCCGTCGGATGTTCATGGGTTCTCCTCGTGGGATGGGTGGATGGGTCTCGTTCGGGTCCGCGGACGGGCCCGACTAGTTGGTGAGGATCTTGGACAGGAAGTCCTTGGCCCGGGAGCTCTGCGGATTGGTGAAGAACTCCTCCGGGGTGGCCTGTTCGACCAACTCTCCGTCCGCCATGAAGATCACGCGGTCGGCCGCCTTGCGGGCGAAGCCCATCTCGTGGGTCACCACGACCATGGTCATACCGGTCTTGGCCAGCCCCGTCATCACGTCGAGGACCTCGTTGATCATCTCCGGGTCCAGGGCGGACGTCGGCTCGTCGAAGAGCATGACCTTGGGGTCCATCGCCAGCGACCGGGCGATCGCCACGCGTTGTTGCTGACCGCCGGACAGCTGCGCCGGGTACTTGGACGACTGCTCGTGGACACCGACCCGTTCGAGCAGTTCCATCGCGCGCTTCTCGGCCTCCGACTTGGACTGTTTGCGGACCTTGATGGGACCCAGCGTCACGTTCTCGAGGATCGTCTTGTGCGCGAACAGGTTGAACGACTGGAACACCATCCCGACGTCGGCCCGCAGTCTCGCCAGCGCCTTGCCCTCCTCGGGCAGCGGCTTGCCGTCGATGGTGATGGAGCCGCTCTCGAAGGTCTCGAGCCGGTTGATCGTGCGGCACAACGTCGACTTCCCGGACCCCGACGGGCCGATCACCACGACGACCTCCCCCTGCTCGATGGACAGGTTGATGTCCTTGAGCGCGTGGAAGTCACCGAAGTGCTTATTGACGCCTGAGATCTCGACGAGAGCCATGGTGGGATCATAAGCGTCCGATGAACGCTTGCCGGTCAACTCGGCAGTAGTTGTCCGCAGTTCGGGTTTCCCGGAACGGTCGACATGACGCTGACCGCTACGTACCGTTCTTACATGGCGATATCTGATGTAAGGGAATACGCCCATCTCTCCGCCGAGGACGTCGATGCCATCGGTGAGGAGCTGGACGCGATCCGCCAGGAGGTCGTCGACTCCCTCGGGGACGACGACCGCCGCTACGTGCAGAACACCATCCGCCTGCAGCGCGGACTGGTGACCGGCGGCCGGGTCGTCCTCCTCTTCTCCGGGTACCGACCCGCGTGGCTGGTGGGCACCGGACTACTGGCGGCCGGGAAGATCATCGAGAACATGGAGCTCGGGCACAACGTGATGCACGGGCAGTGGGACTGGATGAACGACCCGGTCATCCACTCCAGCTCCTGGGAGTGGGACATCGTCGGCACGTCCGAGCACTGGAAGGCCACCCACAACTACCACCACCACAAGTACACCAATATCGTCGGCATGGACGACGACGTCGGGTACGGCGTGGTGCGGGTGACCCGCGACCAACCGTGGCACCCGGCGAACTCGCTCAACCTGGTGTGGAACACGATCCTCGCCCTCGCCTTCCAGTGGGGCGTCGGCGTCCAGCACCTGGAGATCGCGCCGGCGACGATCAACTCCTCCGGGCGGGCCGAGCGCAAGAAGCGGATCGGCCAGTTCCTCCGCAAGGCCCGGCGCCAGGTGGGCAAGGACTACGTGTGGTTCCCGCTGCTGTCGGGGCCCAACTGGAAGTCCACCATGAGCGCCAACATGACCGCGAACATCATCCGCAACCTGTGGTCCAACGCCGTGATCTTCTGTGGCCACTTCCCGGACGGCGCCGACAAGTTCACGCTCGACGATCTCGAGTCCGAGACGCAGGCGCAGTGGTACCTGCGCCAGATGCTCGGCTCCGCGAACTTCACCGGCAGCAAGCTCACGCACTTCATGTCCGGCAACCTGTCGTTCCAGATCGAGCACCACCTCTTCCCGACGCTCCCGTCGAACCGGTACGCGGAGCTCTCGGAGAAGGTCCAGGACGTCTGCCGGCGGTGGGACCTGCCGTACACCACCGGGCCGCTGTACAAGCAGTACTGGCAGTCCTGGCGCACCATCGCCAAGCTCTCGCTCCCGAACCGGTTCCTCAAGGCCACGCCGGACGACGCGCCGGAGACCCGCTCGGAGAAGATGTTCGCCGGCGAGCCGACGACCTACGACGACGCCGTGGGTCCGCGCTCCGGCCTGGTCACCGCGCTCAAGCACCACACCGACCCCGACCAGCTCCGCCGTCTGACCCGGACGGTCTGAGCGTGGCAGGCCCGGGACCCGGCGACCGGACCCCGAGCGTCGACGGGACCCATCGCCGACCCGACTGCGCGACCGACGCCGAGATCGAGGCGGCCGGGACCGTCGGCGAGGCGATGGAGTACATCGAGCGCGCCCGCGGGCACCTGTACGACCTGCACCAGCTGATCGGCCGGGCGGACATCCTATTCCAGGAGGCCGCCGACCAGCTGGCGCAGGCCGGACGGTCCGAGCTCGCCGCACGCATCCGCGACGAGATGGTGGGGGTCAACGTCCTCCACGGCCGCTGGACGTTCCAGATCGTCGAGGAGTTCGACGACGGGTTCTGGAGCACGGCCCGCGCCCTGGACAGTGCGGTGCGCGACGAGCTCACCGGAGGACGACGGCATGTCCACGAGGCGGAGATGAAGGAGGCCAACCGGACCGGCGGCCGCGCGGGGCACGAGGCGACCCCGCAGGATCACAACGAGGACCCGGACCGCCGGCCCGCCACCTGAACCGCCAGCCGAGGCCCCGCCCGCCGCGAGATCAGCCCGTTCGGTGGCGGCCGGAGATCCTGTGTCTCTCGGCCTCGGTCAGCCCTCCCCACACTCCGTAGAGTTCACCGGAACTGAGGGCGAACTGCCGACAGGTATCGAAGACCGGGCACGTGGCGCAGACCGACTTGGCCTGTTCCTCCTTCTTGCGCCGCTCCCCCTTCGACTCCTCCTCCAGGCTGTAGAACAGGTCTTCGTGCCCGATGCACGCGGCGTTGTCACGCCAGGACCAGAAGTCCGAGGTGGGTTCGAGGTTCCTGTATCTCGGCATTCATCCTCCGTCCCTGCGCCTCGCGAAGTGCCCTGCCTCGAGCCCTGAAAGTTCGTCGTTCGCAGTCGATGACGCAATACTGTCAGGGCTCCGGGGACCTCGGGCCGCACTTTCGGGGTCGTGAGATCGAGTATCGCCCCCGGGGACGGCATGTGTGCAGCAGTTATCAGCCTTCGTGATGACATCGTGAGAAAACCCCTAGGCGTGGTCCGGGTGGCGTGGATCACCCGAAAAGGGGCCTACTTCGTCGTCGTCGCCGTCGCACGGATGACCTCCGCGGCGCGGTGTGCCGCCCCGTCCACCCCCCACCACGATCTGATCCCGGCGGCCTCGCCGTCGAGGGCGCGGTCCACCTGCGCGCGCACCTCGCGCGCGACCGCCGTCGGACCGTCGCCGTAGCGCAGGACCGACGCGCCGGGGATCGAGGCCAATGCCTCGGCGGTGGCGTCGTGTTCGCCGTACTCGTGCTTACCGGGGACGACGACCAGCGGCACATCGGCGCAGGCCGCGTCGGCGACGGACGCCTGTCCCGCGCCGGTGACCACGACGTCCGCGGAGCTCAGCGCCGGCCAGGGATCCTTGTGCCACTCGCCGTCGGGCCCGCCCAACTCCAGCCAGTCCGTCACGCCCAGCTCCGCCGCGGTGGTCCGTACGGCGCGCCAGAAGCGGTGGTCACCGCCGGTACCGGAGGCGTTGAGGTGGACGACACGGGGACGACGACGAGCCCGCGGCTCGCGTCCGCGTCGCTCGAACCGGGAGACGCCGCCGATCTCGCTCACCCGTTTCTCCGCCCGCGCCACGGCCTCCCGGTGCACGCCCGGCGGCCAGGCGGCGATGAGCCTCTCGGCCGCCCGGCACCGCAGCAGATGCGGTTCGTCGTCGCGCACGCCCGGGGGAAGGGTGCTCACCATGGGTGTACCGGTCATGCGGGCGGCCAGCGACATCGCCGGGGAGCCGTCGACCCACAGCGCGCGGGGGCGTTCACGGTCCATCCACGCCACGGCGGCACGACGGGCGGCGAGGGTGATCTCGTCCCGCGCCGGCGGTCCGGCCGCGTGCGCGGCGGCGGGCCCGGTCCGTGCGTCCGGCTCTGTCGGCAGGTGGACCACGCGGGTCCCGGGGGGACGCTGGGTGTCGTCGAAGGGGCCGGTGACGAGCATCGTGACCTCGTCGCCCCGGTCGCGGAGCGCGGCGACGACCGGCAGCACCCGGTGCAGGTGCCCCCGTCCACGGTTGTGGACGTACACGCCGATCATCGCCCGGTCGTCCCTAGGCCGACCCCCGGGCGGCGCCGACGATGGCCTCGCAGAAGGCCGGGAGGTCGTCGGGCCGGCGGCTCGTGAAGACCCCGTCGTCGCTGACGAGTTCGGAGTCGACCCACTCCGCGCCGGCGTTGACCAGGTCGGTCCGCAGGCTCGGGAAGGAGGTGACCTTCCGGCCGCGCACCACGTCCGCCTCGATGAGGACCCACGGCGCATGGCAGATGGCGAACACGGGCTTGCCGGCCTCGACCATCTCGCGCACGAGGGTCACCGCGTGCTGGTCCCCGCGCAGGGCGTCCGGGTTCGCGACGCCGCCGGGCAGGACGAGCACGTCCACGTCGGCCGCGGAGATGTCCGCACTCGTGCGGTCCACGGGCCGGGTGCCGGCCGGGCTGAGGTGATCGACCAGCCCGACCTCGCCGTCCTCCGTGCTGACGAGGACCGGCCGGAAGCCGGCGTCGGAGACGGCGTCCCACGGTTCGGTGAGCTCGACGCGCTCGATCCCCTCGGAGGCCACGAGGAAGGCGACGGTACGGGTGTCAGTGAGTGCATCCTGTGTCTCGGTCATGATCCCGATCGTGAGGTCCTGCCCGCCGCGCCGCAACCGGTCCGGCGACGGTAGACCCGGGTGCTCCGGTCCGGCACGATACCCCCATGGGCAGACGAGATCGGATGGACCGCAGAGGGCGTCGCGACAATAGGCGCGGTGGGTGCGGGTGCGGGTGCTCGCTGGTCCTGCTGCTCCTGCTTCTGGCGGGTCTGGTGGTGGCCGCGGAGTTCGGCGCGCGCTGGTACCTGTCGGACCGGGCCGAGCGCGAGGCGTCGGCGGAGCTCGGGGCGCCGGTGTCCGTGGAGTTCGGGACCAGCCCCGTGTTGTGGGACCTGGCCACGCAGCAGGCCGTGGGCACGGTCCGCCTGACCTCCCCCGGTGACGCCACCGTGCCGCGGATCGACGTGACCGGCTACTCGGTCTCGCAGGTCGACGGCGGTATCCGCGCCGAGTCCGCGGACGGCACCGCCACACTCAGCGCCAACCAGCTCGCGGCGGCCGCCGCGGAGGGCAACCCAGCGGAGGGCTCGCCGATCGCGGGCATGACGGAGGTGCGCTCGGTGCGCCCCGACGCACCGGCCGGCCTGCTGCGCGCCGACATCGGCGGCATCGCGGAGATCGGGGTGCAGCCCGGGGTGAACGACGGGCAGCTCACGCTCACGCCGCAGCAGACCTCGCTGCTGGGGTTCCCGCTGCCGGACGGGCTGTTCTCCGGCATCACCGGCACCGTCGACACGACCATGGCCTCACTGCCCGAGGGAGTGGTGATCGAGGACGCGCGCGTGGTCGACGACGGCCTCGAGGTGATGCTCGGCGGGCGTGACGTGGTGCTGCGCTAGGGGTGGTCAGTCGGGCGCCGGCGCGCACAGTCTCGTGGGCTCGGTGCGACCGCGCACGACCTCGGATCCGACCTCCTGCCAGCGGCCACGCTCGGACTCCGCGGCGGCGTCGGCCGCCACGCCGGAGGCCAGCACCAGGCCGGGCTGCTCCTTCGCCAGCTCGCACAGCCGCGAGGCCTCGTTCACGGCGTCGCCGATGACGGTGTACTCGAAGCGGTCATCCGAGCCCACGTACCCGGCCACGACGTCCCCGTAGGACGCCCCGATGCCCGCGCGGCAGTCCGGCACCCGCGCGGGCAGGCGCTCGGCCAGCACCCGCGCGCAGGCCAGGGTCGCGGTCGCCGGGTCCGCCATCGACCGGGGCGCACCGAACACGACGAGCGCGGCATCGCCGAGGAAGCTGTCGACGATGCCGTCGTATTCCTCCACGGTCTCCACCACCACGGAGAAGAACCGGTTGAGCACGTCCACCACCTCGCCGGCCTCGGACCGCACGGCCATCTCGGTGGAGCCGATGAGGTCGACGAACACCACGCCCACGCGCGAGTCGCGCCCGCCCAGCTCGGGATCGTCGAGCTCCGCGGCCTCGGCAACCTCGCGCCCGACGTGTCGACCGAACAGGTCGCGCAGCCGTTCGCGCTCCTGCAGCCCCGAGGCCATCTCGTTGAACCCGCGCTGCAGCTCACCGAGCTCCGTGGCGTCGTAGACCACCACGCGCCGCGAGAGCGTGCCGTCGCTGATGTCCTGCATCGCCCACCGGACGCTGCGCAGCGGGGCGATCATCGACCCCGTCGCGAGGGAGATGAGGAGGAACCCGGCCAGGAGGGACGTGGCACCCAGGACGATGACGACGACGGCGAGGCGTTCCAGCGACAGGGCACGGCCCGCGAGTGTGTAGATCGCGACGATGATCAGGCCCGTGACGGGCACCCCGCTACCCAGGGCCCACGCCACCCGGAGCCGCGTCATGGCGCCGAGGAACCGGGCCCGCGGGGCGCGGCCCGTGGACAGTGCGACCGCCGCCACGGGCCGCAGGCCGAAGTCGGCGAGCAGGAACGCGGCGCCGCACACGACCATGCCGGCGAAGGAGATGGTGAACCCGACCACCGGGATCGACGTGGGGTCGACCAGGCCGTACGCGGGGGTGACGACAGCGACGCCGAGCAGCCACAGGAAGGCCTGGATGAGGGTGATGCGGGCGGGCAGACGCAGGGTCCGGGCGCGGTCACGGTCGGTGGGCTCGCGGCCGTCGAGGAACCACCGGACGCGGCGGTAGACCGCACCGGTGACCCAGATCGTGCCCACGATGACCGCCATCGTCACGTAGACGGGCACCACGATCACCGAGGGGACGAGGAACTCCCGCGACAGCACCGCCGGGCCCGGCAGCACGAAGAAGACCAGCACCACGGCCACCGCGACGCCCACCAGGTTGGAGGCGAGCAGGGTCAGGACCAGCAGGATCCGGACGCGCAGCGCGCGAAGGCGGGCGGACTCCTCCTCCCGGCCGAGAAGCACCGACCCCAGTTCCGGTCGACGCAGCAGGGACAGGTCTATTCGCACGCCTCGTATCGTGCCACCACGGGGAGGCGATAGTGATGCCCTCGTCACACCCGGGCCGCGGGGCTGGGGTGTGGGGCCCGCTACGCGTAGGGTGGTCCTCGGACGGCCCGCACCACTCTTGCCTCGGGCCGTGCGGTTGTCGACCTCCCCGTGGTCGCGCACCGGGCGCATCGCTCACCGAAGTGGATGCGACTCCCCGCGAGCGCGCCGGGCAAGACGCCATTCTCTATGTACGGAGCCTTCTCCCTTGTCACGTTCTTTCGCCGATCTCGGCGTTCCTTCCCCCCTGCTCGACGTTCTCGGCAGCGCGGGGATCACCACCCCCACCCCCATCCAGTCGGCCACGCTGCCGGACGCACTGACCGGCCGTGACGTGCTGGGCCGGGGCCGCACCGGCTCCGGCAAGACCTACGCGTTCTGCATCCCGCTGGTCGCCCGCCTCGCCGCGTCCGGCGGCCGCCGCGCCCGCAACTCCCCGCGTGGGCTGATCCTGGCGCCGACCCGTGAGCTCGCCCGGCAGATCAACGAGACCCTCGAGCCGCTGGCGACCTCCATGGGCCTGAAGACCACCGTCATCTTCGGCGGCGTCTCCCAGGGCCGTCAGGTCGAGGCGCTCAATCGTGGCGTCGACATCGTCGTGGCCTGCCCGGGTCGACTCGAGGATCTCATGGGACAGAAGCACTGCCGCATGGACTCGATCGAGATCAGCGTGCTGGACGAGGCCGACCACATGGCCGACCTGGGCTTCCTGCCCGGCGTCACCCGCATCCTCGCGGCGACCCCGTCCGGTGCGCAGCGACTGCTGTTCTCCGCGACCCTGGACTCCGGCGTCCAGAAGCTGGTCACCAAGTTCCTCACCGATCCCGTGGACCACTCGGTCGACGACGGCACCGCCACCTCCGGCCCGACCGCCCACCACGTGGTGCGCGTCGACGCCGACGACCGCGTCCGCGCGCTGGCCGACCTGGCCGTGGCGCACCCGCGGACCGTGATGTTCACCCGCACCAAGCACGGTGCCAAACGTCTCGCGAAGCAGCTCACCGGCCGCGGCGTCGTGAGCGTGGACCTGCACGGCAACCTGTCGCAGAACGCCCGCGTGCGTAACCTCGACGCGTTCTCCTCCGGTGCCGCGACCGTGCTCGTGGCCACCGACATCGCCGCCCGCGGCATCCACGTCGACGACGTCGGGCTGGTCGTCCACGCCGATCCGCCGGCCGAGCACAAGGCCTACGTCCACCGTTCGGGCCGCACCGCCCGCGCGGGCGCCATCGGCACCGTCGTGACCGTCGCCACCTCCGACCAGGTGCGCGAGGTGCGGTCGCTGCTGCGCGCGGCCGGGGTCACCGCCGGCGAGATCGAGCTGCCCATCGGCGCCGATGCCGCCGTCGCGTTGGCCGACGCCCCGGAGCCGCCCGCGCACGTGCCGTCCGACGACGGCGCCGAGGGCCAGTCCGTTCGCGGGCAGGCCCGTCGCAGCCGCGGCCAGGGCCGTCAGAACCAGAACCAGCAGCGTCAGGGCCGCGGTGGCGGTCAGGGCCGTGACGGCGAGCAGAGCCGCAGCGGCGGGCAGAGCCGTGACGGCGCCGGCCGCGGTGGTTCGGAGCGCGGTGGTTCGGAGCGCGGTGGCCGCGACCAGCAGGGCTCCGGCACCGGCGGCGCTCGTCGTCGTCGTCCCCAGACCGCCGACGCCCACGGTGCGCCCCGCCAGGGCTCCGCACGTCAGGGCTCCGCACGTCAGGGCTCCGGCACCCGGGGCTCGGGCGGCCAGCGCTCGGCCGGCCAGGGTTCCGCGACCCAGGGCTCCGGCGCCCGCCAGTCGGTGGGCCAGGCGGCCGGGCGGCCCCGCAGCGACCAGCGTCGCCGCTCCACCCGCACCGCCGGCTGACCTGAGGGGAGCCGCCCTCCCCTCCCCTCCCCTCCCGGAAATCCGCTACTCGGAATCCGGATCGGCTACTCCAATCGGACTAGCCGATCCGGATTTCGAATAGCGGATTTTTGCGTTGGGGCGCCGGTCAGCCGAAGACTGTGATCGTCTGCCGGCTGATCGCCACCAGCTCGCCGTCCGGCCGCCACAGCATCGCGTGCGTGTGCGCGTATCCGTCACGGGCGGCATCGGTGGCGGCGGCGTAGCCGAGGATCGACTCGGCCGGGAACGCCTCCGGGCCCACCTCGGCGATCAGCTCCAGCGTCCACGTCAGGCTGCTGCCGGGCGCGAACCCGTCGAGCATCTGGATGGGAGCCGGCGGCCACGCGTCGGCCAACACCACCAGGTGCTCCTCCTCGAACCGCTCCGGCGCCTCGCGCAGTGACGCCCACCCGGACAGGTCGGCCGTCTCGGAACCGGAGAACGGCAACTGGCCGCCGACCTGCCGCAGCTCGACGAACTGGTAGAACTCCGGAGTCAGCCTCTCGATGTAGGGGAACGCCTCGATCGCCGTCGGATCGCCCAGCGCCGGCATCGGATGGGCGGGCGCGACCGAGATCGACGACTGCCGGTGCTTGCCGAACGCGGCCAGCGCGGTCGCGACGATCGCGCCCTCCTGCCGAACGGTCGCCTGGCACTGGACGACGTTGGAGCCCACGCGCAGGATCTCGGCGTCGACCTCGACGGGGCCGGTCGTCGCGGGGCCGATGAACGACACGGTGATCGACCGCAGTGGGTGGACGACGGGGGCCGAGCCGTCTCCGGTGTCCCGACTACGCAGGCACCCCTTCATCGCGGCCAGCAGCAGGGCGCCGGTCAGGCCCCCGAAGATCGCCCTGCCCTGCGTCCAACCCTGCTCGACCTCGACGGTCCCGCCGCGCGCAGCGGCCTCCAACATGTTCGTCAGCGACATGCGGTCATTCTGTCACCGGGGGTCAGCGGCTCTGGTGGGCGCGTCCCTTCCGGACCCCGTCCAGCGCGGTGGCCAGGCCGGGCATGCGCGGCCCGAGGGCGAACATCTTCTCGCTGCGGGTCTCCGGGGCGTTGTCGGCGGTGCGGCGGAGGAAACGGTCCGGCAGGGACAGCCTCGCGATGGTGCGCCACGACTGCAGGTACTGCTTCCAGAGCGGCCCGCTGACGTACGGCAGGTCGTATCGCTCGCACAGTTCGCGGACCTTGAGCGAGATCTCCGAGTACCGGTTGGACGGCAGGTCCGGGAACATGTGGTGCTCGATCTGGAACGACAGGTTGCCGGACATGAGGTTCATCGCCGGGCCGCCGTCGAGGTTGGCGCTGCCGAGCATCTGCCGCAGGTACCACTCCGCCTGCGTCTCGGTCTCGATGTCCGACAGGGTGAACTTCTCGGCGCCGTCGGGGAAGTGCCCGCAGAAGATCACGGCGTTGGTCCAGATGTTGCGGATGATGTTGGCCGTGATCGTGGCGGTGAGGGCCTGGCGGCCGCTCGGTCCGGCGAGCACCGGGAACAGGATGTAGTCCTTGAGGATCTGCTGGCCGGCCTTGCGCAGGAACGCGCGGGCCCGGCGGCGGTCGGCCGGGGACGCGTCGCGGTCGAACGCGTCGGCCGTGTCGACCGCCTGCAGGCCGATGCCCCACTCGAAGCCGAGCATGAGGACGGCGTTGACGAGGATGTTCCCGGCGAACCGGGGCTCCCAGGGGATGTCCCGGGTCACGCGCAGGACACCGAACCCGACGTCGTCATCGATGCCGACGATGTTGGTGTACTTGTGATGCAGGTAGTTGTGGGTGTGCTTCCAGTCGGCGGAGCTGCCGACGAGGTCCCACTCCCAGTTGGTCGAGTGGATCTCCGGATCGTTCATCCAGTCCCACTGGCCGTGCATGATGTTGTGGCCGAGTTCCATGTTCTCGAGGATCTTGGCCACGGCGAGTGTGCCGGTCCCGAGGGCCCACACGGTGCGGTTGCGGGCGCCGAGGTACAGCAGCGCGCGGGCACCGAACTCCAGGCCTCGCTGGAGTTTGATGATGCTGTGGATGTAGCGGTAGTCGCGCTCACCGCGGGAGGCGATGACCTCGGCGCGGACAGCGTCGAGCTCCCGCCCGAGCTCCTCTATCTGGTCGGAGCTGAGGTGGGCGTATTCGCCGACATCGGAGATCGCCATACATCCAGGATAGGCCGGTTCGGGTGCCCGCGGCTACGGCTGCGGGTCCGGCAGCCCTGCTTTCGTGATCAAGGGCACCCGATCCGACCACGTCAGTCACTCCAGGCGCGCCGCAACACTTCCAGGGAGCCGTGGACCCGCTCGACCGTCGACCCCACCGGCGCGATCATGAGTTCGTCGGCCCCCGCCGTGCGCGCGAAGTCGGTGAGGTATTCGCGCACCGCCGGCCCGTCGCCGACCGCCGTGTAGTGGATCATGTGCAGGATCTGGCGACCGCCGGCGGACTCCATGATCATGTCGAGTTCCTCGTCGGAGAACTCGCGTCCGCGGCCGGCCATGAGCTTGACCCGCTGGCGGCGGTACCACTGCAGTTCGCGTTCGGCCCGCTCGGTGTCGTCGTCGGCCACCACGTTGACGGCGGCGATCATGTACGGCTCGGACAGCTGCTCACTGGGCTGGAAGCGCTCGCGGTAGACCTGCGAGGCCTGTTCGAGGGCGTCGGGCGCGAAGTGCGAGGCGAACGCGTACGGCAGCCCGTAGGCGGCGGCGAGCTGCGCGCCGAACAGGGACGAACCGAGGATGTACAGCGGCACCTTGGTGCCCCGCCCGGGGATGGCAGCGATCCCGCGCGTGCGGGCGAAGTCGGAGGGCGAGTCGCCGAGGAACGCCTGCAGTTCGCGGACGTCGTCGGGGAAGTTCTCCGCCGCCGACGGTTCGCGGCGCAGCGCACGCAGGGTCTGCGGGTCGGTGCCGGGGGCGCGCCCCAGGCCGAGGTCGATGCGTCCGGGGTGTAGCTCGGCGAGGGTGCCGAACTGCTCGGCGATCACGATCGGCGAGTGGTTGGGCAGCATCACGCCGCCGGAGCCGAGCCGGATCCGCTCCGTTTGCGCGGCGATGTGCGCCATGAGTACCGCCGGCGCCGAGGAGGCGATGGACGGCATGTTGTGGTGCTCGGAGTACCAGACCCGCTCGTAGCCCAGTTCCTCCGCCTTCTGCGCCAGCGCCACCGAATCCTGCAGTCCCTCCCCGATGCTCTGGCCGGGGCGGACGGTCGCGAAGTCGATGACGGACAGAGGCAGGGCGGCACTGGACTGGGGGGAGCTGGTCTCGGGGGAGGTCATGCCCCGTGCAACCCGGGCCCCCGGCAGGCTATTCCTGTAGCGACCGGGCGGGGGCGGCAGACTGGGGGCATGTCCCCCGCTGCTGACCGCCCCGCTGACCGCCCCACCGACAGCCCCGACAGCCCCGCCGGCCGTCCCGTCGACCTCGCCCGCCTCGTGACCGTCATGCGCGAGACCGGCCCGCTCGTGCACTGCCTGACCAACTCGGTGGTCCGGCAGATCACCGCGGACGTGCTGCTCGCCGCCGGGGCGGCGCCCGCGATGGTCGACCACCCCGACGAGGCCTCCGATTTCGCCGCCATCGCCTCCGGCGTGCTCATCAACGTGGGCAACCCGACGGCCGAGCAGGTCGAGGGCATGCACGCCGCGATCGCCTCCGCCCGCGCCGCCGGCACCCCGTGGGTGCTGGACCCGGTGGCGGTCGGCGGTCTGGTCCTGCGGACGGGGCTGGCCACCGACTGGCTCGAGGCCGGGCCCGCCGCGATCCGGGCGAACGCGTCGGAGACCATCGCGCTCGCCGGCACGGGAGCGGGCGGCCGGGGCGTGGATTCCACGGAGGATGTCCTCGCCGCCGAGTCCGCTGCCCGGGACCTCTCGGCCCGGTCGGGGGCGGTGGTCGCCGTGACGGGGCCGCGGGACCTCGTCGTCACCCAGCGCCCCCCGCATCTCGGCGAGGCCGCGCCTCCCACCCGCACCACGTGGGTCGAGTCGGGTCACCCGCTGCTGCAGAAGGTCATCGGCACCGGCTGCGCCCTCGGGGCGCTCACGGCGGCCTATCTCGGGGCGGCGCGGTCGGCCGGGATCGCGGACCACGACGCGGTGGTCGCCGCGCACGCCCACGCCGGCGCGGCGGGGACGGTCGCCGCGCGCACCGCGGCGGGCCCGGGCAGCTTCGCCGTGGCGTGGCTCGACGCCCTGTACACGCTGACCCCGGAGGAGATCGCGGGCCTGGTCACGGTGTCGGAGGCGTGAGCGGCGCCGGCGTCGACTGGCGGCTCTACCTGGTCACCGACCCCCACCTGGGCGGCGGGCGCGACGCGGTGCCGGGGATCGTCCACGAGGCGGTGCTGGGCGGGGTGGGTGTGGTCCAGGTGCGGGACAAGGAGTGCGACGACGACGAGTTCGCCACACACGCCGCCGCCGTCGCTGAGTCCGTCGCGAGGGCGTGCACCGAGACGGGCCGTGACGTGCCGGTGTTCGTCAACGATCGTCTCGACGTCGCGCGGGAGCTGGGACTGCACCTGCACATCGGCCAGCGGGACGTGCCGTTCGCGGCGGCCCGCGCGGCGCTGCCGGACGGGCTGATGCTCGGGTTGTCGATCGAGTCGGACGCGCAGTTGGCCGCGGCGATGACGGGGCCGGGACCGGCACCGGACGTGATCGGGGTGAGCCCGGTGTGGTCGACGGCCACCAAGACCGACACCGCCGAGGCGCTCGGTCCCGAGGGTGCGGACCGGTTGGCCCGGGCCGCGCACTCGTACCGTCGAGCCGGGGGCGTCACCGGCGGGACCGACGCGGGCATCCGCGCGGTGGGCATCGGCGGGGTCACGCCCCTGACCGTCGCGCGGTTGGCCGCCACCGAGCTGGACGGGGTCTGCGTGGTCTCGTCGATCATGGCCGCCCCCGACCCGCGGGCCGCGGCCGCCGACCTGCTCGCCCGCTGGGACGCCGCACGCCGCTGATCCGAGCACGGGTGCAGGGACCGGGCCCGGGCGCGCGTGCAGGTCCTGGGCGCAGGTCCGACCCGGCCCTCCGGGCGCGTGGCGCTGGTTATCTCTTGCGCTCGGAGAAGTCGGCGAACCGCTCCAGGTCGCGGACGTGGCCGGACACGATGACGACGTCGTCCGCGCCGATGATGGTCTCCGGCTGGGCGTACTGGAACGGGCTGCCCGGGGCCTTGATGCCGACGATGTTGACCTTGTGACGCTTGCGCGGGTGGCAGTAGTCGATCGACTTGCCGATGACGTCCCGTGGTGGCCGCATCTTGACGATGGCGAAGTCCTCGTCGAACTCGATGAAGTCCATCATCTGGTTGGCCACCAGGTGGGCCACGCGGACGCCGGCGTCGTGCTCGGGGAACACCACGTGGTCGCATCCGATGCGAGTGAGGATCTTGCCGTGGGCCTGGTTGATCGCCTTGGCCCAGACCTGCTCGATCCCCAGGTCGACGAGGTTCACCGCGACCAGCACGGACGACTCGATCGAGGTGCCCACGCCGACGACGGCGGTGGAGAAGTCCTGGGCCCCGAGCTGTTGGAGTGCCTCGAGGTCGGTGGCGTCGGCTTCCACCACGTGGGTCAGGGAGTCGGCGTACCTCTGGACGAGTCCGTGGTCGCGTTCGACCGCGAGGACCTCCCGGCCCTGGCCGACGAGTTGGGTGGCGAGGGAGACGCCGAACCGGCCCAGGCCGATGATGAGGACTGGGGACTGGCGGCGGGTGCGATCAGCCAATGATCGGCCTCTCTGTGGGTAGGCGATACCTGGTCCGCTTTGCTCGCATGGTCAGCGCGGTGGCGAAGGTGATGATGCCGACTCGTCCGGCGAACATCAGCCCGGACAGAAGGTACACCCCCGCCGGCTCGAGTTCGGCGCTGAGACCTGAACTCAACCCGCAGGTGGCGAAGGCGGAGATGGACTCGAACAGGGGGCGTCCGAGGTCCTCACCGGTGAGGATCATCAGGGCCAGGGCGGATCCGGCGACCAGCGTGAGCCCCATCCCGGCCACGGACACCGCGACCCGGATCGACGAGGTGGGCAGCGCGCGCCCGTGTGCCGTGGCGTCCTCCCGGCCCCGGGCCTCGGCGAGGAAGGCCAGGAAGATGACGGCCAGGGTGGTGACCTTAACGCCGCCGGCGGTCGAGACCGAACCGCCCCCCACGAACATCAGGGCGTCGGTGATGAGCATGGTCGACGCCGTCGTGTCGACGGGGTCGATGATGGCGAAACCCCCGGAGCGCATCATCACCGAGGCGAACACCGAGTGCTGCAGTTTGTCGACCACGCCCTCGCCACCGAGGGTGGCCCCGTTGCTCCACTCGAGCGCGGCGAACCCGAGGGCCCCGACGAGCATGAGCAGCACGCTGACCTCGACCGTGAGGCGGGTGTGGAGGTTCCAGCGTCCCAGGTGCCACTGGTGCTTCCACAGCACCAACAGGACGGGGAAGCCCAGACTGCCCAGGAACACGGCGCAGATCAGCGCCCAGAACACGACCGGGTCGTCGGCCACCGAAGCCAGGCCGTCGGGGTGGAGGACGAACCCGGCGTTGTTGAACGCCGACACCGCGTAGAACACCGCGCGCCACAGCCCGTCCCCGAACGTGCCCTGATGGGCGATGAACCGGGGCGCGAGGATGAGCGCGATGACGAGTTCCACCAGGGCGGACGAGACGACGATGGTCTTGATCAGCGATCGGACCTCGCCCAGTCCACCCGCCGACACGCCCGTCTGGGCGAGCAGCCGGGTACGCACCCCGAACTGCCGGGTCACCGAGAGCGCCAACAGGGAGGAGATCGTGACGATCCCCAGGCCACCGAGCTGGATGCCCGCGAGGATCACCACCTGCCCGGCCGTGGACCAGTGGGTCGCGGTGTCCACTGTGGTCAGGCCGGTCACCGACACGGCGGAGGTGGCGGTGAACACCGCGTCGTGCAGATGTGCCCGGTCCCCTGAGGCGGTGGCCCAGGGCATCAGCAGCAGCACCGTGAAGACCACGATCGCCGCGGCGAAAGCCAGCAGCGCCGAGCGGGCCGGGGAACTATAGGTGAAGGCCCGGGCTACCTTCGCGCCCGAGGACAGGACCCCCGGAATCGTCGAGACCATGCCGAGAGAGTAATCCCGGCCGCCGCGTCGGCCACAGTTGGTGCGGGAAGTCATTACTGAACGGCGTCAACACTCGTAACGTCGGCGGTATGCCACGGATCCCTCTCGAAATCACGCTGGTCGAGTTCCCCAGCACGTCGATGTCTGCCACGAGCGAGTTCCTCGCGACGGTCTGCGGTTGGGAGCCCACCGTGTACGGGGGGTCGTACACCTGCTTGGCCGGCGGGGGCATCGACGTGGGCGTGCAGGGGGACGACGACGAGCAGTCCCCCGCCCCGCTCATGGTGATCCGCGTGCCGGACCTCGACGAGGCCCGCGAGCAGGTCGAGGCCGCCGGCGGCGTGGTGACGTTCGGGCCGTTCGACTTCCCCGGTGGCCGCCGCTTCCATTTCCGTGAGCCCGGCGGGAGCGAGATGGCGATGTGGGTGCCGGCCTGATCGGCCCCTCTTCACCGCCCGTCCCGTTCGACGGGCAGCCAGAGGTCGCAGGTCGCCGTGGTCAAGTCCGCGGAGTGGTCAAGGATCGCCAGGATCGACGGGCCGGGCCGCAGCCGCCACGGGTTGGAGGGGAACCAGTCGGTGGCGGTCGCCGCCCACATCTCCTGCAGCGCCGACGGGTGCGCACCCGACGACCGGAAGACCGCCCAGGTGCCGGCCGGCTGGTCCAGTACATCGAGGTCGTCCGGGACCGCGGAGTCGGCGTCCACCGCGACCCCGTGCAGGTACGTCAGTTCGCTACCCTCCGAGTAGTCCGGGTCGACGTCGGCACTGACCTGCAGGATCCCTGCCGGGTCGGTCTCGGACAGGGCCTTGAGGCGCTCGTGTTCGGCCGCGGGGATCGAGGCGACGTGGTCCCGGATGCGCGGGTTCGCCCCCTCGTGGATCAGTGGAACACGAGCAGCGTGGCCGATCAGACGGAATGCGGGGCGTTCGAGGATGCGGGCGTCCATGGGACGGCTCCCTTCGACGGTCAGGCGGAACCTGAGTACGGGCTGGCTGCGTAGGGGGCCACCGCCGCGACGGGCGTCGCCGTGACTCACTCCGTGCACGGCGCGGAAGGCCCGGCCGAACGCCTCGGTCGAGCCGTAGCCGTAGCGCACGGCGATCGTGAGCAGGTCCTCGTCACCGACCACGTCCGCGGCCGCGACGGTCATGCGACGACGACGAACGTAGTCCGACACCGGCATCCCCGCCAGGGACGAGAACATGCGTCGCAGGTGATAGTCCGTCGTACCGCCCGACGCGGCGACGGCGCCGACGTCGATCTCCCCGGACAGGTTGCACTCGATCTGGTCCACGAGCCGGTTGAGGATCTCGATCACGGTACCTCCCTCCACGAGACACCACTGTCCTCGACGGTCACGCGCAGCCGCCCGACTTTCCGGGACCGTGGTTGTCGGGTCGGATCATCCGGCCGACGCGAACCCCGCGGGTAGTGCGAGCCGGGTGAGCTTGTCCGGGTTGCTGTGGAAGTAGAGGCGTGAGATCTGGCCGTCGACCACGCCGACCTGCGCCACCCGCAGGACCCCGCGGGCGAGAATCGCCAGTGCGAATTCGCCGTTGACCTCGACGGGCGCGATCATCCCGCCCGAGAGTTCCGTGGCCTTGATGAGGAAGTAGGCGCACTTGCGGGCCCCCACGATGTCACGCCGGGCGGCGTTGACCTTGCCTCCGCCGTCCGAGATCACGCGGGCGTCCGTGGTGAGGGCGGCGATCGTCTGCGGGAGATCGCCGGCCAGGACGGCCTCGACCAGGGTCGAGATCACCGCGTCCGGGGCGGGTTCGGGTGGACGGAGGTCGGACGCCAGGCGGTGCCGGGCCCGGCTCACCCACTGGCGGACGGTGGCCACGGCCGCGCCCAGGGTGTCGGCGATCTCGGCGTAGGGCAGGTCGTACGCCTCACGAAGGACGAACGCCGCACGCTCATCCGGGCCCAGCTGTTCGTAGGCCAGCAGCACGGCTATCCGCAGATCGTCGCGACGCTCGGCCCGGTCCGCCGGCAGCAGGGCGGTGTCGACGGGCTCGGGCAGCCACTCGCCCACGTAGTCCTCCCGCTTGCGCCTGCGCAGCCGGTCCAGACACAGCCGCGTCGCCACGGTGGTCAGCCATGCGTCGACATTCCGGGGCGCGGACGACGGATCGAGCGCCACCCACCGCGCCAGCGCCTCGTCGGCGGCGTCCTCGGCGTCGGCCCAGGTCCCGGTGATGCGGTAGCCCACCCCGAGCAGTCGGCCCCGCACCCGCTCCAGCGCGGCGCGGTCCGGCAGCACGGTGCCGGCCGTGCTGGCCGCGGCACGGTCAGCCACCGGCGCCGCCCCATCGGCCACGGGGGTCGCGGGTGGGGCCACGGTCATCGCCGGGTCGCCGGTTCCAGGTCGCTCGGGACGAGTCCGCGCAGCGTCGCCGGGTCCTTGCGGGTGGCGATCGCTATCCGGTTCCATGCGTTGATCGTGACGATCTCCATGACCAGCTGTCCAGCCCCACCTTCGCCCCGGTGGCGGACCACCTCGTCCCACAGCTCGTCGGGCACGGAGTCCTCGCCGTCGATGTGGGTGACGGCGTCCGCGAACGCCAGGACCGCCCGCTCGGCCGGGGACAGTTCGTCGGCGTGGGCGTGCCAGTTCTCGGAGACCGCGATCCGGGCCTGGCTCCAGCCGTCCTTGCGGGCATCGCGTCGGTGCATGGCCAGGCAGTAGCGGCAGCCGTTCACCGCGGAGACTCGGAGCCGGATGAGGTGGCTGTCCTCACGGGAGACCCGCGCCCGCGAGTAGGCCTCGAGTGCCAGCATGGGTGCCATCGCGCCCGCGCTGACCTGTTTGCGCTGTTCGGTACTGCGTCGTGGTGTGCTCATGTCTCTTCGACGCACGAGGCCGGCCCGATGTGACAGACACGGTGGGAAGTGTGATGCGAATGTAATAGTTTCCTTCGAAATCTGTGGTGTGGTGGACCGTAAGGCGGTTGTCGTCTATACGCTCCGCTTCCCCCTACCCGCACGAGAGGCCCCCATGGATCCCTCAGTTCTCGGCCCTGTCTCCGGCTCGCTCATGGCTCCGATCGACTTCCTCGTCGACACCCCCGCGGAGCCGCTCGCCCATGTGTTGTACGACATGGCCATCGGCGTCATGGAACTCGGTCTCGGCCTGTAACCCCGGACCCGACTCGCTCACGTCAGGAGCATCGTCATGCCACACCCTGCTTTCCTCGGCCCGATCTCCACGGCCGTGATGAACCTCGTCGACGGGCTGTCCCGGATGAACGCCCCGGTCGAGACGATCACGTCTCTGACCATGTGGGCCTGGGACATCGCCGACCTCGGGAGCTGATGCGCCCCCGCCCCGCCGCGTCGAGCGGGTTCGGGGCAGTAGCCCGATGGTGCGGATCGGGACGATCCCCTGTCGCGCCCGGCGTCGTTCCCTTCTACCCTGAGCCCATGACCGACCCGGACGATCTCCTGCTCTCCGATGCCGAGCGGCTGCACGCCCTCACTGCGCTCGGGGACCACTACGCGTCCGGCCGACTCGACGATCCCGACTTCCACGCCCGCTCCGGCGACGTGGCTGCCGCCCGCACGCTGGGTCAGTTGCACGGCTCGTTTCGCGATCTGCCCGGCGGCACCCCCCTGACCTCGGTCGACGGCATGATCGTCCAGTCGGCGGCCGCCGGGCGCGGCGAGCTGATGCCCGCCTCGTCGTCGTCGTCTTTATCTCCCACGCAGTCCTCGGCTCCCGCCACCCGCGACCCCGACGCCGACCTGGACGACCTCCGTAAGCGCGGCAGCTGGTCGAGTCGCTCGACGGGATCGTCTTTGGCATCACCATGATCGCGTTCCTGGTCCTGCAGTTCATCGTGGGCTGGCAGTACGCATGGATGGTGTGGCCGACGATGATCGTCACGCTGGGCGCACCGCGGGCGATCCTGCGCTTCACCGATTCGGACGAGAAGACCTACGAGAAGATCAAGAAGGCTGATCAGAAGGCGCGCGAAGACCGGCTGCGCGCAGCGGAGGACCGCATCCGCGAGCTGGGTGACGGGCGCGAGAACCGGGGCTGATCCGTCCCTCCGGGCGCGGGCGGGGCGTGTGGTGCGGGCGCCAGGCGTCTGCGGTCAGGTGTCCTCGAGTGCGTAACCCTTGCGCTCCGGGAGGGTGAAGGCGGCGAGGGCGGCGACGACGAAGGCCGCGGCGAAGACCCCGAAGACCATGACCGTGTCGCCCAGATCGAGCAGGAGCGGCACGAGCAGTGGCGCGATGATCGAGGCGATCCGCCCGAACGCCGCCGCGGCGCCGGTGCCGGACCCGCGGGTCGCGGTGGGGTAGAGCTCCGGGCCGATCGCGTACAGAGCGCCCCACGCGCCGAGGTTGAAGAACGACAGCGCCATGCCCGCGGCGATGATCGTGGCCGGGGAGTCCGCCAGGCCGAACAGTCCGGCCGCCACCGCCGAACCGGTGAGGAACACCGCGAGCGTGACCCGCCGACCCCAGATCTCGATGAGCCACGCCGCCACCGCGTACCCCGGCAGCTGGGCGAGGGTGATGATGAGCGTGTAGCCGAACGACTTCACCAGATCGAAGCCCTGCGAGACGAGCAGGCTGGGCAGCCAGATGAAGGCGCCGTAGTAGGAGAAGTTGATCCCGAACCACACGATCCACAGGGCGGCGGTGCGCCTACGCAGGCGCGCGGACCAGATGGACTCGCCGGGCTCGCCGGGCTCGGCGGTCTCGGCGGTCTCGGCGGGCGATGCGGGTCCGACGCCGTCGGCGACGGGCGCGGCCGCGTCGGCGCCGGCATGAGCGGGCGCGGCCGTGGACGGCGCGGCCGGCGGCTCGACCCCTGCGGACGCCTCGTAGTCGCGGACGATCCGCTCGGCCTCGTCGACGCGGCCCGTCGATTCCAGGTAGCGCACCGATTCGGGCAGTCCGAATCGCACGACCAGCGCGTACGCGGCCGGGATGACCCCGATGGCCAGGGCCCACCGCCACCCGTCGTCGCCGACCGGCACCACGAAGTAGCCGATGAGGGCGGCCAAGATCCAGCCGACGGCCCAGAACCCCTCGAGGATCACCACCACCCGGCCACGGATCCGCCGCGGCGCGAACTCGCTGACCAGGGTGGACGCCACCGGCAGTTCGGCGCCCAGGCCGAGGCCGACGATGAAGCGCAGCACGATGAGCATGGCGATGCCGGTCGACAGCGCCGCCGCGCCGGTGGCGAGGCCGTAGATCAGCAGGGTGGCGGCAAAGACCTGGCGGCGGCCGATCCTGTCGGCGAGCAGCCCGCCGAGCGCGGCGCCGATCGCCATCCCCACGAACCCGATGGACCCGATCCAGGACAGTTCGGTGGGCGAGAGCGACCAGTGGACGGCCAGCGCGGCCATGACGAAGGAGATGAGGCCGACGTCCATGGCGTCGAGTGCCCAGCCCACGCCGGAGCCGAGCAGCAGCTTGCGGTGCTTGCGGGTGAACGGCAGGCCGTCCAGGCGCTCCGTGCGGGTCGTCATGGCGGCAACGCTACTCGGCGCCCCCGACACACCCTGGTGCCAACCTGGGCTGGACGTGGACGAATGTCCGAGTAGCCTGCGGGTAGCTGTGTTCCACATCACAACAAGAGGAGCTCCTCGTGAGCATCACCGAGAACGCCGATCGCGCCGATCGCGCTGAGAACGCTGAGAGCGCCGAGAACGCCAGCCCGGGCGGGACGGACTTCGACGTCGTCATCCGCGGAGGCACGGTCTTCGACGGCACCGGCGCCCCGGGCGTCCGCGCGGACGTCGGGATCCGGGCCGGCGTCGTGGCCGCGATCAGCCCTGCGCCGCTGCCCGTCTCCCCCGGCACGCGGGTCGTGGAGGCCGAGGGGAGGTGGGTGACGCCCGGGTTCGTGGACACCCACACCCACTACGACGTCGAGCTGCTCGTCTCCCCGGGCCTTGGCGAATCCGTTCGGCACGGGGTGACCACCGTCCTGGTGGGCAACTGCTCCATCTCGGGCGTGTACTCGGGCGCCGTCGACGTCGCCGACCTGTTCAGCCGCGTCGAGGCCCTGCCCCGCGACTCGGTGCTGGCGGCGCTCGAGCAGAAGAAGACCTGGTCGGGCCCGGCGGACTGGCGGCGCACGGTCGAGAACCTGCCGCTGGGGCCCAACGTCGCGTCGTTCCTCGGCCACTCCGACGTCCGCGCCTCGGTGATGGGGTTGGGCCGGGCGACCGACCCCAAGCAGTCCCCCAGCCGCGACGAGTTGCGGAAGATCGACCGCCGCATCAACGCTGCTCTCGACGAGGGTTTCCTGGGCGTGTCCACCATGACCAATCCGTGGGACAAGATGGACGGTGACCGCTACCGCTCGCGGACCCTGCCCTCCACGCACGCCTCGTGGGGCGAGTTCCGGCGGATCAGCCGGCTCCTGCGCCGCCGTGACCGGGTCCTGCAGGGCGTACCCAACCTCAACACCAAGGTCGACGTGGCCTTCTACGCCGCCACGAGCACCGGACTCTTCCGCAAGCCCCTGCGTGTCTCCCTGCTGGCCGCCGCCGACACGTTGGCCGAGCCGTGGGTCAACCGCATCTTCCGGCCCATCGCCTGGGCCGCCAACACAGTGGGTAAGGGCAAGTTCGTGTGGCAGCACCTGCCCACGACGTTCAAGGTGTGGGCCGACGGGATCGACCTGGTGGTGTTCGAGGAGTTCGGCTCCGGCCGCGAGGCACTGCACCTCGTCGACGAGATGGCCCGCACCGACCTGCTGGAGCAGGAAAGCTACCGGCGCTGGTTCCGCCGCGACTTCGAGAAGCGGTTCAGCCCGCGCGTGTGGCACCGGGACTTCGACGACGCGCTCATCGTGGCCTGCCCCGACGAGTCACTGGTCGGTCAGACCGTCGGCGACGTCGCGCGCGCCCGGAAGCTCCACCCGGCGGACGCCTACCTCGACCTGGTGGTGGAGTACGGCACCGACTTCCGGTGGACCACCACCATCGCCAACGCGCGGGAGAAGGTCGCCAACCGGCTGGCGCGAACCCCGGGCGTGACGATCGGTTTCTCCGATGCCGGCGCGCACCTGCGGAACATGGCGTTCTACAACTTCGGGATCCGTCTGCTCGAGCGCGTACACCAGGCACAACTCAAGGGCACGCCGTTCCTCACCACCGAGGAGGCCGTGTACAAGCTCACCGGCGAGCTAGCGGACTTCTACCGCCTCGACGCCGGGCGCCTGCAGGTGGGCGCGCGCGCCGATGTGGTGGTGGTCGATCCGTCCGAGCTCGACGGCGAGTCCCTCGAGTACCACGAGGAGGCCATGGACGAGTTCGGCGGGATCCGCCGGATGGTCAACCGCAACGACCGGGCGGTCGCGGCGACGATCATCGGCGGCCACGTGGTGTGGTCCGACGGTCAGTTCGCCGAGGGCTACGGCCGGGAGTTCGCGGCGGGCCGGTTCCTACCGTCGGGCGAGGCCGTGGGGCCACGGCCGACTGCGGCCCCACGGTCGGCCGGTCACTCCGTGGGCATCCCGGCGTCCTCCCAGGCGGAGTAGCTGCCCTCTAGCTCAGTGACGTCGTAGCCGACGCTGCGCAGTGAGCTGGCGACCACCGAACTGCGGGTTCCGGACTGGCAGTAGGTGACGATCTTTCCGGAGTCGGGCAGTTCGTCGCGCTCCCACATCACCTGGCCGCCGTGCAGCTGGGTGGCGTCGGGGACGTGTCCGTCCTCGTACTCGGAGGTGGCGCGGACGTCGAGCACCATGGCGTGCTCGTGAGACTCCAGGTCCTTCGGGTCCACGGTCTCCGGGCGGAACGTGGGCAGTCCGTCTGTGGAGGTGACGTACCCGCGCGTGGTGTCGACTCCCACCCGGATGACGTGGCGCCGCAGCTCGTCGGCCTCCTCGGCGTCCTCGGCGAGGAAGACCAGGCCGCGGGCGTCCTTCTCGGGGTCGATCGCCCAGCCGGCGTAGGTGCCCGCCTGGCCGGCGGGGAGGTTGATGGCGCGGTCGACGGTGCCGCCGTGGACGTCGTCGGCGGGGCGGGGGTCGACGACGACGAGGTCACCGGATTCGATGCCGGAGGCCACCTCCTGGGCTGGCAGCTCGTGCAGCTCCGGCAACGGATTGCCGAGCACGGAGGGGCCGTCCCGGTTCTCGCGCTTCATCCGCCCGAAGTACGCCGGCGCGTCGGGCTGGCCGTCGAGGAGCTCGGAGATGAAGCCCTCCTCGTCGTCGTTCTCCACGTACTTGGGCCACCACGCGAACTTCCGCTCGTAACCCACCGAGCTGGACGGCAAGGCCCCCAGGGACTTGCCGCAGGCCGAGCCCGCGCCGTGGGCCGGGAACACCTGGACGTGGTCGGGCAGGGTGAGGAAGCGCTCGCGCAGGCTGGCGAACAGCTGCTTGGCGCTCTCGAAGCGCGTCTCCTCGCCGTCGGATTCGCTGCCGCCGGCGGTCTCGTCGAGCAGGTCCGGTCGGCCGAGGTCACCACAGAACACGAAGTCGCCGGTCAGCGCGTAGCCGGGCTCGTCGGCGAACGCGCCGTCGGTGACGAGGAACATCAAGTGCTCGGGCGTGTGGCCGGGGGTGTGCACGGCCTTGAGCTGGACGTTGCCGAGCTCGATGGTGTCGCCGTCGCGGAGCCGCTCACCCTCGAACCCATAGCGCCAGTCGTCACCGCCCTCGTCGGAGAGGTAGACGGTGGCGCCGGTCGCGGCGGCCAGTTCGCGGGTGCCGGACAGGTAGTCGGCGTGGATGTGGGTCTCGGTGACCTTGACGATGGTCATGCCGTGCTGATCGGCCATGTCGAAGTAGGCCCGCAGGTCGCGACTGGGGTCCACGACGATCGCCTCGCTGCTGCTCTGGCAGCCGATGAAGTAGCTGGCGTGGGCCAGGTCGTAGTCATAGATGCGTTCGAAAAGCATTGTGCTGCGTCCTTTTTCCTTGGGGGAACAGGTACATCAACCACCGTAAAACCCTCCCCGGTATGAGGCCACCGGTCGGTTCGTGCGCTCTCGCGGTCGGGCGGCGCACACTGGGGGCGGACCGCAACGCCGATGGAAGGATCCCCGCCGTGACCGATTCCCGCCTGGACGACGACACCCGCGCCGTCCTGCTCGCACCCAACCCGGCCGTCATGGCGACGCTGCGCAAGGACGGCTCCCCGGTCACCGTGCCGACCTGGTACCGACTTGTGGAGGGCGACCGGATCCACCTCAACCTCGACGCCGACCGGGTGCGGCTGCAGCACCTCCGACGCGACCCGCGGGTGGCACTGTCCGTCATCGCGTCCGAGGACTGGTACACCCACGCGAGCATCCAGGGGCGGGTCGTGGAGATCGCCGACGACCCGGACCTGTCCGGCATCGACGCCCTGAGCACGCACTACACCGGCGAGCCGTACCCGGTGCGCGACCGCGCCCGCGTGGACGCGTGGGTGGAGATCGACCACGTCCACGTGTGGGGGCAGCTCCGCGAGTCCTGAGCGCGGGTGGGGCGCGCGTCCTACGCTGAGGCGACCCCTCGCCCGTCTACGCCCCGGAGACCCCCATGTCGGACCGCTATCCCCTCGCCGAGCTCAACGACCTGCCCGACGACCTGCGCGAGCGGATCCTCGCCGAGCAGGAGAAGGCCGGGTTCGCGCCCGAGGTGTTCCTGATGTTCGGGCGCCGCCCCGCCGAGTCGCGGGCGTTCTTCGCCTATCACGACGCACTGATGGAGCGCGAGGGCAACCTGTCCAAGGCGGACAAGGAGATGATCGTGGTGACCATCTCCGGGCAGAACAGCTGCCTGTTCTGCGTGGTGGCGCACGGGGCGATCCTGCGAATCGTCAAGAAGGCGCCGATGCTCGCCGACCAGCTGGCGGTGAACTACCGCAAGGCCGACCTCACCCCGCGCGAGCGGGCGATCTGCGACTTCGCGACCAAGGTCAACCTGCACTCCGACGAACTGGGCGACGCCGACTTCGCCGCCCTGCACGAGCACGGCCTCGACGACGAGGACGCCTGGGACATCGCCGCGATCACCGGGCTGTTCGGGCTGAGCAACCGGCTGGCCAACGCCACCGACATGCGCCCGAACCCGGAGTTCTACCTCATGGGCCGGGTGCCGCGGCAGAAGTAGTCAGCCCTCCTCGGCGACCACCCCGCAGGCGATGCGGCTCCCGCCGTCGCCGGCGTTGCGCGTCTCCTCGTCGGCCCCCTCGGGCGCGTAGCGCTCGGGGATGTTGGCGAGGTTGTCCGAGTTCTCGTGGACCATCACGGCCGAGCCGTCCTCGTCCAGGAGCAGGTCGCGGTCCAGACGGTCGGTGAGCGTGACGATCCGGGCCGTGCCGTCCTCGGTCACGTAGAGGGTCGGCAGGTCCCCGGCGTGCTCGGGATGGCCGGCTTCGCCGCCGGGACCGGCCAGGTGGCCGCCGGCGGAAAGGAACGCGCCCCGCTTGCCCGGCTGGGTCGGGTTCTCGCTGTCGGGCTCGCACAAGCCCGTGCCGTGGATGTGCAGGCCGTGGAAGCCAGGCTCCAGGTCGGTCGCGTTGACCGTGATGAGCGTGCCGCCATCGGCCTCCGCGAACTCGGCCATACCCCGCGATTCGCCCTTGGGATTCACCAGCTCGGCGGTCGCGAACGCCTGGCCGCCGGTGTTCTCGCCGGACGTCTGCGTGGTGGTGTCGGAGGTGCTGGTCTCGGAGGTGCTGGTCTCGGACGTGTTGCCCGCGCCGTCCTGTGGCGTGACGTCGCCCCCTGCGGCTGGAGAGTCCTCTCCGGTGCCGCATGAGGCTAGCAGGAGCGCGGTTGCGGACAGGGCCACGAAGGTCGAACCCCTCCGGGCGCGGCGGGCGGTGGACACGGTGCGTGCGGTCATCAAGAACCTCCTCGGACGGCGTCGTGAGGGTGACGGTACCGAGGCGGACCCGACGTGCAACCGCGTCTGCGGCACGCATTTTCGCTGGCAGATCACACACCGGCGGCCCCTACCACAAAGTAAGAAGTCACTTGCTTTTCTTACTCAGGTGTCGTTCACCTCGCAGCCGCACTAACGGACCGACGTCCTGATGTTCTGCTCGAGCAGGCAGACCGGCGCCTCCGAGACCCGTTGCGCTGGTCACCATCTCGCAGGAGAAGGGCCCGCGAGCACGGCAAATGCGCGCTGACTATGAAGTTCATCACGCAAACATATCTGAACGCTTGCACAACCTGAGAAGCGGGTGCATACTCTTCTCAGCCCCATCACAGACTGTTCCGACAGCGGAGGGGGCGTCCCTCCCCCTCGAGCCACCGGCTCAATCCCTCGCAAGAAAGGGTTCATCATGAACCAGGTTTATGCCCTCATGGCCACCTTCCAGGCGTTCCTCGACGATCGCTTCGAGAACCGCAAGGACCGCGGCGCGACCGCCGTGGAGTACGGCCTGATGGTCGGGCTCATCGCGGTGATCATCATTGTGGCGGTCCTTGCGCTTGGCAACAACCTAGAGGGCCTGTTCCAGGGCGTCGCTGACGATGTGGCCAACCCGGCCGGCGCCGGCGCGGCTGCCCCTCCCGTGGTCGAATAAACCTGGCCCGGTCCCGGCGCAGCACTCATCACTGGTGCTGCGCCGGAACCAGTCCCACCCCCTCTACCACCTCGATTCAGACCCCCGACCCCCCTCCCGGCAGGACCCGCAATGTTCACGCCCTCACGTGACCGCGGAGCAGCAGCAGTTGAGTTCGCCTTAGTGCTGCCAGTCCTCGTGCTCCTGGTCATCGGAATCCTCGAATTCGGCCGCGCGTACCACGTTCAGACCACCCTCTCCAATGCTGCAAGAGACGGCGTCCGGGTGATGGCACTGCAGGATAGCTCCGCCGCCGCGATCGCGGCGGCGGAGACTTCTGCTAGCCCCCTTGACCTCGCCAATGCCGACATCACCGTCACCCCGACTGCCGGCTGCTCGTCCGCCCTGACGGGCGCCGGGCTCGCCTCGGTCACGATCGAGTACCCGTTCTCTCTGGTCTCGGGGTTTCTTCCCATCGACGACTTCATCCTCACCGGGAAGGGGACCATGCGATGCTTCGGTTAGATGATGATCGCGGGGCGATCGCGGTTTTCATCGCGATCCTCCTCATCCCTCTCCTCGGATTCACCGCCATATCCCTCGACATAGCGGCCACCCATGCCGAGAGGCAGCAGCTCCAGACCGGCGCGGACGCAGCTGCGCTCGCAATCGCCCAGGACTGCGCTCGTAAGAACTGCGGAGCGCCAGCGGACACCGCGCAGTCATTGGCAACGCTCAATAGCAACTCGGGGGCCGCAGTTGCGAAGGTCGACCCGGTCCCCACAGAAGACTCCGGGCGAGTCACTGTTCACACCTCGGCAGTCCGGCAACATTGGTTTGCTCCGGTATTGGGCGTCGACTCTACAGAGCTCATGGCTTCTGCCACGGCGGGCTGGGGCTCCCCGACAGGCGGCACGTCTGCGCTGCCAATAATCTTCTCCCTCTGCGACTTCAACAAATACTCTGTGGACGGGCGCCCGTCGGGCCGAGAGCAGGTGATCGTCACCACGCCGGCGGGGACATGCACGGACTCCGTGGACGGCTCTCCGACGTACCTTCCCGGCGGCTTCGGTTGGTTGGAGACCGACGTCAAGAAAAGCTGCAACGCCACAACGCGGATCGGCACCCGCGCCGAGAGCGAACCGGGCAACACGGCAAAGCACTGCGATCTCTCGACAATCCGCGACCGAACGATCCTCGTGCCGATCTTCGACGACGCCGACCCGGATGAGAAAGGCGGGCAGGGGAGGGGCGCCTGGTACATGGTGTACGGCTACGCGGCGTTCACAGTAACCGGGTACCACTTCTCCGGCCAAAGCTGGAACCCGCCTTGCGGGGGAAGCCAGCGGTGCATCAGCGGTTACTTCACCACCATGCTCCAGGAAGACCCCGACTTCGACTACGGACCGGGTGGGCCCGATCTCGGCGCCGCCGCCGTCGTTCTACTACCCGACTAGTGAGAGACCAATGAACCGACGCCTCGTCTCGGCCATTGCAGCCGGCGTACTCGCGATCCTCGGCGCAGTGCTGCTCGTCAGCTACGTCAACAACGCCGACAGCCGCGCAATAGCGAACATGGATCCGATCGAGGTGCTGGTCGTATCCGCACCCATCGCCCAGGGGACACCTGCCGAAGAAGTTGCCGCATCGGTGACCACCGAGCGCCTACCCAAGGCTGCGGTCGGTCCCGATGCCGTCCGGTCACTCGCAGAGGTGGTCGGCCGCGTTGCCGCGACCGACCTCCAGCCTGGCGAGCAGGTTCTGGGCGCCCGATTCGTCACCCGCCAGTCGTTAGAGCGGTTCGGAGGAATCCCGGTCCCAGAGGGCTACCACCAGGTGACCATCCCGCTTGACGCACCGCGGGTCGTCGGTGGCACCGTGACCCCCGGAGACACGGTGGGCGTGTTTGTCACCCTTGACGACGGATCGACCCACCTCGTCCTCCGGAAAATTCTCGTGACCCGCGTCCAGGGCGGACTCGGTGCGACTCAACCTAACAAAGGGATCGAGAACCCCGACGCGGCACCCGTGCCGGAGAGCGGCGCCATGATCACGATGGCGCTCACTACTGACCAAGCCCAATCGGTCGTGTTCTCGGCCGAGCACGGGAGCATCTGGCTGTCCCTCGAGGACTCCACCGTTCCGCAGGACGGCACTGACAAGGTCGATTCGAGGGACTTCTACTGATGAGCCGCGTACTGATCGCCACCGATTCCGCTGACCTCCGCGGGAGGGTCGCCACCGCGACCGGCGAGCCGATCTCAGTGATCGCCGGCAGCCCCCTGCCGACTGGCCCGTCACAGCTGTTCCAGCAGCTCGGGCCAGGCGTCGCCATCCCCCAAGTCGTCGTGATCGACACCGCCGCCGGCCGCAACGAGGCACTGCAGCTCTCGTCCCGCCTCGCCGCCGAGTGCCCCGGAATGGCCGTGGTGTTGGTGAGCGAGCATCCCGACACTTTCGCCCTCGCCGCCCTACGGGCCGGCGCGTGCGACGTGGTTCACCCCGACGCCGAGGTCGGCGAGCTCGCTGCGGTGCTCGGTAGGGCCGCACAGATCGCCGCCTCGACCGCTCCCCAGGGGCCGGGCGACCCTGCCATGAGCGGGAACGCCAGCACTCGCGGCCGCGTCATCAGCGTCGTCTCCCCCAAGGGCGGAGTGGGCAAAACGACTGTCGCCACCAATCTGGCAGTCGGCCTCGCCCGGACAGCCCCCCTCTCAACAGTGATCGTCGACCTCGACGTGCAGTTCGGCGACGTGGCCAGCGCCCTCAACCTGGACCCCGAGCACACCCTCCTCGACGTGGTCCGCGGCCCGGCTGTGCGGGACTCCATGGTCCTCAAGACCTTCCTCACCCAGCATCAGACCGGCCTCTACGCCGTATGTGGGCCGACCTCACCCGCCGACGCCGACGACATCACCGCCGCCGACGTAGCCCAACTCCTGAAGACCTTGGCCTCGGAGTTCCGGTACGTCGTGGTGGACACCGCCCCCGGACTCGACGACCACGCCCTCGCCGCGATCGACCAAGCCGACGAACTGGTCACGCTGACCAGCCTCGACGTGCCCGGGGTTCGCGGTCTGCGCAAGGAGCTGAACATCCTGCGCGACCTGGGGCTGAACCTCGAGAAGCGGCACGTCGTGGTGAACTTCGCCGACCCCCGCAGCGGGCTGACTAAAGCCGATGTCGAGGCCACCATCGGCACCGGCGTCGACTTGGTCCTCCCCCGCAGCAAGGCGGTCCCTGTGTCGGTCAACCAGGGAGTCCCCCTTCTGCAGAGCGACGGCCGCGATGCGATGGCCAAGCAACTGCGCAAGCTGGTCGACCGGTTCACCCCCGCCCCCATGCGCCCCACCGCGACGGCCGTACTGGCCGCCGAAGGTGGTCGGCACCGACTCCGCCGGAAGCGGGTGAAGGCATGAGCCTGTCCGAACGCCTCCGCGCCGCCCGGTTCGCCCCGGGAGCCACCGACAGCGACGCGCCCGCGTCCAACGCTGCATCGTCGGCCCCCGCCGCGCCCCCCTCGACGCCGACCGTGGTCGTTCCGACGGGGACGACGACGAAGCCGGCCACTGCCACCAACACTCCGTCCACGAAGACCGCGGGGAGCGCACCCGCCGACGATCCCACTGTCGATCCGCTGGTCGCCCTCAAGGAACGCGCGGCCAGCGCTCTGTTCGAGCGCATCGGTGCTCGCCTGAACAACCCGTCGCTCACCGAGGAGCAGCTCCACGCGATGGTGCGGAGCGAGCTCAACAAGGTCGTCGAGGACGAGACGGTCCCACTCACGAGCGACCAGCGGGTGCGTCTGATCACCGACGTGCAGGCCGACGTGCTGGGCCACGGCCCACTCGAGAAGATGCTCGACGACCCGGAGATCACCGAGATCATGGTCAACGGCCCCGACATGATCTTCGTCGAACGCGCAGGCCAGCTCACCCGCCATCCCTCCAGGTTCGCCTCGGAGGAACACCTCCGGCAGGTCATCGAGCGGATCGTCTCCCGCATCGGCCGCCGCGTCGACGAGTCGTCCCCGCTGGTCGACGCCCGACTCGCCGACGGCTCGCGCGTCAACGCCGTCATCCCGCCGCTGGCCGTCAACGGCTCCTCGCTGACCATCCGGAAGTTCTCCAAGGATCCGTTCAAGGTGCACGACCTCATCCGGTTCGGCACCCTCACCCCGGAAATGTCCGAACTGCTGCAGGCCTGCGTGGAGGCACGGCTCAACATCATCGTCTCCGGCGGCACCGGCTCCGGCAAGACCACCCTGCTCAACGTCCTGTCCTCCTACATCCCCGAGGGCGAGCGGATCGTCACCATCGAGGACGCCGTGGAGCTGCAGCTCCAGCAGGATCACGTGGTCCGTCTCGAGTCCCGCCCGGCCAACATCGAAGGCCGCGGCGAGATCACCATTCGCGAGTTGGTGCGTAACTCGCTGCGTATGCGGCCCGACCGCATCGTCGTGGGCGAGGTCCGCGGCGGAGAGACCCTCGACATGCTCCAGGCCATGAACACCGGCCACGACGGGTCACTCTCCACCGTCCACTCCAATTCGCCACGTGACGCCATCGCCCGACTGGAGACACTCGTCCTCATGGCCGGCATGGACCTACCCCTGCGCGCCATCCGCGAGCAGATCGCCTCCGCCGTCGACGTGATCATCCAGCTCACCCGGCTCCGCGACGGCACCCGCCGCGTCACCGCCGTCACCGAGGTCCAAGGCATGGAGGGCCAGACCGTCACCCTGCAGGACGCCTTCCTCTTCGACTACTCCGCCGGCCTCGGCCCCGACGGCAAGTTCCTCGGCAAGCCCCAGGCCACCGGCGTCCGGCCTCGCTTCACCGACCGGTTCAACGAACTCGGCATCACCCTGTCGCCGCGCGTGTTCGGCGCGACCACCGAGAACCCCGGATCCATCCGATGAGCCAGACGCTATTGTCCCCCGCAGGGTTCGCGATCGCCGCCCTCACGCTCGCGCTGCTCACGGGCGGTTACCTCATCCTCTCCCCCGCGCCGGGGCGGATACCCCGAGATCGCCGACGCCCCGGCATGGCCGAGGGCCCCGGGCCGATCAGCCGCGCGGCCACTGCCGCCACCGAGGCGATCGACTCCCTCCTACGCCGCCGCGGGACCACCGGAGCCGGCCAGCTCGAACGCGCCGGAGTCCGCATGGGGCTCCAGGACTACGTCTTCCTCGTCGTCGTCGCCTCGATCGTCGCGTTCGCCCTCGGCCTCATCCTCGTCGGGCCGCTGATGGGCGCGTTCCTGGCACTTCTCGCTCCCGCGGGTGCCTACGCCCTTCTCCAGATCCTCGCCGCCCGCCGTCGCGCCAAGTTCGCCGACCAACTCGACGACTCCCTGCAGCTCATGTCCAGCAGCCTGCGCGCCGGACACTCCATGCTGCAGGCGCTGGCCTCCGTCGCACGCGAAGCCGAACAACCTACGTCCGAGGAGTTCGCGCGGATCATCAACGAGACCCGCGTCGGCCGCGACCTCGGCCCCGCCCTGGAGGAGACCGCCAACCGGATGGGCAGCCAGGACTTCGTGTGGGTCACCCAGGCCATCGCGATCAACCGCGAGGTCGGCGGCAACCTCGCCGAGGTTCTCGACGCCGTGGGCCACACCATCCGCGAACGCAACCAGATCCGCCGGCAGGTGGCAGCGCTCGCCGCCGAAGGGAAGCTGTCGGCGTACGTCCTCATGGCGCTGCCGTTCGGTATCGGCGGGTTCCTCTTCATCTCCAACCCGTCCTACATCGGCGTGCTCACCCAGAGCCTGCTCGGCTGGGGAATGATCGCGGCCGGCGTCGTGATGCTGATTATCGGCGGCATCTGGCTGAGCAAAGTCGTCCGTATTAAGTTCTGACAGGGTCGGCTCCTCCCTCAGAGCCGCCCCTCCTCCCCCTCCCCTCTCGCCCTTCGAAAGGAGCCCCGCGTGAGTTCACTGCCCGCCGCGGTGGCCGTGTTCGTCCTCACCGCGTCGATGTTCATGCTTGCCTTCGCGGTATTCGCCGGCCGTGACACCGTCCGCGCGCGCACCGTCGCCAACCTCCGCCGGGGGATCGACGAGGGATACGCCGCTGCACCCGTGGACCTCACGGGGGTCGACGACGACGACTCCCGCAGTCGCCTGTACGAGTTCGCCCGCCGACTCACGCCGGCAGGCACCATCCGCAGGCTCGAGAGGCTGACCATCCGGGCCGGACGGCCCACGGGCTGGTCCCTTCCGCGCCTGGTGATCGCCAAGATCGTCGTGCCCCTCGTCGTGATCCTGCTGGGCCTGGCGCTACTGCGGGCCAACCCGGAGCCGCTCCTCCTGCTCCTGACGCTGGGGACGGCCGCCGTCTGCTACTTCCTGCCCGAGCTACTCCTCAGCAGCCGTAGCCAGGAGCGCAACGACGAGATCCAGCTCGAGCTGGCCGACACCCTCGACCAGATGACCATCGCGGTGGAGGCGGGCCTCGGCTTCGATGCCGCCATGGCCCGCGCCGGCCGCAACGGCACCGGCCCGCTCGCCCAGGAACTCATCCGCACCCTGCAGGAGATCCAGGTGGGCCAACTACGCCGCACTGCGTACGAATCGCTTGCCCTGCGGACCGACGTTCCCGACCTGCGGCGCTTCGTCCGCGCCATCATCCAAGCCGACGCCTACGGCATCTCCGTCGCCGACGTCTTGCGCACCCAGGCCGCCGAGATGCGGCTCAAGCGGCGCCAGCGCGCCGAGGAGAAGGCCCAGCAGGTGCCGGTCAAAGTGATCTTCCCGCTCCTGACATGCATCCTGCCCGTACTGTTCATCGTGCTGCTCGGACCCACCGCGATCAACATGATGGAGGCGTTCTCCTGACATGCTCTTCGTGATCGCCGCGGCCGCGGCCGTCGCATCCGGTGGGGTTGCAGCGGTGCTCGGACGGTGGATGCGGTCCCTCGCCGAGTCCAATTCCCGGTGGTTGCGCAGCGGCCTGCACGTGGTGCTGGCGGCGGCCGGCGGCTTCGGAGCCGCGTATCTGGCTCTGGGCTGGGCCGACCTGGTGACGTTCGCTGCGCTGGCCGTGGGATGCGCGCTGCTGATCGCGATCGACCTCGCGGTCTTCCGACTGCCCGACAAGATCGTCCTCCCGCTGTACCCCATCGTGTTCGGCGGGCTCGCGGTGACGGCCGCGATGTTCGACGTCTGGGGTTCGCTCGGCCGGGCCGCCGCCGCCGCGGCGGCGCTGCTCGCGTTCTACTTCGTGCTGGCGCTCATCAACCCGTCCGGTCTCGGCCTGGGGGACGTCAAACTCTCGGGCGTGCTCGGCGCGTTCCTCGGCTGGCTGGGCTGGCCGGCCGTGCTGGCAGGGACGCTCGCCGCGTTCGTCATCAACGCCACCGTCGCACTTATACTGCTGGCCGCGGGTCGGGTGGGGGCCAAGAGCGGCATCGCGTTCGGCCCGGCCATGGTGATCGGCGCAGTCGTCGGCGCCGCCTACTGGGCCGTGCGCTCTGCGGCGCTGGCGGGCTGACGCCCGGACCAAGCTAGGCCCGGCGGCCCGCTAAGCCGTGCGCCCGACCTCGGCAGCACCACGTGGCTGCCGCTTGCGGACCGTGAGTCGCCGGACGAGGGCGACCACGACCACCACGACCGAGGAGATCGCAGCAGTCCACACCAGGGCGGCCGATTCATGCTCGCCCGAGGTGCGGCCGTATGCCACCCACGCCAGACCCCAAGCCGTCGCCAGCGCCGGCGGGATGCGCCCGCCACTGATGAGCGCGGTCGCCACGCCGACAGCCGCGGCCACGACGATGCCGACGATCCCGAATGGCACCTCGGTCACCACGTCGACCCCCGCGCTCGCGAGCCACGCGTATGTATTGGCGAAGAACGCCACCGACACCCAGCCGAGGTACAGGCCGAACGTGTCGTCCGTGACCACGGTCTCGATCACCCCGCCGATGCGCGGCGCACCGAGGATGAACATGATGCGGATCAACACCGCGAGCAGCAGCACGATCACGATCACCGAGCCCAGGATCAGCTCGAGCTGCACCGACCAGACCCACGCTGCGTTGAGCAGCACCGAGGCCAGGGCCCACGGCCTCAGCGCAGCCTGCCGGGCGGAGCGCCGGGCCACCGGGGTGAGCTGCCAGATCGCGTACGCGGCGAGCCCGAGGTAGATCACGCTCCAGATGCTGAACGCCGACCCGGCGGGAGCCACCGGGGTCGCGTCGGCGGACAGGACGCCACCGGCGGCCTCGGCGATCGGGGTCCCGCCCAGCGCTCCGCTGCCGATGAACGCGGCCACGATCGCGGCGGCGGCCCCCAGCAGGGTGATGATGGGCAGCGCCCAGCCGGTGGGGGCGCCCAGCTCACCGGGTCCGCCGGCGTCGGCGGGCCCGCCCGGCACACCGGCGGGCCCGGGGCCTGTCGCTCGGCCACGGCCAGCGGGGTTACCGCTCGCCCGGCTGTCGCTCGCGGGAGTCATGTGAGAGCTCATAACTCCACCGAACCACGCGACACCCGACGGTGCAGCCGGTGTCGGGGCCCGCCCCGACCGCCCCCAGCCGCGAAATCGGCTACTCCGAATCGGGATCGGCGAGCCCAATTGGACTAGCGGATGCCGATTCGGAGTAGCGGATCTGGAGGGGAGGGGCGGCCGGGCGGGTTCGGTCAGACGGTCGCGCGGAACCTCCGCAGGCGCAGGCTGTTGGCCACCACGAACACCGAGGAGAACGCCATCGCGGCACCCGCGATCATCGGGTTGAGCAGCCCCGCCGCGGCCAGCGGGAGCGCCGCGACGTTGTAAGCGAACGCCCAGAACAAGTTCCCTCGGATGGTGCCGAGCGTGCTCCGCGAGAGTCGGATCGCGTCGGCCGCCGAGCGCAGGTCCCCGCGCACCAGCGTGAGGTCGGATGCCTCGATCGCCGCGTCGGTGCCGGTCCCGATCGCCAGGCCCAGGTCGGCGGTGGCGAGGGCGGCAGCGTCATTAACGCCGTCGCCGACCATCGCCACCACGCGCCCCTCGGCCTGCAGCCGGCGGACCACATCGACCTTGTCCGCCGGCATGACCTCGGAGATCACCGTCTGGGGGCCGGGGTCGATGCCGACCTCGGCGGCCACCGAGGCGGCCACCGCGGCGTTGTCCCCGGTGAGCAGGATCGGGGTGAGACCCAGCTCGCGGAACTTCTCGATGGCCTCGGCGGAGCTGTCCTTGATCTGATCGGCCACCACGAGGACCCCGCGGGCCCTCCCGGCCCAGCCCACCGCGACCGCGGTCTGGCCAGCCCGGGCGGCCTCGGCCATCGCGCTGTCCAGTTCCTGCGAGAACTGCATGTTCCGCTCAGCCAGTAGGGCGGGACGGCCCACGACGACCACCTCGTCGTCGTCGGCCCCGGAGGAACCATCGACAGCGGGTTCCGCGGCCGCGCGCCCGGGAGCAGTGCCGACGCGCCCCGACACCCCCAGACCCTCGTGGTTGGCGAAGTCCGCTACGTCCGGCAGGTCGCCGACCTCCTCGCGGGCGCCGGCGGCGATGGCGCGGGCGATGGGGTGCTCGGAGGCGTCCTCCACGGCCCCGGCGCGGCGCAGCACCTCTGCGCGATCCTCATCGGCCGCCACAGTCGTAGAGACCAGCGCGTGCTGCCCGGTGGTGACGGTGCCGGTCTTGTCCAGGACGATCGTGTCGACCTTGCGGGTGGACTCCAGGACCTCGGGGCCCTTGATGAGGATGCCCAGCTGCGCGCCGCGGCCGGTGCCCACCATCAGCGCCATCGGCGTGGCCAGGCCGAGCGCACACGGGCAGGCGATGATGAGCACCGCCACGGCGGCGGTGAACGCCAGGGTCGCGCCACCGCCGGTGAGCATCCAGAACGCGAACGTCGCCACGGCCAGCACCAGCACGACGGGGACGAAGATCCCGGAGATGCGGTCGGCGAGGCGCTGCGCGGCGGCCTTGCCGGACTGGGCGTCCTCCACCATCTGCGCCATCCGCGCGAGCTGGGTGTCGGAGCCGACGCGGGTGGCGCGCACGGTCAGGCGGCCACTGGCGTTGACGGTGCCGCCCACCACGGCGTCGCCGGGACCGACTTCGGCGGGTACGGACTCGCCGGTGACCATCGACGTGTCGACCGCTGAGGCGCCGTCGACGATCTCGCCGTCGGTGGCGATCTTCTCGCCGGGGCGGACGACGAATTCGTCGCCGACCTGCAGATCCTCCACCGGGATGCGGGTCTCCACACGCCCACCATCAACACCGCCGCGCAACACGGCGACGTCCTTGGCGCCCAGCTCGAGCAGCGACCGCAATGCGGCGCCCGCCGTGCGCTTGGACCGCGCCTCGAAGTAGCGGCCCAGCAGGATGAACGTGGTCACCCCGGCCGCGGCCTCGAGGTAGATGTCGCCGGCGCCGTCACTGGGCGAGAGGCTGAACTCGAACCCGTGGGTCATCCCGGGCATGCCCGCGTGGCCGAAGAACAGGGCGTACAGCGACCAGAGGAACGCCGCGGACGTGCCGAGCGACACGAGCGTGTCCATAGTGAACGCGCCGTGGCGCAGGTTGATCGCGGCCGCGCGGTGGAACGGCCACGCGCCCCACACGATGACCGGGGCGGCCAGCGTCAGCGAGAGCCACTGCCAGTTGGTGAACTGCAGCGCCGGGACCATGGCCATCGCGATCACGGGGATCGACAGGACGGCGGAGATGATGACACGCTGGCGCAACTCGTCGACCCGGTCGGGCGCGGCGGTGTCGTCGGTGGCGTTGCCGGCGTGGCCGGTCGACCGCCCGGCGTCGGCCGCGGAACCGTCAGCGCCGGGCGCGGACGTGCGGGGCTGAGTGTTCCGGGGCCGCGGCAATTGTGCGTGGTACCCGGCCTGCTCGACGGTGTCGAGCAGCAGCTGCGGCTGCAGGCCCTCGGGGATACGGACGCGGGCCTTCTCTGTGGCGTAGTTGACCTCGGCGGTGACGTCGTCGAGCTTATTGAGCTTGCGCTCGATCCGGTTGGCGCACGAGGCGCAGGTCATGCCCTCGATCTGCAGCTCGACCAAGGTGGTCCCGGCGGAGGGCGCCGTGTCCCGGCTGTCGGTGGTGGTCATGGGGTGCTCACTCCTGCGCTGTGACTGTGTACCCGGCCTCGTCCACGGCGGCGCGGACCGCCGCGGGATCGACCGGGTCGGAGGAGACGACGACGAGGCGACCCGACTCCAGATCGACCTCGACCTCGGTGACTCCCGAGATCTCCGAGACCTCCTCCGTCACGGAGGCGACGCAGTGGCCGCAGGTCATGCCGGAGACGGTGTAGGTGGCAGTGGCGGACATGGTGTTCTCCTCGTTCGGGTGGTGGGTGTGCGGTGACTGTCGGGGCCCGCGATCAGTCGGCGCGGTGATCAGGACCTGACCAGGCGGGCGATGGCGGCGTTGGCCTCGGCGAGCTTGGCCTCGGCTTCCTCCGGGCTGCCGTTCTCGATGGCGCCGGCGACGCAGTGCCCGAGGTGCTCGGAGAGCAGGCTCAGCGAGACGGACTGCAGGGCCCGGGTCATGGCGGAGACCTGCGTGAGGATGTCAATGCAGTACTTGTCCTCCTCGACCATCCGTTGCAGCCCGCGGGCCTGACCCTCGATGCGGCGCAGCCGCTTGAGGTGGTCCTCCTTGTGCGGGGTGTATCCATGCTCGGCCATGGCACATACGGTACCCCCCTAGGGTAAGTGCTGCAACGGTGGATCGCGTTCTCCGACGAGCGCTCCGACCCCCGGCACCGGTTTTCAATCCGGCCCCTGCTGTTTAAGGTCGGGACAGCGTCACTTCCGATGTCGATCAGTCGAGAAAGGAATGGACTCATGACGGACACGACCCAGACCGCTCGCCCGGCCCGGCACCGCTCCCCCGTCCAGTACGTAGCCCTCGCCTTCGGCGTGGTGTTCCTGCTCGTGGGGATCGCCGGCTTCATCCCCGGGATCACCGCCGCGTACGACACCATGCAGTTCGCCGGCCACGAATCCGAGGCCATGCTGCTGGGCCTGTTCCAGGTGTCGATCCTCCACAACATCGTCCACCTGCTCTACGGCGTCGTCGGGATCCTGATGTCCCGGACCGCCCCACAGGCTCGTATCTACCTACTGGCCGGCGGCATCGTCTACCTGGCCCTGTGGGTCTATGGCCTGGTGATCGGCCACGATTCGGCGGCCAACTTCGTGCCGCTCAACACGGCCGACAACTGGCTGCACCTGATCCTGGGCCTCGCCATGGTCGCCCTGTCCTTCCTCCACCGCGGGCAGCCGCGCCGAGCCTAGGAGCACCATGACACCCGGCAGCGACTCGACGCCCGATCGGGTCACTCACCCGTGGGGCGAACGCACCCCCTACGGCCCCGGCGAGCAGTGGCCGGTCCGAGTGGACACCTACCTGGCCGACGGAATGGCCGAGGCGGATGTCGACCGCTGGGTACAGACGGCGTCGATCCTGCACTCCAACGGCGACGGACTGGACATCGCCGTGAAGGACGACCGCATCTGCGGGGTGCGTGGACGTGCAGAGGATCGGGTCAATCGGGGCCGGCTGGGGGTCAAGGACCTCTACGGCTGGCAGGCGAACTCCTCACCGGACCGGCTGACCCGCCCGCTGGTACGCGAGAACGGCGTATTGGTGGAGACCGACTGGGACACGGCGATGGACCGGGTCGTCGGCCGGACCACCGAGTTGCTGGACGAGCAGGGCCCCAGCGCGATCGGTTTCTACACCACCGGGCAACTCTTCGCCGAGGAGTACTACACCCTCGGTGTGATCGCCCACGGTGGCATCGGCACCAACCACGTCGACGGCAACACCCGGCTGTGCACCGCGACGGCCGCCGCGGCACTCAAGGCGTCCTTCGGATGTGACGGTCAGCCCGGCTCGTACGCCGACATCGACCACGCCGACGTCATCTGCCTCTACGGACACAACATGGCCGAGACGCAGAGCGTGACCTGGATGCGGATCCTGGATCGCCTGGCCGGGGACGACCCGCCCGCGATCCTGTGCGTGGACCCACGCCCCACCCCGGTCGCCGAACACGCCACTATCCATCTGACACCGAGGCCGGGCACCAACCTGGCGCTGATGAACAGCCTGATCCACGAACTGCTCGACGCCGGCCACATCGACCGCAACTACATCGACCAGCACACGGTCGGATACTCGTCACTGGCCGAGCAGGTCGCCGACTACCCGCCGGAGCGGGTGGCCGAGATCTGTGACGTTCCGGCCGAGCAGATCCGCCGGGCCGCCCGGCTCATCGGGGGCGCCGAGCGGCTGATGTCCACGGTGCTCCAGGGCTTCTACCAGTCCAACCAGGCCACCGCGGCCGCTGTGCAGGTCAACAACATCCACCTGCTGCGCGGGATGCTCGGCCGGCCCGGGTGCGGCGTGCTGCAGATGAACGGCCAGCCCACCGCCCAGAACACCCGTGAGTGTGGCGCCGACGGCGACCTGGCGGCCTTCCGGAACTGGTCCAACACCTCGCACGTGCAGGACCTGGCCCGGGTGTGGAACGTCGACCCGATGGACATCCCGCACTACTCGGCACCCACCCACGCCATGCAGATGATGCGGTATGTGGAGGACGGTTCGATCCGGCTGCTGTGGGTCAGCGGCACCAACCCGGCCGTCTCCCTGCCGGAACTCACACGCATCCGCTCGATCCTGTCCCAGGAACGACTGACACTGGTGGTGCAGGACATCTTCCTCACCGAGACCGCCAGGCTCGCCGACGTCGTCCTGCCGGCCGCCACATGGGGCGAGAAGACCGGCACGTTCACCAACACCGACCGGACCGTGCACCTGTCGGAGAAGGCCGTCGATCCGCCCGGCCAGGCCAGGGCCGACCTGGACATCTTCATCGACTTCGCCCACCGCCTGGGGCTCAAGGACAAGGACGGCGAGCCGCTGATCAAGTGGCACGACCCCGAATCGGCGTTCGAAGCGTGGAAGGACTGCACCGCCGGCCGGCCGTGCGACTACACCGGACTGACCTACGACAGACTGCGCGGCGGCTCCGGTATCCAATGGCCGTGCAACGACGACAACCCCGACGGCACCGAGCGCCTCTACTCCGACGGCAGATTCTGGGCGGACCCGGACTACTGCGAGAACTACGGTCGCGACCTGGTCACCGGAGCCCCGAAAGACGCCACCGAGTACAAGGCGATGAATCCGGAGGGCAAGGCGATGCTCAAGGGCGCGGAATACCTCCCCGCGCACGAACCGCCCGACGAGCACTTCCCCCTGCAGCTGATCACGGGCCGGACCATCTACCACTTCCACACCCGCACCAAAACCGGCAGAGCCCCCGAGTTGCAAACCGCCGCCCCGCAGGTGTGGGTGGAGATCTGCGCCACCGACGCCGCGGCCGCCGGCATCACCGAGGGAGACCTCACGGAGATCGCCACCCCCCGCGGACGGGTGCGGGCGGCCGCCCGGATCACCGGGATCCGACCGGGAGTGATCTTCCTGCCGTTCCATTACGGCTACTGGGACACCGGCGACAGTGCCGGACCAGAGGGCGACGCCGTGGGGACCGCGGCCAACGAGCTGACCCCCACGGACTGGGACCCCGCCTCCAAACAGCCGATCTTCAAGACCGCCGCCGCACGCATCGCCCGGGTCGCCGACCGCGACACCACCTCCCGTGGCCGCCCGACACGCGTATCGACAGGAGGCCCGACATGAGGCTCGGACCCGTTCTCCGCGAACTACACCGCTCCGAGGTCGGGCTCGCGCACAAACTTCTGCAGGTTTCCGAGCGCCACAAGGTCGATCATGAGATCTACCACGTCGCACGGGACCTGGTGGGCTGGTCCCGCAGCCACATCGCCGGGATCGCCCGGATCGGTGGCGACTACGGCCAGGACCTCGACCCCGCCCCCCGACTCGAACTCGGACTGGCCGAACGGGCGCGGGAGAAGGGCAGCGAACTGCTCGGCAGACACCACACCCCGGAGCTGCTCCTGCTCGAGGACCTACGGACCGTCTACATGGAGGCCTCCGGGGTCGCCATGGACTGGCTCCTCATCGCCCAGGCCGCGCAGGGCCTACGGCACCGCGACCTTCTCGAAGTCGCGGAGAAATGCCAACCCCAGACCACGCGCCAGGCCACATGGGCCCAGGCCAAGCTCAAAGAGACCGCCACCCAGATCCTGGTGAGCTGACAAACGAGAGGAATCGCCATGCCGAAGACAGACAGCGACGGGAACGCGAAGGACAGCGAGCTGCCCTCGACGCTGCAGCGAAGCGACCAGAAGGCCAAGGACACCTTCGCCAAGGCCTATGACTCGGCGGAGGAGGAGTACAGCGACGAGTCCCGTGTCGCGCGGACCGCCTGGAGCGCCGTCAAGCACACGCACGAGAAGGTGGGCGACCACTGGGAGCCCAAGGACGGCAAGGGACCCTCGGATTCACGCTCGGAGAGCGGCGGCCCGAACCCCTCCGGAGAGTCGAAGGGCGGGGTGGACGCCAACGCCAGCAAGGACCACCTCTACGAGCAGGCGCAGCGGCTCGACATCGAGGGCCGCTCCGACATGACGAAGGACGAGCTCGTGGAGGCGCTGCGCAAGGCCATCGACCGGAAGACGAGGGAGAGCCGAGACGACTCGTGAGCCCGGCAGGAGGAGGACCGCCCCGCCCCTGCCCCACCGAGGATGTGACCACAGAATGAACCACACCAGTGACCGGAAATCACTCTCACTCACCGGTTCAGTGGCGCTGGGCACGGGGGTCATGATCGGCGCCGGCATCTTCGCGCTGGTCGGCCAGGTCGGCGAGCTGGCCGGCGGGTGGATGCCGTGGGCGTTTCTCGCCGGCGCGGTGGTCGTGCTGTTCAGCACGTACTCGTACATCCGGTACTCGGCGACCAACCCGTCGTCCGGCGGAATCGCCATGCTGCTCAAGGCCGCGTACGGCCCCGGCGTGGTCGCCGGCTCGTTCTCCCTGTTCATGTACGTGTCGATGATCCTCGCCGAGTCCCTCCTCGGCAGGACCTTCGGCACCTACCTCCTGCGCGCCTTCGACGTCAGCGACCCGGGCATATGGGTGCCGGTCCTCGCCGTTCTCGCCATCGCCTCCGCCGCGGCCGTGAACCTGGTGGGCAACCGACTGGTGGAACGCTCGGCCATGATCACCGCCGCGGTCAAGATCGGCGGGATCGCCGCGCTGGCCATCGCCGGGATCCTCGCCACCGGCGTGGGGTCACTGTCCCGGCTGGTCGACGCCGGTGACCGCACCCCGCCGGATCACGGGTGGGCCGGATTCCTGGCCGCCGTGGCGTTGACGATCCTCGCCTACAAGGGCTTCACCACGATCACCAATCACGGCGCCGACCTGCGCAGGCCCGAACGCAACCTCGGCAGGTCCATCCTCATCTCCATCGCCCTGTGCACGATGCTCTACCTCCTGATCGTCGTCGCGGTCAGCGGGAGCCTGAGCGTGCCGCAGATCGTCGAGGCCCGTGACTACGCGCTCGCGGAAGCGGCCGCGCCGCTCTTCGGCCCGTGGGGAGTGCGCCTCACCGTGATCGTGGCGGTCGTGGCGACCCTGTCGGGACTCATCGCGAGCCTGTTCTCCGTCTCGAAGCTCTACGACATGCTCCGGGACATGGGGCAGGCCCCGGGGCTGCCGGGCCGGGAAGGCCACCAGTCGCTCTACATCACCGCGGGCCTGGCGATCCTCATGGCCGCCTTCTTCGACCTGTCCAGGATCGCGGCCCTCGGCGCGATCCTCTACCTGACGATGGACATCGCCATCCACCTGGGCGTCATCCGCCGACTCCGGGACGAGGTCGACGCCACCGTGTGGATCCCGTGCGTCGCCATCGTGCTCGACCTGGCCGTACTGGTCCCCTTCGTCGCTCTCAAGGCGGGGTCGGATCCGCTGACCATCGCCCTGACGGCGGGCGTCGCCCTCGCGATCTTCGCCGCGCAGTGGGTCACCGTCAGGCGCCGCGGCGATGACGATCGCGAGGGGGACGAGCACGAACACGCCGGGGCGTGAACGGCGCGCCCGTCAGTCGCGGTCGCGGTGCCTCGCCTCCGCACGGTCGGGCAGCAGATACTCGGCCGACACGGCGGCCGCCGCGGAACCCACGATCACCAGCACGAATCCGACGATGGCGACGTACGGCCCATAGGCGACCGACGCCTCGGCGGACAGCCCCGACAGGATCGGGTCCGCCGTGCCCGTGGAGCCGTACAGCACCCACATGAACGCGAGGTGGGCGATGAGGACCAGCCCCGCCGTCACGGCGTTGAGGATCGCGAAGATGCCGAGCCGGGCCACGAGCGTGACCACGGTGAGGAACGACAGCGCCACCAGGCCGAGGAAGTTCACCGGGGTGATCTCCCTCAGCCCCAGCACCTCGGGCAGCACGAGGCCGGAGAGCGACTGCCCGCCGCCGGTCACCCACGGCAGGTAGAGGCTGAGCAGGGCGATCGCCAGACCGACGAAGGCGACCGGGGCGCCGATGCGGCTCTGGATGATCGGGATCGCCTTCTTCCTCCTGGCCGGCGTGCCGTCCGTGGAGGCCACCGGCTCGGGAGCGTGGGTCGCGTGAGCAGCCATGATGATCACCCTTCCGTGTTGTCCCACATGCGGTATGTGAGGTACACCACAGACTATGTTGATATGACACCTTTCGCTACCCCTGCGGCTATGAGTTCTCTGAATTTCCGGCCCGCCGCAGCAGACGGATCGGCTGCCCGTCCTTCGGGAACGGCAGCGACTTCATGTCCATCGGGGCCGTATAGTCCGGGTCGACGTGCCACTCGAAGGTGCGCAGCAGGTGATGCAGCACGAGTGAGACCTCGGCGCCGGCGAAGTGCATGCCGATGCACTTGTGCACGCCGCCGCCGAAGGGCTGCCACGCCTGACGGTGGACCTTGTCCTCGCGGCGCTCGTCGGAGAACCGGCCGGGGTCAAAGACCTCCGGATCGGGCCAGTACTGCTCGAGGTGGTGGGTGAAGTAGGGGGCGATCGCCACCATCGTCCCCGCCGGGATGAAGTGACCCAGCACCTCGGTGTCCTTGACGGCCGTGCGCGCGATCGTGGGCACCGGCGACACCAGGCGCAGCGACTCCTTCATCACCAGGTCCAGCGACCTCAACTGCGAGAGCTGTTCATAGCTGATCGTGTCGCCCGGAATCGCCAGGGACTCCTCGCGGCACCGCTGCTGCCACTCGGGGTGCTGGCCCAGGTACTGCATCATCGTCGAGATGGTGATGGTGGACGTGTCGTGCGCGGCCATGAGCAGGAAGATCATGTGGTTGATGACGTCGTCGTCGCTGAACCGCTCGCCGTCGACCTCCACCCGGCACAGCACGGAGAACAGATCGTCGCCGTCGCCCGCCCGCCTGGCCGGCAGGTATTCGCGGAGGAACTCCTCCACCCGGCGTCGACCAACCAGGCCGCGGTGCCAACGCCCGCCCGGCACGGGGTACCGCACGAGCGCGGTCGCCGCCTGGACACAGTCGATGAACGCGGCGTTGACCTGATCGAGGCGCGCCTGGCTGGCGCCGGGGGCGCCGCCCATGAAGACCTCCACCGCGAGGTTCAGCGTCAACTGCTTGAGCCGGGGATAGACCTCCACGCGCTCCCCCGGCTGCCACTGCTCGACGGCGGTGCGGACCGCCGGGTCGATCGCTGCCGCGTACCTGGCGAGGCGGTCGGAGGTGAACGCCTCCTGCATGAGGCGGCGGTGGGCCATGTGCTCGTCGAAGTCCAGGAGCATCAGGCCGCGGTCGAAGAACGGCCCGATGAGGAACTGCCACGCCTCGCCGTTGGCGAACGCCTTGTCCCGGTTCTGGAGGACCACTCCCGACGCCTCCGGCCCGAGCAGCGCCACGATCCTCGTCCCGAACGCGCGGAACCACGAGACCGGCCCGTACCGGTGGTAGCGCTTCTCCCACAGCCGCATGGGATCCCGCAGGTAGTCCAGACCGTGACCGAGGAGCGGTAGACCACCGTCTCCCGGGACCGGAGCCAGCCCACTGTCCATCGGTGCCTTCGCCAGCGTTCGTGTCACGAGCATCCCCTGACCTCCGAGTGGAGACGTCCGTTCGCGACGGCCCCACCACCTGTCTGACAGACGGTCCTGTCAGTTTGGAACGAGTTTGAATCAGACAGGGGGCCCTGTCAAGATTGAGGGATGAACGCGACCCCGCGCCGCTACCGAGGCGTCAGCGCGGAGGAGCGGCGCGCATCCCGCCGGCGCCAACTCCTCGACGCGGCCCTGGAGCTCGTCGGCACCCGCGGTGTCGAGCGGACGACGATGACGGCGATCTGCGCGGAGGCCGGCCTGACGGAGCGCTACTTCTACGAGAGCTTCACCGCCCGTGACCAGCTGCTCCTCGCCCTCGTCGACGAGATCGCCGACCAGGTCCGTACCGCCGTCCTGGCCGCACTCTCCGACACCGAGGGCGACGCCGCGGCCAGGGCCCACGCCGCCCTGGCCGCCTTCGCGGCACTACTCACCGACGACCCCCGCAAGGGACGGGTCGCGATCATCGAGTCGGCCACCGTCCCGACCCTCCGCCAGCGCCGCCACGAGCTGTACCGCGACTTCGCGGCCCTCGTCGTGACCCAGGCCCGGACACTGTTCGGGGACCGCGCCCTGCCCACCCCCCGGGACGAGATCAGCGCCCGCCTCCTGGTGGGCGGCCTGGGCGAACTCATCACCGCCTGGCTCCAATCCGAGACCAGCGCGAGCATCGACGACATCGTCGACGAGGCGACCCGGTGGTTCACCGTGGGCATGCACGCCTGACCCGCCGGCCGACCACAGTCGACGACTTCCCCGCCGCTACGCCGCCCACCGGGCACGGAACACGTCCCGGGGCAGCGGATCCGTCCACCTCCCCGTGGCGGCGAGATCCGCGGTGAGTCGGCCGATCTCGTCCGCGGCCATGACACCCCGCTCTCCCTCGACCGCCAGAACGGTGCGGTCGTCCACACGGTCGATGTAGGGGTGGTTGGTACTGGTGGCGCACACCAGACACGGGCGCGTGTGCGCCCGCCCCAGGCGGACGCCGGGCAGGAGATCGGTCAACACCGCCAGCGCGTCGTCGACGTCCGCGGAGGCGCCGCCGGTCCGCACCCAGGACGCGATCTCCTCGGCAGAGCCCAGGGGCGTCTCGCGCACACTGCTGCCGGCGACCTTGAGGTACCAGCGACCGTCCGGGTACCGAACCGGCGGCATCACCACTCCGCCGAACTGCTGCGCGCCGTCGCGATGCTTGAGATACATCGTCGCGGGCAGGTCGATCCCGCCCGGATCGTCGACCTCCACCAGCACGACGGTCGCCCCGAGGGTGAACAGCTGCAGTGGCCGCGGCAGCAGGCCGGAGGCGTTGACGGCGGCGCCGAGCGCGAGCACGATCGACCGACCTCGCAGTCGCACTCCCCCGGCCGTGACGACCACCTTGTCGTCGTCGTTGTGGTTGTTGTCGTCGTTGTTGTCGTCGTCATCGCCGCTGTCATCGCCACCCCCCGCGCCGCCCTCGAGCGCGACCACCTCGTCCCGGACGAGTACCGCCCCCGCCGCCGACGCGGCGGCCAGTTCGGCACGGACCAGCGCCCGCGGGTTGACGATCATCCCGCCGGGTTGCACCACGCCCACGTGGCCCGGTTCGAACCGCACCGCGGGGTACCGCCGACGTAGGCCCTCCTCGTCGAGGAGGTGCACGTCGACGCCCAGGTCGCGGGCGTTGGCGGCCAGGACGTCGCGGTCGAACCACTCCCCGGCCGCGTCACCGGCGGCGTCGGCGGGGTTGACCGAGAGGCACTCGACGCCGGTCGTGAACTCGACCCCTGTGCGGCGCGTGAGCTCGGGGAACCGGCGGATCGACCGCGTGGTGAGCACCCCGGTGACCACGGGGATCTCGAGAACGTGGCACATCCGACCCTGGTCATAGTGCCCGGCCCACGTGCCCTGATGGTCGGCGAAGCCCGCGGGCTCCTCGGGGCCGATCACCAGGACGGAATCCCCCCGCTCGGCCAGGTGCCGGGCGGTCGCGGCGCCGATCGGCCCGGCGCCGATGACGATGTGGTCGTAGGTGGGATCGGCGGTCATGGGTCCCCTGGACGGTCGCTGAGCGGGTGGACTGATGCTGCGAGTGCATCACACTTAAGTCATCACAGTGTGCACTTAGGGCGAGGTAGTCTCAACGAAATCCACCAGACCGGATCCGGGGGCGCGAACGTGGAGCAGGAACCGCCGACCCGGCCGCCCGCGCCGAGACCGGAACGGCGCCGGGTTCGCGAGGGCGGCCGGAGCGACCGCGTCCGTCGCACCGTCGGGGAGGCGGTCCTGTCGCTCCTCGCCGAGGGGCGGTGGCAGTTCTCGATGGTGGAGGTCGCCGAACGGGCGGACGTGAACCGACGGACCCTGTACCGGTGGTGGCCGACCACCACCGACCTCGTGGCCGAGGCCCTCGACCAGCACGTCCTCCGGGTTCCCGTGCCGACGTCCGGGGACTGGGAGGGCGACGTGCGGGACTTCGCCCACGCCCTGGCCGCGTTCGCGGCCGACCCGGTGGAGCTCGCCACGGGCGCGCTCCTCGCCACTCGGTCACATCCCGAGCTCGCCGACGTGGTCACCGCGCGCTACCAACCCGCCCTGGACGCCTGGCGGCAGATGGCGTCGCTGGCGAGCGCGCGAGGTGACCTCAACCCCGACCTCGATCCGGACACCGTCGTGACCACGCTCGTGGCACCGCTACTCCTGACGCCGCTCATGAGCGGCCGCCCGCTGCCCCCGGACGCCGTGGACCGGGTGGTCGACGTGATTCTCGCCGCCACCCGGCCGCGGTGACCAACCGCGCTGACGGGCGACGCACGACCGGAGTGCCCGCCGCACACAGCATTCACTTAGACTCTGCTCAACTTCGTGAGCCAGAACACAATCAGTCCGGGGGGACCGTGCCACTTCGTCGAACCGCGATGCGCGCAGCCGCATTCGCCACCGCCATCGCCACCGCTGTCGCCGGAGGGGCCCTGGTCGCCCCCGCCGCCGGAGCGCAGGGATCGTCCAACGACCCGGCGCCCGCCTTCTACCAGCCGCCGGCAGACCTGCCCGCGACCTCCGGCGAGCTCATCAAGACCGAGCCGTTCCCGCTGGCCGGAGCGATCCCGCCGATCCCCGGCGCCGAACCGATCTCCGACGGCGCCGGTCCGCTGTCCACCGACGCGCAGCGCATCATGTACACCTCCGTCGGGTCGCGCGGCCAGGCGATCGCGGTCACCGGCGCCTACCTGCAGCCGCGCGCACCGTGGACCGGACCCGGGTCGCGTCCGCTGGCGGTCGTCGCGCCGGGCACCCAGGGCCAGGCCGACCACTGCGCGCCATCCAAGACGTTCCAGAACCTCGCCACCGTCCGCACCGACCCGCCGGGCGTCGGGTTCGGGTACGAGCTCATCCAGGCCTACGCCCTGCTCGCCCGCGGGTACGCCGTCGCGATGACCGACTACGAGGGCCTCGGCACGCCGGGCCTGCACTCGTACATCAATCGCGAATCCCAGGCCCGTGCCGTCCTCGACCTCGCGCGAGTCGCGGCGTCGGTGCCGGGCGCCGACATCGCCCCGGACGCCCGCACGGTCTTCACCGGCTACTCCCAGGGCGGTGGCGCCGTCGCCGCGGCCGCCGAACTGCACCCGCAGTACGCGCCGGAGGTCAACCTCGTCGGCACCGCCGCGGGCTCTCCGCCGGCCGATCTGCTGGCCACCCTCGAGCAGGTCGACGGGACCGCGATCGCCGGCGTGATCGGCTACTCGCTCAACAGCCTGCTCGACGCCTACCCGGAGATGGGCCCGCTGATCGACCCGTACTTCAACGACCGGGGCCGGGCCATGCTCGCCACCACCGCCGACCAGTGCATCGGCGAGACCGCCGTCCAGTTCTTCCACCAGCGCACCACCGCCTACACGGTCTCGGGCCGGTCGGCCGGCGACATCGTGCGCTCCGAGCCGGTACTCACGGGATTCCTCGAGCGTCAGCGGATCGGCCGGCTCGCGCCCACCACACCCGTGCGCGTTCTCTCGCCCGTGAACGACGACGTCGTCCCCGGCCACCAGTCCCAGCAGCTCGGTCGCGACTGGTGCGCGCAGGGCGTCACCGTGGAGATGGTCATCGACCCGATGCCCCCAGTCGCGCCCGGCCTGGTGATCGGTCACGCCGCACCCATGCTCACCGGCCTGGAGGGCACCCTGCGGTACCTCGACGACCGCGTGCGCGGCGTCCCGGCGCCCAGCAACTGCGGGACCTACTGAGGCCGACTGCTCCGGGGGCCCGGCCCGCCGGGCCCGGCGTCGACAAGGCAGTTCCGCACACATTCGCCGAGAGGCAGGTGTGCGGAACGCTCTTGTCGATGCGCCCCACCGCGCACCCCCACCCTTGCGCAAGCAGATTGCGCAATCTGGTTGTAGACTCGTCGGAGTGACACCCGCCGACCCGCCCGCTGGACCACCCGCCGACCCGACCGCTACCCCGTCGCCCGACGTCGCCGCCCTGGCCGACGATCTCCGCCACGCGCTGCGCCCCCTGTGGCGACGGTTCAACTCCCACCGGACGTTGTCGATGGGCAAGGTCGGGATCCTGTCCCACCTGGAGCAGCGCGGACCCCTGGCCGCGACCGACCTGGCGGGCCTCGAGCGGATCAGCCACCAGGCCGTCGCCAACGCCGTCCGCGAACTACAGAATCTCGGACTCGTCTCCCGCAGCCCGGACCCCGCCGACGGCCGACGCACCCTCGTCTCCATCACCGCAGGCGGGTGCGAGCAGCTCCGCACCGAGCGCGCCGCGGGCCAGGACTGGCTGGCCCACGCGATCGCCGACCACCTCGATGACGCCGAGCGCGACCGTCTCGCGGCCGCGGTCCCCCTGCTCCGCCGCCTCGACTCCGAGGACGCCCGGTGACCCCTCACCGGCGCCCGGCGCCCCGCTGGTTCGTCCAGGCCCTGGTCTACGCCGCCCTGACCAGCTCGATCGTCAGTTCCCTCGGCATGCTGCTGGTGCCGTCGGTCTCCGCGGAGTTCGGCATCCCCGTGAGCACGGCGCAGTGGATGCTCACGGCCAACCTGCTCGTCGGCGCGGTCGCGACCCCGATCATGGGCCGCCTCGCCGACGGCCCCCATACCCGGAAACTGCTGCTGACCAGCCTCGGTGTGATCTTCCTCGGATCGATCATCGCCACCGTCGCGCCGAACTTCACCGTATTCCTCGTCGGCCGCGCGTTGCAGGGACTGCTCTACGGCACGGTGCCCATCACCATCGCCCTGGCGCGCCGACACCTCACCTACACCGAATCGCAGCCCACCATCTCGACGCTCTCGGTCACCGTGTCGGTGGGGATGGGACTGGGTTATCCGCTCACCGGCATCCTCGCGGCGACGTTCGACCTGCGGGCCGCGTTCGCCTTCGCGGCGCTGTTCGTGGCCACCGCGGCGTTCGGCGTCTGGCGCTTCATCCCTGCGGGCCCCGATCCGCTCGCGCCCCGCACGCCGTTCGACATCGGCGGGGCCCTGCTGCTGGGCGGCGGGCTGGCCGCGTTGCTGCTGTGGATCTCCGAGGGGCAGACCTGGGGTTGGGGGTCCGCGACGGCGCTCGTCGTCCTCGTGGTCGCGCTGAACACTCTGCTCTTCTGGATCGTGCACAGCATCCGTACCCTGCATCCCCTGGTCAACCTCCGCGTGGTCCGCCGGCCGGAGGTCCTGCTGGCCAACGCCACCGCGATCGGCCTGGGCACCGCGATGTACATTGGGTTGTCCATCGCGAGCCTCGTGGCGCAGGCACCCGCGGACACCGGTTTCGGCCTGGCCGTGCCACTGATGTGGGCGGGGTTCATGATGGCGCCGCTGTCGGTGGGCAGCCTGGTGGCCAACCGCACGGTCCGTGCCCTGTCCCGCCGCTACGACATGGCGGTGTTCCTGCCCGTCGGCGCGGCCGTGATGACAGTGGCGTCGGTGCTGTTGTGGTTGCGGCACGGCGACTTCTGGACGCTGGCGATCGGCATGTTCCTCTTCGGCGCCGGGATCGGCTCGGGTTACGCCGCGATGCCCGCGCTCATCGCCCGCAGCGTGGCGGTGGACCAGCTCGGCAGCGCGGTGAGCTTCAACCAGGTGCTCCGCACGGTCGGCGGCGCGGTCGGCGCGGCCCTGTCGGCCGCCGTCCTCGCCGCGCACCCCTCCGACTCCGCGTACTCGACCGACGAGGGCATCACCATGGCGTTCGGCGTGGGTGTGATCTGCTGCGCGACAGTGATGCTCGCGTTGGTGCTCCATGCCGTCACGGGTCGACGACGACGAGCCCAGCAGTAGCCCCGGCGTCCCGCATTCTGCGCGCGATCGCACTCGGGCATGCGCGACGGAATCGACCGCCCCCGCGGGTCGGAGTCAGGCCCAGGGGGTCGTGGCCTGGAGCACCGCTTCCTGCAAGGCGCTCGTACGCAGTTCCGTGACGGTCTGGTACCCGGGGTCGGCGACCATCTCGCTGAACGCGGCGCGACTGGGGTATCGGACCAGCAGAACGGCATCCCAGTCCTGGCCGGTCTCGGCGACCAGGGCTGTGGAACCGTCACCCGCGTAGAGAACCTCAGCGCCGTAGCGGGGGAGGAACGTCTCGTTCAGCGCCGCAGCGTACTTCGCGTAGTCCTCTCGCCCACCATCGGCGAACCGGAGCAGGTTCAGCATCACGACCGGGCCGCCGGGGTCGTCGGCGAGGTAGCGCTTGAGGCCTCTTCCGCGGGGATCGATAGCCATCAGGCGAGTATCGCCGCCAGTCCCGCGACGGTGGCGCGAACGGCCATCATCATTTCTTCTGCCGACGGCTTCCGCCGTGCCAGTCCTCCTGCGTGCCGACCGTGTCCGCGTCGACTCCGAACGCGGCGAGCTGCGGCTTCTCGCGCAGGCTGCGCTTGAGCTCGGCGAAACCCGGGAAGCGGGCGAGCCCCACCACGTGGTCCCAGAGCTCGGCCGCCGAGTCCTCGTGTGGCAGCCGGCTGATCACGGGTCCGAAGAAGGCGACGCCGGTCGGCGGTTCGAAGTGGATGATGGGCGTGCCCACGTCCTTGCCCGTCAGCGAGAGCGCCTCGTCGGTCTCCCGGCGGATCTCGGCGTCCCACGACTCGTCGTCGACGGCGTCCGCCAGTTCGAGCGGCAGATCAGCGTCGGCGAGGACCAGCCTGGCGAACTCGCTCGTGCCGCGCCGCTCACGCTCGTCGCCTTCGCTGCGGTCGTCGCCGGCGTCCGGAGCGGTGTCGAAGATGCGCGCCCCGAAGGCGGCGTACAGCGGCGCCATCGCCTCCCGGCCGTGCTCGGCTCGCGCTCGAGCCGCCACTCTCAGGAGCCGCAGCCCGGCGGTGTGGCCGGGTTCGTACTCAGGGGGGAAGTGCGCGTCGTAGTCGACACCGGCGTTGACCAGGCGCAACGAGATGAACCGCCAATCGACCGTGTAGTCGCGCTGCGCCTGCACCTGGCGCACCCACTTGCTGGTCATCCAGGCGAAGGGGCAGACCGGGTCGAAGTAGAAGTTGATGTCGGCGTCCATGCGCCCACCCTAGCCAGGTGTTCCGGCCGCGCAGCCCGCTGGCGCATAGCATGGTGCGAACCCGGTGACCAGGAGGTCTCTACGTGACCGAGACGCCAGTCAATCCCGAACAGCACCAGGCCGACGGGCCTGGACTTCGCCGCCCGCAGGTGATCGTGTTCGATGTCAACGAGACCCTGTCCGACACCACGGCGATGGCGGCCCGGTTCTCCGACGTCGGGGCACCCGGCTCGATGTATCCCCTGTGGTTCGCCGACCTCCTGCGCGACGGCTTCGCCCTCACCGCCGCAGGTGCCGCTCGCCCGTTCGCTGACATCGGCACCGGGCTCCTGCAGGTCATGCTGTCGGAGGTGGAGCTCGACCGACCTCTCGACGAGGCGATTGAGCACATCATGAGCGGGTTCGTCGGACTCGATCCTCATCCCGATGTCGCCGACGGCGTCTCGGCGTTGACGGAGCTGGGGATCCGATTGGTCACCCTCAGCAACGGTTCGACACAGGTCGCCGAGAAGCTGCTCACGTCAGCCGGTGTGCGACGCGACTTCGACTTGCTGCTGTCGGTCGACTCCGCCGGCGCGTGGAAACCAGCCGCCCCTGCCTACGAGTTCGCACTCGAGCAGTGCGCCGTTGCCCCCTCGGACGCCATGCTCGTGGCCGTCCATCCCTGGGACATCGACGGCGCCCACCGGATCGGTATGCGAACGGCATGGATCAACCGCACCCACGGCATGTACCCGAAGCATTTCACCAGCCCGGACCTCGAGGTCACGGACATCACGCAGTTGGCCCGCCGCCTCAGGTGAGTACAGCCCCTCGGTGCGGAACCTAGATGTACTGCCCACGCAGGTTGTGTACGCGGTCTGCGGGTGAGGCGCCTCGTAGCGCGGTGTGGCCGCGGTGGAAATTGTAGTGGTGCAGGAATGCGGGTAGGCGAGCCGCGCGGTCGGATTCGCTGACGTACGCGGTGGCGTAGGCCCATTCCTCGAGCATGGTGCGGTTGTAGCGCTCGACCTTGCCGTTGGTCTGCGGGCGGTACGGGCGGGTGCGCTTGTGTGCGATATTGCCTCCGAGGGCCTCGGCGAAGGCGTGGGAGCGGTAGCAGGAGCCGTTGTCGGTCAGCACCCGCCGCACGGTGATCCCGGCGTCGGCGAAGTAGGCGTGGGCCCGGTGCCAGAATCCGGCGGCGGTCTCCTTGCGCTCGTCTTCTAGGAGCTCGCTGTAGGCCAGGCGTGAGTGGTCGTCGACGGCATTGTGGATGTACCAGTAGCCCATCCCGCGTTTGCGGTCACGTTTGCCCTTGGCGCGGCCGTGGACCTTGTGCCCGCCTCCGTCGGGGATGCGGCCGAGCTTCTTGATATCCACATGCACCAGATCCCCCGGCGCCTCGTGCTCGTAGCGACGCGGGCGCCGCGTGTGCGCCCGGACGGGCGCGCCGGTGGCCGGGTCGGTGAACGCCAACCTGACGCAGCCGTAGCGGGACAGGATCTTGTGCACCGTGGACGGTTGCATGCCCAGGTGGTAGGCGATCCGGGCCGGGCCCCACCGGCGGGATACGCGCAGACCGAGCACGCGGCGTTCCCGCCGCCGCGGCGTCTGGGTCGGGCTGTGGTGCGGGCGGCTGGAGCGGTCGACCATGCCGTCCTTGCCCAGCTGCCGGTACCGGCGGGCCCACTTGCGGGCGGTGGTGACCGAGACACCGAACCGCTCCGCCGCTCGCCGCGGTACCCAATCGTCCTCGACGACACACCGAGCCAGACGCAGTCTTCCCGTCGGAGTCAGCGGGGCGTTAGCGTGGGACATGAAGACCTCCGTTGTGGGTGTGGTTGCTTGGTCGCTTTCACACCTCACACGGAGGTCTTCCTCATGTCATCCCGCCATGCCGACCGGTGACACAACGTCCGTGGTCAGTACATCTAGCGGGTTCACCTGCGACAGAGAGGCAACGGCGTGCCACAGGATCTCGTTCTCTTGCCCCTAAGAGTGGAGTCCACTGTGGGGGAGACCGGTTGCCAATGTCTCGGTGACGCGAACACTCAGCTCCGGCTTGTCGTGGCCTCCGGTGTGGGTGAACGTCCCAAGATGGGACCACATCGAGTCCACGAGCGGCTGGAGGAACAAGCGGCCCAGCTGAGTGACGATGACGTCGACCACCTGGACAGCATCGGCGCGGACCCTGGACGCCGCGCCAGATTCCCGCATAGCCGCCACTTCCCGGTGTGTCAGCTCGGTGAGTCGCTCGAGTAACTCACCTCGCTGACCGCCGGGATCTAGCAATGAGCGGCGCAGGTAGTTCACCACCTCGGGACGCCTGACCAGCATGTCGGCAACCGCGTCGTTGCGGATCCGGGCGATGTCGGCGCCTGGGATGTCCACGGGCGCCGAGGCAAGTGCGGTAGCGAAATGCTCTACGACCAGTCGCTCGACCGCCTCGCGAAGGCCGTCCTTCGTGCCGTAGTGATGGACCACGAGACCCACCGTCACTCCGGCCGCGGTTGCCACGGTTCGCAACGAAGTGCCGTCCTCGCCGTTGGCGGCGTAGAGATCCAGTGCGGCGTTGCGGATGCGCGCCTTGGCAGTGAGATCCTGGCCCGCGGCGCCTGGTGCGGAACGATTCACGCGGTTCCCCTTCAGTTGCGGTCGAGCCTACGGACCCCAAACTAGACTATACGTCGGTACCGCTTACTGTATGTTCGTACAGTACAAGGTGTCCCGGCTCAGTCGGCCTTGTCGACCTGACTATCGTGCCGTCGACAGCCAGTTGCTCAGGCCACCCGCATCGGGCCTCAGGGCCCCTTGGACGTCCCGGTCAAAGGTTGGGTCACGGGTCGGACGTGCGGGTGTCGGCGATATCTCCGTCGCCACAAGCCGAGGTATCGCACCCAGTACAACTTCATCGACAGGAAGGTCTGGACATGGACACATTTCGCGACAAGGCCGGCGAGCCGATAGGTACCGATATCGACAACTGGGTGGCCTCGTTCACGCGCATGGAATCCGGTTCCTCCGAGCTTCCTCCCCACCACCCCAACTGCCTTGGCTGTGGACCAGAGAACCCGAATGGTCACTTCCTCTCGGTACGGCGTGACGGAGACGGCGTCGTCGCACACCACCAGTTCGACCAGCGCCACGTCGGGGCACCGGGCATTGCACACGGCGGCGCGGTAGCGACCGTGATTGACGACCTCTTCGGCTTCTTGCTGTATTCGGTCGGCGAGCTCGCCGTGACGCGCCGTCTCGAGCTCGAGTATCTTGCGCCAGCACTACTCGACACCCCGTACATCCTGCGCGCTGCAGTTCGGTCTCGCGATGGCCGGAAATTGGACCTCAAGTCCACGATGGAGGATGCAGAGGGCCGCACTGTTATTACTGCCACTGCCCTGTTCATCGTGGTCGAGGTTGAACACTTTTTGCAGTCACAGAGAAACTCGAGGGCTTAGGCCAAACTCACCGCCGCGAGCACCAGGCCCGAATACGTCGAGGGTGTCGGCGGAGCCTGAAGCTATTGAACGCCACGCCCAAAGAAAGGGCGAAGCTGAAGGCACCGTGCATTGCCAGTTGCCCTGTACGAGTCAACCAAGTGGCAGCGCTACCTACGACGGAACCCCGTCGGCGGGTGGCCGGTCCAGTGCTTGAAAGCGTGTGAAAAGCTGGCGAGGTCGCTATATCCGAGGTCCGTGGCGATCTCGCTCGCGGACACAGATCCGTCCAGTAAACGAAGAATCGCGTACTCACGAATGACCGACTGGCGCAGTCCGCGATAGGTCATCCCTTCCTCAGAGAGGCGCCGCTTAAGTGTGCTCGTAGAGATGGAGAGTTCGTCTGCAATCCACTGACTTCCACAATCTGCGGGACGCTTCTCTATCAGACGTCTCACCTTGTCCGAATACGAGGCGATTTTACTCCGCTCGTCGAGCCTTCGCTGCAAGTCACTGATAGCGAGTCGATACGCCACGGGGTCAGAGAACCGGCAGACGTGATTGACCGCGTCAACGGGAAAATGCAGAATGGACAGTGAAGCGTCAAATACCAGGCGACCAGCTAACCGATCCTGATCCACGGGCAGACCTTCCGGAGCGGGCCAACCCAGTGAGAGTGTGATGTCTGGTGCATCGCCAACGAGTATATTCAGCAGCCTCAGCAGGACCGCACCACAGTAGGTGACCACTAGGGAGTCTAGGACTCGATCGCCCGTCTGCCCATTGAGCGCGACAGACACTCCGTGTCCACCTGCGTAGAACTGCGCACTCAGGGCTGGAGTTATTAGCGGCAGGTAGGCAAGCAATTCCAATATCTCGCCTGCGGAACCTGCGCTTACTAGTGGGACGCTTAATGGTCCGAAGGACGTCAGATGAGCATGCTGGGCGAACGCCAAACCGAGGGTCGTTGCTTGGTCAACGTCGAGGTCGGGCAAGGCTTCCCTGATCCACCGCAGGGGAACTTGGGCGTTGATGGCGAGAAGTGACTCGACGTCGCTTCGCTCACGATCCATGATCTCGCGAAACCGTGCAACGGCGTCTTGCTCCAGAACTGGGCTCTCAAGTAACTGCGCGAACACGAGCGGTGGCACGCCCTCGCGATCAAGATTCATCGCCCCCGCCTTCTGAGCCAAATTAACAAGCTTCTGCCCTCAATCAACCTAGCCGCAGTCGTCGTTGTTAGCAATGCTGTGAGCAGCTTTTACCCGAACAACCATGCAGGAGCCAGCGATGACAGTCGTAACCTTCGTCTCACATGAGGGAGAGAAGCACGTGGTGCCCTTAGAGGAGGGGCAGTCACTCATGCGGATCGCCGTCAACAACGCGGTGCCCGGGATTGACGCTGACTGCGGAGGCGAAGCCGCGTGCGGCACGTGTCATGTCATCGTTGATCCGCAGTGGTCCGAACAGGTCGGCCTCCCGGGAGCAAGTGAAGAGGAAATGCTCGCAATGAACCCGGAAAGGCTGCCGACCTCTCGACTGTCGTGCCAGATGACCGCGTCCGCGGATTGGGACGGCCTGGTCGTCCAGGTGCCAGAGTTCCAGATGTAACGACGAAGGGATCAAGAGTCGTGTCAAGCAATCATGTAGAAGTCGGGGACAGAATCCGGTCGGCCATCCCGATGGATCTTCAGATCCGGGGCGCCCATCTGTACGACAGGACTCGGCGCTGGGTGACAAGGACGAATGGGAAGAAGCTCTTCGTAGAGAGTCCCATTCCTCCCGTCGAGGATGTCGAGCTCGCCGACATCGACCTCAGTAATCCCTTTCTCTATCGCCAAGGCCGCTGGCAGTCCTACTATGAGCGCCTGCGAAACGAGGCTCCGGTCCACTTTCAGCCCAACAGTGCGTTCGGGCCGTTCTGGTCAGTGACCCGACATGAAGACATCATCGCGGTCGATAAGAACCATGAGGTCTTCTCCGCCGAGCCGATGATAGTGATCGGGGCCCCGCCTCGTTTTCTCGATATTGAGATGTTCATCGCGATGGACCCACCGCGCCACGACGTGCAGCGAGCAGCTGTGCAGGGGGTGGTGGCGCCGAAGAACCTGCGCGAGATGGAGACGCTCATTCGGTCTCGGGTTCGCGAGGTACTAGACGACTTGCCGGTGAATCAGCCGTTCGATTGGGTCCAGGCTGTCTCGATCGAACTGACAGCTCGAATGCTCGCGACGCTCTTGGACTTCCCATACGAGGAACGTCACAAACTCGTGTACTGGTCAGATATTGCAACTTCGTTCGAGGAAGCGAACGGTGGTCCTGCGGACCTCGACGAGACGTTCGACGGAATGCGCGAGATGGCGAGCGGTCTGAGTTCTCTGTGGTACGACAAGAAGGCTCGGTTAGCAGAGGGGGAGGAACCCGGTTTCGACCTGGTCACCATGCTGCAGAGCAACGAGAACACCAAGGATCTGATCGACCGCCCGATGGAATTCATGGGCAACTTTGTGCTGTTGATCGTCGGAGGGAACGACACGACCCGGAACTCGATGAGTGGTGGCGTTCTGGCGCTGAACCGGTTCCCAGACCAGTTCGAAAAGCTCAAGTCCAACCCTGACCTGATCCCCAACATGGTCTCCGAGATAATCCGGTGGCAAACGCCGCTGGCCTACATGCGCCGAATCGCCAAGACTGACACTATCTTGAACGGTCAGTTCATCCGTAAGGGTGACAAGGTCGTGATGTGGTACGCCTCAGGCAACCGCGACGAGCGTGTGTTCGAGCGGCCCGATGACTTCATCATCGACCGGGCCAACGTCCGCAACCACATCTCCTTCGGGTTCGGCGTACACCGGTGCATGGGCAACCGACTGGCCGAAATGCAGCTGCGGATCCTCTGGGAAGAGCTGCTCCCCCGCTTCGAGAACATCGAGGTCGTCGGCGAACCCGAGTACGTGCAGTCCAACTTCGTGCGGGGTATCAGCAAGATGATGGTGCGCCTCACCCCGAAATCCGGCACATGACATCGCAGCGAGCCCTCATCATCGGTGCCAGCCATGCCGGAGCCCAACTCGCGGCGAGCCTACGGCAGGACGGGTGGAGCGGTGAGATCGTCCTCATCGGCGAGGAGCCCACGGTGCCCTACCAGCGCCCGCCACTGTCGAAGGCGTATCTCGCCGGGAAAACCACCCTCGACGAGATCACCATCCGCAGTTCGGACTTCTACTCCAAGCAGCGAATCCAGCTTCTCAACGCGCACGTGGAGGCGATCGACCGCTCGGCTGGGCACATCGTTATGAGCACCGGCGACACACTGACATACGACAAGCTCGCGCTGTGCACGGGAGCCCGCCCTCGTCAGCTCCGCGTTCCTGGGGCCGATCTCCCCGGGGTCCATTACCTTCGTACCGCCGCAGACGTCGAGTTGATCCGCACGTCCGCCGCCCCCGGGCGGCGGGTGGTGATCGTCGGGGGCGGCTACATCGGACTTGAGACGGCCGCCTCACTACGGGCACTGGGCCTGGAAGTCACCGTGCTCGAGGCGACCACTCGCGTCCTCAAGCGGGTCACTGCTCCCGACGTATCAACGTTCTTCGAGCGGATCCACCGAGAGGAGGGCATCGATATCCGAACGGGCGCCAAAGTCGCAGCATTAGTCGGAGACGATTGCGTCCGGGAGGTCACACTATCTACTGGCGAGTCGATTCCGACTGATCTGGTCATCGTGGGTATCGGTGTTGAACCGAGAACAGAACTCGCCGAGGCGGCGGGCTTGACCCTGAACGATGGTGTGGTGATCGACGAGCACGCCCGAACCAGTGACCCAGCCATCGTTGCCGCCGGAGACTGTGCCAGCAAGTACATCTCTCGATACGGTCGCCGAGTCCGGCTGGAGTGCGTACCCGGAGCAACCGATCAGGCGAAACTCGCCGCGGCTACCCTTTGCGGGAAGTCCAAGAGCGCAGTGTCGCTGCCCTGGTTCTGGTCAGATCAATACGATCTCAAGCTGCAGATCGCCGGTCTCAACACCGGTTACGACGAAGTCGTCCTCAGCGGTGACCCCACCCGGGACCGCGACTTCAGCTGCTTCTACCTCCGTGATGGCGAACTCCTTGCTGCAGACTGCATCAATCGTCCCCGTGATTTCATGCTCAGCAAACAGGTCATCACACAGCAGCGTCCTTTCGTCCGGACCGATTTCGCCCATACGGGTTCTCCCGATTCCTTGCGCAATGGGTAAGCCAGTCCCGAGCGAGACTCGCACGGTCAGCGGCGGAGCCTCGACGAACGGCGCTGACATCCCACTGGCGCAGCAAGAGAGCCCGGTTCGTGCCCGCCTGCCGTTCAGAAAGGAACTCTGATGACTCGCCAGACGCTCATCGAGAACTATCCACATCGGGTCGGGGGGCACTGCGGCTCAGCCGCGATGCGAGACCTCCTGCACTGGCAAGGCCTCGGCTGGGAAGAACCGCCCGATGAAGGTCTCGTCTTCACCCTCGGGGGGTCACTTGGCCTGTCCTACTTGCGCTCGAGCGACCTCTTCCCGCCGCTTTATCTGGTAGGGAGAGACTCCGATTTCGAAGTAAATCTCCCCCATCTACTGGGCGCACAGGTCCAAGTGCTCACGACCGACGATCCCCGAGAAGGATGGTCGTGGATTAGCCAGGAGGTCGATGCCGGAAGGCCAGCCCTGATATGGGGCGACATCGCGGAGTTGCCCTACCTGCGGGTTCGGCTCCAAATGAGTCGCCACGATATCGTGGTAATTGGTTACGACGAGGCGGAGAGGATCGCCTTCGTTGTTGACAACGACCGTGCCGAGGTCCAAAAGGTTCCGTTCGACGCTCTCGCTCGAGCACGGTCGTCGATGTCATTCCCACAACCGACACGTCACACCACGTACCGCATCGCCTGGCCGCATGAGTTACCAGACCTTGCGCAGGTTGCCGCAGCGGCTTTCCGTCAATCGGCAGCGAACATGCGCCACCCAACTCCGCCAGGAGTCGTTGATCTCACGACCGCGGTGAGCGGTTCCGAAGGCTTAGCAGCGGTCGCCCAGCTCGCCGCTGATGTCCGGACTTGGTCCCATCTACCGGCTGACGAACTCGAGATCCTCTTATTCAGCTTGAGCGCTTTCATCGAGAAGGCCGGCACCGGTGGCGGCCTGTTCCGAAAGCTGCTCGCTGACGGCTGCGCGGACGTGGCACGTTTGACCGGTGACCTCGCGACCGAAGATCTCGCCGTAGCCGCCAGACACTGTGCACAGACATGGACGGAGGCCGGCCGAGCCGGGATCGAGCACGAGGTCGATGTGCGTACTCGGCTGGAACGTGTGGCTTCGGCGGTTAGCCTCCTGCCCACGCTCGAGCTTCAACTGGCTGAAGCTCTGGAGTCAGCTTCGCGATCGCTTGCAGCAGCCTGACTAATCGGGAAGTCAAAACTGGACGGTAGAAGTTCCGGCCGCACTCAGACTGCAGCGGATGGCTCGCCGCCGCTCGCACCGAAACGACCGGGCTCTAGGGTTGCCTCGCCACCTCCCCGGCGACCTCGGCGATCGAGCGGTCACACCCATCCGACAAGAAGAAGCCCCGATTTAGCGAGATCCGCCGGCGCCAGGGCGGTTCAGGTCGTGGATGGACTCGGCCGGGATGGGTTCGCCTCCCTGCTTGCGGGCAGCAAGAAAATCATCAACGAGTTGCACGCATCCGTCGTGGTCGACGGTGCAGAGCCCAGTAAGGCGAGCGAACACGACGGGACCCAGGAGTTGAACGATCGCGAAGGTGGTGTCGACGTTGCCGAGCTGTGCTCGAACGTCAGGATGTGTGAGGATGCGGTCAAAGGGCTGCCGGTATTCCTCGATGACTCGACTACGCAGTGAGGTGATCGCGGCCGAATCGGCAGGATCGCCGCCGACTGATCCGATTGACAGCCAAGCCAGAGTCGTAATGTTCAGCGGCGCCTGGTCAATCAGGTCGGCTTGGGCCGTGAGAAGCGCGATGAGTTGGTCGCGTACCGACCCACTGGTGGCAGAGACTTCGACGCGAGGCAACAGCCGCTCGAAGGTCGCCGCAAGCAACTGGGCGGTCCCGCCGAAATGCCGATAGAGCGTGGCCCGCGCAACCTTTGACATTCGAGTGACCGCCTCGACGGTAACCGCCTCTACACCGCCAGTGCTCAGGAGATGCGTGGCAGCGTCGAGCAATCGTTTTCGTGAGCGCAGCAGTCGCGGATCGAGCTGATCGTCGTCCGTAGCAAGCCGATCAGCACCCCAGTCGTTCACGCTCTCCCCCTTCGGCCGACGGTCACTTCTCGTCCAAGCTAACCTGTCCAGCCAGCCGGATACTGTGATACTACTTGTCTCAGACCAAGACCGATCATCTCACAGCAAGGGCCGGCGATGCACTCACCGCAACAGACCATCACCGAGTCATCCCGGTGGACCCGAGCCGAATGGTGGATGCTCACGGTGTCGTGCCTAGCCGTGGCGTTGGTCGTCGCGGCCATGGCCGCACTGTATTCGGCATTACCGGAGATTGCGGTAGAGACTGGAGCGACGCAAGCCCAGCTGACCTGGATCGTCGACGGCTACACGCTGGTACTGGCGTGCCTGGTCCTGCCCGCTGGAGCGATCGGTGACCGCTATGGCAGACGCGCAGTTCTCGTAATAGGCCTGGCGATATTCACCATTGCGTCCGCACTTCCCCTGCTGCTGTCTGACCCGGCCTGGTTGATCGCTGCGCGAGCGATTGCCGGGGCGGGCGCTGCACTGGTAATGCCCTCGACGCTATCGATTCTGACTGCTGGTTTCGCCGCCGTTCATCGCGGCCGAGCAGTAGGTGTGTGGGCTGGAGTCGCCGGCTCCGGAGCAGTGTTAGGCATCCTCGGCGCCGGGGTGTTGCTTGAGCGCTGGTCGTGGGTGTCGGTATTTGTCGGACTGACCGCAGCGGGAGCCCTACTGGCCGCGCTGGCATGCACGATCGCTGAGTCCAGCCAGCATGATCACCCTCCCGTGGACTGGGTGGGCGCGGCGGCAGCTGCAGTCGCGGTTGCGGGAATCGTATTCGCCACGATCGAGTTTCCCGCGCGGGGCTGGGCCGACCCGATCGTTCTCGCCAGCGCCGGGGCCGGCATGTTGGCGACAGCCTTTTTTATCCTGATTGAGCTGCGATCCTCGGCCCCCTTGTTGGATGTTCGGTTGTTCGCCAAGCGCGGCTTCAGCGCCGGCTCGTTGTCGGTGGCCATCCAATTCTTGGTCACTTTCGGGGTATTCCTACTCCTGGTGCAGTACCTGCAACTGATCCTGGGATACGGACCGCTGGCCTCGGCGTTGGGATTGGTGCCGATGACGGTCCCCCTGATCGTGATCTCGGTGATCGCCCCCCGACTGTCACAGCGATTTGGACTACGAGTGATGACCGTCGCCGGTCTGGCGACCATCGCAGTTGGCCTGATGCTGGTCAGCCGGATGACCGTCGATGCACGTTACCTCGACCTGCTATGGCCGCTGTTGATCATGAGCGCAGGGCTCGGACTATGCACAGCCCCAGCGACCTACGCGATCATCGCCGAAACTCCGGAGAGCAAACACGGGGTCGCCGCCGCAGTCAACGATGCGGCCCGCGAGATCGGCGCTGCGATGGGGATCGCAGTGGCCGGCAGTGTGCTGGCCGCCGGATACACCCGCCACATCCAACCCGCCCTGCCTCAGTTACCCGAACCTGCCCGCGGTCCGGTCTCCGACTCCCTGGCCGCCGCCCTAGAGATCGCCGCACAAGCCGGACCAATGGCGCAACCATTGGTCGACTACGCCAAAGAGGCATTTGTCAACGGCAGCAGTCAGGCCACACTTACGTTGGCAATCCTCACCGCCGCAGCCGCAGTCTTGCTAGCGATCCTTGCCCCGGGCACTGCTCCGCGTGACCACAAGACCACGGCCAGTTCCACAGCACCGGCACACCGGGACAGCGTCGGATAGGTGGCCCGTCCGGCTTCCGGCTGCACTGACTCGTGCCTGGAGAAACTGCGCAAGGTCAGCAAGAACCGCGGTCACTTCCCGAGTGCCGAATCTCGGCGGTCGAGCTGCTGTGGCTAGCGATACCCACCATCTTCAGGGCGGGGGTCAGTGGCTGGTGCGTCCACGCCCGCCCGCTTCAACGCGCTGTAGTGCGCGGTAGAGCGTGGATCGGCCAACTCCGAGATTGCGGGCGATCACTGATGGCCCCTCCCCTGCCTCGATGCGGGCCCGGGCTTTGTCGACCTGCTCGGCGGTCAGGACTCGCTTACGACCCTTGTACTTGCCCTTCGCCTTAGCGATGGCAATGCCCTCGGCCTGACGTTCACGAATGATGGCCCGCTCGAACTCGGCGAACGCCCCGAGCAGCGAAAGCATCAGATCGGCTCGAGGATCTTGGGCGCCGGCGGCGTAGGTAGCCCGTTCATGGACAAACTCCACACTCGCGCCCTTGGTGGCAGATAGGGCTTGTCGGTACCGCGGGTCCGGCGAGTTGGTACCGCCATTCCGGCGACCCGGAACCGGCCCGTGTGTGAAGCGGGCCGGCACCGCAGGGGGTTACTCCCAGTAGCCGGTAGTGGCTCGGGCTTGGTCGTCGCGCTGTCGGCGCATGTCGACTTCGCCGAGGTTGATCTCGCGGGCGTTGTTGGCCAGGCGGTTGACGATGGAGTCCGCGGCGACCCGGTCAGGCAGCGCCTCGAGCCAGTACGCCGGCCGGGATTGGGAAGCG